>PCAM01000002.1 GCA_002730555.1 Chloroflexota bacterium
GCGAACATCACGCCGGACCCGCACGGCGCGCTGCCATCGGATGGCATCTACGCCTGCTACGTGACGACCGGCAGTGGCCGATATCTCGCCGCGACAAACATCGGTGTGCGTCCCACCTTTGACAACGGTCCACGGGTTATCGAGCCGTTCCTGCTCGATTTTGACGGCGATCTATACGGGCAGCGCATAACCGTGGAATTTGTCGAGCGGCTGCGCGCGGAAGAGCGGTTCGAGAGCGAGGACGCGCTGATCGCGCAAATGAACGAAGACGTGAAAGAGACGCGCCGGATACTTGGCGTGCCCCACCAACAGTCAGGAACCCGGTGAGCGGTATGGACATCATCGAAGAGCTGCGCTGGCGAGGCGCTATATTCGACTCAACACCGGGCGTGGAAGGCATGCTGGGGAGCGAGAAGACCACGGTGTATGTCGGTTTTGACCCGACAGCCCGCAGCCTGCACGTCGGCAACATGGTCCCGATCATGGGGCTGGTTCGTATGCAGCGCCACGGCCACTCGCCCATCGCCATCGCAGGAGCAGGCACGGGGATGATCGGCGACCCATCCGGACGCGATGATGAGCGGCAGTTACTGACGATGGAGCAGATCGACGACAACGTCGAGAACATCAAGCTGCAACTCGCCCATTTCCTAGACTTCGACGTTAAGTCCAACCCAGCGCGCGTCATCAACAACGCCGACTGGCTGCGCAAGGTTGGCATGACCGACTTCCTCCGGGACGTCGGCAAGCACTTCACCGTCAACTACATGCTGTCCAAGGAGTCGGTTTCAGCCCGGATGACCCGCGAGCAGGGGATATCGTACACAGAGTTCAGCTACATGCTACTTCAGGCGTACGACTACCTGGTGCTGCACGACGAATACGGCTGCAATTTGCAGATGGGCGGCTCCGACCAGTGGGGCAACATTCTGGCCGGCGTGGACCTGATTCGTCGAGCACGCGGCCACCAGGCGCACGCGCTGTCGTACCCGCTCGTCACTACGGCCTCCGGCCAGAAGTTCGGTAAGTCCGTTGGCGGAGCGCCAACGCTGGACCCGGAAGAGACCTCGCCGTACCGGTTCTACCAGTACTGGATCAACGTGGACGACGCCGACGTGATCCCTCACATGAAACTGTTCACGCTGCTGGAGCTGGACGAGATCGCGGGCTACGAAGAAGCCGTGGCATCCGAGCCGCAGAAGCGGGAGGCGCAACGCGCGCTGGCCCAAACGGTGACGCAGATGGTGCACGGGCCGAACGGCGTGACGACGGCGCTGCGCGCGTCGGAGGTGCTGTTTGGCGGAGAGATGGACGGGTTCTCGGCGGCCGAGCTGCTGGACATATTCGTCGACGTGCCATCGGTCGGAATGCCGCAAGAGGAGTTTCAGGGTGAAGGACCGCCTTTGCCAGCCTTCCTCACGGCCATCGGGGCTGCGAAGTCCAATGGCGAGGCGCGCCGGTTGATCGAGGGCGGGGGTGTCTACCTGAACAACCGACGAGTCGACGATCCCCACGGCCACGTGACCCGGGAAGAGGCGATTGATGGCGAGGTGATCGTCGTCCGGCGCGGCGCCCGCAACTACTTCATGGTGCGGTTGGATTAGGCATAAGCCGCGTCGACTCGAGCGAAGTCGAGGGACCTTCACCAACAAGAGCAACGGCCGATAAAGCTCCGTTTTGATCGAAACCTTCTCTCCCAGTGGGAGAGGGGGAAGCGTTTTCGTACTGAATCGCGGTTAACGAAAAAACTGTGTTGTACGGGTCGCGAATGGGCATGTGCCTTGATTTGATGCAAACTAAGTTTGCTAACCGGAAGTTCACATCCACATCACGCCATCTGAGTGCAACTGTCGCTAAACTTGTTCAACGGTGCGACGCTGGCGACGCAGTTCACGAAGGGTCGCGCCGTGGCGCGTCCGAGCGCCACGACACTCTGGTCTCCATATTTTCTGGCAATACGACGGGAAAAAATGTCCGAATTGAACCTGAGAATCCCCGGCCCTGTTTCACTACCTGAAGACGTTCTGGACTTGGTAGGCGGGCAGATGATCAACCACCGCGGGCCGGAGTTCGCCGAGATCATCAATCGGATGACCGCCAACTTCAAAAAAGTGCTCGGCACACGGGGCCGCGCCTACTTCCTGACGGCTTCCGGCACGGGCTCGATGGAGGCGGCAGTGGTCAACACGCTGTCCCCCGGCGACCGTGTTCTCTCTATCAGCATCGGGTCCTTCGGCAACCGCTTCGGTGACATCGCTGAGGCGTACGGGACGGAGGTCACGCGGGTCGAATTTGAATGGGGCAAGGCGGCCGATCCCGAGCGCGTGCGTGAGACGCTGCGCGATATCCCGGACTGCGCCGCTGTCGTGGTGACGCACAACGAGAGCTCCACCGGCGTGATGAACCCAATCGAGGCGATTTCAAAGGTCGTTCACGACGAGTCTGACGCCCTGGTTCTTGTTGATGCGGTTTCCAGCGCTGCGGGCGTTCCGCTGCCAATGGACGACTGGGGACTGGACGTGGTCGGCACCGCATCGCAGAAGTCGTGGGTGGCTCCGCCCGGCATCGCGATGGTGGCGATGAGCGACCGCGCCTGGAAGGCGTACGAGTCGTCCACGATCCCGAAGTACTACTTCGACATGGGCCAGTACGAGAAGTTCCTCCGAATTGGCCAGCCGCCATTCACTCCCGCACTATCGATCATCTATGCGCTGGACCACTCACTGCAGGCGATCATCGAAGAGGGCATCGAAGAGGTGCTCATTCGTCACGCGGCACGCGCGCAGCAGACACGTGACGGCGCGAGGAGGATCGGCCTCCAGTTGTTCCCGGACGAGTCGGTTGCGTCCGACACGGTGACGGCGATCAGCGTGCCGGATGACATCGACGGCAAGGCGCTCGTTGCCCACGCACGTGACAGGTACAACGTTGAGTTCGGCGGCGGCCAGGAGAAGCTGGCCGGGCAGATCATTCGTATCGGTCATATGGGATGGGTTCTGCCGGAGCACATCGATGAGAGCATCACCGCAGCCGAGAAAACGCTGGCGGACCTGCGGGCGTAAGGCCGGCGCACCGGCAGCTATCTGACGGGATCCGGAGCCCTCACGACCCGGTAACCCTCCGTAAATCGGGCACTGTCGAAAGGCGGTACGAGTTGGCGCGTAACAGGCGCACCGGCTTCTTAAAACGTTTAATCGGGCGGTTCCCACTGTTGGCTATCGCTCTGGTCTCCCTGTCCGTAATCGCTTGCGGAAGTGGGGCGGAAATAGATGACACACCCGACGCTCTGCCGACGGCGGGCGCCGCGGCTTCAAATACCGCTACGCCGAACCCGAGTTCGACCAACGAGTTCGTCATGGCGCCAGATTTCGAGTTGCCACGAGCGGGCGGCGGAACGGTCAGGCTCTCGGACGTTTACTCCCACTCCAACACCGTGCTGGTGTTCTACCGGGGCTTCTTCTGAGGCCTCTGCCGTAACCAGCTCTTGGAGCTGCAAGGGATTTATCCGGAACTCACACAACTCGGCGGCGAAGTCGTGGTGCTCAGCGTCGATGATGCGGAGAACGCCGTCGCCATGAAGGTCGGGCTCGGGCTCGAGTTCCCTGTCCTGTACGACACCGACACGTCCGTCACCAGCGAGTGGGGCCTGTACGACCTGCTCGGGGACGGCGTGTCTGCGCCCGCGACCTTCATCATCCGCACGGACGGTTCGATAGAGTCCGCGCTGATCGGCACGTCGATCGATCAGCGTCCGACACCCGATTCGATTCTTGACGTGCTTGCCGCGCTTGCCGGCATGGACCGTGCGACGATGGGCGACACATCGGACGGAGCCAGCGGTTCGGATGTCGTCATCGCTGCCGCGCCTGCGGTCGGCGGACCCGTTCCCGATTTCAATCTGCCGACGGCGGGCGGCGAATCCATCTCCCTCGGCGATTACGTGGGTAAACAGAACGTCGTGTTCGTGTTCTTTCAGGCCTGGTGGTGAACCTACTGCCGCAGGCAACTCGGTGAGTTGCAGGGCAGCTACGAGGCGATAAAGGCCCTTGACGCAGAGGTCATCGCCGTGACGACGCAGGATTTGAGCACCGCGGACGGCTCTATCGAGTCCGTTGGCATCACCTTTCCACTCGCATACGACGTGACAGAGGCTGTGCCGAAACAGTGGGAACGGTTCGATAATTTCGATACGGAACTGGCGGACGCCTCGTTGTATGTGATCGACAGGGACGGGCACCTCGTATGGCAGTCGCTGGGGGACAACTACCGTCACCAGGTGGCGGCGGAAACAGTCCTCATGAGACTCGATTCGATAGGCGGCTGAAGGCGGCGTTGCCACGGTCGCCCATTTCCAAGTCCGGAGTGTCATAGCCGGCGGATTCGAGCTCCTCGACAATTATCGCGCGGATATCCGCAGCAGCATCCACCATAAGAACGCATTGAGTCACTCATTATCCCCGAGGCTGCACGGGCCGATAGTTCATAATTTCGATTTGGACAATCCGCCGGTTCTGTGTCGTTAGACAACATTAGGGTGCCATTCGGGAGCACCCCCGGACCAGCGAGCACGCGGTTACTTCTCGGTGGTGGAGCGTTGTGATTGCACCCCAAGAATGCACAGGAAGTGGTCGCTTCGTTCCGTGACAACTGTGCCCGATAGTTGCGTTTTCCCGGTTCTGTAACCGCTGTGATTACAGGCGCTGGTCCAACAATGTCCCGACCAGTACGCAAGGCGAGCGAGCGGTGTCGTTTTAGTCGACCTATAGTTCGCCCTCAAGGCTCTGAATCACGGCGCCGGTGTGCAGCTTCGGGTGGAAGTAGGTGGACTTCGACGGCAGCCGCTGGCCCCGCTTCACGATTGTCTCAAACGGCCCGATCGGCACGGCTCGCATAATAAAACCGACCTGCGCCGCATCGGCCGATACCGCCCTCAGCACGGCGGCGGCGCTGTGCTCAAACGCTATCACGGCCTGCTCCCGGTCCAGGGCAAACGTCGACCGTATCACCTCGTCGTGAAGCCGCGTGTAGTCGGAAGCTGCGAGTTCGTCGGCAGCGTCGGCCGGATCACGCATCACCCCGATATGAAGCCGTCCCGGCGCCACACCGGCGAATCCGATCGCGACCCTGTCCTGAGGCACCGCATTTAGCGCCGTCTCGAACTCCGCGGCGGATGCCGGGTCGATCGCGCCCCTGTCTTCGAGGTCGAAAGCGGCGTTGATATACTCACGGAATTTCGCCAGCTCATCGTCCGACGCGTCCTGCAACTGCCGGTGGTAGCCGAGCAACAGCAGACCTGGATCATCCACGGAGATAAGCGTCATGAGACGGAAGTTAACGGCATCGTTCCCGCCCACGGCCCGTGACTCACGGACCTCATCACGATAGGTGAGTGCGGTTTCGTACCGGTGGTGGCCGTCAGCCAGATACAGTTGCGTGTCGGCAAGCGCAGCGGTCACGTTCTGGATCTCGGCGGGATCTGAGATCCGCCAGAGCCGCATGGATGGGAGCCCTTCCGGCGCCGCGTCCGCCACGGGCGGGCCGGTTATCGCACGTTTCATCACTGCCGAGACGGCGGAATCAGGGTCCCGGTACAGCACCATCAGCGGGCTATAGTTGGCATGTGCGGACCGCATCAATTCGAGCCGGTCCACTTTGGGTCCAGGACGTGTGAATTCGTGCGGAAGCACGACGCCGCTGTCGAACTCCTCAAACCTGATCGCCGATATCAGTCCCTGCCGGACGTAGTCGTTGCCGGCGTATGAAAAAGTCTCCTCTATCACGTACATCGAGGCGGAGTCGTCTTCCTGTAACACGCCGGATGCCAGCCACTCAGCCTGGAGAGCGGCGGCGCGTGCGTACCAATCGTTGCCCGGCGTGTCGCCCGGCTCGTCCCTGCCCCACTCGAGCCGGATGACGTTGAACGGTGACCCGGCGTAGAGTCCCTCCCGTTCCGCCTCAGAAATCACGTCAAATGGCGGACACAGGAGCGTCGAAAGATCGCCCGCTGACCGGGTGTTGTATCGAACTCCACGGAAGGGTCTTACATCTACCAACGCTCCGTGCCTCCTGTCGTTGCAGTAAATTTCCCCCCAAACAGGAGAGGGTCAGGGTTGAGGGCGAAATCTCGCTGTGAGACTGACCCTTGGAAACCTCCGCGTGAGTTTCAGCGTGGTTCTCCAGTTGGATCCAGAAGATTCCGTCGCCGTACACGCCATCTCCGGCAACCGATTATAGGGGCGGAATCGGCCGTTTTACGTGTGATTACCGTTATTTGACGGAGCCGGGACGCCTCGATGCGGGAACGAATTGCCATCTGGAGTTGGAGATACCAGATTGAATCCATACCCTGCACGCATTTCCTGGGTCAAAACCCGCCTAACCACTCCCATTACGTTGTTCCCCGGCGAGCCCTGAACTGGAATTAGGTCCGGGCATAAAATGATCGCCATGACCTCAAACTCCGCCGCGAAGCGGGCTGCCGAGCTGCGCGACACACTGAACCGGGCCAACCGGTTGTATTACATTGAGCAGGCGCCCGAGATATCCGACGCCCGATGGGACATCATGCTTCGGGAGCTACAAACGCTTGAAGCCGAGCACCCGGAACTGCTGGCGGCTGATTCGCCAACCCAGCGCGTCGGCGCGCCTCCCTCCGAGGGGTTTGAAGAGGTGGTCCACGCGTCTCCGATGCTATCGCTCGGCAATGTGTTTGACCGGGAGGAACTTGAGGCGTGGCACCGGCGTGTGAGCGAGTACGTCGAAGTCGAGCGGTTCGACATGAGCTGCGAGTTGAAGATCGACGGTCTGGCGGTCGCGCTGCGGTACGAGAACGGTGTGCTGGTGCAAGCGGCGACGCGCGGCGACGGGGTTCGTGGCGAGGACGTAACGACGAACATCCGGACGATCAAGTCAATACCCCTGCGGCTGGCGGGCGATGACGCCCCGGAGGCGCTGGAGGTCCGGGGTGAAGTGTTCTTCCCGATCTCCGCGTTTGAACAGTTCAACGCCGAACGCGCGGAACAGGGCCTTCAAACATACGCGAACCCGCGCAACTCGGCCTCGGGATCCCTGCGACAGCTTGATTCGGCTGAGACGGCGACACGGCCTCTTGAGGCGTTTATCTACTCGATTTCAGGCTCGGGCTCGGGTGCCGGTCTGCCCGGGACGCAATCCGGCGTTCTTGAAGCGCTGAACCGCTGGGGATTCAAGACCAACAAGTGGTCCCACCTGGCCACGGATCTCCATAGCGTGGCCGAGGCGTTCGAGGCCGCGGGCCGGAGCCGGTCGGGTCTGGATTACGGCATCGATGGACTCGTTATCAAGGTGGACGATCTGGCGTTGCAGGAGCGTCTGGGGAGCGTGGGGCGCGATCCACGCTGGGCCACGGCTTGGAAGTTCCCCGCAGAGCAAGTGACGACGGTCCTCAAAGAAATTGCCATCAACATCGGACGGACCGGGAGTTTGACTCCGTACGCCATTCTGGAGCCGGTCTCTGTTGGCGGCGTGACGGTGAGCCAGGCGACGCTGCATAACGCCGACGTGATCGCCGAGAAGGACATCCGGGGGGGCGATCTTGTGATCGTCCAGCGCGCCGGCGATGTCATCCCACAGATCGTCGGCCCTGCGCCAGAGAACAAGCGCAGCCTGGACTCGAAGCCGTTCGAGATGCCCGCCCGATGCCCGGCCTGCGACAGCGCGGTTGTGCCGGACGACGAGGACGTGGTGATCCGCTGCGTGAGCGGAGCCTGCCCGACACAGACGGTCCGCCTCCTGGAGCACTTCGCGTCACGCGGCGCTATGGACATCGAGGGGCTCGGTGAGAAGCTGGTTTCGGTGCTCTACCAACAAAAGTTTGTGGCCGATGTGTCCAATATCTTCGACCTGGCTGACCGACGCGAAGACCTGATCGCCATCGAACGCATGGGTGAGATCAGCGTCGACAACCTCCTGAAGGCCATCGACGGCGCTAAAACCCAGTCCCTTGCGCGGCTCATCACGGGCCTCGGGATCCCACACCTCGGTTCGGAAAACGCGGAGCTGATGGCCGATTACTTCCGTTCGCTTGGTGCCCTGATCGGTGCATCCCTGCGGGCCAACATATGGCGTCACATACCGGTCGAAACTGGGGAACAGACCGAACTGGTCAAGAGCTTGATCGGCATTGAGGGAATCGGCCCAGCCATCGCCGAAAGCACCCAAGACTGGCTTCAGCTTTACTCAAACTTGAGGATACTGAGAAACCTTGAGGCCCGCGGTGTGCAGCCGCCGCCGATCGCGGAGCGGCCGGAAGGAGAAGATTCTTTCACCGGGCTGCGGTTTGTCGTGACCGGCCGGCTGGTAACCCTGTCGCGGCGAGAAGCGCAGGCCAAGATCAAGGAGCTTGGCGGGGCCGTGTCGTCTTCCGTCTCCAGAAAGACGAACTACGTAGTCGTCGGTGCAGATCCGGGGTCGAAATACGACTCCGCAATCCGCCTGAAGATCCCGGTCCTGGAGGAGGATCAGTTCCTCAAATTTCTGGCCGGGGAAGCGCCAGAAGTCTCGGGCGATGCGACACCAGGTCAAGGATCCGGCACCACCGAATCTCAGACAACTCCGTTCGATTGACCAGCCTGTCCGTTAGCGAGTGACCCAACCAATCGGCCTAGATGACGCGGAGGAAGAATAATGACAACCCTGCCAAGTCCGGCGCGATCCACAACCGGGTGGGCCGGCGCATTCGCTGAAGACCCCAGCGCCATCCCGGTCGATATCTATCTGAGCGGAGTTCGGTATCCCGGCGAGCCGGTTGTCACGGGGTTCTGGAACGTCCGTTGGGGAGGTCCGCCCGGTGGCGACGCCATGTTCAGGATCGTGTTCCTCGGACCATCGGGCCCGGTGCCCCGGGACGAGATCGACGACGAAAGGGTCGTGGTGGTTGCGCCCAATGGGACCATGTCGCCGGACCTTCGCCCCGTTGCGAAAGAGGCCGCAGCGTTGCGCGAAACCCGGGCCGGGTATGCGATATCGTCAGATTCGGCACCAAGCAACGTGGCGGTGAGGGAGGCCCTGGCCGGCAGACAACCGGAACGGTTGACGGGGCTGCTCAGGTTGCGGGAGGCCGCAGATCTGTCCGCACTTCCGGACCATTTGGGCGGTGAAGTAATCGATCTCCTACATGAATTTTTCGTGGCATCTGAAGCAGAGGAATAACGATTGGTCCTCAAGAGGTTTCTCGACCCGTTTCGGCTCCTGCGGAGTGAAGAGCGGAAGCGTCTCGAAGACGCGAATTCACGCAAGCCGCTGATCGTAATCGGCCTCGCAAACCCCGGGGCGAAGTACCGCGGCACGCGCCACAACGTCGGCGCGATGTGCGTGGATGAGCTGGCCCGTCGCGCTGGCGCGCGTTTGGAAAACAAGGTGCGCGACACGGAGCTGGCGGAGACGGAAATCGGGGGCGCACCGGCGATCATCGTTCGGCCGATTACCTTTGTGAACGAGAGCGGTAAGTCGGTCCGTAACGTCCTGCGCAAGTTCAACGCCGAGCCCGACCGATTATTGCTGATCGTGGATGATATGGACCTGAAAATCGGCAGGCTGCGGCTGCGGGTCGGGGGAAGCTCGGGCGGCCACAACGGCCTCAAGTCGGTGCGGCAAGTGACGGGCACGGACGAGTTTCCTCGAATGCGCATCGGGGTGGGACGACCCCCGGCGGGCAGCGATCCCATCCAGCACGTGCTCGGACGGTTCCACCCCGATGAGCGTGCGCTGATAGAAGCCGCTGTCAGCCGGGCGGCCGACGCCGTTGAGGCGATTCAGCGCGAGGGGCTTGATCGGGCGATGGAGACGTTCAACCGACTAGCGTGAGCGGTTCGGGGGGTTGAGAACACTGAGGTTGGCGAAAGGTCCGTTGTGCGAAAACGCTTTTTGCTCATTACCTGGGGTTCTGGGAGGATGGACGTGGGTGTATTGCCATACGTCCGTACGGAGTTTTCGTAATTGCGACCGTACTTGCTCGACACGTCCTTCTGTCATCCTGGGCCGAGGCGAAGGATCTCCCGACCAGAACCCCACTACACCGATGTGCCGCGATCCGTCACACCAGTAGCACGGGTCGATTGGTATCAACCCGAGGGCGGATAGCCAGCCGCCCCTACGGTGTTGCGGTTGTAGCCATGGTTGCACCATCCGGTTTTTCGACACGACTCATCAACCAGTGCGGCCGGCGCTACCCGATCATGTCGAAACCGGTGTAGGGTCGCAGCACGTCAGGGACGGACACGGTGCCGTCCGCCTGCTGGTAGTTCTCCAGGATTGCGATGACGATACGTGGCAGCGCCAGCCCGGAGCCGTTTAGCGAGTGCACGAATCCCGGCCCGCCACCGTCCTCAGGCCGATAGCGCGTGTTGGAACGTCGGCCCTGGAAGTCGGTGCAGTCCGAAAGAGAACTGACCTCCAGCCACTCCTGCGATCCCGGCGCCCACACCTCAAGGTCAAACGTCTGCGCGGACTGGAAACTGATGTCTCCCGTCGCGAGCGCCAGCAATCGCCAGGGCAGCCCGAGACGCTCACACAGGTCGATCGCGTCGTCGATCATCGATTCCAGCACGCCCTGGGAGTATTTCGGATCAACGAACTGGAACATCTCCACTTTTTCGAACTGGCGCACGCGCTTGATGCCGCGCGTGTCCCGCCCGGCTGAGGAGCGCTCCCTGCGGAAGCAAGGCGTGTGAGCGACGTACTTGAGGGGCAGCATTCCCGGCTCGATGATCTCCCCGGCGTGCAGGTAGTTCAGCGTCACTTCTGCGGTCGGGATCAGCCAGAGATCGTCCTCATCATCGTGGAACATCGTGTCGGCGAACTTCGGCAGATTTCCGGAGGCGGTCATCGCATCGGACCGAATCATGAACGGCGGCGCTATCTCCGTGTACTCGTGCTCGCGCGTGTGCACATCCAGCATCCAGTCGGCCAGCGCCCTCTGAAGCGCGGCGCCCTTGTCCTTCAGGACGTAGAAGCGTGCGCCCGCCATATTGGCCCCGGCGGCCAGATCAAAGATCCCCGTCCGCTCGGCGAAATCCCAATTCGGCTCGACCTCAAAGTCCCGTTCTTCCGGAGCAGTCCCTTCCCGGACGACCACGTTCGATTCCTCGTCCGCGCCCACCGGCACCGCGTCCTTTGGCAGGTTGGGCAGCACGATCAAAAGTTCGCGCAGTTTGCCCTGAATTTCCTCCTGGTCAGCCTCGATGGTTTTAATAAGCTCACCGACGGATCGCATCTCAGCGATCTGCTCCGGCGTGGGCTTGCCGCCCCGGCTCACAGCATTGCGTTTCGCACGCAACTCGTCGCCCTCGTGGACCAGCGCTCTGCGCTGTGTGTCAAGCTGGATAATCTCTTCGATCGGCGGGTCTTCACCCCGATCGAAGAGTTTCTGTCGGACGAACTCGGGGTCGTTGACTATCTGTTCTATTGAAAGCATTTCAGTCTCTGGGGATCGGGGTGTCCAAAATCGGATTCAAGAAGCGGGGTTCGGAGGCGCTCCACTAATCCCGTAGCTGGGGATAGAGGATGACCTCCCTGATAGACCGCTCGCCCGATATCAACATGGCGAGCCGGTCGATCCCCAACCCGAGTCCCCCGGTCGGCGGCATGCCGTGCTCCACCGCCACAAGGAAGTCCTCGTCAAGCCGGTCCATCTCGTCGTCGTTGTGCTCCCGGCGGAGGCGCTCCTGGTCCTCGAACCGCTGTCGCTGGTCGATCGGATCGTTCAGCTCCGTGAAGGCGTTACACAGCTCGTGCCCGCCAACGAAGCTTTCAAAGCGCTCGACGATGCCGTTCAGCCCAGGCTTGCGCTTGGCGAGCGGCGACATCTCGACCGGGTAGTCGACCAGAAATGCCGGTTGCATGATAGCCGGCTCGACGTGGTCCGAGATGACCTTGTCCAGCAGGCGGCCCCAGTTGGCGCCCGGTTCGACGTGGATGTTGCGGTCCCGCATGGCCTGTGAAAGCAACTCGATGTCATCGACTTCTACAAAGTCGATTCCCGAGCGCTTTTTGACTTCTTCGCGCAGGTCCAGGCGTGGCCAGGGCGGCGTCAAATCTATTGGCTCTCCGCCCTCTTCAGCCGCCGGGACGATCATTGAGCCGGTGACATCTTGAGCGATTATCGAGACCATCTGCTCGACCATTTCCATGACGTCGTTGTAGTCGGCGTATGCCTCGTAACTCTCGATAGTCGTGAACTCCGGGTTGTGGTCCTGGTCAAACCCCTCGTTCCGAAAGATACGACCGATCTCGCACACCTTGTCGAAGCCGCCAACGATCAGTTTCTTGAGGTGAAGCTCGGTGGCGATTCTCAGGTAAAGGTCCCGATCAAGGGCGTTGTGATGAGTGCCGAACGGACGTGCGGAAGCGCCCGCCGGCACGGTAACCAGCATCGGCGTTTCCACCTCTATGAACCCGCGGTCGTGCATGAACCTCCGCATCGAAGCGACGATGTCCGCCCGCATCCGGGCGAGCTCCCGGGAACGATCGTTTGAGATCAGGTCCAGATAGCGCTGGCGGAAGCGCTTTTCGATATCCGTCAGTCCGCCCCACTTGTCCGGCAGTGGGCGGATCGCTTTGGTCAGAACCGTGAGGGACTGAACCTCAATGCTCGGCTCTCCGCGACGCGTCCGGAATACTGGACCTTGCGCGCCGATGATGTCGCCCAGATCAAGATCGTCCAGCAGCGTGTAACCGTCGCCTAGCACGTCCTGTCGCAGGTGAAGTTGTATCGTTCCGGCGGCATCTTGCAGGTCAATGAACGCCGCCTTGCCCATCCCACGCCGCGCCATCATTCGGCCGGCGAGAATCAGGGGATCAGACTTCGCTCCCTCACCCTGCTCCGACTCCACGACATCAAGGGTCGCCCGGGCAGACGCGCTGTTCGAGGTCGGCTTGAACCGCGCCGGGTAGGGGTCGACGCCCCTCTCCCGGAGACGCTGGAGTTTGTCTATGCGCGCTTGGATGAGGCGCGCTTCTGACACGGGCTGGTCGGTTGCTTCTTCTGGACCGGGCATGCGGGGCGGGCCTCCGCGGCGTTTTTAGTTCGCCACGCTTACGCGTACAGGGGCAACAGCCCCCTCGCTGGGTCGGAATCGGATCATTATCACACGGCGGCATGTCAGTTTTGCGAGCGGTTATCTGCCCGTGAGTAGTCAATATCTGTCGGCTGGCGTTCGTTCTATAGGTCATCTTGAACTTGATTCACGATCCGGTGATCCCCAGGATGACGCGCGATTCACCACAACGGTTCTATGTGTTGAACGCGAAGTGGACTTCTCCCTCACCCCGACCCTCTCCCAGTGGGGAAGGGTCGGGGTGAGGGCGGATACCAATCGGGCCCCTACGGAATTCTTTCGAATTTCGTCCGTGCCCGTGGTTCCCGGTTCTTCGAGGGCCTCAGGACGCGGTTTGTCGGATGACACCGTTCGTCTGACGGTACGTGCGTACTGACAATTCAGCTGCGAGTGAAGCAAGTCGCCAAACACGCTGGCGTGTAAATTCGGCCAAACGCGCATCACGCTTACGTAGCGCCGGGGGCCGTCACATTTCCATAATCGGGTTTCCGTCACATGAGACGGGCGCATTCCTTTTGTCGATCGTTCAATCGCCAACACCCCGGAGGTTCCCATGAGGATCGGCGGTGGAAGCGCTGGTGGGCGAAGGGTCGGTAGACGGCGGCAACCGCGTCGAGGAGAGGCTGGACTACGTCCTACCTCGTCACGGGTTCGGCTGGCCATCTTCTCCATGCTCGGGCCGGGGGGCCTGAGCGGGTTGAGTGTGCTTGATCTTTACGCCGGAACGGGTGCGATGGGATTGGAGGCGCTCAGTAGGGACGCCGACTCGGCGGTTTTCGTGGAGTTAAACGAAAGGCGCTGCCGGGAGATAACGAAGGCCGCAAAGGAGCTTGGTTTCGCAGAGATTTCGACGGTGAGGCGAGGGCGGTGTGAACGGGTCAGCGCAACGCTGACATGCCGTTTCGACATCGTCTTCATCGACCCGCCATATGCGTACGACCCGTTTTCGGAGGTGATCGGCAACCTGGATGAGACGGATGTCCTCAACCCGGGAGCCACCATCTTTGCGGAGCACTCGACGAGTACGGAACTAGAGGATATGTACGGCAGGCTGAAGAGAACGGACAGTCGGCGTTACGGAGACACAGCGATTTCAACGTACCACCTGCTGGAGATATAAAAGCGAGGCCCGATGAGGCGCCTCAAATCACCGGGTACTTGAGGGAACAGGAACATAGCGAACAACGAAGTCAAAGCGCTTTACGCTGGGACGTTTGACCCGGTCACCGACGGCCACCTGGATATCATCCGGCGGTCTGCCGAGTTATTTGCCGAAGTGGTAGTCGGGGTATACGACACCCCACAAAAGTCGTTGATGTTCACCACGGATGAGCGCGTACACATGTTTCGGCGTGCGCTGGCCGACCTCCCGCAGGTGGAGATCTCTGCGTACACCGGTCTCACGGTGAGCTATGCGTCAAAGATAGGCGCACACGTCCTGGTGAGGGGGCTTCGGATCGGCGCCGATTACGAATACGAACGTGAGATGGCGTTGATGAACCGGGCTATGCAGCCGGATGTTGAGACGGTCTGTTTGATGAGCAGTCTTGAGCAGCAGTTCATTAGCTCCAGCCGGATAAAAGAAATCGCAAGACTGGGGGCGGAAATAGGTTCCTTCGTACCCTCCCACGTGTCGGCGGCCGTTGTCGCCCGCATAGGTGACCAGAACCAGTAGGAACTAACACAGCAAGGCCGGTGAACGGCTGCAGCGACCGGGAGCGCAAAAGCGAATCCGGCGGGGCAAACAGGGGGCTCAAATGTCTTTAGAACAACACCTGGACACACTCGAATCTCTCGTCGCAAGCGGTCGCGTACCGGCCACTTCCCGGACACTGATCAACCTCAAAGCGTTCAACGAGGCTATCGGACAGATCCGCGCCGAGTTGCCTGAGGAGTTGAACGAATCTCAGGCGATCATTCGCCAGAAGGAAAGCGTGATCAAGACGGCCGAAATCGAGGCCCGCCGGATTCGGGCATACGCCGATGAAGAGGCGACGACCATCCGAGAGACGGCGGAAGAAAAGGCGACCATCGCGATCGACAACGCATCCGAAAAGGCCGCCAAGATGGTCCAGCAGACGGAAGTCACCGCTGAGGCGGCACGCAAGGCGTCGGAGATCATCGCAGAGGCAGAGGCGCGCGCCGTGAGTATCATCGAGGCCGCGGATTCCAGTGCGGCCCAGAAGACCGAAGCCACCGAAAACCGGGTCGGCATGATGATGATCGATGCCGAAACGGACGCTGGCAGCCGGCGTGACGGCGCAGATGAGTACGCCAGTGAAGTCCTGTTTAACCTTGAACAGCACGTCTCCGGCGTTCTCGGCAAAGTCCGAGCCGGGCTGGACCTGCTTGAGGCACGGTCTCCGTCAGACACCACATCGGTCCACTAACACCACTAGGAAAATCAAACTAGGTGATCACACCCGGGCCGTTATCGGTCCGGGTGTTTCGCGCGGGCCGCCCGTGGCTCCTCTAGGTTGAATCGAAAACTTCACGTGAAAGTACGGACGGCGGCAGGTTACCGTCTTCTTTAATCTCAAACGACCGGACATCCAAGTGCAGGGGATTCTAATCGGTGAGTTGTGGAGGCACACGGCCAGATAACAACGTTAGCGCTGGCAAGGCGGCATCATCGAGCCGCGTGTCTCCTCCCGAGATCCCGACCGACGACATCGCACTCGCGACAATGGTTGATCTGATCCCCACTCCCGCATCCATATGCCGAAATTCGGACCGGTGGGTGCTACATCACAACGCGCTGGTTGGGCCCGCTTTGGGTTTCAAGGGCGGGGCGTTCGCCGGAGATGTGGCGAAGGAAGTACAAAACGATTCGGTCTCATAGCCCTCTGGGCTACAGGCCGCCGGCGCCAGAAACATTCATACCAGCCTGCCCAAAGGTGGTTGAGCTAACATAATCCCTGGTATCGCGTCAGGGGGCAGGTTAGCGACACTGCGGCCTGAATATTAAACTTGGTTCGGCGGTGCAGGTTCTCGGTGGCGCTCGGCTTCGCCGGGTGATGCGGAGACCGCTCCCACCGCCGGTCGGTTAGCGGCCAACCGGCGCCCTGGGGCGAATGGCCGGGGCTGGTACCTGCAGGACGCGATCTTTACCCCCCCCCGTATCTCTTGAGCAGGGATCCGGGAGGGTTGCGCCCAAACTCGGCACAGGCGGTCGTTCGTATCGGGCAAACCAGCTCTACTTGCTAGAATGGCCTGCGTACCGGGACAGGACGGGGCTCATGCCCATGCCCGGGTGCGTTACGGGTCGTGATCTTCCGGCCCCGATCACCTCCTTGAGACGCTTCAAGGACTTCCCAACGGGCATTCCAGGAAAACAGATTTGACGACCACTCGCAGCCGACAAGAACGCGATTCGGCAACGACGATCGACAGGGACCGTTACGATCCTGCAGCCATCGAAACCAAATGGCAGGAACGGTGGGAGCGTGAAGGCGTTCACCGGACGCCGGATCATGTCCCAGGCAAGGACAACTGGTACGCGCTTGTCATGTTCCCGTACCCGTCCGGGGACGTGCACATCGGCCACTGGTACCAGTACGCCGGAGCCGACGCACACGCCCGCTTCAAGCGGATGCAGGGCTACAACGTGTTGCACCCGATGGGGTTCGACTCTTTCGGGCTGCCGGCGGAGAACGCGGCGATAGCCTCAAACGTTCACCCGCGCATCTACACAGAGACCAACATCGACAACATGCGGCGGCAGTTCCGGGCCATGGGCACCAGTTACGACTGGGACCGGGAGCTGACGACGCACACCCCGGACTACTACCGCTGGAACCAGTTCCTGTTCCTGCGGTTTTACGAAGCCGGCCTGGCCTACCAGTCACGCGGATTCGCCAACTGGTGCGAAAGCTGCCAGACCACCGTCGCCAATGAGCAGGTACTGGACGGGGCCTGCGAGCGCTGCGGTACGGTCATCGTCCGGCGTGAGATGGACCAGTGGTTCTTCCGCATCACGGCCTACGCAGATGAGCTCCTTCAGATGGACGACATCGACTGGCCGAACAAGATCAAGGTCATGCAGAACAACTGGATCGGCCGGTCCCAGGGTGTCGATTTCCAGTTCGATATTTCCGAATACGGCCTCGCGGAGAGCAGTCTGACCACGTTCACCACACGCATCGACACAGTGTACGGCGTGACCTTTGTAGTGCTCGCTCCCGAGCATCCGCTGGTTGAGGGCCTGACGCAGCCGGAACAGCGAAAAACGGTGCGCGAGTACATAGACCAGGCGGCGCGCACTTCTGAGATAGAGCGGACGTCCACCGAACGCGAAAAGACGGGGGTGCGTACGGGTGCCTTCGCGATCAACCCGTTGAACGGGGAGCGCGTGCCGATACTGGTCGGAGACTATGTTCTGGCGACCTATGGCACCGGCGCCGTGATGGGCGTGCCGGCCCACGACGAGCGAGACTTTGTGTTCGCAAAGAAGTACGGCCTTGAGATAAGGGTCGTGATCGCCCCGGATGGCTGGGACGGTTCAGACCTGGAAGAGGCGTACCTGGCGCCGGGAACGCAGATCAATTCGGCGGAGTTCGACGGACTCCCGAGCCGAGACGGCATCGAGAAGATCACAGACAAGATCGAGGCGGATGACATCGGAGCCCGCCGAATCACTTATCGCATGCGTGACTGGCAGTTCTCACGGCAACGCTACTGGGGCACGCCGATCCCGATCATCCACTGCGATAGCTGCGGAACGGTGCCCGTGCCCGTAACAGATCTTCCGGTACGCCTGCCGGATGAGGCGCAGTTCAAACCAACAGGGCGTTCTCCGCTGGCCGATGACCCTGACTTCATAAACGCAGCGTGCCCGCATTGCGGCGAACCAGCCAGGCGTGAAACGGACACGATGGACACATTCGTCGATTCGTCCTGGTACCACCTGCGTTTCGCCAGCCCGCAGGAGGCAGAAGCGCCCTTCGAGCCCCAGGCCGTGAAGTCGTGGCTGCCCGTGCACCAGTACATGGGCGGCGCGGAACACGCCGTGATGCACTTGCTGTACGCACGCTTCTTCACCAAGGCCCTGCGTGATCTCAAGATGGTCGACTTCGGCGAGCCTTATTCAAGGCTGTTCAACCAGGGACTGTTGATCAAAGATCACGCCAAGATCTCCAAGCGCTCCAACCCCCTCGCGCCGGACCCGCTCGTGGATCGATACGGCGCCGACACGATACGTTGTTACCTGATGTTCCTGGGCCCGTGGGACCAGGGCGGCGACTGGAGCGACGACGGCCTCGCCGGGATCACACGGTGGTTGAACCGTGTGTGGGACCTGGCGAGCCGGGATCCCTCCGGCCTGCTCTCGAACGGATCCGGAGATTCCGACGCGGATCGTGAGCTTCTCAGGATGTCCCACAAGACAACGCGCCGGGTGGTGGGGGACTTCGAGCGATTCAAGTTCAACACCACAATAGCGGCGCTGATGGAACTCGTCGGTGAAATGAACCGCCGATGGGAAAGTGGTTCCATATCCGCTGCGGTCTGGTCTGACACCGTCGAGCGCATACTTTTGCTGACGGCCCCACTCGCTCCACACATAGCGGAAGAACTGTGGGAACGAACGGGCCACACGTTCAGCATCCACAATGTGTCGCTCCCGGGCTGGAACGATGAGCTTGCGACGGATGAAGTGATTACGGTGGTGGTGCAGATCAACGGCAAGGTACGGGACCGACTCCAGCTCTCGGTTGATGTCACAGAGGAAGAGGCGTTTGAGGCGGCGTTCGCATCTGAGCGGGTGAAGGCGTACACGGGCGATAGTGAGATCGTTCGCCGGATCTACATTCCGGGGAAGCTCGTCAACTTCGTCATTCGATAAGCTGGCGCGCCCGGATGGAAACGGTTCCGGCGATGGAACGGCCTAGCGATTGGGGACCCAGATGAAGTTCAACCCGATGACCCTGCTCCCGTGGGTGGCGCTCATGGTCGTCGGGGTGTTCCTGGC
Organism: Chloroflexota bacterium; assembly: GCA_002730555.1. Lineage (GTDB taxonomy): Bacteria > Chloroflexota > Dehalococcoidia > Lucifugimonadales > Lucifugimonadaceae. The sequence goes on from PCAM01000002.1 coordinate 19,063, forward strand.
AGGGGCCCAGCTTGGCGATGGCTTGATCGTACAGCGCCCTGAAGCCCGTCTCCCGCTGTTTCTCGGCGGCGCAGTCATAGCGATGATCGGGCTTTTGAAGACCATCGCAGTCGCTACCGATCTTGATCCACGTGGCGATGGCGAAAAAGAGCCCCGGGAATGAGGATCGTTCCGAAACGGCCCGGTATGTATCCCTTTAAAGGCCCAAGCTTGTCCGTATGGAGCGCACGCTCCCGGGGAGTATGCTTGGAGTGACGTGATGCGCCCGATACCCGCATTTCTTTCAATCGTGCGACCGGGCGAACGTGTAAACCGGCCAGGAGCATCCAGCTGAGGGCACTAAACGCCGCTACCGAAATGAGCGGACGAACACGCCAGATCGTGATCGTACTCATTCACACCGTTCTCATGACGGTGTCTTTCTGGGCCGCGTTCGCCATCCGACTCGACTTCGATGTCGACCGGATTCCAAGCGAGATTTTCTGGGAGTCGCTCCCGATCCTGCTGGCGGTGAGGCTCGCGTCGCTTGCCGGGTTCAGACTTTTCAGAGGAATGTGGCGTTACGTCGCCATCCCGGACCTGGTCCAGATCCTCAAAGCGACGATAATCAGCTCCATCGCCTTCACCCTCCTCCAGATCTGGCTGTTTGGACTGATTGGCTTCCCGCGCAGCGTCTTCCTCATCGATTTTGCCGGCAATATACTCCTCCTTTCGGGGATCAGGCTGGTCGTCAGGATCCTTCGTGAAAAGTCGATGCCGGGCGGAACTTCGCGCGTCGCCAGCGGGAGGCTCCTCATCATCGGGGCGGGCGACGCCGGCGCATCACTTTGCTCCCAGGCCTTCAGCACAAACTCGTTCCAGTACACGCCGGTGGTGTTTGCCGACGACGATCGCAGGAAAATAGGGCAGACCATCATCGGCGTGCCTGTCGCCGGTCGTGTATCGGAGATAGCGTCGCTGGTCGGGCGCTACAACGTCGATATCGCCGTGATAGCCATCCCTTCCGCAAGTTCGTCGCGCAAGCGCGCTATCGTCGAGATCTGCCGGGAGGTCGGGGTTGAGTGCAAGATACTTCCGGCCACTGCCGACCTTGTTGACGGGACGGTCAGCATCTCTGAGATCCGGGAAGTTGACATCGTCGACCTTCTTGGACGCCCCCAGGCCACCCTGGATCTGGAGCTAACTCGTAGTTCGATCAGGGGCAGGAAAGTGATGGTGACCGGGGCCGCCGGATCGGTCGGCTCCGAGCTGGCCCGCCAGATCGCGACGCTCCAACCGAGCCTGCTATTGCTGGTGGATCGCGATGAGAACCAACTCGTCTACTTCGAGGCCGAGCTCAAGCCGGTTATCCACCCCGGTACGGAGTTGACCGTCCGGATAATGGACATCAACGATCAGCCCGCGTTGCTTCGGTTGATGAAAGAGTGCTACCCAGACACCGTGTTCCACGCCGCCGCCCACAAACACGTTAACCTGATGGAAGACGCGCCCTCGCAAGCGATCGCCAACAACGTCGGCGGAACGCTCTCAGTCGCCCGCTGCGCCATCAAGGTTGGCGCGGACAACTTCCTCCTTATCTCCACCGACAAGGCCGTTAACCCGACCAGCGTCATGGGCGCAACCAAACGAATTGCGGAGCTCGTCATCAGGGAGCTCGACCGTACGTCCAGCACCCGGTTCATCGCCGTCCGCTTCGGCAACGTGCTCGGCTCGAACGCCAGCGTCGTTCCGATATTCCGTCAACAGATAAAGAGCGGCGGTCCGGTGACGGTCACCGATCCCGAGGTGGTGCGCTACTTTATGAGCGGGCAAGAGGCGGTGGCGCTGATCCTGCAGGCGGCCGCCGTCGGCAAGGGAGGAGAAGTCTACCTCCTCGAGATGGGCGACCCGATCAAGATCGTGACACTTGCCGAGACTCTGATCACACTCTCAGGCCTGACGCCCGGTGAGGACATAGAGATCGTTTACACCGGCCTCAAGCCCGGCGAGAAGTTGAGCGAAGAGTTGAGCTTTACGGGCGAGGACGTTACCGACACCGGCCTAGACAAGCTATGGATGCTGAACGAGAACCACGCAGACATCCAGAACGTGGACGGTAATGTTGAAGCGGCGGACCGACTTCTTGCTGAGCTGCCGGATCTGGGAGAGATCGCAGCACGCGACCGCATCGGCGAAATTCTTCCCAGCTACCAGTCGGCGGGAACGTTTGATACGCCCGCCACATCCAAGTCGATTCAACCCGATGTCTCGAACGCCACCGCAGCACAGCCACAGATACAGGGCACGGGCGATTTGTCAGGAAACTGATCGGAAACCGACGCCGAAGGAACAAAAAAGAGGCGGCCCGGTAGGCCACCTCTTCCCATCGAAATACCGGCTTCAGGCGGGCCTATTTGACGGCCCGCACGGAGATGCTTCTCACGCTGTCCGTCCAGGCTCCTTCATCACCTGACGACGTCGGGACGTTTGTCACGACGTCGATTTCGGTGAATCCGGCGGCGGCCATCTGCCCCAGGTAGACGTCCTGGAGCTGTGCGCCGGCGATACATCCTGTCCAACTGACGACGTCTGCCTGAACCTCTAGAGGCAGCTCTTCCGTGACGACGATGTCTGACACGTAAAGCCTCCCGCCGTCGCGCAGCACGCGGAACGCTTCGGCAAACACGGCACTCTTGTCCGCGGCCAGGTTGATGACGCAGTTGGAGATGATGGCGTCAACGGTGTTATCCGGCTCCGGCAGCGTTTCGATCTGCGCAAGTTTGAACACCACGTTATCTGCACCGAGCGTGGCGGCGTTTTTCTGGGCCAGGTCGATCATGGCCGGCGTCATGTCTATGCCGATGACGTGGCCGGTTGGCCCAACCTCTTTTGCCGCAAGGAAACAGTCGATCCCGCCGCCCGATCCCAGGTCAAGGACGGTCTCGCCTTCCTTCAACTCCCCGATCGCTGTCGGGTTACCGCAACCGGCTGCCGCGGCAGCCGCGGCGTCCGTAACGGAAGCGATCTCGTCGGCCGAATACAGCCGTTCAGCGTTGGGAGAGCAGCAGACTTCGTCCGCAGGCCCGCAACATGCGCCGCCGTCGTCCGGTATCACCTGCAACCCGCGCTCCGCCACCAGGGTGTATCGCTGCTGTATGACACTTCTGAGGTTGATCGGATCCTCTGAGAGAAGTCCCGGCATTTCAGGGCGGTTTTTGCTGTTGCATTCGGTCATCTTCTATTCCTCTTGTTACACCGAGGCCCGAAATTCGGATTGGTCTGTAAGTTTCTCGTCCTTCATCGGCGTCGGCTCGAGGACACCGGCGCTGGTCACACACTGTTGCAGCCAGGGCAGCATCTTCGCCCAGGCCCGGGCGGCGGCGGCGTAAGCGGCTTGCCCCTTCGGAGTGAGGCTGCAAACCTTGCGGTCACGCGTCCCGCTGGAGTCAACGTCGCAGGCGATGTACCCGCCCCCAAGAAGGATCTTGAGCGTGGGATAGATCATGGCGTCCGTCGGCTCCGCGCCCGGGCAGCACTGGCCTATCGAGCGGCGCAGCTCGTAACCGTGCTGTGGCCGGTCACTGAGGGAGGCGAGCAGGAAGAACCGCGAAACGCTTTTGCGGTTCAACATGTCCCAGTATTTCTCGTCCGTCAGGTCGCTGCCTGTTTTCTCCGGAGCAGTTGCCATNGCAATGTTCCTTATATATCGCATGCGCTATNTATAANTTACTTATATATAGCGCACGGTCAACCCGTTCCGGATCCCGCCCGATCGACGTTCGGGCGGGATCATTTGGCCCGCACGGCTATAATCCGGGCATCCTTGGACCCTCCGCTTTGCCGACAGTGCCGTCGCCGGTGAGTTGCAAGGACCGCACAATGACCCAGTCTACTTTTTCGTACAACGACCGCCCTCTCCTGCTCGTGGTAGATGGCCACGCCATGGTCTACCGGGCATTCTTCTCCATCCCGGAGCGGCTCAGCACGTCCACCGGACAGGACACTAGGGGCGCGTACGGTTTCCTGACAACGTTCCTAAAGGTCGTGCGCGACCACAATCCGACCCACGCCGCCGTGGCGTTCGATACCAGCGCTCCCACCTTCCGGGACGATCGATATCCGGAGTACAAGGCGGGCCGGCCACCCATGCCTCCCGAGCTGCGTCAGCAGTTTCCGCTCGTAAAGCGGATCCTGGATTCGTTCAAGATCCCGTATTACGAGAAGGATGGTTGGGAGGCTGACGACCTGATCGGGACCATGAGCCGACTCGCCACGGAAGCCGATATGAACACGCTGGTCGTGACCGGCGACCGGGACGAGCTCCAGCTTGTGTCCGACACCGTGAACGTCCTGATGTACAGCGGGTACGGCAACACGAAGGTGTACGGGATCAACGAGTTTAGAGAGCGTTACGCCGGTCTGATGCCGGAGTCGCTGCCGGACGTGAAGGCGCTGCAAGGCGATCCGTCGGACAACATCCCGGGCGTCCCGGGGGTCGGAGAGAAAGCCGCTTTTGCAGTGCTCAACGGGCGCGACCGTCTGGAGCAGGTGTACGAGGACCTCGACGCCATCGAGGCGATGCCAACGGCCGAGTTGCGGGGAGCGAAGCGCGTCCGAAGGCTCCTTGAGGAGAATAGGGACATCGCCTTTGAGGGTCGGTGGCTGACGACGATCGCCCGGGATGCGCCGATGGAACTTGAGATGGAAGACGCGCTTTTCGGGAAGTACGACCGCGAAAACGTGGTGGAAACGCTGCTGGACCTGGAGTTCAGGTCGGTCCTGAGGCAGGTTCCGGATCCGGCGATTCTGGAGGCGACGGGCGCGGATTCCGCGAGCCCGGTTTCGGATGCTGGATCGCCGGCGGCGGGACAGCAGCTCGGCCTCGGGTTTGGTGGAGAGACCCCGTCCGCACAAGGGTCTAACGAGGCCTCGCTTCCCGCAACCACGGGAGACTCGGTGGACGTGGAGTACAACACTGTCACCAGCATGTCCGATCTTGAGGCGCTGGTCGAGGAGCTCTCGACGCCGGAGGGTTTCGCCTTCGACACGGAGACATCGGGCGTGAACCCGATGAATGCCGACCTGGTGGGCGTTTCGTTTTCAAACGCCGAGGGCCGGGCGTGGTACGTGCCGTTAGGTCACTTCCCGCCGCCGCGGGTCGACGAAGCCGGCGAGGAACTCCCAGCTCAAGAGCAGATCCCGTTGGCGCAGGCGCTGGACGCGATGCGCCCCCTGTTCGCGAACTCGGACATCCCCAAGACCGCCCACAACACCAACTTCGATGTGATGGTGCTGAACCATGCCGGGCTCGAGGTGAGTGGTGTCGATTTCGACACCATGATCGCGGCCGCACTAACCGGCAGGCGGCAGATCGGGCTGAAGCAGCTCGCGCTGGACTTTTACCAGGTGGAGATGACGCCCATCACGGCGTTGATCGGCACCGGACGCAAGCAAATCACAATGGCGTCCGTTCCGGTCGATCAGGCTTCGCCGTACGCTGCTGCAGACGCCGATTTCACGTGGCGCCTGAAACGGGACTTGAGCCCGAAGTTGGACACGGACGAGGTCCGCCCGGTCTTCGAAGACATCGAGATGCCGCTACTCCCGGTGATCGTCCGCATGCAGCAAAAGGGCGCGATGGTCGATACCGGCCAACTCGACCGCTTTTCTGAGGAGCTGGCTGTGGAGCTGGACCGCCTCAAGGCGGACACGAGCAACCTGCTGGGCGGTACGGAGATCAACATGAACTCCAGCCAGCAACTGGCGACGGTGCTGTTCGACGAGTACGACGTCCCCAAGACGCGCCGCACGAAGACAGGCTACTCGATGGACGCGGCGACGCTTGAGGGGCTGATGGACCAGGAGGACCTGAACCCCAACGCCTTCGAGTTGATCAAGAACGTGCTGCGATTCCGGGAGCTCGGCAAGCTGAAGTCGACCTATGTCGACGCCCTGCCCCGTCTCGTGGTGCAGAACACCGGGCGCGTCCACACCAGTTTCAACCAGGTCGGATCGGCCACCGGACGGCTGTCCAGTTCGGACCCGAATGTGCAGAACATCCCGGTACGCACGGAGCTCGGGCGGCGGGTCCGGCAGGCATTCAAGGCGGACGGCGAAAACGGCTGGACTCTGCTCTCCGCCGACTACTCGCAGATCGAGTTACGCATCCTCGCCCACCTGTCGCAGGAGCCAGCACTGTTGTCGGCGTTCCGCAACGGTGAGGACATCCACTCGGCCACGGCCACGGCGATGTACGGGGAGGACTCGGACGACCCGGCAAGCAACCGTCGAATCGCAAAGATTCTGAACTTTGGGGTGATCTACGGGCTGGGACCGGTCGGTGTGGCGCGACAGACGGACCTGACCCGGGCGCAGGGGGCTGATTTCATCACGATGTACTTCACAAAGTACCCGGGATTGAAGGACTACCTTGAGGGCGTGAAGGACAGCGCCCGCGAGAAGGGCTATGTGAAGACGATCACGGGACGGCGACGGCGCTTGCCGGATATCCGCACCGGGAGCCAGATGGCGCGGGCGGCTTCGGAGCGGATGGCGGTGAATATGCCGATCCAGGGAACGTCCGCCGACATCATCAAAATCGCGATGGTCAATATCGACCGCGAGATTCAGGTGCGCGGCCTCAAGTCACGCATGATCATCCAGGTGCACGATGAGCTGATCTTCGAAGTGGCGCCGGGCGAGCTGATGGAGGTCCAGGCGCTGGTGTCGGAGCTGATGCCGTCGGCGATGGAGCTGTCGGTGCCGCTTGAAGTGGAGATCAAGACGGGCCCGACCTGGGGCGATATGGATTAGGCCTATAAGGCTGTTGTGAGGTAGATGGGGGATATATCTCTATGCCCCCCTCTCGCACCTAATCCCCCATGGGACTCCTAGCCATTAGGTTCTATCACTTACAGCTAATCATCTAGAAGAAGCTATTGGGCTAGCAGGTCAGAACTCACCTCTTGCGCGTCAGGCGTGCCGCCCGAGAGGAACGATCGGGGCGCTATTGATGCCGTCACTGACCTCTTCCCCTACCAGAACGAGGCGCAGACCCGGTTGTAGCGGCGTCATTCCGTAGAACGTTTGTCCGTGCTCGGGCATTTCTCCCATGCCCAGGTTGCTATAAGCACATCGAGACTTGCATCGAATGTCGCGTAGAGGATCACTAGGCTCGTCGTCAAGGCACACCGTCCGATCCCTGACCACCAAGGTTACGGCTGAAACCTCTCATCACCATCGTGTCGTTAACGGTCGATTTTCGACAGTTCGATCATCGTCTCTGGGCGGTGAGGATCATATGAATCGGCCGTATTCGCACATGAGCGTGGAGTGAATTTTTGTCGTCACCAGGGATTTTCCGACGGCCTGGCGAAGGAATTTCGCGTCAGGACTGGCGTCGAGACCCGGTCCATGTAGTGAAATTCGGTAGCCGGACATCCCCGGTGAGTGGTTTTGGACCGTTAGAATTTGAACCTGACTTGGAGGGGTGGCCGAGCGGTTTAAGGCGCCTGTCTTGAAAACAGGTTTACCGGCAACGGTAACGCAGGTTCGAATCCTGTCCCCTCCGCCAGTTGAAAGTTAATCCGGCTCCGGCGGCATTTCTGCTCCCGGGGTCGGTTCGCGTTCAACGGCAACGGCTATCGCGCCGAGACGGCCCGCTGGTTTGAGCGCCTGAGGAAGTCGCAACGCCTTCAGGGTCCGGTCAATCGTGTCCGATGCGTGGAATCAGGGGCCGGGCACACATCTAACGCCAGGTTCGGGTATGGTCTGCGGCGGTGGCCAGCGTTTTAGTGTGTCCGCCCTCACCCGCAACACGAATCCCGTGCAAGCTCGCCTTTTAACAACGGCGTGCGCCGACAATCCGCAGACCCGAAGGAATCACCACGTATGGAAACCACCACGCTCGGCAAAACAGGACTCCAAATTAGCCGTCTCGGAATCGGACTGTCAGAGATCGGTTCGATCCTCTCCGATGCCGATGCAAAAACGGCTTCTGATGTCTTAAATACGGCACTGGATCAGGGCATCAACTTTTTGGACACGGCCGCCTGTTACGGCCTGTCTGAGGACTTCATCGGACGGTCGATTCCCAACCGCCGGGACGAGTATGTGCTGGCATCAAAGGCCGGACACCACCTGCCCCGCAACGAGGGCGAAGACTGGACCTACGAGCTAGTCACGGAGTCGATCGAGCGCAGTTTGAGGCTCATGAATACCGACCATCTCGACCTGATCCAGCTTCACTCTTGTGTCGTCGAGGTGCTTGAGAAGGGCGACGTTATACTGGCCATCCAGGACGCCAAGCAAGCTGGCAAAGTGAACCACATTGGCTACTCAGGCGACAACGAAAACGCCGAATGGGCGGTCGATAGCGGACTGTTCGAGACCCTGCAAACGAGCTATAGCCTGGTGGATCAGAGGGCGCGGGAGAATCTGTTCCCGGGCGTGGTTGGACAGGGGATGGGGCTGATTATCAAGCGGCCGATAGGGAATGCCGTCTGGGGGCGGGCGACCGATCCGAACCCGTATCACCACATGCCCACTTCTTACACCGAGGAGTACTTTCGGCGGGCCGGCGTGATGGCGGGTTTGGGCGCTGTGGAAGACGCTCCGGAGTCGGCGATCGAGCTGGCTATGGGCTTCACGTTGACCCGGCCCGAGGTATCGACGGTGATCGTGGGCACGCTGAACCCGGCGCACCTAGCGTCGAACGTTGAGATGATCGGCGACGGGCTTTCGATCTCCGGGGCTGCGGTAACCGATCTGGAGCGGCGGTATGACGCGGTTGGCGGCGACTGGGAGCAGCAAGGCTAGCGATTGCCAGCGAGGCCATTCGGTTTGAGGGTCCCGTTTTCGGGTCATCACAAGCGTAGCCGAGGGTCCTTTAACGGCACGGGCGTTGAGTCGGAACAAACAGATTACGCACGAACAGACTTCTCCCTCACCCTGGCCCTCTCCCGCTAGGAGAGGGGACACAGTAAAGCGAAGGGTCGGAATGCCTGATCGGCTCAAGATTGGCGTGCTGGGCGCCGGCGCGGCGGCGCGGTGGTACTACCTCCCGGCGACGCAACACTGGGACGACCGTCTGCAACTGACGGCCGTGTGCGATGTTAATGAGGCGCGCGCGCGACAGTTCGCCGATCAGTACGGCGGCACCGGGTACGGCGATTACGAAGCGATGCTGCGCGATCCGGAGGTCGACGCCGTTGCCGTGCTGACGCCGCACCGGTTTCACTCGGAGCAGGTGATCGGGGCGCTCCAGGCCGGCAAGCATGTACTGGTTGAGAAGCCGATGACGGAGGGCTTCGACGATGCCCTGAAGGTGTGCGAGTTGGCGGAGGCGAACGGGCTTTACGTCTCGTGCGCGCCGCCCAACATGCTTCATCCGGGACAGCGCCGCCTGATGGAGATAGTCTCGAAGGGCGTTATCGGAAAGATTAACCTGATTAAGATGAGCCAGAACTCGATGGGACCTGGATCACGCCTGGGGGCTCCAACAGATTTCTCATGGTTCTACCAGTCGGGCGCGGGCGGGATGTCCAGCATGGCCGGATACGGGCTGGTTCGGCTGACGGGGCTATTAGGTGGCGTGAAGTCGTTGGCCGCGATGGCGACGACCTCCATCCCGGAGCGGGTAATGCGTGACGGACCGGCCGCCGGCAAGCGGGTCGCCGTTGATGTGCCGGACAACAACGTGATCGTGTTCGACATCGGGGACAACACGCTAGGCACGATGGACACCGGGTACGTGGCGATGAGCTCCGAGGCGCCGATGATGTCGCTGTTCGGCACCGACGGCACGATCGAGGTGTACGGCGGCGACCAGGTGCTGCGCATTCGTTTGTACCGGGACGACTGGAAGACGGACGTGGGCGGATGGCAGGACGTTGATATTCCCGGGCTGGACACCCGCTGGGCGCTGCACCCGGCGACATTGCTGTCGCTGGCGGACGCCGTGCTGGATGGAAAGCCACTGCTGAACGGCCCGCGGCAGTTTTCGCACGTGATCGAGTTCATCGAGAAAGTGTGGAGGTCCGCCGAAAGCGGTCAGCGCGTGGATATGACAAGCGATTACACTCCGCCATCATGGGACGCTCTGCCCGTGGAGGTCCGAGACGATAAGTTCGGGCTGGCTTGAGCATCCTTAATACACGAACCTACTTCTCCCTCACCCCAACCCTCTCCCACTGGGAGAGGGGATTACTAACCCCGGAAATATCCAGGAGTCCACATGCCGGAGAATCGAATTTTCGCCGCCAACCGTGCCGGTAAGAAGGCGCATCTGCTCCAGTTCCATCACCCGTCAACGGAGCTGATTGAACTCGCAGCGATGGCAGGGATGGACGGCGTCGACCTGGACGGCGAGCACGGCCACTTCACACTGACGGAAATCGATGCGATCTGCCGGCAGGCGAACGCTTACGGCATGACGGTCACGGCGCGCGTCCCGGCTATCGACGGTTCCGTGATCAACGGCTATCTGGCGCGCGGTGTGCAGGGCATCACAGGACCGCACATGGAGTCGGCGGAACAGGCGCGCCTACTTGTGGACACCTGCCTCTTCCTGCCGGAGGGAGCCCGATCATGGGGTCCGGCGCGCGGCAACGTGTACGGCCACTACGACGCAATCTCAGACCTTCATGGCGGGAACACGGAGTTCCTGGCGAACGCAAACGCCAACATGTTGGTGGTAGCCCAGATCGAATCCCGCCTGGGCGTCGAGAAGGTCGACGAGATCCTGTCCGTTGAAGGGATCGACTGCGTCACCTTCGGCCCGAACGACCTTTCGGCTTCGCTGGGCTACCCCGGGCAGCCGGGCCACCCTGACGTGGTCGACGCGCACCGGCATATCACGAAGCGCGTGCGAGCGCATGGCAAACGGTTGCTGTCGGACCGCATGACGACGATCCGGGCGACGACGATTGTGCTGGACGCGGTGCGGGCGCACATGGCGGATCACGGCGACGACCCGTCCGGCGAGGGCGCTTAAGGCGGCCGGCAAAACACCGTAGGGCGAATGTCTAGGCCCCCCTTGGGTCGAGACCAATCGACCCTCACGACCGTTGAAGGAACAGATTGGATGGCCGATATCGGCCACTATTTGGTGCAGCCCGGGAAATTCCTCACGCGCCGGCTTCGGAATGACAGAGTGGGCGTTTCGGTTACGAAAGAAATGCACATGATTGAACCCGCGCCCTTATGACCTTTGATCACCTGCATCGGACCGGGTTTGGAGGTACGCCGATTAACGCGCCGTCGCTGGATGACACCCGTGCCGCAGCGCGGCGGATAAAAGACGTGGCCGTGCGTCCGCCACTGATTCCGCGACGGTCCTATTCAGGCGCGCAACCAGACATCCTGCTCAAGCCCGAGACGCTCCAACCGGTGACTTCGTTCAAGATTCGCGGGGCGTACAACTGGGCGGCTTCGCTCACGGACGAGCAACGGTCCCGGGGGCTGTCCACAGTCAGCGCAGGCAACACGGCGCAGGCGTTGGCGTACGCCGCAATACTGGTGGGAGCGCACTCCCGCAGCCGGCTTCCGGAAACGACGCCGAGGGTCAAGATCAAAGCGATAGAGGCTTACGGCATGGAACCGATCTTGATGCCGGGCGATGAGCTTTTCGACTGGATGCTTTCGGCGGGCTGGAAGGATGAGCCTTATACATACCTTCATCCGTGGATCGAGCCACTGATGGTGGCCGGGAGCGCCACCGTGGGGTTGGAGATTCACGAGGACTTCCCGGACGTAGACACGGTTTTTGTCTCTGTGGGCGGTGGCGGGCTGATCTGCGGTGTCGGCAGTGCGCTCAAGGTGCTGAACCCGCACGTGCGGATCGTGGCGGTCCAACCGCAGGCATGCGCGCCGTTATCGGCAAGCGTGGCGGCAGGCGGGCCTGTCTGGATCGATCCACAACCGACGTTGTGTGATGGTCTGGGAGTACCGCTTGTAACCGACGAGATGTGGCCGTTGTTGCGCTCCGTGGTGGACGATACGGTGACGGTTTCCGAGGAACAGGTCGCAAACGCCATCAGGCGCCTTGCGGTGGACAACAAGCTGGTGGTTGAGGGCGCGGGTGCGGCCTCGCTTGCTGCGGCTCTCGCGACACCAGTGAGCCGACGAGGCCGGTCCGTCTGTATCCTCAGCGGCGGCAGTATCGACAGCGACAAGCTGGCGGCGATAGTTGGTGGTTCGTAATGGCAGATACCGAGCGTGATCCTATCGTGATTCGCGCCACGGCGTCGGATCGGGTACGGGTCAAATATTTCTGGGAGGACACGGAACGTACCGACATCACCTTCGTCTCACATGAGCAGGACGCGCTCGTGGCCAAAAGGGAGCCGATCCCGTTCCGGATCGAATTCAAGGCGGACCGAGGTTCGCCCCTACGTGCACTCGGACTACCACCAGATCTTGCCGCCGACCTCGGACTCGATCTCTTTGAAGGTCTTGGTCCAGAGCTGCGTGGACATGTACTTCCAACCGCCGTCCGGCAGGAGAGCCACTATGTTAGCCTCGCCCTCCCCACGATCCGGAATCGAGATCGTGCCGTCGCCTATCTTCTCGGCCATCTTACGGGCGCATGCAATTGCCGCGCCTGACGAGATGCCGGCGAAGATGCCGCACTGCTGCATCAACTGCTGGGTCCAGAAGAACGAGTCTTCGCTCTCGACGAGAATTCGTGCGTCCAGCTGATCCAGGTCCAGTATCTCCGGGATGAAGCCGTGCTCGATGGAGCGCAGTCCCTGGATCACGTCGTCGGGCGGGGGCGCTACTGCCACGATCTTGACATCCGGGTTGTGCAGCCTGAGCGCCTTGCCGTTGCCCATGAGCGTGCCGCCAGTGCCGAGTCCGCCGACGAAGATATCCACGTCCGGCAGGTCACGAATAATCTCGGGACCGGTGGTCTCGAAGTGCGCCCGCGGGTTCGCTTCGTTGCCGTACTGGTACGGAAAGTAGTAGTCCGGGTTGTCGGACGCGATCTGCCTGGCGACGATGATCGCCTCGTTAGTACCCTTGTCGGCGTCCGAGAAGATGATCTCGGCGCCGTACGCCCGTAGAAGGTCGATGCGTTCCTGCGTCACACCGGCGGGCATTACGACCTTCAAGTCGTAGCCACGCGCCCGGGAGATCATCGCCAGCGACACGCCGGTGTTGCCGGATGTAGGTTCGATGATGGTGTCGCCCGGCTTCAAGAGGCCGTCGCGCTCGGCGGCCTCGATCATGAACTTTGCGACGCGGTCTTTTACCGAACCCGATGGATTCGATCCTTCAAGCTTAGCGTGGATCCGAACGCCCTCGACGGGGCTGAGGGCGGAGACGTCCACGAGCGGTGTATCGCCGATAGCGTCCACGATGTCCCGCTTGAGCATGTTCGGGACGGGTTTGACTCTGAGGCTCACGCGCGCATCCGTTTACTTAGCCAAATATTACTGAAAGGGAAGAGTTATCAATACTAAGGATATTCGACCGTCGGCTATCGCTGGCCGAATGGGCCGATCGACCGACTTCGGCAAACGAAAAAGGGGACGAAGTGAGAGTTCCACTCCGCCCCCGATGTCCGTCTTATTAATCGGCGGTTACCGGCTCTTCGACGGGCTCAACCAGCGGGATGTTGACTCCGCAGAAGGCGTCGTAGTCGATGAGCTCGGTGACGGTCGGGTTGGTTCCGCAAAGCGGGCAGTCGGGGTTGTGGCGAACCTTGAGCACGCGGAACTCCATCGACAGCGCGTCGATGATGAGCAGTCGTCCGGTCAGTGGTTCACCGATCCCAAGAAGAACTTTGATCACTTCGGTCGCCTGAATGGTGCCGATCATTCCCGGCAGCGCGCCCAGCACACCGGCCTCTGCACAGCTCGGAACCTCGCCCGGGGGCGGGGGCTCTGGGAAGATGCAGCGGTAGCAACCGTTCCCCGGGATGTAGGTGCTGGCCTGGCCGTCGAACAACAGGATGCTGCCGTCCACGAGTGGCTTGCTCGACAGGAAGGATGCGTCGTTCACCAGGTATCGAGTTTGGAAGTTGTCGGCGCCGTTAACGATCACGTCGTACTGCGGAATGATGTCCATCGCGTTCATTGACGTGATGGGCTCTTCGTGGAGGACGACTTCGAGACCCGGGTTGTAGGCCTGCAGCGTCTCTTTCGCCGATTCGACCTTGGGCTGGCCGATGTCCTTCTCCTGGTGCAAGAGCTGTCGTTGCAGGTTGGATAGATCGACCACGTCGAAATCGACGAGCCCGATCTTGCCCACTCCGGCGACAGCCAGGTACATCGCGACAGGGGAGCCAAGGCCGCCCGCGCCGACGATCAGCACGCTGGAGCCGAGCAGCTTGCGCTGACCGGCGCTTCCCACGTCCGGCATGATGATGTGTCGGCTGTAACGCTGGACCTGGCCCGGCGTCATTGTTTTGACTTCTTTCATCCGATAATCAGCCTCGTCGTTTCGTTTACCGTGCTATTCGGTGCGACCAGTCGTGTCGCAATTGGTCCCGATCGATTTCAATTTAATCCAGTGGTTGCCCGTTCCCGAAGATTAGATTCAGACGGGACAGTCCAGATGCATTCCGAACGAAATCTGCAACCGCGAGTGTAGTCCGGTGGCAGCGATAGTGAAAAGGGCGGGACTCTGGCCGGGCGCCGGTGCGCCCGTATTTAGACCCCGAACCAGACCATCTCACGTTGCTCGGCAACGAGATCGGACACCCGGGTCTCCCTCAGGCGTTCCAGCAGCACCCGTTCCACATCACTCCAGAGCTCACGCTGCGAGCAAGCCCTGGAGAGCGTACAGTCCTCCGGCGAATCGACGCAGTCCAATGGAGCGAGGGACCGGTCGAAGCTCATGAAGACGTCCGCCACGGTGATCTCTTTTGCAGGCCGGGTGAGCATGTACCCTCCGGCGGGTCCGCGGCGTGATTCAAGCATACCGCTGACCTGAAGTTCGCCCAGCACGTGGTGGAGGTATGCCTCCGGAATTTTCTGTTGCTCGGCGATCTCGCTGGCGGAGACGGGGACGGGCGTGGTGGTCTGTGCGAGGTGCATCAACACCCGCAGACCGTAATCCACTTTCATAGGAACTAGCACGGCGGCGTCCAATGCCGGGCTTCGGCACTTGCGTTGTCTGGCGATCAACAAGTTTTACGATCCGACCATCCAAACGTAACGCAAGTATACAGGAGGTATCGGTGCTCACCTAAAAGAATGGGACCCGGCGATGTTTACGGGGACGAATCCGCCTCGAGACGTGAAGACGGGGTCCGCCTCGTGTTACGATCTAGCGCTGCGCCTACGTGCGCGAATCCTTTTTCGAACCATCTGGTAATCCGCAACCCTAGACCCGCGTTCGGGCGTGCCCAGACCGTGGCTGAAGTAAATCGAGATATGGCAAGCGATAACGTCTCCCTCTCCGTTGAACCGCGTGAAGTGACCGGCAAAAAGGTCCGGGCGCTCCGACGCTCCGGGATCACTCCGATCCACCTTTACGGCGGGAGCGGCGACTCTCTCACTTTGCAGGCCGAGACCCAGGCGCTACGTTCCGCCGTAAACACAGCCGGGCGTGGTCAGCCGATCGCGATCGAGGTAGACGGGGGTGAGAAGGCGCTGACTTTCGTCCGAGAGATCGCCCAGCACCCCGTTTCCGGTGAACTCCAGCACGTCGACTTTATCCGTGTGGACGCCAACGAACGGGTATCGGCCGAGGTCACGCTCACGATGGTCGGCGAAGCGCCAGCCACAAGAGGCGGCGGCGGCCAGTTCCTGCGCGGCATCCGTACCGTTACTGTCAGCGTTCTCCCGCTGGAAGTGCCGGACGAGATCGAGGTCTCGATCGAGGGACTCGAAAACATCGGGGACAACATCCGGGTCGAGGATCTCATCCTGCCGGACGGCGTGGAGGCGATCAGCTCGCCCGACCAGGTTGTCGCCCGTATCGCCATGACCCGCACCGCTGCCGTTGAGGTCGGTGAGGGCATGGAGGTCGAAGAAGGCGCTGAGGGTGAAGAGGGTGAAGAAGGCGCTGAGGGCGAAGCAGAAGGCACCGAGAGCGAAGAGTAGACCGCCGGGAACAAGGTCTTTATTCTGGGCGTCGGACGCTCTGCCCGGTCCTTTTTCAGGGAGGAGGGGCGGCCGTGCTGTTTTCGCCAGTAATACGTCGGGCGATCCTTCGGGAGCCTCAGGGCGCCGCCCGCCCGTGGGCGGTCGCTATCCGCCCCTACGGTGCATTCGTTTGCTGGACCGGTTTTCCGGTCACAAGATCCATCTCACACCTTTCAAATGCTTGGCGGAATCTTAACCACGTGTTCAAACGTAATAGCCCGACCACCATGCACGAAAATACGACGACGGGCGCCGTGGGAAAGTGGCCACCGCAGCTTTTGCGCCCGACCCAACTCCCCAACGTAATCCGTTCGTATAACTGTTTGTGATCGGTTGGTGCCTGGGGGCGGAGTGCAGGATCTCTCGCATGGCGACGAGGGAAAGCCTCGCTTTTCTCGCTTCGTCCGTTACGCAACACGCGTAAAGAGTGATTTCACGTCCACGGCCGCCAGCCGGTCTTCCTGAACGAACTTCACCTTACTTGAACCAATTGGTTACCCTCAGGATCTTCACAGTTTCCGGACATCTGGTAGCTATATTGATTAATCTCCAATGGGAACGCCCGGGCCTCCGGCACTCCGTCGACGGGCAGATCCCAACCCACTCCCGATGTTCCGGACTAGTAGCGACCCAGAAAGGCAGTCGACTCAATGTCGCTGAACGCGAATCTGGCATCCCGGTTACACGCCGTGCTCATGGGCCGCAAAACCATGGTGGGCTGGGCCAGAGTGCTCGTGCTCATGGCCGCCATCGCGTGCAGCAACGCGGTCGACGACAACGTCGCGACCGATGTCGCGATTTCGGCCCCTGCCACGGCGGGTTCAAGTGCAAGCCCGGAGACGGGTCAGCCCGTCGTCGCGTCCGAAGACGATGTCGGCGACGACGTCATAGGCGACATCCCTTCTGAAACTTCCGGGTCTTCTGGCGACATTCAGGAGTCCGACCTAGCGCAGACCCTCAGCGCGAACGAGATCGTAACGGCGTTTGAGTCCGTGATCAACCGCGTGTTCGCCGAGTCCCTCGAATCGGTCGTGGAAATAACCGTCACCACGGTGACCGGCGGGGCGAGCGGCAGCGGGTTTGTTTGGGACGACCAGAATCACATCGTCACCAACCAGCATGTGATCGCAAACGCCCAAGGTGTTGAGGTGTCTTTCTCCGACGGGCGCGCCTACTCCGCTACGGTCATCGGCGAGGATGCCGACGCTGACGTGGCGGTGCTGCTCGTGGACACAGACGACGCGCTGAAGCCGCTCAGTCTCGGCGACAGCAACACGGCGGTGCCGGGACAGATCGCCATTGCCCTCGGAAACCCGTTTGGCGAAGAATTCACGCTGACCCAGGGGATTGTGAGCGCTGTCGGCAGGAGCATCCGCAGCGGCAACCAGGGCTTCACAACGCCGGATGTCATCCAGACGGACGCGGCGGTCAACCCGGGCAATTCCGGTGGACCGCTGCTCAACAGACTCGGCGAGGTGATCGGCATGAACGCCCAAATACGCAGCGACAGTCGTCAGAACTCAGGCGTCGGGTTTGCCGTGCCGATCAACATCGCGAAACTAGTCGTGCCGGAACTGATCGAGAACGGGGAGTTTTTGTACTCATGGCTCGGCGTATCCGGCCACGACCTGAGCAGAATCCTAGCACTGGGGCTTGATCTGCCGGACGGTACTCAGGGCGCCTACATATCGGCGGTCATCGCAGACGGACCAGCGGAGGCCGCCGGACTGAACGAAGGAACACGAACGATCAGGGTGGAGGGCCAGCCGATCGAGGTCGGGGGCGACACCGTGGTCGGGATCGACGGGACGCCGATCCGCAGCATGGCGGACCTGATCTCCTATCTGACGAGCAACACCCGGCCGGGAGACACAGTGACGTTCGAGATACTGGAAGAAGGGGGCAGCACGGCGGAAAAAGACGTGACCCTGGGTGTTCGCCCGTAGGATTTCGCAACTTCCCCCGCGCGGTTCAACCCGTTGGGACCGCGATCTCCACAGTTGAACCCGACGTCCCTCCCCCCAACCGACTGTCGCGTATGCACGGGCAACGAGCACAAAAACGAACGAGAATCGCCATACGCCCAAAACGTACGGCGTTGCGACCGAGTTCAGGGTTGAGTGTGGACGTTGCGCATGGTCACTACTTGGGGGCGAGCGCGTTGGACAACCTTGCCCAAGATTCGTCTCGGAAATTCACTCGCTTATCCTTTCCTCGCCCATAAGCCACCGTCAACTTGTCGCTCGGTGATGTGTGGTGTCGAAATCCACACTTCTGGGTTCCGAAGTACCAACGATCCAACACATAAACACCACCGGAACGCCACACGCAGCGCACTGATATTCCGGTTTGACTGTTGCCCTTCATCCGACGACGACGGCGCGCTCGGCTTCGTGTTCAACATGCACTGGGCGAAGCCTACTGGCCTGCCCGCTCACGGCGATGAAGACGTCGAGCGTGAATCGGAACTTCCTCCGGCCCGCGCGAGGATAGTCGTTTTGCGTTTGTGACGGGCCGCTCCCGGCGTACACTGCTGCCGCCAGCATGATGCACCTGAAGGGAAAACCCGCCATGATCGTCGACGTGCACACGCACCTGCCCACCCACCGCGACGCTGTCCCGGAGTCAGATCGATCCTACGAGAGCGCTATGCGTTCCGGCGATCCGACGTCTAGGACGAACTCGATCGCTGATTACCTGCAGGCCATGGGACCGGTAGACAGGACATTTGCGTTCGGCATCGCTCCGCGTCCGTGGCTAAAGGACCGTGACCTGGTCTTCAAAGCGGGTGATCTCGCGACCGACGACAAGAACCACAACGATGTGGCGGCGGAATTGCACCGGGCTGCGCCCGACAAGGTGATCCCGTTCATGTCGCTCCACCCTATGGACCCGAGGATGAACGACGAGTATGACCGTGCCGTTGGCGACCTGGGTTGCAAAGGAATCAAACTGGGACCGAATTACCAGGATTTCGACCCGGTGGGAGAGGATGCGTTCAAGCTCTACGCCCGGTTGCAGGCGGACCGTCTGCCGATCGTGTTCCACCAGGGTACGTCTCCGATGCGGGACGCGCCGCTGCGCTACGCCCAGCCGCTTGTGATGGACCAGGTGGCCATCGCTTTCCCGGAGTTGAGGATCGTCATGGCGCATCTGGGCCACCCGTGGCAGAACGATTGCCTGACGGTCGTTCGCAAGCATCCGAATGTGTGGGCGGACGTCTCGGCGCAGTTCTACCGTCCCTGGTCTTTCTGGAACGGGATGCAGCTGTTCCACGAGTGGGGTGTGACTGGGAAAATACTTTTCGCATCGGACTGGCCGGTGACGGTCCCGGGGGACAATATCGACGGACTGCGCAACCTCAGCAAGTACGCCACGGACCATCACCTGCCGGTGATACCCGAGGACGAGATCGAGGGGATCATCAACCGGGACGCCCTAGAGATTCTCGGGGTGGGCTAAGTCCGATCATCGATGATCCGAAGTGCAATGGGTGTAGGGGCCGGCATGATAGTCATTACCGTGCCGAGTTGCGCGAACATGGTGCGACCCGACGTTAAAGACCTGGCCAACTTGACGGGAGTACCGCTTGGCAGACCGGACAGACGACACAGGAACCAGCTGTGAATATCTCTATTACGGCTGGTACATCGTCGGCGCGATGTTCTTCACCACGGTCCTCATGGCCGGGTTCCGCAACGGCTTCGGCGTGTTCGTCAAAACGTGGGAAGAGGACTTCGGGGCCAGCGTCGGCCTGATCTCCTTCGCAGCGGGCGCTGGCTGGACCGTGAACGGACTGGTTCAGCCCACCTTCGGTCGACTCACCGACGCGTACGGCGCTGGGGGGGGGTGATCTTCAGCGTGATCGCAGTGGGCCTCGGCACCGGGATCGTCGGTCTTTCGGTAATCGCCTCTGGTTACGTATTTGATGTCCGGGATACGTACGACCCGGCATTCGCAGCCGGGGCGGCGTTCCCGTTCCTGACCGGGCTCGCCAGTTTCGCAATCAGGGAACGAAAGTACTCGGTCCGATACCAGCCTCCGACTCCACTGCCCGCCAGCTCGTCTCCGGTTTCGGCGGGGGCGGCGGCGTCCGACGGGAATTAGGCCGAAGCCATGTGGTTCCCGGTGTCATTTATGGAAACCGTGGCAGAGGCGTATCGACTGTTGCTGCACAACGTGGAGTCCGTCGATCCGACGATGATCGAGTGGGTCAAGCACGAAATCGACGACATTCTGGGCGTTGGTCCGACGGCGATAGTGGTGGTGCTCGGAGCGCTGATGCTGGCATTCCCAATTGGTCTGCTGGTGATGGCGAGGCGCCGCGTGAGGAAGATGCGGGGCGAACGGTCTTAATCGCCCGGCGTGTAGTTGCCGGATGGCGAAGGGCGGAAAATACCTGCGGATCGAACCGTTCTTGTGGTCACGGCCCAGGGGTCGATTGGCATCGGCCCAAGGTTGGGTACCAATCCGCCCATACGGTGATTTGATGGGCACGTCGGTAACCGCGGAACCTAGCGGGGCAAGCGCCGCCCCCACGGGGTTGGTCGCCGGGTCGACGCGCTGTGCTGGTTCAAGCGGATCCTGAATCGAGTTCAGGGTGACATTTGGCGGGCATCCGGGGCCATTTTCTCCCTCACCCCGCTCACTCGCCTATCCCTTCTTCCAGCTGAGCAGCGGCGATAGGCGGTCCAAGATGATGTCTATCTCCTCGAAATCGATGGCATCCATGAAGCGGCGAGCCGGGATGCGCATCGTCGTTCCTGCGATGACGCCGCGCCGGTGGAGGATGGCCTTGTATGCGGCTGCGCCGTAGAGCGATTCAAACGTGATGGCCGGGAGGATCGCCTGGTACATGTCGCGGGCCTCTTCGGTGACGATCTGGTTTCCCTGGTCGTCCGTCCCACCCCGCTCTAACGCGTCCCACACCCCTACGGCGGCGTCGGTTATCTGGCAGCCGGGCATGGTCCCGCATGACCCACGCCGGTACTCGTCCAGAATGTAGCGCCCGCCAACGCCTCCCATGATGCCTTTGCAGGCATCGCCCGCGCCCTTCAACAAAGCCGTGATGACGTGGCCGGGCGGCATGGATTCTTCCTTGAGGTACTGGATAGAGGGCACTTCCTTGAGCAGCCGGATCATGACGCCGTTCGGGATCACCGTCCCGGCGGGCGGCGTGTGGTTCTGGATGAACAGGGGAATCGAGAGCGCCTCGCCGACGGCCCGGTAGTGC
Source organism: Chloroflexota bacterium (assembly GCA_002730555.1). Taxonomy (GTDB): domain Bacteria; phylum Chloroflexota; class Dehalococcoidia; order Lucifugimonadales; family Lucifugimonadaceae. The sequence continues at coordinate 40,369 of PCAM01000002.1, forward strand.
TCCTCCATTTGTGCGGCTCCGACAACACGTGGAGGAGGCAGCACCATCACGGAGTCAGCGCCCGACTCTTGAGCCGCCAGAGATCGTGCGATTGCGTGTTGCGGTGACACGCCGGTGGTTCCGGCAACGAAGGGCACGGCGCCGTTCGTCACTTCCACCCCCACGCGAACCACCTCATCCCGCTCGTCATCCGTCAGAGTGAAAAACTCGCTGGCGTTCACCGGCATCACGATGCCGTGCGCGCCCGCCTCGATGCAGAACTCGACACAGCGGCGCAGGCTGTCCCAGTCGATCGACCCGCTCTCATGGAAGGGCGTGACCGGGATGGTGAAAACTCCGCGCCACCGGGCGTCTGCCGTTGTCATGGGCTACTCCGTGTTCGTGCATCGGGCATGGTTCGTGATTCGCATAAGGCCGGGCGGGGTTATTCTGGTGCGCGCTCGGGGGCGTGTCCAGCGTCCAACGGGTGCACCCGGCGCATCAAATCCGCCATCGGCGGTTACAATCCGGCTGCTCGCCACCGTGGCGCAAGCTCACACAAGTTCGCCACGCCCCGACTCACACGAGGAGAACCCCATGTCCGACACGATGCGCGCCGCTCTGGACGACGGCAACGGGATCGTTAGCATCCACCAGAATCCGATGCCGCAGCGGTTCCCCGGATCGGCACTGATCGCTGTAAAGCAGATCGGCATCTGCGGGTCCGACCTCCACATGAACAACGAGCGTTCAAGGCAGCAGACGCTCCCGTCCGGGCACGAGCCAACGGGTGAAGTGGCCGAAGTCCCGGAGTTCGAGGTTCGGATCCGGCCCGGCGATCGCGTGGCGGTTGAGACGATCGGCTCCGGCAAGGCGTGCGAGAAATGCTACTTCTGCCGCACCGGCCAGTACCGGCACTGCATCGACAAGGCCGAGGAGTCCGGAGGCGCGTTCGCCGATTACATGACCCGCACGCCGCTGGGATTGCACAAGCTGGCGGACAACATGTCATGGGAAGAGGGCGCGCTTGTGGAGCCGCTCGCCGTTTCCGTACACGCGGTGCGCTGGGGCGGGATGAAGGGTGGTGATACTGTTGCCGTGGTTGGCTCTGCGACGATCGGGCTGGCGGCAATCGCCGCGGCGCGAGCACAGGGAGCGCGGAAGATTGTGGCCTCCGCCCGGTACCCGCAGCAGAAAGAGATGGCGGAGCGTTGCGGCGCTGACCTCGTAGTAGGAAGCGAGTTAGGTGAGTTGGAGGACGCGGTGCAGTCGTTAACTGACGGGCTCGGCGCCGACGTCACGATAGAGACAGTTGGCGGCAACTCGATGGCGCCGCTTGAGACGGCGTGCGCCGCGGCGCGTTCCCAGGGCACGGTCATCGTGGTTGGCGGGTTCCGTGGCACGCTTCCCTACGCTTTCCTGCCGCCCATGCTCAGCGAGCTGACCTTCAAGTTTTCCTCCTGTTACGGGATCGTTGACGGAAAGCACGACTATGACGTGGCGATCAACATGCTGGCGGACAAGAACACAGGGTTCAACGATATCGTGACCCACACCGTGTCCCTAGACGATATCGAGAAGGGTTTCGATCTGGCGTACGACAAGACCAGCGGCTCGGTCAAAGTCCACGTAACGGTCTAGGTCTTTTCGGGCTTATCAATTCAGGGGCGTGGCGGTGGGATGGCTTGACATATAAGAGCGCCGCCAAGCGCGTTATTGCTGTCTTGTTGTGTTCATGTAGTGCCCACCCGATGGGCCTGACGCTGGCGGGCGTAACCGGGGTTGCGGCGTGCTTCAGCGGCAGCAAAGGGCGACGCCGACTATTCGCAGGCACAGGCTTCGCTGACGATGATCGACGAGGCGTCCGCTTTCTGGGCGTAGGCGAAATCTTTCGAGGGCGAACTCCGCCGTCAGCCCTTCATCGCGCGGGGACGGCCTCCGCCGAATGGGCGGAAGTACTCCGATCCTTCACCAGACCGTCTTTAGCGGACGACCAGTAACCCAGGCGATGCCAGGGACGCCCCCGAAAAGGCGCCCTTTTCGCATCCGAAAGAATCTGTGTTGACTTGTGATGATTTATGGATTTTTCGGGCATCTGAAACATTCTTGAAACACTCGCGGGTTAGGATCGAGTTCGTCCGGACGGAAAACCCGGGTAATTGCAGAATTCACCCATGTGGAGCCGGACGCGGTATGACTGTGGAGGCCGGAGATATATCATTTCGGCTGAAAATCAGGTGGACACGGACCGCCCACTCTCTGAACGGCGGTTATTTGACTGGAGGCATGGATGCCCTACAAAGCTGAATACATCTGGATCGACGGCAGTCAGCCGACGGCCAAAATGCGGTCCAAGACCAAGGTTATCGCCGACGGCGAGAAGCCCGGAATCTGGGGTTTTGACGGCTCAAGCACGCAGCAGGCAACGGGTGACAACTCGGACGTCGTTCTCAACCCGGTGCTGGTGCTTCCGGACCCCCTTCGCGGCGGCGACCATGTGCTCGTCATGACCGAGACGCTGCTGACCGACATGACCCCGCACCCCAGCAACACGCGCGCGGCCTGCGCGGCCGCTTCCGAGAAGCACGGCTCCTTCGACACCTGGTTTGGCATCGAGCAGGAGTACACGTTCTTTGACGGCATCAAACCGCTCGGTTGGCCGGACAACGGTTTCCCTGCCCCACAGGGCGGTTACTACTGCGGTGTCGGCGCCGATGAGGTGTTCGGACGCGAGGTCGTTGAAGATCACATGGACGCCTGCATGGAGGCCGGCATTCACATCTCCGGAATCAACGCAGAGGTGATGCCCGGCCAGTGGGAGTTCCAGATCGGCCCGGTAGGTACGCCCCGTGCAGCCGACGAACTGTGGCTGGCACGCTGGCTGCTCTACCGAATCGCCGAAGAGCACGGTATCTCCGCCACGCTGGACCCTAAGCCCATCAGGGGTGACTGGAACGGCGCAGGCGCACACACGAACTTCTCGACCAACGCTATGCGGGAGAGCTACCAGCCCTGCATCGACGCAGCGGAAGCACTCGGCTCAAACGTTGACGAGCACATCGCCAACTACGGCGATCGGATCGAAGAGCGCCTCACCGGAGAGCACGAGACGCAGAGATACGACCAGTTCTCGTACGGTGAGTCAGACCGCGGGGCATCCATCCGGATCCCGTGGCAGGTCGTGAAGGACCAGAAGGGCTACATCGAGGACCGGCGCCCGAACGCCAACTGCGACCCGTACGTCGTGACCCGCCTCATAATCGAGACGGTCTGCGGAGCGGCCAGCAAGTAGGGCCAGTGAGACCTTTACCTGAGGCCTTGAAAGACATACGAGAGCGGCGGCGCCTTAGTGGCGTCGCCGTTTTTGTTTGTGGATTGGTTATTCTGGAACGGGCGTGAACCTCCGGACCGTTCGATGCTCACGTAGGGGCGGCGCTCACACCGCACGAGGGCGTATTGCCATACGCCCCTACATTCCGTTCATGGCCCTATCACCACACCATGTCTTGAGGCTCTCGAAGGCCCGGAACACACAGTTGGACCCAATTGCGGATTGCGATCCGCCCTCGCGCCCTACATCTTCTCCCGACCGGGAGAGGGGATCCCGAGACGCGCCCGGCTCTCGACAACACTGTAGGGGCCGTATCGCAATACGCCCATCCTTGTCCGGGGAGAAACTAACGTCCTCAGGCGATACAATGCGCGGAATTCCACGATTGGGTCACTCGTAACGGGCGCGAGGCCACAGTCCGGTACATGGTCGCTTGAAAACTACCCTCAACACCCCCATTCAGAACGACAGGGCAAAACCACTTGAAACTCACCAATCCTGATCTGATCCGGAGCATCACAAGCGAGTGGAAAGGCGAGCGGGATCGCAGCGGTCGGCCGCTCGTGGATTCCGGCATCATCAAGCGCATGGAGGCCGTGACCAGTGAAGAGGCATGGGGCACGCTGCGCCGCAACGGCTACCACCACAACTTCGCAGGCGACTTCCACATCCTGCACCCGGAACGGATCCTCGTCGGACGGGCGGTCACGTGCCGTTTTGTTCCGACACGGCCTGATCTCAACAACGCCATCGAGCGCACCGGGGAGTCCGAGGGACGGATAGGCGGACAGAACTCGTGGGTGATCGATGAACTGGTCGAGGACGATGTGATAGTGGTGGACCTGTTCGGCAAGATATTCGACGGGACATTTGCGGGCGACAATCTGTCCACGGCCATCCGGGTGAGCACGAAGCGCGGCATGGTGATCGATGGCGGGTTGCGGGACACGCAGCGCATTTATGAGATGGAGGGGTTCAACGCCTTCATCCGCGGCATGGATCCGTCCGCCATCAACGACGTCTCGATGCCGGACATCAACGGGGTTATCCGAGTCGGCGTGGCGACCTGCCTTCCGGGCGACGTGGTTCTGGGAACGATGGAGGGCGTGATGTTCATCCCGGCCCACCTTGCGGAAGAGGTCGTAGTTAGCTCGGAAAACGTACGGCTGCGTGACGAGTTCGGGCAGCAGCGGATCGCCGAGGGCGTGTACACGCCGGGCGAGGTGGACCGGGCCTATTCCGAGGAGATGGAGCTCGACTTCGAGGCCTGGTCGGCGAACCGCGAGTCGGCCTGATTCGTTGATCTGATCCGATGCAACTCACCAACAGCGAACTCGTACGTAGTGTCACCTCTGAATGGGACGGTAAGCGTGACGCGCACGGCCGGCCTCTGGTCTCGGACGGCATCCTAGAGCGTATGAAAGCTGTCACCACGGGAGAAGCGTGGGGGGTGTTGCGAAAGCACCACTATCACCACAACTTAGTGGGCGATTTCTTAAACCTCTCCTCTGAACGAAGGCCGGTTTCTCAGGTAATGGTGGGGCGCGCTATCACTTGCCGCTGGGTGCCGATGCGGCCCGATCTGCACGATCCGCTTGTGTCTCTCGGCGAGGACGAGGGGCGCATCGGGTTCCTCAACTCCTGGGTGATCGACGAGATGGTGGACGGCGATGTGCTTGTGGCTGACCTGTTTAGCCGTGTGAATCTGGTTGGCGACAACCTGACGGCGGCGATCGTGGCGAACGGCGGCCGCGGAATGGTGATCGACGGCGGCATACGCGACACTCAACGGATCATCGAGTTCCCGGATTTCGGCGTCTACATTCGCCGCATGCACCCGGAGGCGATCCCGGGCGTTACGATGCCTGACATCAACGGCGTGACGCGCATCAACACCGCGACGTGCATGCCCGGAGACGTGGTGCTCGGGACGATGGAGGGCGTAATCTTCATCCCGCCCCATCTCGCGGAGGAAGTGGTTGTCAGCTCCGAAAACGTTCGACTACGGGACGAGTTCGGGCAGCAACGGATCACCGAGGGCATTTACACACTGGGCGAGGTGGACCGGAAGTTCACGGAAGACATGGAGCGCGACTTCGTTGGTTGGGTTGCGAATCGTAAGTACTGGCTTGAATAGTCTGGAAGGTGAAATACGCCGGCAGTACATGACCGTGGAGGTTGGCCGACGGACGACCCGATCGACCGAGAGGAGCACGAGTGGGCCGACTGGGAACGCCAGACCCAGTCGTTCCGGACGGTGCTGGGTCCACCCCCCGACTGGTACAAGAGCTTTTCGTACCGGTCCGGGGCCGTGACGGAACCGCGGGTGGTGATGTCAGAGTTCGGGCTGGAGCTGGGGGGGACGAGACCGAGGTCCGGGTTGTCGACAGCAACTCTAAGCTACGATTCCTGATGATCCCGCGCCGACCTGAGGGTCTGGACGGCTGGATTGTTGAGGAGTTGGCTGAACTGGTGAACCGCAACAGCATGATCGGCGTGGCGGCCGCGACGGGACCGGGTACGGACTGAAGCTGACACCCTTCGCTTTGCGCGCGATGACGTCGGCCGATGTGCCTAGATGCGCCGAACTGTTTGTTGAGCGGCATCGCGCACGGCGGGAGAACAACCCGCTTTACCCGGAGAATCTGGACACTACGACGGGAGTTGGAGAGCTGATCTCCGGCTGGCTTTCGACCGGCGAGGGGATCATCGCAGAGGCTGACGGGCGGATCATCGGATACCTGACAGGGCGCACCGTGAGCGGCCTTGGTGGCGTCCGGATGTCGTTCATGTGGGAGTGGGCTCACGCCTCCCGGACTGATGCTCCAGACACCCTGTTTGCGGATATGTACACGGCGTGGTGCCGCTTGTCGAGCCAGCCGGAGACGACGCTGCACATGGTGATCGTATTTGCCGATGATGTGGCGACCCATGACTGCCTGGTGCAGACGGGGTTTGGGCGTCACTTGATCAACGGCGGCAGAGCCGTCGGAGCTGCTGAGCCGGTTGAGTCCGGTGTCGCGGCCGACGCTTGACGAGCTGGACGCCGTGAACGCGATGGAGGCGGGGCTTCAGGCACACTTAGACGCGCCGCCGATCTGGCGGCCGAAATCGCCGGATGGCGGACATGTGTACGACAAGACGTGGATCGAGGGGCCATCAAGGGGTCTATTTGTGAGTCGGTCGGGTGGCGGGGGATCACCGGGTTCATGAGCGCAGAAGCGAGCGCGCAGGACCCGAAGTCGCTGATGTCGCCAGCGGTGCCGCACGTCACGGGCGCGTTCCTTAACCCGGAAGCACGGCGGACGGGCGCGTCCAACGCGCTACTGGAGGCGCTGCTAGATTGGATTCACACCTGTGGATGGGAGTCGGCGACGGTGGACTTTGAGACTTCTAATCCTGAAGGCGCCGGTTTCTGGTTAGGACCGGCCGGGTTTGAGCCGCTGCTGTACACGATGGTTCGGCGGCTGGATCCGAGGTACGTCAGTGGGGGTTAGGCGGGGGCAGTTGTACGGGCGCATGGCAATACGCGGCAACGGGTAGGGGCGGATTTGGTATCCGCCCGAGGTCAGGCCGCTGCCCGCCCCTACGAAGGTCGTACGAATTCACTGATTACAGGCGTAGAAGAGTGCTGACCGGGAGATCCTGAATCGAGTTCAGGGTGACATTCTTGGTGTTACGCCCGGATTCTGACGTTCTCGTAGGACCGGCGGGCCGCTGCCCACCCCTACGGCGGGCGGTCTACCCATCACTGATCCAGCGTGTAGGCGCGGATCGCCGGGCTGACCAGCCAGATTATCGCTGTCACGAAGCCGGTGCCGACCACTCCGATCATGAGCGTCGGCTCCGGTCCGAACGCCGCGAGGAGGCCGCCAAACACGATTCCCCCGGCCGGGAAGAAGCCCCAGGCCATCTCGTAGACTCCGAAGACCCGGCCGCGCATGTCGTCGTCGACCCGAGTCTGTACGGCCACGGTTCCGAGGGTGATGTGGACGGCGTTGACCACGCCCGCAACAAACGCCAATGCTACCGAAACGATGAGGATCGTTGAGATGCTGAATCCTCCGATCGCCAATACCGTCAGGGCGTTTGTCACCAGCATCGCAATTCCCGCCCGGCGTACGTTCCCGCGCCATCCCAGCCACAACGCTCCAACTACGGCCCCGACCCCCATCCCAGTGAGCATCGCCCCCTGCTCCACGGATCCTCCGCCGAATATGTCCTTGGCGTACACGGGCGCCAAGTAGATTAAGCCGCCAAGGAATAGTGCGTTGACGGCGGTGAATATCATGACGATCAAGACGACGGTGTCGGTCCGGATCTTGCGCAGGGCGTCCGATATGCCCTCCCAGATCGGCGGTTGCCGTTCTCCGATGTCCTGTCGGGGACGCAGCGTGACAAGCAACAGGGCTGCGATGGCGAAGGACGTCGCGCCCAGCGTGAACGTTCCATCGGCGCCGACCCGGGACAACAGAATTCCGCCTAGGATGGGAGCGGCGATGCGGGAGATGTGGAACGAGGTCTGATCGAACGAAACCGCTCGTACGAGCTGGCTCCGATGCACCAGGTTCGTGATGAAAGCCTGTCGAGCGGTCCAGTCGTTTCCAAGCGCGGCGCCAAACGCCACCCCGGAGGCGACTATATGCCACGGCTCCAGTGCGTCGGCGAACGCGATGGCTGCGAGTACCGACATCGTCACGGCCCCGATGGCCGACCCAGACACGAGCATGACCCGGCGTGGCACGCGATCCGCAAGTACGCCGCCGATGCCGGCGAAGATGAATTGCGGCACTGCGAGAGACACGCCCAACGCCGCGAGCCAGAGCCCGGACCCGGTCATGTCGTAGATCAGGAAGCTGTTCGACATGAACACGAGCATGTGGCCGGTGCTCCACGTGAGCGTGGAGGCGATGAACCTGACGAACTGGCTTTGGCGCAGCACGTGCGGGAGAGTTATCGTTAGAGGCGTGTCCTGGCGTGTCCCGGTGTCACCGGCTTTCTCGGCCATAGCGGCTTATTGTGCGGTGTTGCGGGGTGCGATGCCATCGCCGGGAGAGATGCGTGATCGAGAGTTCGCGAGTCGGCGGTCGATGAGCGAGCGTGCGGTATAGGCGTGTCAAACACGGCGACATGCCACTGAGACGCGACTGCTGTCATCCTAGGCATAATGGCCATCCTGACCTTGATTCAGGATGACATGTGGCGGTTGTGGCGGTTTGGGGGCGTTGTTGACGTGACCGGATTCCCACGTGCGTGGTAATGACGGCTGTTGATGCGCGTGCATCTCTGCCAGCAACTAGGATCCTAGCTTGCAGCCAGTGAAACAGGGAGCAACCGTGGCAAGCACCGACACGAGCCGACCCAACATTCTGTTCATCCTAAGTGACGACCAGGGACCATGGGCGATGAACTGTGCCGGCACGCCCGAGCTACGCACGCCGAACCTGGACCGCTTGGCGGAGACCGGGATCAGGTTTGAGAACTTCTTCTGCGCCTCGCCCGTCTGCTCGCCGGCAAGGGCGTCGATCCTCACGGGCCAGATGCCGTCGCAACACGGTGTGCAGGACTTCTTGAGGGCCGGAAACTCGGTGAACCTGCCGGGCGATGGGAAGACGGTCCAGTACCTGGAGGGTCGCACCACCTACACCGAAATCCTGTCCGACAACGGCTACACCTGCGGCCTGAGCGGCAAGTGGCACCTGGGCGATTCAGCGACCCCTCAGACGGGGTTCGAGTACTGGAACGTGCATGCCACGGGGGCGGGCAATTACTACAACGCTCCAATGTTCCGGAACGGCGAGTTGTACACGGCAGACGGCTACTTCAGCGATGTCATTACGGACAACGCTATGGGGTTTATGGAGTCTCAGCTTGGCGTCGAGAACCCGTTCTCGCTGAACGTCCATTTCACCGCTCCCCACGCTCCCTGGGGACCGGAGCAGCACCCTTCCGAGCTGTACGACGACTACTTCCAGAACTGCGCCTTTGAGTCGGTGCGCTGGGACCCGGTACACCCGAATCACCTCGCGAAAGAAGGTTCATCCGGGAGCGTCGGATCAACCGAAGAGGAGCGACGCCAGTTGCTGAGCGGCTACTTTGCCGCGATCAGCGGGATGGACAGCAATATCGGCCGGTTGATCGACTGGCTGGAGGCCAACGGTCTGCGGGAGAACACGCTGATCGTGTTCACCGCCGACAACGGAATGAACATGGGGCATCACGGCATATGGGGTAAAGGGAACGGAACTTATCCGCCAAACATGTACGACACGGCGGTGAAGGTGCCAACGCTGATGTCTCGGCCCGGTCACGTGCCGCAGGACGTTGTGGAAACGGGGTTGCTGAGTCACTACGACTTCATGCCGACGCTGCTGGAGTACGCGGGGCTGAATGGCACCGGCCCCGGATCCGGGTCCAGAGAGCGTCCGGGGGTCAGTTTTGTGCCAGTTCTGGAAGGCGAATTAATGGGTGCGGACCGGCCGGTGGTGGTGGTGGACGAGTACGGACCTACTCGGATGATCCGGACCGATTCGCTGAAGTATGTGCACCGGTATCCGGACGGTCCGTTTGAGTTGTATCACCTTGTCGGAGACCCTAATGAGACGACAAATGAGATCGACAATCCGGCGTTTGCTTCATCTATCGCGCTGATGCGAGGCCAGTTGCAGGAGTGGTTTGATCGGTACACAGAACCTGATCGTGATGGCCGGAAGCAGATGGTGAAGGGCCGAGGGCAGCTTGGTCTGGTTGGAGTGCCGGACGCGTTTGCGCAGGACGTGGTGTTTTTGCGGGATACGTAGGGTGTGCCGGCGATCAGTGGGATTGCGGGAAGACGCGCTGGCGCAGTGTCCTTCTGCCGAAGGGCCCCCTCACCCCAGCCCTCTCCCGATTGGGAGAGGGGGCACGGCTACCCGTTCGGCTTGATCACCAGCTTGACGCCTTTGCCTTCGCCGGAGTCGATGATGGCCTGCGGGACGTCTCTTAGCTCGTAGCGGCCGGTGATTACACCGTCCAAATTTAACTTCGCCAGTTCGCCCGGAGTGCGTGCGAACACGTCTCCGCGGCCGAAGCCTGACTGTAGGGTGACTTCCCGATACTGCATGTCGTAGAGGTCGACCGGTAGCGGCGCACCCGCCGGGGCGACGCCGATCATGAGCACCTGGCCCCTCGGACGTACCAGCTCGACGCATTTGGCGACCAGGTCCGCCCTGCCAACAGCCTCGGCGGCGATATCCAGTCCTCTGCCGTTTGTGAGATCAGCGATGAAATCTTCGACGCTTGACTCCGCCGGGTCGTGCAGTACATCGATGCCGAGCTGGGTCGCGAATTCACGCCTGTAACTCACGGGTTCGGATATTGCGACGGTCCGCATTCCATGTGTTTTCAGGAACGCTGCCGTCATGAGACCCATCATCCCTCCGCCGATCACCAGCCCGACCGCATCATCCTCGATACGCAGACGGCTCACCCCGGATAGGCAGCACGATGCGGGTTCGGTGATGGACGCTATCTCGACGTCCAGTCCGTCCGGAACCGGTACGGCGGAAGCGTTCGGCACGGACGCCAGTTCGGCGAAAAATTCGTGTTTCTGCATGTTTCGTTCGCAGCGAGACACGGTCCACGTGCGGCAGCTCTCGCACTCCCCACACGAGGTGCTGTGGTTGAGCACGACGTTCTCGCCGATACGGTCCCGGCTGACGTTAGCACCCACTTCGATGATCTCCCCGGACGCCTCATGGCCCAAGATCTGCGGCGGCGTGGAGGGGAACAGCCCCTGCGTGATGTGAACGTCTGTGCCGCACACGCCAACGGTGCCGATGCGGACCATCACGTCGTCCGGCCCGATGGTCGGGTCCGAAACGTCACCGTACTCGAAATCGCCGCCGCCGAGCCATATGCACGCTTTCAACTTGGTCTCCTCTGGTTGGTGTGGTTGCGGGCAAATGTGGGTGGATGCCAATCCCCCCTACAACGTTGCCACTGACGTGCCGGAACGTCATCTGCCAGGATCCGGTGGGAGTATCGCGTAGGTTGGGGTGGCATGGCAGTCGTTCCTGGCGACGACGCCAATCGTCATCCCCGTGCAGACGGAAATCCAGATACGGTCTCCGGGTTGATACACCAGTGATCGCACCAAGGACGTTCCTGGCCCCCCTTCGAGGGAATAACGACATTGGCATGGGAATGGCGAGCTCGAATTGGCGGTCTGTGCACTCGTATTCGCCTGTAAAATGTTGCATTCAGTAACCACCCCCTGATCCCCTCCTACATTATGAGGGGGCATCAACGATCCCGGGAGAACGAATGAGCAACGTCACTATCAGGGACATCCGGACGATCTTCACGGAGCCGGACGGCATTCGGCTTGTCATCGTGAAGATCGAGACGTCCGAGCCGGGGCTCTACGGGATTGGCTGTGCGACGTTTACGCAGCGCCCAACGGCTGTGAAAACGGCGCTGGACGACTACCTGAGGCTTTTGCTTGTGGGCCGGGATGTGGCGGATATCGAGGACGTTTGGCAGTCGAGTTACGTCTCGTCTTACTGGCGTAATGGCCCGGTCTTGAACAACGCCATGTCGGGGGTCGATCAGGCTCTATGGGACATCAAGGGCAAGATGGCCGGGATGCCGGTGTACGACCTCTTCGGCGGCAAGGCGCGTGAGGCGGCGGCGGTGTACGTCCACGCCAAGGGCGCCGAAAACGCCGAGGTGGAGGACGAGGTGCGCAGCTTCATGGCGGAGGGCTACCACCACATCCGGGTCCAGATCGAGACGCCGGGCGGGTTCGCCACATACGGCACCGGCGGGCGCGGCTCGGCAAATATCGAGACGAGCGCCACGACCCCGGACGAAGGCCCCAGGTGGATCACGCAACGGATCGGCGAGCGCGATCCCAACCTCAAATACGCGCACCCGGGTGGCGTGTTCGAGCCCCGTCCCTACATGCGCTCGGCCCTGGGGTTGTTCGAGCACATCCGTTCAACCATCGGGTTCGATGTCGAGCTACTGCACGACGTGCACGAGCGCATCCCCCCGATCCTTGGCGTGTGGCTGGCGAAGGAGGTCGAACAGTATCAACTCTTCTTCCTTGAGGACCTGTTCCCGCCGGAAGACCAGGAGTATTTCCGGATGGTACGCGAGCAGACTTCCACGCCGATCGCGATGGGCGAGCTTTACAACAACCCGGCCGAGATGACGCCGATGGTGAAAGACCGGTTGCTGGACTTCATCCGGGTCCACATCTCACAGATCGGCGGGCTGAGCCCGGCGCGCAAGTTGGCGGCGCTTTGCGAGGCATTTGGCGTGCGCACGGCGTGGCACGGCCCGGGCGACACGTCCCCCGTGGGACACGCCGCAAACCTGATGCTGAACCTGAACACGATCAACTTCGGGGTCCAGGAGTATTCGATCTTTGGCGAGCGGACCAAAGAGGTATTCCCGGGCATCCCAGAGGTCCTCGACGGCTACATGTGGCCGAACGGCCAGCCGGGGCTGGGGATCGATATCGACGAAGGGCTCGCGGCGAAATTCCCGTTCCAGAAGCGCGCATACGGGGGCGCATGGTCGGCGCCGCGTCGCGCCGACGGAAGCGTCGTCCGGCCCTGACGCCCTGGCTAGGGGGCGTCAGGGAGCAGCGCCCCGAGAGCGAATTCGTCCGCCTGTGGAGCGCAGCCGAGGAAGGTGGCTATGCCGTTCTCGTTGGCGATGTTGTACGTCCTAAGCGGCATCCACTCCGTTGTGTTCGTCCGTGGCCGGATTTTAGTCAGCGGAATCTCGTGTTCCATGAGCCACGTTTGCGGGATTGACCTGCCCCTTTAGACGGCACCAGTCAATAAATTAGAGACTGGACGTCTCCAGAAGGGGGGCAGGTCAACCACAGGATCACAAGGAGCTCGGGGCGGCGTTCACGTTCAGCCCAAGGGTGCTGGGTGCAGGCATGAATTACCGACATATGAAGCTGCGGTACCGGTATCGACTCTTCAGAGTGACCGGACCTGCCTACTGGTTGCTCAGGATGCCAGTGGTTGATGGGGTGGAATTGACAGTACGAAAGGCACCCCCCTATATGACCCGAGTCTCTCCCGACCGGGAGAAGGGGCAAATGCGACCTTCGTCGTGGCGATGTGTCCTGAGACTCTCGAAGGGCCGGGTTGTGCGATGACACGCGTAACTCAGTAGACGTCCAGGTTGGCATTACGGTCGTAGGGGTCGATTGGTATCGACCCCTACAGGCTTGTCGCACTTCAAGGCTTCTCCATCACCCCAGCCCTCACCCACGTCCGTCCCTACCCCTGGGCTACGTCAGGGTGCTCCCGCGGCGTCAGAAACAGCCCTCGGTCCAGGTAAGACGCGGAGTTCCCGATTATCACCGTGGTTTTCATGTCGTACGGCAGCTCCATCATCCCGCCGACGGTAGAGAGGGTAGCCGTCTCATCCGGGCGCGTGGCGTCTCGCACGATGGCCACCGGGCCGTCCGCTTTCCGGTACTCGGAGATGATCCTCCACGCCTTCATCATATGTGAGGGGCGGTGTCGACTTGCCGGCTCGTAGATCACCACCGCCAGATCGGCCTCCAGCGTATTTCTGAGGCGCTTTTCGATCACCTCCCAGGGCACGAACCGGTCGCTCAGGCTTATCACAGCAAAGTCCTGGATCAGCGGCGTTCCGATGAGTGCGGCGGAGGCCGTGGCGGCGGTAACGCCTGGGATCACCTCAAGATTCACCGCTGCGGCGGCATCCTCGTCCATCTCGCCCAGCGCCCGGTAAACGGGCTCAGCCATGCCGTAGATGCCCGGATCGCCCCCGGTGACTAGCGCTACTCTCTTGCCTTCCTGCGCGAGACGAACCGATTCCTGTGCCCGTTCAAGCTCGGCACCCATCGGGAACTCAAGGTAGTGCTTGTCCTCGATGAGGGGGATGATCAGCTCAAGGTACAGGCGATAACCGACGACGATGTCGCACCCGCGTATCGCACGTTCGGCACGCCGTGTCAGATAGTCCAGCCCGCCCGGACCTATACCGATCAGTGTCAATCGCCCGGCTGCCACGGGATCGGTCACGCGCGCCTCCTAAATTCGGATTCCCCAATTTGTCCTACGCAACGGAGCACCCAGCGATCTCCAGAGAATTCCGAGCCGAGTCCGAGTGCAGATTATTGCGGCGGCGGCCTGCTCTTACTAAAGAATACGACGAATGCGTTGCAATAGACGCCGATAACGGACGGCGATTTAGACCCTCAATATTCAAATCTGTCGTTTTCGTTAGTCTGTTGTGAACACTGACTTACATCAACGTATCTTGCCCGAGGCGACTCATCTCGACCGACCGGCGCAATCCCGTTCAATGCCTGCCAGAAGGTTTCATAATGCCGAAGCGCACGCGCTCCGACTCCAAAACCCCGATCAGGCAGATCCTTAAGGCTGCCCGCGAAATCCTGACCACGGGCGGTCTCGAATCGGTAATAATCACCGCGCTCGCCGATCTGTTGGATATGAGTGAGGCCGCCCTTTACCGGCACGTCGACAGCAAAAACGAGATCCTCCTCGAGACGTATTCCCGGTACGGGAGCCAACGCGCGAAAGTAGCGTAGTGAGTATTCACTTTCAAACCCGCAGCGGCGCGTAATACACATCTAAGTGAGTACTCACTACATGGTTTCCCTATAGCGCTGAATCAGCTACAAGAGGTTCTTCCCCGGCGCACGTTTGGAGTCCTCGTACAGGGACTTTGATGCGCGGTCCTAACGCACTGCCTCTCCGGCCAGCACGCCCGTCACCTTCTCGCCCGCAACGGCGGGCTTGCCGTTGACGAAGACGTAAGGGATGCCGGACGGGTGGACGGCCGGGTCCTCGAAGCTGGACTGGTCGTTCACGGTGTCTGCGTTGAACAGAACCAGGTCTGCGTAGTTGCCCTCTGCGATCACGCCGCGTCTGTCGATCTTGAAGCGCTCCGCCGGGTTCTGCGTGACCCTCTGGATCACCTGCTCAAGCGGCCGGTTAAGGCGGCGGCGCAACCGCCCGATGAAACGTGCGAAGCAGCCGTATGCACGCGGGTGGACAATGCCTATTAACGGTGGGGCGACGGGGATCGAATCACTGCCGATCATGTAGTCCGGCCGGTCCAGCAGGTTCATCACGTCTTCTTCGTGCTGGCGCCACACCCGCACGCTAGTCGGCGGGATCCCACGGAAACCGATGCCCATCTCCTCTTCTACCATCAGCTCCATCACCAGTTCTTCCACAGAGACGCCTTTCCCTTCAGCGGCGTCCTCAAAGGTCATGCCAACCAGGTCTGCGTTGGGACCCTCCGCTATGGCGGTGAACATGTTGCCGCCCATCGGGGTGATCGGCGTCTCCTGGAAGAACTTGATCAGGTCTCGCCGGGTCTCCAGGTCCCGGAGCCGCTCCATCATGGCGTCTGAGCCGCCTTCATGCACCCACCCGGGGATGAAGGTGTGCGGGAAGCTGGAGCCGACCGGGTAGACGTAGCACTCAAGGCTCACATCGATCCCCTCCGCTTTGGCGGCATCGACCGGATCCATGATGGACGCGATGTCGCCGACGTGCGGGGGCGCGGTGCGGTAGTGCTCAAGGTGGACCGGGACGCCGGAGCGCCGACCGATCTCCAGTGCTTCAAGAACGCCCCCGCCCGCGTGCCCGCGTTCGGGGTTATGGTTGCGCAGGTGCGTGCTGTACGGAAGGCCAAACACGGCGGCGACCTCACACAGATCAACGAGTTCATCCGTATCGCTGTAGGCGTTCGGATAGTAGGACATCCCGGTCGAAAAGCCGCGTGCGCCCTGCTCCATCCCTTCTCTCAACATCCCCTTGGCGCGGTCCATATCCGCCCCACGCAGCGGCACGTCGTTCATGCCTACCGCCGATATCCGGACCGGCCCGTGGCCGATAAAGGTGGCGACGTTGCAGGAAGTTTTTAAGTGGTAGTTGCTGAGGAAGGCGTCTATGGACGACATATCCAGGTCTTCCGGAGGGAAGCCCAGGATCCCGGACAGGTACTTCCGGTACATCAGGTAGTTATCGTGCGACAGGGGGGCGTAGGACAGTCCGTCCGGGCAGAGGATCTCCGTTGTGACGCCCTGCCGGATACCGCTGGCGTGCTGCCCGTCCAGCAGTAGCGCGCCGTCCGAGTGAGCGTGGACGTCGATGAATCCAGGGGTGACGGTCAGCCCGGTGGCGTCGATCACCGTATCGGCGGTCGATTCTGTCAGGTCGCCGATGGCTGCGATCTCTTTTCCTGTGATGCCGACATCCGCCCAGACGCCGGGCGTTCCGGTGCCGTCTATCACTGTGCCGCCGGAGATGATGGTGTCGAAATTCATTTGTCGTCCTTCAGTTATCGACGGGCTGTCGAGCGATTGGTCGAACCGCCGTTATCCAATGCCGAATGAGTGACGGTCGCGCTTGCCCCCCGGGAGCGGACATCGTCCACCTCTGTCCCCCTGACCCTGCCCCCTCTTCTTCCAAATGGAGAGGGGATTCGCTGGGCGGGGCGACCGGAGATTACTCCCGTGAGGTTCCCGGCGCTAGATATTGCCGCAAACTCCATCGCAACGCGATTGTCACATTCACGAAACACTTCCGTTACAGAGGTAAAGCGCAGGTGTAACAAACGACTCTGAATATGGACTCCATCGATTCTTGATCAGCTTTTGCCTATGGAGGGGAAGAGATGGAGTTCAACGAGGGACCTGGTTACCAGATCCGTGAGTAGTGCGACCACCACGTCGGCAAGATCACGGGCATGCAACACCTCGGGGCCAGTGAACACCACCCCTTTAGGAGTAACCTCCCTGTCTCGATTCGGCAGTCTGGTAGTTCCATGACACAGAAATCCCAGGTCGTTTGGATGTCGTTCTTCAGGCGTGACGCAGCCGGGTAAGGTAACGTTAATGTCAGCGAGCCAATGCAACTGAGGACGTATCCGTATGAGCCAAGGTGCCACGATTCAACGGCTTCAACACGATGACGCCGACGCCGTATGTGAGCTTGACCGACAGATACTCGGTCCCGACCGTTCCCCGACCGGGGACCAATATGTGGAGCAGTTGTGCGGAGAGGCCCGCGAAGAGGGAATCGAAGAGTTGTACTCGGTCCTGCGAGCGGAAGACGAGCGCGACCAGGCGTTCCTGAGGTCCGCCGTTTTCGACGACGCCGGCATCAAGGCGTTCGTCCGCAAGCCATGAACAAGGAGGTGCCATCCGGGGTCGCGAGGCGATCTGGCGACCCGATAATCGTCGCCAGGGACCTGCGCAAGCGTTACGACGGCATCCAGGCCGTTGATGGCGTGTCGTTTGAGGTCTACCCGGGCGAGGTGTTCGGGATGCTTGGCCCAAACGGCGCCGGCAAAACGACCACCGTCGAGATGTTGGAGGGGATGCGCTATCCGGATTCCG
Organism: Chloroflexota bacterium; assembly: GCA_002730555.1. Lineage (GTDB taxonomy): Bacteria > Chloroflexota > Dehalococcoidia > Lucifugimonadales > Lucifugimonadaceae. Next base: position 58,092 of record PCAM01000002.1, read on the forward strand.
GTACGGCGCTGATAAACAGCATTGACGTCACGCGCGAGCCGATGCGCGTGAAGAGGATCATCGGCGTCCAGCTTCAGGCCAACGCTTTCTTTGACCGGCTGACTTTGTCCGAGTTGTTGAAGCTGTTCGGCACCCTTTACGGACACAGGGTAGTGGCGGCGGATCTGCTGGAACGGGTCGGGCTGGGCGATCGCGGCAAGTCGCAGTTCATCAGACTCTCCGGCGGCCAGAAGCAACGCTTCTCTATTGCTGCCGCTCTGGTTAATGAGCCCGTCGCCATGTTCCTGGACGAGCCGTCTACCGGGTTGGATCCACAGGCGCGACTCAATATGTGGGACCTGATCAAGGGGCTGCAGGCGGACGGCACGACGGTGGTTCTGACCACGCACTACATGGAAGAGGCGGAGGAGCTCTGTGACCGGGTGGCGATAGTGGACAGCGGACGAATCGTCGCCCTGGACACGCCACCAGCGCTCGTGGCCGGGCTGCTGGAGACCGGGTTTCGAAACGAGCGACCGACTCGCGAAGCTACTCTGGAAGATGTCTTCATCAACATCACCGGCCGGGCTTTGCGAGATGAGTAACCCGGTCGCTCATTTCCCGGCAGGAAGGTCCGCATGAGGGTCGCCCTGAGCCTGACCGTCGCCTCGCTGAAAATGTATTTCAGGAACAGGCAGGCGATCTTCTTTTCGCTCTTCATCCCCTTGCTCATCATGGTGATCTTCGGGCTGCTGGATTTTGACCGTTTCAGCGGGGCCCAGGTCGGCGTCGTAGATGAGGCCGGGAACGAGGCGTCGGCTGCGGTGATCCTGGGGTTATCCAATCGGGACGATGACCTGATGGACGTCGAGCTTGGCACTCTGGCTGAAGAAACGGAACGCCTCCAAGACGGCGAGATCGACGCTATGTTCGTAATCCCTGCGAACTTCGCGGAGCCGGGCGGTCCGGTGACGTTGTCGGCGACCACTGATGAACGGTCGCCACAACGCGCGGCGCTTGCAATAACGCTGTTGGGGCAGAGCATCGGCAGCCTGGGCAGGCAGATTACCTCCACGGCCGATGGTGCTGATCCCCCCAGTGCCGCCGACGGTCCTCCATCATTCGGCACGATATTTCAATCGACCCTGCAGGGCGACGACCGCAGTTACACGGCTTTCCTCGTACCGGGGATCGCCGCCATGTCGATCATGCAGCTCGGCATCTTCAGCGTGGTGTTCGCGCTCGTGCAGTTTCGGCAGCAGGGGGTGCTGCGTCGCTTGAAAGCGGCGCCTTTGAATCCAGCACAGTTCCTGTTCGCCCAGATATCGACCCGCCTGTCCATATCGGTGCTTCAGACGCTGATCCTGCTGCTGGCGGGGATGATCCTGTTCGATCTCGCCGTCGGCAATGGCGACGTTTTGTCGTGGATCCTGGTGATGGCGCTTGCGGTGTTCGGCGGGATCCTCTTTGTGACGATGGGGCTGGCGATTTCGGGCGTGGCGCGCACGGAAGAGGTGGCGGCGCCGGTGACGAACTTGATCTCGATGCCGATGATGTTCCTGTCCGGTGTGTTCTTCCCGCTGGACGCCCTGCCGGGAGTGGTGACAATTGTGACGCAGTTCCTGCCGCTCACGTTCCTGGCGGACGCCATCAGGGCCGTGGTGACGGACGGCGCCGGTATCAGCGACATCTGGAGTGAACTGGCGGGCCTAGCCGTCTGGACGGCCGTGGTGTTCGCCGCGGCGACGCGTCTCTTCCGCTGGGAGTAGGCCCCAATAGGGCGCTTATTGGACAGTCTCACGCTGTGTAAGCGAACCCGTCATTCCCACGCAGGTGGGAATCCAGATACATCTGAATTTCCATCAGGATGTTAGCTCCGATAACGGCGCGCCTCAATGTCAGATCTTCTGGCAATTCAGTCGTGTCTCGGTCGCGACCCAGCCGTGTCGTGAGGCTCTCGAAAGACCGGGTTTGTACGACATCGCGATCGCGCTTCGACCGCCTACTGGCGGTCCCCCTCATCCCAACCCGCTTCCGACCGGAAGAGGGGGCAACGTAATCCATGTCGTTGTACTCCACGCACTCACACCGCCATTCCCACTCAGGTTGGCATGATGGCGCCCCAAGAAGGAAGCGACCGACCGGGGTTGGTGCACGGTACCGTCCCGGCCGGCTCGCTTCTGTTTTCATGTACGGCTCACCCCACGCCACGGATTCCCTACAGGCCTGATCGATGCATCGATGACGCATACGGATTTCGCGCTGCACAGCCGTTCAGGTTCCGAGTACACGGGAAGAAATCTCGGCAAACCCGGCGCTGGTGATTACTGGACGTTGCGTTGTCAGGTGGTTAGCCTGTTGCTATACAGGTTGATAAGTGAGCGCTTGACAACATGGCGAGCGAAATAGGCGTCCCGGTTGGCGAACTTTCGCGCCGCACTGGGGTGAGTCCGGCGACTATAAACTTCTACGTGAACCGAGGGCTGCTTCCGCATCCGTTGAAGACGGCGCGTACACGTGCCACTTACCCACTGGCGATGGTTGACCGTATCGCACGGATCAAAGATTTCCAAGACAAAGGCCTTCCGCTCGCCGTCATTGCCCGCCTGCTTGATAGCCTCAATCCGGCCGCTGAACTCGGGTTGTTCACGACACAGGCCCGCTCGCCACGGGGGCCGGTTGGGCTGACGGAGTACCTAGAACTAACGGGCCTTGACCGGGATGTCTTGGTCCGGTTGATCGAGGGCGAAATACTACGGCCGAACCGGGACGATTCCGGCCTGGTATTTGACCGCGCCGATCTTGCCGCCGGAAGGGCCGCAGCTCGACTCCTGAACGAGGACGTCGAGATCGAGATGATCCTGCGGCACGATGAGTTTCAGCCGGTGTCTCGGGCCGAGGCCCACTTCTTGGCGGAGCACCTCTCGCAGGCCATGCGCATGGAGCCATCGCATCGGAAAGCGACCGCAGCGCGCGCCGCTTTCGCCACGCTTCGTGACTACATGAGGCTACGGGAGCTGGAGAACGAGTACCCGGACTGGGACCAGCCCAGGCGTTAGCACCAGAGGACTAGAAGGCGTCGATCGCTTTCGCGACATCGAATTCCCAGGCCGTCTGCCCACCCTGATAATGGGTCAACAGTGCCAACGTGACACGGTTGTATCGAATATCGATGTCCGGGTGATGGTTCCGGGATTCGGTGACCTCGGCGACGTCCCGGACGAATGCGATATCGTCCATGAATGACGGCGCTTCATACGTCTTTGTAATGCTCTCATCTGACCTTGACCAGCCCGGGGCGGCGGCGAGCCGTTCCGCTATCTGATCTTCGGTGAGTCGTGATCGGCTGACCATCGTTTACCTCCCAGTCGGCAAATCGACCGTGTAAAAGATTACCTGTCTGGACCATCATCACGCCCGCCGACGACAAGCCAAAGTAAACACCCTATCGGGATTAGTCCTGATCGGGGTTTACGCGCTCTCTCACGTACGCGAGCACCGATTCGATTCCCTCGAGCGGCGCTCCTAGCGAGATCGCGATCTTCACGTCCGCCTCGACAAGTTCCTCCTGCCCCAGCGCGGCGTGGGCGACGGCACGGTTTCCGTACGCGTCTGAGTTGGAGGGGTCCAGGCTAATCGCCCTGTCCAGGTTGGTCACGGCCTGCACGAAATTGCCGAGGGACAGGTAAGCGGTGCCGAGGTTGAATTGCAGAGTGGCGTCTTCCGGTTCTATGTGTTGAGCCTGTTCAAACGATTCCGCAGCACGATCCGGAAACCCAAGTTGCGCGAATTTGAGCCCGCGCTGAAACCAGCCCAGGAAGTCGTCGGAAGCCGGCTCGGAGTCTTGGCCCGGTTCGATAGGTTGATCGCTCGGTTGTAGATTCACCCGATCACTTTACTAAAGAGATCGTGAAGCGACTCGGGCCGTAAGTGACACTGACGGGCAGATCCCGGAGTTGAGCGAAAGGGGCGGGCGGTCATGGCTGTCGCATCGATACGATCAACGAAACGCGGACGGCGTGTGGCGCTGGACGCCATCGCGGCGTTGTTGGCGTTCGCCGCGGCAGGTTGCGGTTCGGGCTCGTTATCGACCGATGAAGCCGAGCCGCCCGCATCCACTGTGTCAGCGCCGACAAGTCCGCCGGCGACAACGGCGATCGTAACTTCCCCGTCGCTACTTGATCTGACACCTGCCACACCTGCGGCGGCGGCAACCAGTGCTCCGATGAAGAGTTCAGGCGCTGCGGTTCCAACCCCTGAGAACGCCCCTTCGCCCACCTCACCCGTTCCCACGCCGGCGCTTCCCGGCGACGACTCTGCAACAGTGACGTCGACGCCCACACCTCCTCCTACCGCCACAGCCACAGTTGCGCCGCCAGCAGACACGGCGGCGAACATAATCGGGTTCGCCCACCCGAACGTCACGGTCGCCACCGGAACCACGATCACCTGGACCAACCAGGACGACGCGCCTCATACCAACACTTCCGGAGGTCCGGGCGCCACCACCGGCGAAACCGATGGCGAGGTCTTTGATCCCGGTGGAGCGTACTCGCTCAGATTCGACGTTCCAGGGCAGTTTGCGTACTTCTGTACTATCCATCACTTCATGTAGGCAACGGTGACGGTCCAGTAGACGACAACAGGCTCAAACAAACACGACGTACATCTCTGAACGGCGGGAACCTTAACGCCGGGAGGAGGCCCGGGCGCGATAGAATCGCCCTAACCCAGCCTGACGCCCCGGCGGCTCGGGGCGTTCCGTCCTCCAGATCGAAGCAAAACCGGGAGAGATTTATCAGATGCGCATCGTGCTAATCGGTCAGCAGGCATTCGGTCAGTCGGTACTGGAGGCGATCCTTGAAGCCGGGAAAGATGAGGTCGTGGGGGTCTTCTGTTCTCCGGACCACGAAGGCCGGCGGGAAGACCCGCTCAAGGCCGGCGCTGTCGAGAAGGACATCCCGGTGTTCCAGCCGGGCCGTTTCCGCAGCGTAGATGCCATCCAGCAGTTCAACGGGTTGTACCCTGACCTGTGCGTGATGGCCTACGTGACGGACATCGTTCCGATGGAGATGATCGACGGCCCTACCCACGGCACCATCCAGTACCACCCGTCGCTGCTCCCTCTCCACCGCGGGCCCAGCTCTATCAACTGGCCGATCATGATGGGCGAGACGCGGACTGGATTGACGATCTTCTGGCCGGACGAGGGGTTGGACACCGGCCCCGTGCTTCTTCAGAAAGAGGTTCAGATTGGGCCGGACGACACGCTCGGATCGGTCTATTTCAACTCCCTGTATCCGATGGGCATTTCGGCGATGCTTGAATCGATCGACCTCGTCCGAGACGGGAACGCGCCGAAGATCGTCCAAGATGAGTCAAAGGCGACCTACGAGAGCTGGGTGAAAGCCAGTGACGGGGCGATCGACTGGTTGCTGCCCGCTCAACAGATCTACAACGTGATACGGGGCTGCAACCCCCAGCCGGGCGCGGGTTCCACATACGCCGACGAGCGGCTTCGGATTTTCGACTCCGCTCTCGGAACCTCCGGGATGTCCGGGTCCGAACCGGGGACGGTCATATCGTCCGGGGAAGAGGGGTTTGAGGTGGCGACGGGCGACGGCAGTGTGTTGGTCAAACGGGTGCAGCGGCACGGCGGACAAAAAGAACCGGCCGCAGAATTCGCATCAGCGGCCGGGCTCAAGATCGGTGATCGCCTCGGGTGAGGTCTGCGGCTCTCTCCTTACAATCGGGCCTCTGAAATGACGACTCCGGACTAACGGCGGGGTGAACGATCAGAAGGCGCGTCCTACGTCGTCGGGGTGCGCCAAAACTCGAGCAGCTCGGGGTGCGTGCGCACTCCACGGCCATCGTTAATCCCGACGTGGTGACCAAGATAATCCTCTTTGCGCGCGACCATTAAGGCTCAACTTATTGTCATGGCCACGCGCGAACGTTCGGGACTGGTACGCCGAGTGGTCGGCTCCGTTACCGATCGCGTGATCCACTCCTCCCCGATACCGATGATGGTGGTGCCGCCAGATAACGAGTACGACATAGGTCAGTGGGTTCCGCGCTCGATCATCGTCCCGCTTGACGGTTCAGAGCTCGCCAAAACGGCGCTCGCCCACGCCGAAGCCGTGGAGCGCGCCGCGATGATACCGATCACACTGGTGCGCTCGGTGTCGGTCCCCACCACGTTCGGCGCAGACTCGTACGGCGGGATCCCGTCCGAATTTCCGAACTGCGCTGAAGAAGACATCAAGGCGGTAGAGCTTTATCTCGACGAAATCGCAATCCGACTGAGGGCACGCGGCCATCAGATCGGGATACACGTGGGCACCGGACACCCGCCCAACGAGATCTGTAGAGTGTCCTGGGAGACGGAAAACGCGATGGTCGTGATGACGACACGCGGTGCTTCCGGACTGACGCGGTGGGTCGTGGGCAACGTGGCCGATAGCGTGATCAGGTTGTCCGGCGTGCCCGTTCTGGTCATCCCCCCCGGGCACCGGTCGCTAACTCCCGCACCCGAAATTCTGGATTAGAATTCTTCTCGATCCGACGTGTCGCGCAGACTCTGTTCACGCCGGAATGTCATGACCAATTCTCCAACCGCAATACAAACGTTCGGACTCTCAAAAGCTTTCGGAGATGTCCTCGCCCTGAGAGACCTCGATCTTGAGGTGTTTCGCGGTGAGGTGTTCGGTTTTCTGGGACCGAATGGCTCCGGCAAAACGACGACGATACGCCTGTTACTGGACTTCATACGTCCAACCTCCGGGCGTGCTGAAATACTCGGCCTGGACACCCGTAAACACGCCTTCGAACTGCGACGCCAGGTCGGCAACCTGCCGGGCGATTTTCTGATCTACCCTCAGCTCACAATCAACGCGTTCTTCCGGCTTTGCTCCGGCGGGCGCCCTGAGGGGATGCGGCGCGCACGTGATCTCGCTGATCGGTTTGGCCTAGACCTCAAACGTAAAGTGGGAACGCTTTCGACCGGCAATCGGCAGAAGGCCGGGCTTGTCCAGGCGCTGATGCACGATCCAGAACTCGTGATCCTGGACGAGCCGACCTCCGGCCTTGATCCACTTGTGAAGGAAGAGTTTTACGGTCTTGTCGACGAAGAGAAGGGCCGCGGCAAGACGATTTTTCTTTCGTCTCACGTCCTGTCGGAGATAGAACAAATCTGCGACCGCGTCGGGATCGTCCGTGAGGGATCGCTCATAGCGGTGGAGGAGGTCGAAGGGCTCAAGCGGCACAAACGTCGGCGAATGGCAATTACGTTCTCCGGTCCGGCAGAGGTGTCGGTTCATGAGTGGCAAAAGGCCGAGGGCGTTGAGGTGCTGGCCCGGGCCGGGAATCGTGTCGAGCTTTCGATACCGGAGGGAAGCGTTGCCGGCGTGCTGAACATCCTGGCCGGTTTGCCTGTGGAGGACCTCGTGTTCCCGGAGGCGTCCCTGGAAAAGGCGTTCATGTCGCTCTACGCCGGGACGACCGAAGAGGAGTCCCACGACGGATTCCCCGGTGAACTGTCGTGAAGTTCGCACTCATAGCCGTGCATCTCCGGCTGAGCATGTATGAAATCCTGGCCTGGGCCGGGGGACTTCTCCTCTACGCAGCTGCAATCGTATGGATTTACCCGATGGTGTCCGCGGTGGAGGGGATGGGCGAATACCTGAAGGCGATGCCAGATCAGTTCAGAGAGATGGCCGGGGTCACGGACCCGAGCCACGCGTTGGACGCTCAGGGCTTCTTCACGTTTGAGGGATTCTTGTCCACGGAGTACATGGGCTGGTTCCCGGTATTACTCGGGATCTACGCCATTATGTCTGGAGCTGGCATCGTGGCGCGGGACGCAGAACGGGGTGCGTTGGACATCATCCTGGCCCAGCCGGTACATCGCTACGGATTGCTGGTCACGCGGGCCATCACGCAGATAGGCGTGCTCGGGGTACTGACGTCGGGGTCATTCGGGACCCTGTTGGTGGGTGCATTGCTGCTGGATGAACCGATCGGGAAGTTGAACCTTCTGTACACGCACGCGGTTGCGCTCGGTCTGATTGTTTCGCTGTTTTCGTTCGCCACACTCTGGTCGACCATCTTCCTGCGTACATCGCGTGCGATGGCGGTCGCCGGGCTTGGCACGGTGCTGCTGTACGTCATAAACGTGCTTGCGCCATCGCTCGGATCACTGGGGTGGTTGGAGAAGATGTCTCCATTCGCCTACTATGAGAGCCTGTCGCTGCTCAACACCGGCGATGTGGACCCGCTCTCGATCATCGTCTACCTGGGAATAACGCTGTTCGCGCTGGGGGCTGCGACACAGGTATTTGAGCGACGAGACCTCGTAAGTTGAAACCGCCCGCATGCATCGGGAAACCCGGGATCGACGGACCAGCTTCTCCGGGACCCAACGGCAATTATGAACGTCGACGACGGACACACGCTTAATAGCGATATCGACCCGGAATCGAGGTACGCCGCCGTCGTCGAAACGATGGTGGACGCCGTCATCACCATCGACGAAACCGGAATCATCCTCTCCGGCAACTCTGCCATCAAGCGCATCTTCGGTTATGAACTTGAAGACGTGCTCGGCCGGAGCGTTTCGACGCTCATGCCCACGGCGTTCAGTTCCAATCACGATCAGCACATCCAGAAATATCTGGAGACGGGCAAGGCCTCGATAATCGGCATCGGCCGGGAAACGATAGGCCAGCGCGCTGACGGCTCTCAGTTCCCGATCGATCTGGCCATTTCAGAAACCCAGATCGCTTCGGGCCGGCTGTTCACCGGCATCGCCCGCGACATCAGCGAGCGCAAGCGGGCTGAAGCGGAGATCCAATCGCTCAACATGGAGCTTGAAAACCGGGTGGAGGAGCGGACCCGGCAACTGGAGTCCGCCAACGCCTCTCTCTCCCGGGAAGCATCGGATCGGGCCGCGCTGGCGGAGATGACGCGGATCATGACCTCCTCGCCGCGAGTCGGAGATATCTTCGGACATTTCGCCGAGCAGATCGAGAACCTGATGCCGTTCGATCGGATGTCGATCTGCATATTCAATTCAGATGGGACCCTGCTGACGGAAACATTCGCCGTGGAGCAATCCGGAGCGCTAACCAGCGCCGATCCGGATTTGGGGGCCCCTTGTCCGGTCGCTGGCACCGTCGCCGCTCAGATGCTGGATGACAGATCTGGAGTACTCGTCGGCGGTGCGTCGGTGAGCGAGATCCTCCGCTATTTCCCGTGCCACGCTCCGCTGTTCCCCGGATTGCAGGAAGTGGCGTCCGCCACAAAGTCCCAGGACACGTCCGCTCTGGCGGCGCCGATCATCGCCGCGGACCGTGTGATCGGCACTCTCAATCTGGCCTCTTTGCACACCCATGCGTACGACGATCGAAATCTGGCGATGCTGGAGATGATCGGCAGGCAGATCGGCGCTCCGATCGAAAACTCACGCCTGTACGAGGAAGAGGCGACTCTGCGAGACGCCGCAGAGGTGGCGCGCGCGCGCCTGGAGAGCATCCTGCAGGTGTCCGCCGCGGCCGTGCTTATCGTGAACGCCGAGGACGGACGCGTGCTGTTAGCTACGCATGAAGCGGAGCGGATCACCGGCAACTCGATCAATCCCGGGGCGCTTCCGGCCGAGTACCGGAAATCGATCAAATACTGGAATCAGAACGGCGGCCACCTTGAGATAGATGACCTCCCGCTTTTGCGTGCCATCAGGACCAGTGCCGTCGTTCGGGAGGAGGAGGTCATCTTCGAGAAACCGGACGGGACGCGGACTCCTGCGCTTGTGAGCGCGGCCCCCGTCCTTGCGTCGGACGGACACGTCACGGCGGGCATCGCCGTATTCCAGGACATCACCGAGTTGAAACTCCTGGACGAGGTGAAGGCCGATTTCCTGTCGATGATTACGCACGACCTGCGCGGTCCTGTGACCGCCATAAAAGGGCTGGCGGCATCGGCGATGACGCACGCCCCGGAGTCGGGCAAGAACGCAGAGCAGCTACGGGAAGAGCTGGCCGCAGTGGACGACGAGTCTGACCGGCTAACGGAGCTCGTCTCAAACCTTCTTGACATGTCCCGCATCGAGGCCGGCGCCGTGCGGCTCGAACCGGAGGAGACCCACATAGCGGACCTCACCGACGACGCGGTGCGCAGGGCGAAGCGATCACGACTGGGCGAGGGAAGGGCTATCGAAGTGAATGCCCCTCTTGGCCTACCGCTTTTCTATGTGGACCCGGTGCAGATCGGACGAGTGCTGGACAACCTGATATCGAACGCTTTGAAGTACTCCGACGGCCCGATAAAAGTCGACGCGGGCCACGATCCTGAGAAGAATGCACTGGTGACCACAGTGCACGATTCCGGGGTCGGGCTCGCTCCGGAGGTCCAATCCGCCGTGTTTGAGAAGTTCTTCCGCGTGACCGACGTCGGACGAAAATCCGGCATGGGCGCGGGCCTAGGCCTGGCTATCTGCAAGGCAATCGTGGAGGGACATGGGGGCGAGATAAACGTGGAAAGCGAGCTCAGACAGGGGTCCAGCTTTTCATTCACGCTTCCCGTTTAGCCCATAATGTGATCTGGCGAAGTTAAACTGGTTCTGATTTACTGAAGGCTCCGGGTTCCCACCCCATAATCTCTGGCTACTTGTGAATATCGATACGACACAACGTCGAAGGTCAAAACCTTCTGTCCTGGTCGTCGATGACGATCCCAAGCTCCGGCGGCTTGTGGAGCGCCAGCTCAGCGCCGAGGGATTTGATGTACTGCTGGCCTCGAACGGAGAAGAGGCTCTTTACCAGGCCTCACTCAGCCGGCCCAGCCTGATCGTCCTGGACATCTCCATGCCGGTGATGGACGGGTTTGAGGCGCTGGAGAGGCTGCGCGAGTTTTTCACCGACCCCGTAATCATCCTCTCGGCGACGGACCAGGAACGCGAAAAGGTCCGGGCGCTTGATCTTGGCGCGGACGACTATTTAACGAAGCCTTTCGGCGGGGCGGAACTGTCGGCGCGCATACGCGCAGCACTCCGGCGTGCCGACCGCCTGTCCGGGAACGGATCGAGCCAGGAACCGGTCGTGACGACCGGGTTTGTTGAGGTGGACCTGAGCGCCCGAATCGTTAAACGCCGTGGCGAAGAGGTACGGCTTACCCGCACCGAGTACGACCTGTTGCGAATACTCTCGACCAACACTGGTAAGGTACTTACACATCGTGAGTTGCTACAGGCGGTCTGGGGTCCGGAGTACGGCGATGAGACGGAATACCTGCGGACTTTTGTGAAACAGTTGCGCCGCAAACTCGAAGAGGATCCGTCCCGGCCGCGTTACATCATCACGGAGCCGGGCATCGGGTATCGGCTCGTGCAGGTGACCGATTAGGCCCTCAGCGCTGGACGTCTGCTCCACCCAAGGACGCCGCCAGCACCTCGGCTTCTGACGCCAGGTTGAAGTCGCCGTGGATCGTATGCGCTATCGCCCCGGACGCCGCCGCAAAGTCGGCCGTCACCCCCGCGTCCCAGCCGTTCATGACGCCCCAGATCGCCCCCGCTGCGAACCCGTCTCCACCGCCCACCCGATCCACGACCTCCAGTTCATGTCGGCGGCTCAGTGCGATCTCCGAGCCGTCGAAGTACACGCCCTGCCAGCTATTGTGATCGCTTGAGTGGATATCCCGGATGGTCAAGGCGACCTTCTTGAAAACGTACTTGGAGACGGCTGATTCCACGAACGGAAGATAAGCCTCGGCACTCCTGTCGTCCGGCTCGACGTTGCCATCGATACCCAACATGACGCCGAGGATAGGGTCGCGTGCGCTGCCGATCGCGACGTCTACGTAACCCATGAGCGGGTCCAGCCGCTTTGCCGCCTCTTCCGGGCTCCAGAGGGCGCTACGGTAGTTGAAGTCGGTGCTGATGGTCATCCCCGCCGCCCTCGCCGCCTCACAGCCGGCGGCAACCGTCGCCGTCGCCTCTTCTGAAATGGCGCAGGTTATCCCGGAGAAGTGGAACCAGTCACGCCCGGCGAATGCCCCGGACCAGTCCACCATCCCGGGTTCGATCTCGGACATCGCCGATCGCGCCCGGTCGTACACAACTGCCGATGGCCGCACCGATGCGCCGATCTCAAGGTAGTAGAGACCAAGTCGGTCGCCGCACCGGACCACCCGGGACGTGTCCACGCCGTACTGGCGTATGAAGTTCACGCACGCCTGACCGATGTCGTTGGCCGGTATGCGGGATATGAGGGCTGTGTCAACGCCGAACTGCTGAAGGGCGACGGCCACGTTGCACTCGGTGCCGCCGTAGATGGCGTCAAAACCCCGGGCCTGGGTGAGTCTTTCACTCCGTTGAGTGGTCAGGCGGATGAGTACTTCGCCGATGGTCACAAAACTATGGGGCATGACGGTGCACCATCTCCGTTATTCATTGATCGTTTCGTTCGATGGCCGGGCAGGTCAACTAGAGTGCCGTGCCGTACATTTTGTCCGGTATTACGACGACGGTGGCCCGGTTTTCCGCCCGCATCGCCTCGTCATACTCGTCCCAGTCCGGGTGCTCTTTGCCGGCTGCGGAGCGATACACGTCCCTCATGGCGTCACGAAGCTCGTCCGGGCTCGCCGTCTTTGAGGAGATAATCAGCGCACGGCCCTCCAGCACCACGTATCCCCACCAGCTGTCTTTCGACACGAGAAGTGAGCAGCGGGGGTCGCGCTCCAGGTTGCGGAGCTTTGCGCGATCCAGCGTCGTGGAGAAGGCAACACCGTCTTTGTACGGCCCGGTCGTGACGATGCTCATCTGCGTTGCTCCGTCGCGCCGGAAGGTGCTCAAGACGGCTTTGTGGTTCTCGGCCGCAAATTCCCTGACCTTTGGATCCAGTGACATGAGGGTTACCTTTGTGCTCTCGTTTGGCCCCGCCTAGCGTCCGCGTAGCTCTTTGATAGTGGCAAGTACGTCCCGACAGCGCTCGGACAGGGTGTTCCATGCGCCGTCAGCGACGATATCTGAAGAAACCAGGGCCGAGCCCATACCAACGGCGGGGACGCCAGCATCGAACCACGCCTTGAGTGAATCACGCGACCCGGCAACGCCGCCCGTCGGCATTATCGACGACCACGGCATGGGCGCACGCGTAGCTTTCACAAACCCGGGTCCGCCGACCGAGTCGCCCGGGAACAGCTTCACGATCTCACACCCCAGCTCCTCCGCATGTGCGATCTCGGTAACGGAACCGCAGCCCGGCATGTACGCGATCTTCCGGCGGTTGCAGAGTCGTGCAGTGTCGTCGTCGGTCGCCGGGCTGACGATGAAGTTGGCGCCGTTGGCGATGTATAGCGCCACCGTCGGAGCGTCTTGGATGGAGCCGGCGCCCAGGATTACATCCGGCGCCTCCCTCGCCGCCCAGCGGTCCAACTCCGAAAATACCTCGTGGGCGTGGTCGCCGCGGTTGGTGAACTCGATGGCGGCAATACCGCCGTCACGGCAGGCGAGCACGATCGATCTGGCCGTGTCAAAGTCGCCGTTGTAGAAGATCGGCACCACGCCGGCTTCGTGGACGCTGTTCAGGACATCAAGCCTCGTGTGTCGTGCCAAGAGTCGCTCCGGGTACTGTCTTTCCGGGATTGACCGTCGTTCCGGTGGATATAGGCGAATAGTGTAATGCCGGTACCCGCCGTCGCATTGTTTCCGGGGGCTCGAAATCGTCCCCGGGATCCCGGGGATTGAATCGAACCCCGTGGGTGAATTGCCGGGGGATAAGCGCGTGTTTTCACTCAGTGGATCTTGCAGCGCGTCGCTAGTGTTGGTCATAACGAACGGCCACATGGATGACGGGGCGCCCGTCTCGACACGGCGCTCACCCGCCGCACACTTTCAAAAAGCAAAAGGGAATCGCCAGTTGCAGCAATATGAATCTGACCGCGCACTTAAACAGGTTGTCTCCCCGGTACTGCTGGTCTCGGTCAGAATGCTGTGGGCAGCGATGGCAACGGCAATATTGGGCGGCCTTCAAGGTCAGCATTCGGGGCGTTATCTTGCAGCGTTCTGAACAACCACCGTTGAGGATTTATTCGGACAACTTAGATCGACAATTAGCCCGTTGATCACCAAGTCAGTCCGGGTAGATCCTCCATCCCGTGCATCCGCTCAAGTCAGCGGCGGTCAAGCTACAAGTCCGCCCAAATAAAGCCCGCTGCGCGGGTTAACCGCCTCCAGCTGGCCGAACGATCTCCAGCCGGTCCCCGTCCTGGATAACGATCGAATCGTACTCGGGACGCCTGACGATGACGCCGTTAACGGCGACCGCAACTTTGCGCTCCGCGAGATCTTTGAATTCGAGATAAGCGATCAGGCTCATCGACCCGTCCAGCTCGGTCTCGCTCCCGTTAATCGTCACCGAAATCATACTCTTGTCCTTTGAGTCCCCCTCTGAATTCTCTGACCGCTGACTCTGACAAATCCTTTAATCAGGGATTCAGGCCCTCCTCCCATCGGGTTCCGCGTCCTCGATCGCATTTCTGAGCTCGGCGGCGGCACGTTCAGGATCCTTTGCCAGTAAGATCGCCCCGATCACGGCGACTCCGATCCCGCCTGCGGCCACCACCCCTGCGGCGCGCTGTGGGTTGATGCCGCCTATACCAATTATCGGCGTGTCCACCGACTGAGCGACATCCCTGACAAGGCCAACCCCTGCGGCCTTCTGCCTCGGGTGCGAAACCGTCTCGTAAAGAGTGCCCAACACCAAGAAATCCGCCCCGTCAGAATTCGCCTTCTGTGCACCCTGTACGGAGTGAACAGACCGACCGATCAGCCACCTGTCGCCGCCAAGATTCCGGGCTGCTTTCACGGCCGTTCGACGCTCTCCCAGCTGGACACCGCTCGCGCCTACGGCAAGCGCCACGTCCACTCGATTGTTTATCGTCACAAGAGCATCATCACCTACCGTCTCCATCACGGAGGCCGCAAAATGAAAGAATTCCGTTCGCTCCAGCCCGGGCGCACGCACCTGAATCATGTTGGCGCCGCCTCGTATGGCCGCTCCGATGACCTCATGCAAGGCCGCAGGGTCTTCGCCGTGTTCCAGCGCCGTCACAAGGCAGAGCACTCGCTCGGGCAGTGGGGTTCGCGGCATTTCGATCGACCGGTACCTCTACCGCTCAGTCCGCCGGTGAGGGCTCTGGCACGCCCTCAAGCGGTGATGATGCGGAAGCGTATGCCTTCGCAGGGATGCGCCCCGCCTGGTAGGCCATTCTGCCGGCCTGTACGCCAAGCTTGAACCCCTCACCCATCAAGGCCGGGTCTTCGGCCATCGCGATGGCGGTGTTAACCAGCACGGCGTCCGCGCCGACCTCCATGACAGAGGCCGATTCCGAGGGGGTGCCAAGACCAGCGTCGACCACAACGGGGACCGAAGCCTGTTCGATGATTATCTGTATTTCGTCCAGGGTCAGCACGCCGCGACCGGAGCCGATGGGCGAGCCGAGTGGCATTACGGTTGCGCAGCCGATGTCTTCCAGCCGGCGGGCCAGTACGGGGTCGGCGCCGATGTACGGCAGCACCACGAAGCCGTCCTTGACCAGCCGCTCAGATGCCTCAAGCGTCCCGATCGGGTCCGGGAGAAGGTACTTGAGGTCCGGGATCACCTCTACCTTGATCCAGTCGGATCCGGTGACCTCACGCGCCAACTGGGCGGTGAACACGGCCTCGTCCGCCGTTGTGGAACCGGCTGTGTTCGGGAGGATCTGATACTTGTCCCAATCGAGGTAGTCGAGGAGCGTCTTCTCGTTTGGGTCGTCAAGATTCAGGCGGCGAATGGCGACGGTGATGATCTCCGTGCCAGACGCCTCTACGGACGCCACGAGGTCTTCCGGGGACCGGTGCTTGCCGGTGCCCGTCATCAGGCGCGACGTGAAGGTCTTACCGCCGATTGTTAGGTGGTCGCTCATCAGATCGCTCCCGTGCTCGTTGTCTGCTGCGCAAGCGGTGCTCCGGGTGCGCGAACACCCGGGGTCTGAGAGCCATTTGACGAGAATTCCTACGTTGGCATTAACCAGATCAGGTTTCAGGGTCGGTGGCGGTTCCGGCCACCCTCTCAGCCTGGCTCCCCAAGCTCCCCGAGCGCGAATGCGAATCCGCGCCTCTCAGTACGGTCAGCAAGCGTAAGTCCATCGAGCCAGAGCGTCAAATGGGTTGCGTGGGCAATCGCATCGAGCCACCGGTGGTATTCTGGCCGCCCACTTGCTATTTCTTCGTATCAATAGCCAGAACACTGGAGCTTCTTGATGAGCCGCGTCGTCTTCTACTCAGAACCGAGTCATCGTGTGGCGCTCGCCGAATCGCTTGCGCCGGACGATCTTGATGTTTCGGTTGTCGATACCGGGCTTTCTTGGAAGAAGCGCAAGGAGCTTCTCAAGGACACCGAGGTCCTGATCCTGGGCGGGCTGGCGATGCCGTACGAAGAACTGGTCCAGCTACCAAAGCTGAAGATGCTCCAGTTGATGAGCGCTGGGTATGACCAGATTGACGTCCCTGCGGTCCGCGAGCAGGGCATCTTTGTGGCGAACAACTCGCCCCAGATCGCCCGCTCCGTGGCTGAGCACGCGCTGGGCCTGATGCTGACGGTGCAACACAAGTTCGTGCCCGGCGTGGAAGGGGTTCGGGACGGCACTTGGCGGGAGCCTGTGCGCTCGGGCGTGTACGAGGTCGGTGGAAAGACGATCGGCATCATTGGCCTTGGCAATATCGGGCGGCTGGTGGCGCAGATGGTTCGGGGATTCGGACCCGCCGAGGTGATCTACAACGACACGGCGCCAATTCCCGCCGATGTAGAGGCAGAGCTTGGCGTGCGGCGCGTTGGGTTTGAGGAGCTGCTCAAGACCTCCGACATCGTGACCGTTCACGTGCCCCTGTTCTCCGGAACGAGAGGGATGATGAACGCGCACGCCTTCTCGCTGATGAAAGAATCCGCCATCTTCATCAACACCTGTCGTGGGCCGGTCCAGAACGAGGCCGATCTTATAGACGCCCTGAACGACGGACAGATACGCGCCGCCGGGCTGGATGTGTTTGAGGTGGAGCCGACGCCAGTCGACAACCCGTTGCTCAGTATGGAGAACGTCGCGGTCACGCCCCATCTTGCTGGCTCCAGTGAGGAACGGGTTGAACGGGCGCTTGTGTTCTCGTACCAGAACGCCCGGCGGGTGGTTTCCGGCGGGGATCCTGAGGGCCAATTTGAGGTGCTGACATAGATCGCTGGCGGGCAACCGGGCTGGTCTTGGACCTTGACGGGACGCTGATCGACACGGATGAGCGGCTGTCCCCGGGTGTGATCGAGGCGGTGTCCCGCGCTGCCGCCCGCGTGCCGGTTGCGATTGCCTCCGGGAGGGAGCCGGGCGATGTCGCCCGCTACGCACGCCAACTGGGACTCACGACGCCGCAGATATCCGACAACGGCGCACGCATCCTGGACCCGGCGGACAACTCGACCATCGAGGCGCATTTGATGGATGAGACGGACGCTCGTTCCATCACGGCGGGGTTGGACGCGCGTGGGATGCGTTTCTTTGCCGTGGATGGATGGAATCTGAAGCGCACCATCCCGGAGATCGAGGCGTGGGAGATAACGGTGATTGCCGCTTCCACGCAGGACCGGGACGCGCCAACCGATTTTCAGGAAGCGACGGTGCGGGCCGCGATGGAGCTTGCGTCTGATCAGGTGGCGGCGATTCTGTCGGTCGGGGCCGACGGCAATCGCTGGTACGTGAACTACACCCGGAGGGGCGTCGACAAGGGCACGGGGCTGCGGAGCTGGGCGGAGCGCGTGGGAGTGTCGCTGGACGGCGTGGTGTTTGTTGGCGATTCGCTCAATGACGTCGAGGCGTTTGCGGTGGCGGGCATACCGGTGGCTATGGGCAGCGCCTCCGATGAGGTGGCAGCGGCGGCGCAGGAGAGGGTAGGCGATGTCCGTGAGGACGGTGTGGTGCAGGCGATAGAGCGGTTTGTTGCCCCGACGGGACGTTTATTTTGAGGCCCGGCCCGGCAGTTATTTACAACGCGTTTTCTCAAATGATTGTTGACGCGATCAGATCAGCCTCGAGGGAAAACTAGACTTCTCCCTCACCCTACCCCTTCTCCCGTTGGGAGAAGGGACCCGGCGCGCTATTCTGGAAGTGGGCAACGGGCCTTGATCGTTAGATGACGCTGGTGGAACCTCCCCCACCCCCTCTCTCCCACCGAGAGAGGGGGGCGTGAACATGTCGCGAGCATCCGTTTGAACTTTGACGTGGCCCTAGTTGCCGGACGACTCGTCTCCTGGTTCCAGTAGCGTTTCGTCGTCGGGGTCGTTGCCCGATCTGAGCGCCCGCATGCTGGCGGTTAGCGCCCTGCGCCAGACGTTCAGCTCACGTCGCAGTGCGGAGCGGAACGGCCGACCGGACTCGCCGATGTTCCTGTACTTCCGCTGGCGCCGTCTCACCAGCGTCCGGCGGTGCCGCTCAACGACCTCCGTGATCTCGATCATGAGCGCCCGTTTGAGCAGGCGTGACGCCTCCAGCGGGTCGCGGTGAGCGCCGCCGTCCGGTTCTCTAACGATCTCGTCGATAATCCCCATGCGGCGACTGTCTACGGAAGTAAGCCGCAGCGCGCCAACCACCTGGTCTGCCGCCGCGGAGTCACGTAGCTCGGCCACCGCCGCTCGTTCCGGCGAGATCGGCGTGTAGATGGCGTTCTGGAGCATCAGAACGCGGTCGGTCACGGCGAAGGCCAGCGCCGCCTCACTTCCGCCCTCCCCGATCAACACGGAGATAGTTGGTACCTCGACATCCAGGAGCGTCGATATCGTTTGAGAGATGGCCTGCGCCTGCCCGCGTTCCCACGCCTCCAAGTCGAGCGCCGACCCGGGCGTGTCCACGAGCGTCACGATCGGCAGGTTGAATCGGGCCGCAAATCGGACGGCGCGTCGCGCCTTACCAAACCCTTCAGGGGTTATAGATCCGCTTGCAGACAGGCCTTCCGGTGTGTCGTCCTCGGATGACGAAATCATGCCGCTCGGCGGGGTTTTCTCCTGCCCGATCACGACTACCGACTGGCCCGCCAGACGTGCGATACCGGTGATTACCTCAGACGCGTCGGCATACTGGCGGTCGCCGTGAATCTCCACGAGATTGGCGAACACCTGGTCGATGAAGTGGCGTGATGTTGGACGATCCGGGTGACGGGCGAGCTGCACCATCTCCCACGCCTCCATGCGTCTCGGGCGTGCCCGTGGCGGGCGGCCGCGGTGCCGTTTAGCGAGACGGAACTCGGGCCTGAGCAGTTCCAATATCGTGGAAACGACGTGCTTGATTCGCTCGCGGTCGACCACTCCGTCGAGCATGCCATGGCGGAAGTGAACCTCCGCCGAGTGCTGCCCTGCGACGAGTGATCCGCCGGATTCTTCTTTGAGGGAACGGAACGGGGCGAAACCCACATGCGCGCCGGGTTCGGCAAATATCAGGTCCGCCTGCGATCCGAACGATGCGTACACCTGGCCGGTCGCCGGGTCGCCGAGAACAGAAACGAGGGGCACACCGCGCCTGTGCATCTCATTGGCGGCGACGGTCGTCTTCGCCATCTGCATGAGCGAGAGGACGCCTTCCTGGATACGTGCGCCGCCGCTGTTGATCACGGAGATGGCGGGGTAGCGCTTGCGCGCCGCCATCTGAAGTGCGAGGGTGACCTTTTCGCCGACCACAAGGCCCATGCTGCCGCCCAGGAAGCCGAAGTCCAAGACTATTAGCACGACCGGCGTGCCGCCGATGGTGCAGACGCCGGTGATGACGGCCTCGGTCAATCCGGTCCGGTCCTGGTCCTGCAGCAGCCGGTCACGGTAAGAAACACGTGCGGAGAAAGAGAGCGGATCGAGCGACCTTATCCAGCGGGAGGTCTCACGAAAAGTCCCGGAATCCGCCAGTATATCGACCCGTCTGCGGGCGGACATGGTGTAGTGGAACCGGCAACACGGGCAGACCAGGTACCGCTCGTATGTGGGACTGCCTTCGAGCGATCCGCCACAGGCGAGACAGGTTGTCCGAACACCCTCAAGGTCGAGTTCGTGCTGTTCGGAGCTGTCGGGCGGATCCTGGCCCGGGAAGAGTGGGGTGATATTGGTCACACGCAGCCTCGTACCCTAAGCTTACCGCGCTTGTCGCGAACCGGCACGGCACAATGGCGAGTCAGAAGGCCCGGCTGGCCACGGGCCTTGTAGGTGAAACGTTAAAGAACGGGCCGTGGTTTTCCCGGCTCGCCGATCCCCACGATCCCGGCCTCTTCCAGTTCATCCATGAGCCGCCCGGCGCGGGGGTAGCCGATGCGCAAGCGGCGCTGCAGAAGCGAAATGGACAGCGTCTTATGCTGGCCCGCCATTTCGCAAGCCCTGTCGAACAGCGAGTCGCCGTCGTGTCCGCCGTCGCCGAAGTCGCCGGTATCCGCCGATGCCGCTTTGGGTTCAATTTTCTGCAGTCGCGGCCCATCCACGGCCTTCCAGAAATCGACAACCCCCGCTACCTCGGGGTCGCCCAGGAACGCGCCCTGGATACGCAGGGGCTTTGGCCTGTCGATCGGGAGGAAGAGCATGTCGCCCTTGCCGAGCAGCTTCTCGGCACCCGGGCCATCGATGATCGTCCGTGAGTCGATCTGCGAGGTCACGCCGAACGATATGCGGCTCGGGAAGTTGGCCTTGATGAGGCCGGTCACGACATCGACCGATGGCCGCTGAGTGGCGATGACAAGATGGATGCCCGTGGCGCGACCGAGCTGCGCCAGCCTGCACAGCAGACGCTCTACTTCTGAAGCCGAGGTCAGCATGAGGTCGGCGAGCTCGTCCACCATAATGACGAGATACGGCATTTTCGTGACGGCCTGCTCGTTGTAGGCAACTATGTTGCGGACGCTGGCGCTCTCCAGCACTTTGAAACGGTCCGTCATTTCGTCAACGAGCGACTTCAAGATGCCTACCGCGATGTCTGATTCAACCACCGGCGCTGCGTACAGATGCGGAACGCCGGTGTACGGCGTTAGTTCGACGCGCTTGGGGTCGATCATCACTATGCGCACCTGCTCCGGCGTTCTGCTCATTAGCAGTCCGGTGGCGATGGTGTTCATGCACACGCTCTTGCCTGACCCGGTGGCGCCCGCTATGAGCAGGTGCGGCATGCGTGTCAGGTCGATCACCACGTGCTCGCCACCGCTGCCAACGCCGAGCGGGACCGGGAGCGGCGCTGCAGATGCGAACTCCTCGTAAGCGTCCGATTCGATCACGGTACGCAGGGTGACGGGCGTCGGCCGAGAGTTCGGCACTTCTATACCGACGAGGGACGCTCCCGCCACCGGCGCTTCAAAGCGCAGGCTGGGCGATGCGAGTGACAGCGCGAGGTCTTTCTCGCGTGCCAGGATGTTGTCCACCCTGACCCGCTGGCGTCCGGAGCTGCGTTCCGCCCCGGGGGCCTGTTCCGCCACGAGGTTCTTGGACCCACGGCCACGGCCCCAGCCCGGCACGATGCCGTACATCGTCACCCGGGGACCCACCCTGACATCCCCAACCGATACCTCGATACCGTGGTCGGCCAGGGTCTCTACTATGAGTTCGGATGTAGCCTCAATCTCCGTTTCCGGAACGCCACCCCCGGGAGCGGTCTTGAGCATCTCGATATCGGGGAGCGGCCATGCAAAGGGCGGCACGTGCAGGAAGGAAGGAAGGATCGGAGCGAGGAGCCCAGGCTCGCCTTCCCCAAGATCGCTTTCAGGGTCTTCTAGGTCCAGCGCGTCTTCATCATCGATCAGTGTCTCGACGACCGCCCTGACGGTTCTGCCGTCGGCGTCGATGATCGTCTCCTCGGTCGGATCGATCTCGGTGGCGAGGAGGTCCGGCCGGACATTGCCGACGAGCGGCGGGGCCGGTTTGTCGGTGGTGAACGACGGATTTTTTATCTGATCCGCCTCGGTGCCGAACGTGGCGGCGCCGTTCATGAGCTCTTCCGCCGTGGGGCCGGATTCTGCACGGGAGGATCGCCACGCCGCTATGCGTGACGCCAGACCGGCAATCCCAGCGATGAAGAGCACGCTGAAGGCGACCAATCCGGACCAGATCGTCTGCAACGTCGCAAGCGCTATGCGCGGCCATGCGGTCGCCGCAGCGATGACGACGAGAACGACTACACGTGATATGGCGAGCGCCGTCTGGCTGGCGGTTCCGCCGGAATCTGCCCATTCCGCCGGCCAGCGGGCGAGGTAGTTACCAAAAGAGCCCCCGTACGACTGGTTTATCAAGTTTTCGCGGCTGTTCGCAAAGTCGTCAGGTACCTGAAACAACCCGAGCACGCCGACGACCGCCAGCCCGAGTACGGAGATCGAAAAGGCGTAGCGCGGGTACGTTTTGAATAACGCCGGCGCAACGTTCAGGAGCATCACGACCGCAGCTAACCAGATGAGCAGGGGTACCGCGGACCAACCGAGATGGAACCGCAAGGCGTCGAATAACAGCACGGCGAGCACAGCCGCGGCGGCGAGAACGATCACCGCCGACCGTGAGTATGCGTTTCTTGCCGTGGCGCTGACGCCGATCGCGCCCAGAGCGTATCCGCTCACCGTGAGGCGGCGCGTCTGCGATCCAATTGTCTGGATAGCTCCGCCTAACATTGCGCCTCCTGAAGAAAACCGGCCGAGGGATTACCGACTATGCGCCGATCGGTCGTCATTGACCTTAACAGCGGCAGCCCCAACGTGACTCGGATCAGAGATCGAACGCCACGGGGATGATGGATGGACGGCGCCGCGTTCGCTGGCTGAAGAACCTGCCCACGGTCTTTTTGACGATGGCCTCGACCTCGTTCCACTGTATGGACTTATCGGAATCGCGGTCAAGAACGGCACTCAACTCATCTATGGCATCTTCAAACAGGGCATCGGCCTCTGCGTAGTGGACGAAGCCGTTTGAGACGATCTTCGGCCGTCCGGCGACGCGACCGTTCGAGTCCCGGCCGAGCACCACCACGACGAAACCGTCACGGGCCAGCAGCCGGCGCTCAACGATAACGTTGCCGTGCTCGTCCCATTTTCCGTAGCCATGGATGAAGACGTGTCCGGCGGGGATTTGCTCCACCACTTCCGCCGTGTCACCGGTCAGGCGCAGCACGTCGCCGTCCTGCAGCAAGAAGGCGTCGTCCGGGTGCACGCCGTGTTCGATCGCGAGATCAACGTGCGCCCGCAGCATCCGGTACTCGCCGTGGATCGGCACAAAGTGCCTTGGCTGCAGCAGATTGTGTACCGCCCGCAACTCCTCGCGGGCCGCGTGGCCGTGTACATGGACGTTCCGGGTGTTGTGGGTGACAACGTGCGCCCCTTGCTCCACGAGGTCGTTGATCAGGTTACTGACCGATGTTTCGTTGCCGGGGATCGGCGTGGCGGAGATTATGACGGTGTCGCCCTTCCGGATATCGACATCGTTGTGCGTCCCGGCGGCCATGCGGGCGAGTGCCGATTGCGGCTCTCCCTGCGCACCGGTGTTCATGTAGACGACCCGGTGGCCCGGAAGCCCCAGGGCGTCCTGGGCGCTGATCAGGGTCTCGTCTTTGATGTTCAGGTGGCCGAGGTCACGTGAGATCTTGAGGTTGTTAATCATGCTGCGGCCGACGATGGCGAGCCGGCGTCCGTGGGCGACCGCGGCATCGGCGATCATCTGGATGCGGGCGATCTGTGAGGCGAAGCTGGCGACCAGCACCCTGCCCTCGGCGTTTCCGACGATGTCGTGCAGGGTTTGCGCAACCTCCCTGTCGGAGCCGGAGTAGCCCTCGTTTTCGGCGTACGTGGAGTCGGCCATGAGGAGGAACACGCCGTCCGCTGCGAACTCCGCCATGCGGGCGAAGTCAGTCGGCTCGCCGATGGTCGGGTCGTTGTCCAAACGGAAGTCTCCGGTGTGGACGACCGTCCCGAGCGGGGTCCGCAGCGCAATGCCCATGGCGTCCGGAATACTGTGACACACGTCAAACCATTCGGCCTCGAAAGTGGTCCCGAAGCTGACCTGTTCGCCGGGTGTGACCAGGTTCAGATCGGCCTCACGCAGGAGCCCCCGCTCCTTCAGCTTGTTGCGGATGAGCGCCATCGCCATATTGGGCGCGTAAATCGGGACGGGGAGCGCTTCCATGATGTGCGGCAGTGCACCAATGTGGTCCTCGTGTCCGTGTGTGACGAGGATAGCCCTGACACGATCGATGTTCTCGATCAGGTAGTTGATGTTGGGGATGACGATGTCGATCCCCGGCATGTCGTCTTCCGGGAACAGGACCCCGGCGTCGATTACAACGACGTCCTCTTCCGTTTCGAGGACCATCATGTTTTTCCCGATCTCACCCAGCCCGCCCAGCGGCAGGATCTTTAGCGCTTCGTTGGCCATATGGCTCCTATGTGATTATTCGTTTTGGGGTCTGCGCCCGCCGCCCGCCAACTCTGGTTGGCCCGTCGCGCTGCGCATTTATTGAATCGATAAGTAATTGATGGTGAGTTGTGGCTCTATTGTGCGGGATGCAGGCCGGTAGCGGTGACACGTCGTCGACTTGTCATGCGGCGCTGCAATTGTTGGCGGCGGCTTCAGGCTTCAAGTGTTCGGTTGCCTGGCGCAAATCTGTGACCGTGAGTACCGTCGGTTATCGACCGGTCCGGAACAGTTTTATTAGAAGAGGCGATTCTGGCCGGCCCCGTCCCCGCTGGGCGTTTCGGCCGGTGTCAGGTCGATGGGCGCCGAGGCACCGGCTTCCGTTTGTGGAGCCGCGGTCGCACTGATCTCAAGTGACCGAAGCACGGCCTCCGGTAGCCGCCGGATATCGTTCTCAAGTGTCTGCCGCAGGTTGGTTGACCGCAGCGCCGCCGCCGGGTGGTAGAGCGGGAAAACGACGATATCCCGCCAAACGGTGGCGCGCCCGTGTTGGTCCGATATGCGGGCGTCGGGCAGGAACCGGTTCATGGCGTGTCGGCCCAGTGTTGCGATCACGTGCGGCTTCAAAAGGCTGATCTGGGCTTCAAGGTAGGGCCAGCAGGCGCGCACTTCGTCCGGGAGCGGGTCGCGGTTGTCCGGCGGCCTGCACTTCACGACGTTTGTGATGTACACGTCCGAGCGGACCAGCGGCACCACGCCCAGTAACTCATCCAGCAGTTGGCCCGCACGCCCCACGAAAGGAAGCCCCTGCTGATCTTCGTTGAACCCCGGACCCTCGCCGATGAACAGAATCGACGGCGAATCGGACCCCTCTCCGGGCACTGCGTTGGTCCGGGTTCCCGACAGGCCGCACTTTGAGCAACTTCGTACGATGGTGGCGATGTCCTCAATGGAAGACATCTCACCGATGTACTCATCGTTGGAGGTCATGCTGGCCTCGGCTTCCTCGACCAGTTAGATCGGGGCCGTAACTCCCCCGTAACCCGGGACTAGGGGGCCGGGGAAGGGGCTTCGGAGCTAATCGCTTACGCTCTTGGTTGCAAGGTAGTCCACTACATCTTGGACCGTGTTAAGTCCCTCGGCGTCCTCGTCGGAGATCTCCAGCGGGGTGTCGTCGCCGCCAAACTCCTCTTCAAGGGCCATGATTAGCTCGACAACATCAAGCGAGTCAGCTTCGAGGTCCTCAGTGAAGGACGACTCGAGTTGGATGTCATCGGGCTCCACGCTGAGTTTGTCGGCCGCGATATCCCGCACCCGCTCGAAAACTGTCGCCATTCGTTACCTCCGTAACAGGGGGTCGTTTGTATTCTAGCTGCTTCTTCAGACCCGATCTCCCACCGCTGGCCCATCCTATTGGCAAGCACCGGTATCGGGTCAAGTATTTTCCGTCTACTTCTGACGGCGGATTATCGTAGCACCGTCCCGAGCACTCCGTTTATGAATCGCGGAGATGTTTCGGAACCGTAGAGTTTTGCGATCTCAACGGCCTCGTTTGCGATCACCGCCGGCGGGGCGTTGTCGTCCCCTTCAAGAGACAGTTCGGCAAGGGCGAGCCGAAGGATTGCGCGGTCCACGCGGTCTATACGGGCCACGGGCCGGGCCGGGGCAAGTTCACCGATACGGTCATCCAGCGCCAGCCGGTCCGACTCAACGGCCTCGACCAGCCGGGCGGCGAATTCAAGTTGATCGTCCGGCAAGGCGTCACGCTCCGCGATCTGGTGCAGCGCCCTGACCGCCGGGTGTCCGGTGCTCTCCGCCTCGTACAACGTCTGTGTCGCCGCAGCCCGGGCAGCACGCCGCCCTGAAAGCGGGGACTCTTCCGTTTCCGAGTCCGGTTCCATATGGATGAGGCCGGGCGTCTGCGGAGAAAGTATCTCCGGCAGCGGCTCGGGCGGCGGAATATCGTCGCCGCGCGAGTCGTACTCAGGGTCGCTCCCCGGGTAGAGATTCCCCTCGTGTTCAGGAGTGTGGCGCGGGCCGGTCAAAGCAACCTCATTGCTCGATGCTTGAAGCGGGCCGGAAGGCGGCTCTTAGCTTGCGAGCGCTACCACGGATTCCATGTCCGAGATGTTTGAGACGGTGGCCTCACGGTCAATGCGCCTCATCATGCTGGCGAGGACCTTGCCCTGGCCAACCTCGACGAAACTGCGCACGTCTTCGCCGAGCATGAAGCGGATGGAGTCAGACCAGCGAACACAGGACATGATCTGCATGCCCAGTTCTTCTTTGATCTCGGCAGCGGTCGTGATGGAGCGTGCGTCGCAGTTTGCAATCACCGGGACGGCAGGGTCGTGCCAGTCCAGCGAGTCGATGACTTCGAGCAGGCCGGAGCGGGCGGGTTCCATAAGGCCGGAGTGGAATGCACCGTCCACGGGCAGCGGGACGCACTTGCGTGCGCCACGGGCGGCCGCAAGGTCGATCGCCTTGGCAAGGGACATGTGATCACCGGAAACGATGATCTGCTCATCGGTGTTGATGTTTGAGATGTAGGTGCCGGTCTCGTTGCAGATCTCTTCGACGGAGAGTTCGTCGATGCCAAGCAGTGCGGCCATGCCGCCGGGTCGCTCGTCACAGGCGTGCTGCATCAGGCGGCCACGCTCCACTACGAGCCTAGCGGTGTCGGCGACGCTGAGTGCGCCTGCGACGTGGAGTGAACTGTATTCGCCGAGGCTGTGGCCAGCAACCATCGCGATATCCGGACAACTTCCATGCGCCTCTTCCAGCGCCTTGTAGGCGGCGAGAGACACGGCCGTGATGGCCGGCTGGGCGTTCTCTGTCTTGGTCAGTTCTTCCTGGGGGCCATCGAACATGATCGACGTAAGCGACCGTCCAAGGGTGTCATCTATCTCGTCAAAGACCGCTCTCGCGGCCACAGAACCGTCGTACAGATCCTTGCCCATCCCGACGGTTTGTGAACCCTGGCCGGGGAAAAGGTAAGCAACCTTCTCGGTCTGTGAGGCTGGTGACATCGGGTTTCTACTGCTCCTGCTTGTGCCGTTCAGGCAGATTCGCCTATTTGCCGGGGGACCTAGTGGTTGTGCCCGGCGTGGTCGTCGGTTTCTGCGACCTCAACCCCCGGCTCTCGCACGTCCACGACGGATCGGCCCTTGTAAAAGCCACACGTCGGGCAGACCCGGTGTGGAAGCTTGACGGATCTGCACTGCTGGCAGACCGAAAGGGCGCCCCGAGACAGGAAGTGATGGGCGGCGCGTCCGCCCTTGCGAGCACGGGAATGTTTTTTCTTTGGAAGTGGGGCCATTTTACGGGTTCTCCAATTGACCGAACCGAAATGAGAGTCTCGTCTCACCCATTCCGAAGCGCAAGGTAGATGCACAGCGAAGTTGGTTTGGTACGGCGTTGTTAACGTTTTGGGTTTTAGTTCTTGAACTCAAGTAGGGCTGCGAGACGAGGATCGATCATCTCGATATCGCACGCGCAGGGGTTGGTGTTTTTGTTCGTCCCACATTCCGGGCAGATACCGGCGCAATGCGGTCGACACAGGGGTACCATCGGCGTTTCCGAGATCAAACCCTGCCTGATCGCTTCTGACGTATCGAGGTCGTTGGCTTCATCTACCCAGAATTCCGGGATTTCTTCTTCCCCTATGACCTCCTGCCGCAAAAGTGATGATCCGGCGCCAAGGTCGCCGTTGAGGGGGAAGTATTCGTCCTCGACTACGGTGTGAAGAACTGTGATCGCAGAGTCCAGGCAACGAGAGCACTCATTGACGCCCACGCCGGTGACTTCGCTACGCAGAAAGATCCCCCGATCGGTGCGGGTAAGTTTGACGTCTCCTGATATCCCATGGAAGTCGCCGTCTTCATGACTGATGGACTCGTCCTCGATCGAATAGACGCGAGAGGCTCCGAGTTCTCCGGAGAGGAGTGCCGTGACGTTATAGATCATGGGATTGGTAGGTGCGGATCCCGGGGCGAACCCCGGCTCACTGCCCCCTGTTTGTCGGGGCGATACGAGTGTTGCGGCGCAGCGTGCGCGCGATCACTACAAACGTTGACTCACAAACGTTGACTCAAATTACCCGGGAAATTATCGCGCTGCCTCCGCGCGGGCGCAAGAATCCCAAATGTTCAGAGGGTTTGGCGTTGGTGTGAATACAGACGGGACTGTGGTTAGCACCGGTCAGACAGAGTCACATGTCCCAGGATTGCCCGCCGATTACCCCCGGAAGCGGTCAGGCGTTGGCCCCATCGATCAGCGCTCTTGAGATGACCAGGCGTTGGATCTCGGACGTTCCTTCGTATATCTCGGTCACCCGTTGGTCACGGTAGATACGTTCGACTACGGACGGCTGGAAGTAGCCGGTGCCGCCGTGGACCTGGAGCGCCTTGTGGGCGACCCGACCGGCGGATTCGGAAGCGTACAGCTTCGCCATCGCCGATTCGACCCCGTGCGGCAGGCCTACATCCACCAGCGCCGCCGCCCGGTATGTCATGAGTCGGGCTGCGTCGACCTCGGTCGCCATATCGGCGAGCATGAAGGCCACGGCCTGTTTGTCAAAGATCGGTCCACCAAAGGCCACGCGCTGCGTAGCGTAAGAGGTCGCAGCGTCCAGCGCGCCGCGCGCCAGCCCGATGCACTGCGCAGCTATAGAGACGCGACTTGAGTCCAACGTCTTCAGGGCGATGGAGTAGCCCTGCCCTTCAGCGCCGAGACGGTTAGCGACCGGCACGCGGCAGTCGTCGAACACCAGTTCAGCCGTTGAGGAACCGCGCATGCCCATCTTCCCGTGCTGTGGAACGATGGAGAACCCGGGCGTGTCCCTCTCAATAACGAGCGCGCTGATCCCTTTATATCTCAAGGCTTTATCGTGGGTGACGAAGACAACGAATACGTCCGCCGCTTCCGAGTTGGTGATGAAGTGCTTCGTCCCGTTAACGACATAGTCGTCGCCGTCCTGGACCGCGGTCGTGGACAACATCAGGGCGTCCGAGCCCGTGCCCGGCTCAGTCAGGGCGAATGCGCCGATGCGCTTTCCCGCCGCCATATCCGGGATCCAGCGGCGCAGCTGGTCGTCTTCCCCGTTTTTGGCGATGGTCTGCGCCGAGAGCGATATGTGCGTGGCGAAAACGGTGCTGGTGGAGCCACAAACCGCGCCTAACTCTTCCAGCACGACCATCAGGTCTCGGTAGCCACCGCCGCCGCCACCGGCCTCCTCTGCGATGCTCAGTCCAAGCAGCCCGAGCTCCGCAAGCCCCTCCATCTGCCGCTTCGGGAACGCCTCTTCGTTGTCCACTTCGGCGGCGTACGGCGCCACTTCGCTCGCAGCGAACTCGGCCACGGTGCTCTTTAAGAGTTCCTGCTGTTCCGTGTAGAAGGGTTGCATTCGTGTCTAATGCCTCAATTCTCGTACTTAGCCGATCGCCATCGGAACTGCGCTGCGGATGTAGTTGCAACACCGATAATTGGAAGTCGAATCGCGGCACTATACGCTCCAGAGAATTGATGGGAAGTGAACGAAGAGGCCGGTAATGTGCCGAGAGCCAGACCCGTTGGGATTTGGACGATCCGGAAACTTGAGTACTTACGAAACTATTTAGCCGCGTTTCCAACCGCCACTACCCGGGCTCCCCTTTAATCGTGACGTCTGAACACCCGAAGATCAATCGGCTGTCATTCGTAGATCTCGATCCCGATTGGGTAAGGGATCTTCGAGATCAGTGTGTGTCCGAAGAAGTCTCGTTTTCTTCAACCAATGGGGCGGATTACGGAGTAAATCCCACAGTCACCTTCTGGATGGGCAACACCGGGATCAGATGCCGTCCACTGTGGAAGTTGTATCCGCCGCTATCTCCTGACTCTGGGTCTGTCTCTATCTGAACATCTCGATCTTCATGAACGACTCGGCGAGCTCCATCCCCTGCTTTTCACCCGTCTCGGAAAGCCGTTTGCGAGAGCGTTCATCGCGCTCCTCGCTCCGGGGGCCGACCTGGCTGAAGTGGGAGTGCAGGGCGTTCTGGCGCGTTTCAAAGTAATCCGTCACGTCCACGTAGGTGTTCGGTTCTTGGGGCCTAAAGAGCCAGATCTCCTCGATCTTGTGCGGCTCCAGCCCCCCTTCAAGGTGTTCCGGGAACGCCAAGTGGTCCCTCGAGTACGGGAATACGGCGTCCAAGGTCACCCGGCCCGAGTAGTAGTGGTCACGGTGGCGGATGTAGGGCCGTCCGGGGTCGATGCACATGAGCAGGTCCGGCTTGTGTTTGCGTATCGCCCAGACGATCCGTTCCCGAAACTCGTCCGTATCTTCAAGGGCCTGATCCGGAAATCTGAGGAACTCGACCCCGGCAAGGCCGTAAACGCGAGCGGCTTCAAGCGTTTCTTTCTCCCTCAGCTTTGCGAGATCGGCCGGTTTCACGGATCGGTCGCTGGTTCCTTTGTCGCCGTTTGTGCAGACGACGAGGATCACTTTCTTGCCCTCTGCGCACCATTTGGCGATCGTCCCGCCGGCGGCTGACTCGGAGTCGTCCGGGTGCGGCGTGACCACCATTATCGATTCGGGCTCGGTCATGTTTCCTCTTCTGCTATTCGAAGATTGCGGGACTACGTCGGGTGGCCGGGATCTCTCAAGACACTGGTAATCCCTGGCAAGATAACGGCCCGCCTATCTTGTTCCGGGGAGATTCTAGCGCTCCGTAACGGAGGCTGGGCGACGCAGGCGCGTTGACACCTGCCGCGGGCAAACAGGACTATAGCCATGTATGCCGCGTTTGCGGCGTTCCTTGACTCCGACCCAACGCTCCAGGCACCCCATGTATGCGAATCATCGGCGTAGACCCCGGGCTTGTTAACACCGGATACGGCGTTATCGACGTGAACGGGCGTGCCCATGTGGCCGTCGAAGGTGGGGTGTCCAAAACGAAGGCCTCCGATGCGCTGGAGTTCAGGCTGGCGGCGATCTATCGTGACATCAAAGAGGTGATCGAAGAGCACAGGCCAAACGCCATGGCGGTCGAGGACCTCCATTCGCGCTACCGCAATCTGAAGACGGCGATCATCATGGGGCATGCGCGCGGTGTTGTCGTGCTCGCTGCGGGTGAGGCCGGCATCCCGGTATTTCACTACCAGCCGACCCAGGCGAAGAACCTTGTCACCGGCTCCGGGCGGGCGGACAAGGAGCAGGTCCAGCGGGCGGTGGCCGTCCACCTGCGGCTGCCGGGACTCAACAACGAACATGTTGCGGATGCGTTCTCCATCGCCATCTGCCATGCCATGATGTCAGATAGTCCGGTGGCGAAAGCGATTTGACCGGAGTCCGTCCAAATGCCGGGTTCTATTTGGTAACGGGTGTCGAAACAGCGGGGCCAGAGATTTGATCAGCTACATCGAGGGCAAAGTCCATCGTTTTGACAGGTCCGCCGAAACCGTCGTGATCAACGCCGGAGGGGTTGGCTACCAGATAGTGGTGCCGCAGTTCGTGATGAGTGCGCTGTCCGCCCGGCCGGTGAACCTGGGTGATGAACTGGCGCTCGAGGTGTACTACCACGTGACGGACCGGCAGCCGAAGCCGGTCCTCGTAGGGTTCCAGCGCGGGCACGAGCGTGCCTTTTTCGAGCAGTTGATACAGGTGGAAGGGCTGGGGCCCGTTCGCGCTGCGAAGGCCATGATCTTTTCTGTATCGACCATCGCCCAGGCGATAGAGGCGGAAGATGTGCGCGTCCTGCAGCGGATGCCGGGCATCGGTGCCCGGGCGGCGCAGAAGATGATCGCGACCCTCAAGGGGAAGGTGATCGAGACCGCCATGCTCCGAGATGAGGGCTACCACGATGCGCAAGCCGGGCCGACGGTCGGCGCGGGGACGGGCCGGGACGAGGCGATAGAGGTGCTTGTAAATCTGGGCTACCGGCAGCCGGAGGCGGAGCACGACGTGGATGAGGCGCTTATGGCCAACCCGGAACTGGCCGGGGCGCCTGAGGAGCTGATACGAGAGATATTCAAGGTGCAGGCCGTAGCGGGCCAGGGGCGTGATGGCGCCCGAGGGGTGAGAAGCCCTGGCTAGAGAAAAGGTCACCCTGGGCGGAGATAACGACCCCGGTGACGAGACCAACGAGGCTCTGGACGCCGAGCTGAGGCTGGTGGCCGGGGAACGCGCTGCGTCCGAAGATCAGGCGATTCTCCAGCTGCGGCCGCGTGACTTTACCGAGTACGTGGGCCAGCAGAATCTGATGCACAGCCTCAAGATCGCCGTGACCGCAGCGGTGAACCGGGGCGAGCCGGTCGATCACGTCCTGTTCCACGGGCCGCCAGGCCTTGGCAAGACCACCCTCGCCCACATCATCGCCCGTGAGATGAATGTCCGGCTTGAGCACACCTCTGGCCCTGCGCTTGAGCGGCCGGCAGACATGGTGGGGCTGCTGTCCAATCTTGAGTCCGGGGCGGTCCTGTTTATCGACGAGATCCACCGGCTTTCCAGCGCCGTCGAGGAGTATCTGTACTCGGCGATGGAGGACTACAGGGTCGATTTCGTGACGGGCGCGGGCGCTTACGCAAAGACGCTCAGCTTTCCCCTGCAGCCATTCACGCTGGTGGGAGCGACGACACGGGCCGGACTCCTGAGCTCGCCGCTCCGGGACCGATTTGGCATGGTCTATCACATGGAGTATTACTCGGACGACGAGTTGACTTCCGTCGTCACGAGATCGTCCGGGATCCTGGGCGTGGAGGCGGATCTTGAGGGCTCCGCCGAGATCGCACGGCGGTCACGCGGGACGCCCCGTGTGGCGAACCGGCTGCTGCGGCGCGTGCGGGACTTCGCACAGGTGGAGGGGGATGGTCATCTCAACCGGGAGATCGCCGCCACCGCGCTGGACATGGAGGGTGTCGACGAACTAGGGCTGGATCGGCTGGATCGGTTGTATTTGACGACGCTTGCCCACCAGTATCGGGGCGGACCGGCCGGGATCGCGGCCATCGCGGCCACGGTAAACGAGGAGCCCCAGACGTTGGAGGACGTGGTCGAGCCGTTCCTGCTTAAGCTGGGGTTCGTTATCCGGACACCCGGGGGGCGTCGAGTTACGCCCGAAGGGATGCGGCACGCCAGCGCGGTGATTGGGGGGGGACATGGGTCGTCGCAGGGAACTTTGCTGTAGCGACCAGACGGCCTTCGGGCGTCTATCCGGGAGGACTTCCCTCTCATCCTGCATCTTCTCCCGCTGGGAGACGGGAATCAATGCCGTGTACGCCCTCAATGGGCGGGGCAAGCACCACCCCTCCGAGTGTGACCGCAATAATCGGGTCTGTGACCCTCAGCGGCTGGACTCGCCTACCACTAAGGCTGCGACTTCTTGGATGACGTCTTCCGGGATGTCGTCGAACGACGAGTAGTTGAGCGAGTAGAGCTTGAAGTACAGGCCCTTTTCGGCCATCAACTCATCGTGGTTGCCGATCTCGACGATCCGTCCGTCCTGCAGGACGATGATCCTGTCCGCGCCGCGGATGGTCGCCAGGCGGTGGGCGATCATTACGCCGGTCCTGCCTTCAAGCAACCTGGCGAGCGCTTTCTGGATCATCAGCTCCGTGTAGCTGTCGATGCTGGCGGTCGCTTCATCCAGTACGAGGATTTCAGTATCCGCCACGATCGCCCGTGCGAAGCTGATGAGCTGGCGCTGGCCGATCGACAGGTTGGAGCCACGCTCCTCGAGGATCGTGTCGTAGCCGTCCGGCAGCTTCTCGATGAAGTCATGCGCGCCAACCGTTTTGGCGGCTTCTATGATCCCCTCCCGGGTCGCTCCCGGGGTGTTGTACTGGATGTTGTCGTGTACCGACTCTGAGAAGAGGAACGGCTCCTGGAGGACCATCCCGACGTGGTGTCCGAGCGTTTCCTGTGTGATGTCACGGACGTCATGTTCGCCGACTATTACGGCGCCTTTCTGGACGTCGTAAAAACGGTGGATGAGGGCCGTGATGCTCGTCTTACCAGAACCTGTCGGCCCCACGAGCGCAACGACCTCTCCCGGCTGCACCTTAAACGACACGTCATGAAGAACCGGGTGGTCCGGGTTGTATCCGAAAGTCACGTTGTCGAACTCGATCGAACCGTCGATCTTGTCAAGATCCTCCGCGTCGTCTTTATCCTCGACTTCGGTCGGGATATCCAACAGTTCAAAAATGCGCTCGCCGGCGGCCATGGCGCGTTGGAGCACGTTGTAGTGCATCGTCAGGTTGCGGATGGGGTCGAAGAACTGCCGCACGAGCATTAGGAAGGCGATCATCGTACCGATACTCATGTCGCCGTCGAGAACGAACAGGCCTCCGACCACGATGACGATCGCCCATGCGACGCCGGTCAGAAGCTCTACCACCGGCATCAGGATTGCGCTGAACTGGGCAGCCATCTTTGCGGCCCGGAGGTTGTTCGAAGTCAGTCCCTCGTACCGGGCGAGGTTCACCGGCTCACGGCGCATGCCCTGGACGACGCGTACGCCGTTCACGTTCTGACCCAGCGCGCCGTTACATATGGACTGCGTCACCCGTGCGTAAAGGAAGCGTTTACGGGCACGTGGCAGCCATACGAGCCGCAGCCCCATCATGATCGGGATCACGGTGAGGACCAGAAGCGCGAGCCGCACGTCCAGGAACAGGAGTACGGCGATAATCCCGATCAGTATCGCGATATCTCCGAGCGCCTGGACCATCGTCTCCATGAACTCCTGGAGAGCGCCCGTATCGCCCTGCGTCCGGGACATTACCGCCCCAACCTCTGTCTTGTCCGAGAAGGACAGCCCGACGCGCTGCAGGTGATGGAACATGGCGCGGCGGATGTCGAACAGCATGGCGTTCGACATGTGACCCACAACCACCTGCTGCGTGTGGTTGGAGACCCAGTTGACGATCGCGACGGTCAGCAAGATCCCGGTCACCCACGCCAGTTCGGTCCGTCCCGCGCCGACATCTAGCGCGTTGTCCACGGCGCGCTGGACGACCAGCGGAACGGCGAGCGTTGAGATGCTGAAAGCCAGGACGGCGATCAGACCGATTACTACTTTCTTCTTGTACGGCGCCACGAATCCGAGGAAGCGCTTGAACACCTCTCCGTCAAACGAGGGTCCAAATACGTCATCCATGTCCAGGTATTGACCTGGTGGGAGGCGCTTCCCCTCGCCCATGAGGGTGGATTTGCGCTGTCCCTTTCCGGAGCTGAAGTCAGAGGCCATCAGTCGTTGCCTCCCGTCGGCTCTGGTGTGTTGCCCATCGATAACCAGTCGCCGCTGAGATCGTCGCTCGGGCGCACCTGTAAGTCGTGCATCTCCCGGTAACGTCCGCCCAGCTGCATCAGCTCTTCATGTGAGCCGCGCTCAATGATCCTTCCCTCATCGATAACCAGGATTTCGTCGGCGCTCAATAATGTGCTCAGGCGGTGGGCGATGATGATGGTCGTGGCATCCGCCGCCCGCCGGGCGATCTGCTCCCGGATCAGGCGCTCCGTAGCGGCGTCAATAGCCGACGTTGAGTCGTCGAAGATAAAGACCTTGGGCTGCAGAACGATCGCCCGTGCGATGGCCATACGCTGACGTTGGCCACCGGATAGCGAGACGCCGCGCTCGCCCACCATCGAGTCGTAGCCCTCCGGCATGCCGGTGATGTGCTGGTGCAGTTTGGCGTCTTCTGCCGAGTCGATGATCCGGCCTTCTTCCGCGTCGGGCTCGCCGTACGCGATGTTGTCGCTGACCGTGTCCCTGAAGAGGAAGGTGTCCTGCTGGACAAGCCTGACGCGTTGCCGCAGCGACTCCAACGTCACGCCGTTGATGTCCTGGCCATCGATCGTGATGCGCCCGGAGTCCACGTTGTAGTGACGCGGCGCGAGTTGGGCGATGGTCGTCTTTCCGCTGCCGGGCGGGCCGACGATGCCGATGGTGTGTCCCGGTCTGGCCTCGAAGCTGATGTTATTGATCACGGGTATGTCGGCGTACGAGAACGAAACATCCTCGTAACGGAGCACCCCTTCGGTGATCCTCAGCGGTTGAGCGTTGGGGCTGTTACGGATGGGAAGCTCAAGGTCAAGGACTTCGAAAAGTCGTGCGCCGGCCGAAGACGCCCTTGCCCACGAATTGATGAGCATGGGGAGCATCCTGATCGGCATTTGAAGCAACCCGAGGAAGGTCAGGAAGCGCGTTAAATCGCCGATGGACATGTCGCCGTCGATGACTTTGGTTCCACCGAACCAGAGAAGAACCGAGTACGCAACCAGCAGCGAGAAGGACATGAAACTGCCGTTCGACGCCCGGATCTCGGCGGCCTGGTCCATGAGACCTTTGACCTCCTCGGAAGAGGTGGCAAATTTCTTCTCTTCGTGTTCCTGGCCAGCGAAAGACCTGACAACACGAACCCCTCCGAGGTTCTCCTGGAGGGCGGTGTTGACGACGCCCATCTGCTCCTGAATCCGGATCCAGATGTTCCGCGAGCGAAGCCGCATGATCGTCCCGCGGAAGGCGACGATCGGGACGAATGCCAGCGTGAGAAGGCCCAGTTGCCAGTCAAGCGTCAGCATCAAATAAGCGCTGCCAGCCAGAAGCAGAATCAGGTAGAGAACGCGCAGCATGCCGGTATGGGCGAACATTCGCACGCCGTCGATATCCGAGATACCGCGTGACATCAGGTTTCCGGTGTGGGCGTTGTCGTGAAACGAGAAGCTCAGGCGCTGGAGTTTCTCGTAGTACTGGTTCCGAAGCGCCGTCGCCAGTGTCTGGCCCAGCACCTCTCCGGAGTACATCTGGCCGTAAGCGAAGACACCTCTCAGGACGCTCACAGCGATGAGAACTAGCGCCGCGTCCATGAGGGCGGCCCGCGCTGCATCCGAGTCGGAACCGTCTTCGACGAGCATGATCGCGTCGTCAACCGCGTTGCCTAGGAGCACGGGAATCGTCACAAAAAAGACGGACGTCCCGAGGATCGCCAAGAAACCAAAGGCCAGAAGCCAGGGGCTTATTGTGGTGGTGAGTTTGGCCAACCGCCAGAGGACGCTGGCGGACTGCGCAGGGGGAGGAATAGCGCGGCGGTTGGGTCTCCCCGCGACACTTGCTAGTCTCTGCTGTGGACTCGCGTTGCTGGCCGTTTCAAGCCTCTCAAATATCGGACGCCCTGTTCACGCCCTGCACGATGCGCCAGTCGCCCCGGTCCGGCGCCATCAACATCCGCCGGGGTACCGGACTCGCGGTGCTGTCTTCGCGAAGCCGGTCAGTCGATACTACATCCAGAATCGATGCATGGTTAAACACCGGATTCCGGCGGGGAGTCTACGCCCGCGCGGCGCTTGTTGCAGCGTATTAACAAACGAACTTGTCGAATCCTCCGCTTCATTCCATGTCCCCCGCGAGAAGATATCGTTCCTGAATGGCGATTACTCAGGGCAAAATCCGCCGCTTTGACGCCGAAATCACTCCCGGAGATCGCCCCGTCATATGGTGGGCGTCACGGGGAACCATCGCACTGTTTCCCCGAAAGGGATTCCCCTCACTTCTTCTTGCTACCTCCCGAGCCCACTCCCGCCTACCGGAATGCCCTGGCTTTTTCGCTTGTCGGGTCCACCAGGAATTCGTCAAGGGTTTCATGGTTCAGGGCGACGCCAAGGCCCGGACGATCCGTCGGATTGATCCATTTGCCATCGTACTCAAACATCGGGTCCATGATCCTGGCGAAGTCCGGGAACCTGGTGTGGAGGCACTCAAGCCGGTAGAAGTTCGGGATTGTCATCGAGCAGTGAAATCCGGCCATGATCGAGACCGGGCCGAGTGCGTCGTGCGGGCTGATCCTGACGTAAAAAGGTTCGGCCAGCGACGCGATCCGCATCATTTCCGAAATGCCGCCGGTCCACGATATGTCCGGCATGATGAAGTCCACCAACCGCTCTTCAAGCATCGGGACGTAGTCGTAGCGAGTGAAGTGGCGCTCGCCCATGCAGATCGGGATATCGGTGCTTTCCCGCACCTGACGGAGCGCCTTGAAGCTCTCCGGCGGCACGGGCTCTTCGTACCAGATCAGGTTTATGTGCTCCAGCGCCCGACCGCCGGCTATCGCAGACGCCACGTCGAACCGGCCGTGAGCGTCGACCATCAGCTCCGTCTCCGGCCCAACGGCCTCCCTCACGGCGTCCATCCAATCAACGGCTTCGCCCAGGGCGCGCGGCGACAGATACTCTACGCGATCCGCGCCGGTGAACTCCCCGGTGTGCTTCCGCTGCCACTTGAACGGATCGGTCTTTATGGCGTCGTGACCGTCGGCCAGCGTTTGCTTTGCGGCTACGACGGCGTCGTCGATGGTGACGCCGTCGTACCACTGGTCCTGTATGTGGGTATACAGCGGGATGCGATCACGCACGGCGCCACCCAACAGCTTGTATATGGGTTGCCCAAGCACCTGGCCCCGGATGTCCCACAGGGCGATGTCTATGCCGCTGATCAGGTGCGAGATGAACCCCCGTCCGCTGAGGGATGAGTATTGGCGGAAGATCCGTTGCCAGATCTCTTCGATGTGCGCTGGGTCCTCCCCCACGACGATCGCCTTCACGGCCTCGATCCCGGCGACGAGCATCGGGCCGCTCCGGTAGTCGGTGCATTCGCCTAGGCCGGTGATGCCTTCATCCGTCTCCACTTCCACAAACACCCAGGGGCTGCCCGGAATCGGCGAAACGATGTATGTCTTGATGTCGGTGATTTTCATACTGGTGATCCAGTGTTGGCTTGATCCATGAGGGTTTGGGTAGAGCTACTGAAGCGGTTTATCCGAACTTGATAAACGAGTCCGCCGGGACGGTGTACTGGCCCAGTACCTCGTGGTTGAGGGCGATCCCGAGGCCGGGATGCTCCGTCGGGAGGATGCTGTCGCCCTTGTACTTGAACATCGGGTCGAGGATCTTTGCGAAGTCGTCGAACCAGGTGTGGAGGCACTCAAGACGGTAGAGGTTCGGCATGGTCATCGAGCAGTGGAATCCGGAGACGATGGACACCGGTCCCATGGCGTCATGCGGGGCGATTCGGACGTAGTAGGCCTCCGCCATCGAGCCGATCCGCTTCATCTCCGAGATGCCGCCGGTCCACAGGATGTCCGGCATCACGTAATCGACGAGACTGTGCTCAAACAGGGGTAAATAGTCGAAGCGGGTGAAGTGGCGCTCGCCCATGCATAGCGGAATGTTGGTGTTCTCACGGACCTGCTGGAGCGCGGCGTAGTTCTGGGGCGGAACCGGCTCCTCGTACCAGATCAGATTAACGTGCTCTAGCGCCTGCCCCGCGGCGATGGCGCTTGCCGTGTCGAAGCGCGCGTGGGCGTCAACCATGAGCTCGGCGGCGGGACCGGCGGCGGCGCGGACAGTGTCCATCCAGTCGACCGCCTCCCTGATGGCGCTGGGAGCAAGCCGTTCTATCTTGTCTGCGCCCCAGTGCTCCGGCCCGGATGGGCGTTGCAGGTTGAACGGATCGGTCTTGATCGCGGTGAAGCCCTCCGAGATGACCCGTTTCGTCTGGTCATGGGCGTCCTGTAACCCGTTCGCCTGTCCGATGTCCTGGATGTGCGTGTAGAGCGGCACCCGGTCACGGACGGGCCCGCCGATCAGGTTGTAGATCGGTTGTCCCAGCACCTTGCCCCTGATGTCCCATAAGGCGGTGTCGATGGCGCTGATCAGGTGGGAGGTAAAGCCGCGGCCGTTGATGTTGGAGAAGCTGTGGAATATCCGCTGCCAGATCTCCTCGATGTTCGCCGGGTCGTTGCCGACGATCATCGGTTTGATCGTCTCGAATGCCGTGATGAGAGCCGGGGCGGCATGGGTGTCGGTGGCCTCGCCGAGTCCGGTGATTCCTTCATCGGTCTCGACCTCCACGAACAGCCAGGGCCACGGGCTACTCTGATCGCTGACCTTGACGACGTAGGTCTTGATGTCGGTGATTTTCATTGCTCACTCCAGTGGCTGGCGCGTTTAGTGCCCGGGCCGCGGCAGCATACAGCGCGGCGCCGGTCCAGATGCCGCACGCGTGTGGCGATTCAGGCGTCCCTCCTTTACCCTCGGTTCACTTTCTCTCCAGTAACTCTTGAACCCCTGGCAGATTTCACCTTAGGAATGGATACCCATGACCAACACGAGCAGCGACCAGGCGGCAGACTACGGACAGGCGCGCATCCTCGGCGAGACGGTGGACACCGGCATGTGGGACATCGATCTTTCCGCAGAAGGCCCGCTCGGCAGCCTCCCGGTCACGAGCGAGATGCTGATCGAGGAGCCCTCCGGAAACATCTTCGGTATGACGCAGAACGCCGGGATGGGCTGGAACCCGGACGAGTTGCTGCGCACGCAGTTCATGATCCTGAGCACGGTAGGCGGGATGCGCGGGCCCGACGGTAAGCCACTGGCGCTGGGCATCCACACGGGCCATTACGAGCTCGGACTGCTGATCGCCGAGGCGGCCGACGAACTGCGGTATCTCGGGGCGCTGCCCTTTGCTGCTTACTGTTCCGACCCGTGCGACGGCCGGACGCAGGGCACGACCGGAATGCTTGATTCGCTGCCCTACCGGAACGACGCGGCGACGGTCTTCCGGAGGCTGGCGCGATCGGTCCCAACCACGAAAGGTGTGCTCGGAGTCGCTACCTGCGACAAGGGTCTGCCGGCGATGATGATGGCGATCGCCGGGCTGAGCGACCGGCCCTCGGTGCTCGTGCCGGGCGGCTCAACTCTGCCGCCAACGGTCGGCGAGAACAACGCCGAGATCCAGTCGATCGGTGCCCGCCACGCACAAGGCGAGTTGAGTCTTGTTGATGCGGCTTGGCTGGGATGTCACGCCTGCGGCACGCCCGGAGGCGGCTGCCAGTTCCTTGGAACGGCCGGTACTTCTCAGGTGATAGCGGAGGCGCTCGGTCTCTCTGTACCGCACTCCGCACTCGCTCCATCCGGTCAAGACATCTGGCTGGACAACGCCCGGCGATCTGCGGCAGCGCTGGTCCAACTTGAGAGGCGCGGACTGACGTCCGCCGACGTTCTTACCGACGACGCTTTCGAGAATGCCATGGTGGTTCACGCCGCGTGTGGAGGCTCGACGAACCTGATCCTCCACCTGCCGGCTATCGCCCACGCGGCCGGTCGCAAGATGATGACGGTTGAGGACTGGCATCGCCTGAATCTGCAGGTCCCGCGACTGGTAGACGTTCTTCCAAATGGACCGGTGATGCACCCCACGGTTCGCTTCTTCGCAGCCGGCGGCGTTCCGGAGGTGATGCTGCACCTGCGCCGAATGGGAATGCTGCACACGGACGCCCTGACGGCGTCCGGACAGACATTTGGCGAGACGCTGGACTGGTGGGAGGGTTCGGAACGGCGAATCGCCCTCCGTAAGCGACTCCAGGACCAGGACGGGATCGACCCGGACGATGTGATCATGTCACCGGAGCGCGCGCGTGAGCGGGGCCTGACCAGCACGGTGACCTTCCCGATAGGCAATATCGCCCCGGAAGGATCGGTCATCAAGAGCACGGCGATCGACCCGTCTGTTGTGGGCGATGACGGCGTTTACCGGAACACCGGGCGCGCACGCGTGTTCCGAAGTGAGATCGACACGATTCGCGCGATCAAGTCGCGTGGCGACGACCGGGTGAAGCCGGGCGAGATCATCGTCATGAGCTGCGGCGGGCCGCTCGGCACCGGCATGGAAGAGGTGTTCCAGGTCACGGTGGCGCTGAAGTACCTGTCTTACGGCAAAGAGATCGCCCTGCTCACGGACGCCCGGTTCTCCGGCGTGTCGACCGGTGCTTGCATCGGACACATTGGCCCCGAGGCTCTCGCTGGCGGCCCGATTGGCCGGGTCCAGGAAGGCGACATCATCTACATCGAGGTGGACCAGAACAAGCTTGTGGGATCGGTCGATCTGGTGGGGCACGAAGACGAGGTACACGGGATCGAGTGGGGCACGGCGGAGCTTGAGCGGCGCGGCGACCCTGGTGACCTGGCAGCGCACCCCGGGATGCCTGACGACAGCCGGCTCTGGGCGGCGTTGCAACATGCGAGCGGCGGCACCTGGAATGGATGCGTTTACGACGTGGACAAGATTGTGGAGACGCTGAACGCCGGGATGAAGGCGCTGGGACGGAGTTAGGACCCCGCCGGGGCGTTTATTACGGGTTCGTGCGTTAGCGCGGGGTTCGCCGGGTCCAGATAGGTTGTCGGTGGAAAATGTGCTGGCGGCCCCGCTACCGGTGGGAGAGGCCGATTCGCAGAAGAGGAGGAGCAATGAACCGTTGCAGGTCCAGAAGTTTCAGTTCTCCGGGACGTCGGGCCGGACCATGACTCGAACCTGATGTCGTGGTCGGTGACGTAGCCGTAGACGTTGTCCATCTGGCAGATGGCGCCGATGATCTCCGACGGGGCTGCGGGGTCCCGTGTGGGCGTCTGGTGGATCAC
The DNA here is from genome assembly GCA_002730555.1 of Chloroflexota bacterium. Classification (GTDB taxonomy): domain Bacteria; phylum Chloroflexota; class Dehalococcoidia; order Lucifugimonadales; family Lucifugimonadaceae. Next base: position 100,938 of record PCAM01000002.1, read on the forward strand.
CGCGACAGGAGATGGAGAGCGCCGGAGGATGTTGCTGAAGTATTCGATCACCATCCCGGGTTCCAACCCGCGCGGGAGGCGAACGCGGATCAGGTCAGCGCCGAGTTCCGTGAACCGGGTGGCCTGCCGAATGGTGTCGGCCGGCGACGGGTTGTCGATCCTGGCGATCACGAGAGGCTCACTCCCCGCCACATCGGCGACGGTGCCAACGATCGCCGCCTTCTCGTCCTCGCTCAACGCGTTCTCTTCTCCGTTGATGGTGCCAAGCACAAAGCCGTCAAGAGGTGTTGGCATGAGCCGCCCGATGTTGCGTGCGAGCATGCCATGGTCCACCTGCTCCTCGGCGGCGAAGGGCGGCGGCGCGACGACGATCGGGTTATTGCCCGATATGGCCATGCGCCCCCCCTATCGCGCGTCTATCGTTAAGCAATCGAGGCAGCCGGTGGCGGCCCCGGGCAATAACGTATCGGGAGCAATCCGTGCCTGACGCGACGAAATATGACGTGGATTTCACCTGGTGTGTGGGAACCCGCCGCAGCCAGTAAAGAGGGCTCTATGCCCGGCGCTGCCCGGGTTAGCGCCAGCCTACGTAGAGCTGTGACGCTTCCAGATCGACCACTTCGTACTTCAACCCGCTGGCCTTTGCGGCGTCCTCGCCGGCCGCGGTTACGATCCATGCGCCGCCTGTTGCGACCGATTTCCCGTTCTTCATGATGACTTCGCCGGCAACCAGCGAGGTCGTCGCCAACCCGGAGTTGGGATCGACCACCGTGATGTCGGCGTCTGCGCCTTCGGAGAAGTGGCCCTTGTTCTGCAGGCCAAGCATCCTTGAGGGGTTGTAGGACAGCTTTCGTACTGCGTCGAGCGGGCTCAGCGCGCCGAAGTTGACCAGCGCCATCGTTCGTTCGATGGCCACGTTTCGCGGGATCGCGCCACCGTCCGTACTGACGGCATCGATGCGGAACTCGGCGGCGTCCGGCGCGGAGCTATCGGAGAACTCGTACTGTCCGGTGGCGAGCGTGAAGGCGGACGACGCAGGGTTGACGGGGAAGCTCAGGCCCGCGGCGGTGTTGGCGGCCGCCCAGATATCGACCGCCTCCTGTCCAGTGACAAGCACCACACGGCCGTCCTTCACGGTCTGGGCGTATCCGTACCCGTCGAGCAGCGCCTGGCGCATCCCGATTTCTGTCGTCGGGTATCCCCGTGCGGTGAGGCAGTTCTGGGGCACGTTTGCGACAACGTTGCCGTCTTCATCGCACAGCCCGTTTGTGCCGTTCATCTGCGCCAGATAGGATTCCGTGACGACCTGCCCGTGCACCTGGTCGAGGATCTCGAACGCCTCCTGGCATTCCTGTTCTGCGGTGAGGATCATGCCGCGGCAGTAGGAGTTGACGTGGGCCACGTGGAGACGTCCGTCGCCGAGCAGGTCCGGCACCTCACGCAAGCCCTCCAGGGTGCTGCTACTGTCCTTGGTCGCCAGATGGAAGGCGACCCATGCCATCTGCTCGTTGGCGGCTTCGATCACCCCGGCGGTCGATTCCGGCGTGAAGGGGTGGTAGCCGCCGATCATTTTCACGCCGACCGCGCCGCGGGAAAGTGCGTCCGAGACGACGTCCCGCATCTGGGCGATCGGCGGGTCGTCTTGCGGGATAGTCAGATGCGGAATGAGCGCCATCGCGCCCGCCACGTTGATCCCCGCACCCAGGCGTTGCATGCCGTCCGAAAGCGACTCCGGGGTGCCGAGGAGGTCTAGGCAGGTCGTCGTGCCGGACTCGGCAAGCATGGCGAGACCGAGTGCGCGGTCAACGTTGCGCTCGTCGCCCGCCGACGAAACGTGTGCATGGGTGTCGATGTGGCCAGGCATGACCCAGTGGCCAGCCGCGTTGATCCTCCGGCCTCCGGCGGATGGCTCCAACCCTTCGCCTATCAGATCGACGCGGCCGTGGTTGATGCCGATGTCAAGGACGGCGTCCGTGTTGTTGGCGGGATCGAGGACGCGTCCGCCCGTTATCACGGCGTCGTATGTCGGCATTTACGGTCTCTCCTGAGGTTATGGAGATGGTTGGACGAAGCGTTAACCGTGTCCTGAGGTTCTCGAAGGACCGGGAGGGCGGGTCGACCCCTAACCCCTACGGTGTTCTGAAGAACGGGGCTTCTCCCTCACCCTAACCCTCTCCCGCTGAGAGAGGTGAGGCGTTGGCGCCCTACTCAGCCATTGCTTCTAGAAACGCTTTTGCCTCGCCCGGCCAGTTGACGGTCGTGCCCCCGGCGCCGGAATGGTATATCCGGGCCATGTCGTCGTCGTTCTCGATGCCCCAGCCGCGCAGGCTGAGGCCGCGGTCGTAGGCGTGGCTGACGGACTCCGGCGTGGCGGTGGCGGCGCGTGGGTAGACCGAGTCGAACCCAAGCTTGACGCACACGTCCACCGTCTCTTCCGTGAGCTCGTTGATGAGCCAGCCGTGGCGGACGTTTGGCAGCCGCAGCTTAGACCGATATAACTGATCCGCCCAGAACGACGATACGGTGATGCCGGGGGCATCGAACGCTCCGGTGTCGGCGACGTCGAGCCAGCCGTGGCGTTTGAGGGCGTCCGCCACCATCGCCGGCAGCGCCGCCTCACGTGATTTGAGCTCCAGGTGGGGATGCGCCCGCCCGGTGTACCGACCGAGAAACTCGTCCAGCGTCATGATGTATGCGCTTGAGAAATCGTTCTTGAACTCGTACCCGCCGATCAGTTTGAGCGCCCTCAGCTCATCCATCGTGTGGTCCGACACTTCGCCGCTGCCGTCTGTCACCCGGTCAACGGTCTGATCGTGGAAAACGACCAGTTGGCCATCCTGCGTGATCTGGGCGTCCAGCTCAAAGTTGTCGAACCCCTGCTCAAAGGCCATGTCGAAGGCCTCGAATGAGTTCTCCGGCGCGCTGAACGAGTAGCCGCGATGAGCGATCAGGGTGAAGTCCAATTCAGGCTCCATATTCTCTCGTCGGAAGGGTGGATAGCGAGGGCGGCGACAGCGTAGCAGCGGTGATGTCCGTGGACAACGAAAACCGTTTAACCGTTTTCGGCGTCCACGGAGATGAACTTCCGGACCGCTTTGACGAATTCGTCCCGGTGCGAGTGGTGGACCTCATGGGCTGATCCCGCGACCATGAGACGAGAGATCAGCGGGTTCTTCTCGGCGGCCCAAACCGCATCCTCTTCCTTCACGGCCGAGCCGTTTTCGGGGTCGGCCTGTATAAGGAGCATCGGCCGGGCCAGCCGTTCGACCAGATCGTCGGTGTCGAAATCGAGCTGTTTCCCGCCCTCGAGCGCCAGCGTGAAAACGTCCGGGTCCAGCTTCACCAGGTTGCGGGCGAGAGCCCGTGTCACATAGGCCGGCCGGTTCGGCGAGCGCTTCTGCAGCATAGTAAACAACCCGATTTCGGTCATGTCGGATGCGGCGAGTTCCTGCGCCCTTTTGAATCGCTCCCGGTATCTGGTCGGGTTTTCTCCACCGGCATGTCGTTTTGTAAACAGCGGCGGGTCCACGGCGACGGCTGTCGCGACCAGTTCGGGATGATCCGCGGCGATCACCGCGGCGATAACGCCGCCCAGTGAATGTCCCACCAGCGCGGCCGGCTCTCCGACCACTTCCCTCAGGAATGGAATGATGTCATCCGCATACTGGGTGAACCGGTAGCCGCCGGGGACCCGGCCGGAGTCGCCGTGGCCGCGCAGGTCAGGGGCGAAGACCCGGTTACCGGATGCGAACTCCCGGAGCACGGCGGTCCAGTCCTGACGGCGTGTGCCGAGGCCGTGCAGGAACACCACCGGAGGGCCGTTGTTCGGTCCGGCGTCGTAGGCTAGAGAGGTGGCGGCACCAGCGTATTTGTTGGCCGTGAATTGAGGCGGCATGGTGGACGCAGGAAGGGACGGGCTCACGCCCGCCCCTAACGATGTTATTTCCTTTTGGGATTTTTCGGTGGGTTAATTTTGGAGGCTCGGGTTCGAGCCGATGATCGGTGCTTACGCTCGTTCTGGGAGGTGCACCGTGAGGCCCTGCGCCTCAAGTTGTTTGCCTATCGCCATCAATCGTAACTCGTCAGGTGGCTCAACGTCGGGCAGCGTGTTCTTCATATCCAGCGCGTCGTACTTGGATCCGGCCATACGGTGGTAGGCGAGCAGCCGAACGCCAGTGATGTTGTCCAGCCCGCCGATAAAACGGCCCGCGCCCTCTATTTGATCGTCTGAATCGTTCACTCCGGGAATGATAACTATGCGGATTTCGATCGGTACACCGGTCCCTGAAAGTCGCTTGAGATTGTCGATGATGCGGTCGTTCAGGACCCCGGTGTTGGCCCTGTGGTTCTCGGACGACATATCCTTCAGGTCGTACAGAAACATCTCCGTGAACGGCAGCGCCGCTTCCAGAGTCGACCACTGCAACTGCCCGCAGGTGTCGACCGCGGTGTGGATACCCGCTGTGTGACAGGCGCGCAGCAACGCGATCGCGAACTCCGCCTGCAGCAGCGGCTCGCCGCCCGAGAGTGTGACGCCGCCTCCCGACTCGTCGTAGAACCCGGCGTCCGCCCGGACCGCTTCCATCACCTCATCGACGCTCATTACCCGACCGGCCAGCTCCAGCGCGCCCGAGTTGCAGACATCGACGCAAAACCCTGACAGATCGCACACGCCGCGTGTGAAAACCCGCTTGTTATCGACGACCGTCTGCGCGCTGGTGGGACATACGTCCACACACGCCAGGCACTCGATGCAGCGTTCCGGTCGGAAGAATATCTGCGGCCCCCGGATGATCGCCTCCGGGTTGTGACACCAGGCGCAACTGAGTGGGCAACCCTTCAGGAAAACGGTCGTGCGGATGCCGGGACCGTCGTGCACCGCAAAACGCTTGAAGTCGAATACCCGGCCCTCACGGGCTGAGGCGATAACCGTCTTTCCAGAGGACTGGCTATCCGGCATGGACTATCCGGGCGATGTACTGGTCCTGTTCTTTTCGCGTGAGCGTGGTGAAGTAGACGCTCCAGCCGGTGATGCGGACCTGGAGGGACGCGTACTGCTCCGGGTTTCGCTGGGCATCACGCAGCGTCTCGGCGTCGAGGACGTTGAACTGGATGGCGTATCCGCCCTGCGAGAAGAAAGTCTTGATGAGTCCGACAAAAGCGTTGAGGCCGTCTTCACCGGCGACCGCCGTCGGGTGGAGCGAGACATCCAGCACGGAACCGTTGGGCGTCTCGGTGAAGTCGAGCGTGGATACCGAGTTGATGAGGCCGGTGACACCGCCGATGTCGAGGCCGTACGAGGCCCCGACTCCCGGCGCCAGCGATTCCCCGGACTTCCGTCCATCCGGCGTCGCGCCCGAGAGCGCGCCGAAGCTCGCCGCGGCCACCAGTGTGAACAGTGCGGCCTGGCAGCCCCCACCACGGCCGTTTGTGAACGAGTGGACCGTCGCGCAGAAGTGGTCGGCGACGCCCTTTGCAACCGCGTCGACCCCGGGTTCGTTGTTACCCCATTTCGGCACCCTGTTGCGCAGATATAAGCGCATGTCCTCACGGCCGTAGAAGTCGGTCCTGGTGGCATCGACTATCTCCGCCATGGTGAACCGTGCCCCATCAAATGCGGCTGCCTTCAGGGCGAAGAGCGAGTCGGCGGCGTTGGCCAGTCCGGCTCCGACGAATCCCACGGAGTTGTAGCGGGCGCCCCCGGCGCTGATGTCCGCCCCGGTCGCTATACAGTCGTCGATGGCGCCGGATATGAAAGGCGCCGGGTTAATACGCGGCCACTCGCGCTCGGCCTCGGCGATATGCTGGCGTGAGTTGTTGAGGACGTGGTCCAGCTGCGTGATGTAGGCGGCGTGGAGATCGTCGTACGACTCGAATCCGGAGGCATCGCCGGTGGCGGGACCGAGGCGGACTCCGGTTCTGGGATCAACACCGTCGTTAAGGGCCAGTTCAAGCGGCTTTGCCAAGTTCACAGTGACGTTCATCGTGCACGCTACTTCTTTGCCCTCCACCGCCGGCTCGTAGCAGCCGATCGGCAGGTAGATGCGTGCGTCCTCCGGCGTCTTGCCGCGTTTCACCAGTGCCTCAACCGCGGTCTCGTCGTTCATCAAAACGAAGGAGTTGTGGCCTTTGCGGATGAGGTCGGCCACGCGGTCGTACAGTCGCTCCGGCGAACCCGGCAGGTAGCGTACCGAAAGCTTGGGGTCGGGGGTGTTCAGTTCTTCGTAGGCGTCGAGCGCCAGGTACGTGAGGTCGTTGGTGATCTCGGAGCCGTCCGCGGCCTGGCCGCCAAAGACGAAGTTCTTGCCGTTGGCCGCGCCCTCTGTGCCGCAGTACCACTTGTGCCAGAAGAATTTGATGAGCTCCCTGGCGTGGTCGTCCGTAATTCGGCCGGCCCCGACATCCGCCCGATAGAACGGGTACAACGTGCGGTCAAACTGGCCCATGGAGCGAACGTTCTCGCCCTCCATTTCGATCAGCTGGTGCATGAGCCACATGAACTGCAGTGCTTCGTGCAGGGTGCGCGGGCGGTGCGCCGGTACGTTTGAGAGTGCTCTCGTGATCGCGCCTAGTTTTGTTGAATGCTCCGGCTGACTTTCGGCGGCCGCGCTGGCGAAGTTCGAGAGACGGCTCGCGAAATCGATTGCGGCGCCGTAGACAATTTCCAGGGCGCTGTAGAACGCGTCCTGGTCCTTGGAGATGGCATCGCCCAAGGAGGCCCGAGCCTGCGCTATGTCGTCAAGCAGGCCGGAGAGGCCCCTGGCGAGCAGCTTGTCCCAGCCGGGGGAGATGTGCCCCAGGTCCAGGCCGCTCCGGGGGCCCGTGGTGACTCCGTGCTCCTGCGCTTGATCGAACCAGTCGGTGCCGCTCTTGAGATTGCCGGCGGCTGCTTCCTCGAGCCACAAACCCGGGCCGAAATCCTGATCGCCACGCGCCCCGTGGGTGAGTTTGCGGAGGACGTTGCCGTGGTCGATCTTCTCGGCGAACCAGTCTTCCGGATCGACGTCGATTCGACCGTGCGTCAGGACCATCCGGAAGATGTTCGCTTTTTGCAGGATGCGCGACTGGTCAGGGTTCTCAAGCAGATAAGCGTCGGCCATGCGCTGGAGCTCATCGGGAGACGCGCCGGTGTCCGGTGAGTACGAGCCGTCTTTGAAGCGCCGGAAGATGGCATCCCGGTTGTCGTCGAAGGAGTCCCAGGTTCGTTCCCGTGCGACTGAGCCCGTGCTCGCGATCATGTGTGCGCTTTCCGCTGCGGCACACCTCCCGGTAACGCAACTGTCCTCTGTGATGAGCTATCGAGCCCGCCATCAGGGAACCGTCGCCGGGGCCCTCGTCGTGTGACGACGGTTTCGGGGTTTCGTTCGCTAGACCCGCTTAATAGAGATCGTCCTTGTTCGTCTGCAGCATCTGCGCTTCCATCTCCTCGACATTGGCCTTTCCGGCGAATGCATGGTCGTTCAGGACGGTTGCCATCGACGGCAGGGAGTCTCTTGCCGGCCAGGTCTCGGGCTCCCAGAGTTTGGACCGCAGGAAGGCCTTCGGGCAGTGCATGAAGGCTTCATCAACGTGAACGATTATCGCCAGCCACGGGAGCTTGCCTTTGACTTTGAGTGTCTCCAGCAGTTCCGGATCCCGGACGAGTTCGGCGGTGCCGTTGACCCTGAGCGTCTCCCGCATGCCGGGGACGAGGAACACCAGCCCGATGCCGGGGTTGGAAAGGATGTTCTTAAGGCCGTCAAAGCGCCGGTTGCCGGGACGGTCCGGGATGACGATCGTGTTGTCATCCAACACCTTCACGAACCCGGCAGGATCACCTTTAGGCGCTACGTCCGCCGATCCATCGGCGTTGGTCGTCGCCAGGAACGCTATCGGAGAGGCGGCGATGATGGCCCGGCAGTGCCTGTCCAGTGCCGTGATCGTCTTCTCCCGGGCACGGTCGGACGGCCAGCCGTGCAGCTCTCGCAGCTCGTCTTCCGTGGTGATAACGTTCTTAAATTTGGCGGTTGTGACCATATGAGTTCCTGCTGATGGAGATGCGGTACGTCAGAACCGGCAGTATAAACGGGTGCGTTTGAGATTCTTAGGTGGTGTCCAAAAAAAGCGAACAGTACACGCCGGAAATGGACGGGTTCGCCGCGGTGGATGCCGTGTCCCACGCCGAGCATCTGGACGAAGGTGCAGTCCGGGATCAGTGACGCCGCCCGCTCAGCTTCATCGTCTGTCTTCGCGGCGCCCATCGCCGGAACGGCCTGCAGGAGCAGCGCGGGGCGCTGGATACCTGCAAGGCTAGCTTCGGCGTCAGAACCTTCAACCGTCCCGCCCGTGACCGTTCGAGTGTAGATCTCGGGATCGAGGCTCTTGACGGAACCCGCCCGGAACCTGATTCCGGAGGCGTCCTGAGCCGGGTGCGTCTCGGTACGCAGGGAAATCATTCCCGAGTCCGGGATGTCCATACGGGTGAGTTCTTGCATGCGTGCGAACTCGTCGGCCCGAGCGCTTCGGCCGGTTCGCTGATGACAGAAGAGATGGGGGCGCTCTTGTTTCTTCGTTGGCCTCTTGTACTTAAACCGCGGCTGCTACCGGAGCCTCCAGGACGCCTGCCTTTTTCGCCTCGGCGAGGACGTAGGCCTTTTCCTCAAGGTTGAGGTTGTTGTTGGGCCGGATCGACTCGCCCATGTCGATGCCGAGTCGTTCTGACAGGATCGCTTTGCAGACGTGAGCCGCTGCGCCGTACATCATGACGAGGTCGACAACCTTCTGGACCTCGTCCTGGAGTTCCTGCGCACGCGCCATGTTCCCGGCGATGTACGAATCGTAGAGCTCTGTGTAGAGCCACGGCGTCAGGGAGAGCGGGGCGTCGACGGTGCCGATCGCGCCCATGGTGAGCGCCGGGAGCGGCAGCCGACCGGAGCCGGAGAAGCAGGACAGGCCGCGGTCGGACCAGTCCCGGATCAGGGCGAAGTTGGCGGCGGAGTGCTTCAGGCCTTTGAGGCTCGGCACTTCCTTCATCACCGCGTCCATGAGGTCCGGGACGAACTCGACCTGCGTGAGCTGCGGCAGGTTGTAGGCGAACAGCGGCAATCCGTCTGCCGCGTCTGCGACCGCTTTGTAGTGGTCGATGATCGCTCGCTCATTTGGTCGGAAAAAGAACGGCGGCACACAGCAGACGGCTGCGCAGCCGGATTCGGCGGCGGCCTTCGCTCCTTTTACGGCGCTCTCGGTGCTGATGGCGCCGACGTGCATGATGGCCAGCGCTTTGTCCTGCGTGGTCTCGCCAGCGACGCGTGCGACGGTGTCGCGCTGTTGCTCGGATAGGATCGGGCCTTCACCGGTGCTGCCGGCGATCCAGAATCCGCCGACCCCGTGGGACATATTGTCCTCAAGGATTGCCCGCAGGCCTTCTTCGTGGATTCTTCCGTCGGCGTGGATGGGGGTTGGGTTGGCCGGGAATACTCCCTTGAAACCAGACATATCTATTTGGCCGGTGCCGTTCGTAGCCATTTGGTCTCTCCGTTCGGTGTGACGTCGGGGGATCCCGGCGGGTTGCAGCAAAGCATACGCCGCACCCTCAAACACGCAACCCAAGAGTGGAGCTTACCCTTATCATTGGGCCACACGTGATTGCCGTTATCCCCCGCCATGACCCCGCCGCGATCAGTCCTGTGTGGTCGCGGCCATCGGTTCCAGTGGCCGCCGCATTTCACCTGTTTTTGACCATTCCATGCCATTAAGACACCGCTCTACCGGTTAAGGAGTTCCCGGAAAGGTCCGTAATCGGCTATTGTCGAACTATTGATTCCGGCTATCCGAGAGATGTATGGGAAGAATCTTCGGGCGCGGGCTGATCGTCCTTCTGCCCCTCGCCATAACGATCCTGGTAATTTCATTCGTCGCGGACCTCGCGGATTCGATCTTCGCGCCCATCACCGATCCATGGATCGGACAAAATGTCCCGGGCGTCGGCCTGATCATTCTCATCGTTGTGGTTTTCCTGGTCGGTCTGCTCAGCCACCGGGTTGCGGAGGTTGTCGGGCGCACGGTGGAGCGAGGGATCGCCAAATTTCCGTTCGTTGGACGGGTTTATGTGACGGCGAAACAGGTCGCGATGTCTGTTTCCGGCGGGCAGGAATCGAGCTTCGACACCGTGGTCAGCGTCCCCTTCCCGACGCCGACCAGCCTGGCCATCGGATTCCTGACGCGTGAATTTACGAACGACGCCAACCGCGAGTACGGCATCGTGTACATCCCTACGACGCCGATTCCTAGCTCCGGATTTCTGTTAGTGGTGCCGATGGCCGATATCCGCATCCTGGACATGACTTCTACTGAGGCGATGCAGATGGTGGTCACAGGCGGGGTCGTGGTGCCGGGCAGTTTGGGCGACCTCGGCAAGTAGGGTTCATTCCCCTCGCTGGAGAACGAGGTCGGGTCTTGCGCCGGTGTGCCCCCCGTCTTTAACCACGGACTCGCCACCCACTAGAACTTGCCAAACGTTCGTCGGGTATCGGTGCGAGTCATCGAACGTCACCCGGTGGCCGACCGTTGCCAGATCGAAAACGACGATGTCCGCGACCGCTCCCTCACGCAACACCTCGCGTGACGAGAGGGTTGAGCCGAGGCCCTCTCGGGCGGAGACAGGAAGGGGGAGAAGCCGCAGTTGCCGGTGACCTCGGTCGTCACGCCCTGGTACGCGTTGCTTTCAGCGCCGGGATGGTCGATAAGGGTGACGTCGGAGTGGGCGTGTATGTCTATGAAGCCGGGAGACACGACAAGGCCGGACGCATCGATCACGCGGGCGGTATTGGGGGCGGCGTCGGACAGGTCCGTTACGGCCGTGATCCGGCCGCCGAAAGACGCCGGACGGCCCGCGTTCCGGATGTTCCATCGCCGCTGATGGCGGTCCCACCCCAGATGATCGTGTCGAAAGTCATCGATCTCCCCGTGTGTTGGGGCTCTCGTGATTTCGCCACACGAGCAACCAACCGCGCTCTGATTGCTACACTTATTGGATGGCATGGTCGGCGAACCGGCTCGCTTACGCCACCTCTTCATAGCGCGCAAGGTGTTCTGAACTTGTTCGAGTCACTATCAGACAAACTAAACGGCGCCTTTGCCAGGATGACCGGCAAGGGAAGGCTGTCCGAGAAGGACATCGACAAGGCGCTTCGTGAGGTTCGACTCGCGCTCCTCGAAGCGGACGTCGATTTCAAGGTGACCCGCACCTTCGTCCGCGTGGTCAAAGAGCGCGCGTCTGACGAGAATCTGTTCGCTTCGCTGACGCCGGGGCAGTCGGTCGTGCGGATCGTCAACGAAGAACTGGTCAATATCCTTGGCGGCGATACCGAGGGGCTGAGCCGGGGCGAGAACCCGCCGACGGTCATCATGGTCGTCGGGCTCCAGGGGGTCGGAAAGACGACCTCCGCAGCCAAGCTGGCGCGCTGGCTGGGCGAGAACGATGAGTCGGTCGCCATAGCGGCCTGCGACCTGCGGCGGCCGGCGGCGATCGAACAGCTTGTGACGCTGGGGGACGAACTCGGCGTGCAGGTGTACCGGGAAGATCCTCAGGAATCGACCCCGCTGAAGGTGGCAAAGAACGCCGTCAAAGAGGCGGGGCGCAACAACATCCACTACCTGATCCTGGACACCAGCGGACGGATCGCCATCGACGATGAGTTGATGCACGAGCTGGAGGAGATCCGGGACGCCGTGAACCCGGTTGAGACCCTTCTGGTGGTGGACGCCATGACGGGGCAGGACGCGGTGCGCTCCGGGACCGAGTTCCAGGAACGGATCGGGCTGTCCGGCATCATCATGACGAAGATGGACGGCGACGCACGCGGTGGCGCGGCGCTGTCGATGCGGTCCGTCACGGGCGTGCCGATCAAGTTCATCGGTGTGAGCGAGCGCCTGAACGGCCTCGAACAGTATCACCCGGACCGGATGGCGTCACGAATCCTGGGCATGGGCGATGTCCAGACGCTCATAGAGAAGGCGGAGGAGCAGTTCGATACGGAGCAGGCCGCCGTGCTCGAGCAGAAGATGCGCTCGCAGGGGTTCGACCTGAACGACATGCTCCAGCAGTTGCAGACCTTCAAGAAGATGGGCGGCATGGCGAGCGTCTTGGGCATGATCCCGGGCATGGGGTCGGTCAAGGGACGGATGGACCCCAAAAATATGGACGAGGGCCGGATCACAAAGGTGGAAGCGATGATCCACTCGATGACGCCGGGCGAACGGGCCAACCCGAAGTTGATCAACGGCTCCCGTAGGAAGCGCATCGCAGACGGCTCCGGCACGACCGCATCGGACGTCAACCAGTTGTTGGGGCAGTTTCGGCAGATGCAGAAGATGATGAAGAAGATTTCGTCCGGCAAGGGTCGCCGCGCCGTGATGAGCATGCTGGAAGGCCGGTAAAGGTTTTTGAATCTGGGGTCGTGAGGACGGATCGATGATCGCCCAGTTACGCGTCTACACGATCAACCTCGGGCAGATGGACGCGTGGCTCAAGATTTTTCACGCCGAGGCAATGCCCCTGATCCGCAAGCACGGGATGGACGTCGACGGGATGTGGACCGACCTGCCACGGGAGCGCTTTATCTGGTTCCGTACGTACCAGGATGAGGCGGACATGGAGCGCCGGGACGCTGCTTTTTACGGCGATCCAGAGTGGCTCGAACTCATGGACCGAATCCGGGCGCACGAGGCGCATCGGGAGATCACCATCGTGAGGCAGGTTTCAATCCTCTCCTGAAGGCGCGCGCTGGACGATGTCGGTGGGTGCCAATATGCTGCGGGCAATGAACAGGATCTTTCGCTGCTCTTTTTACGCACTCAAACCGACCGTCCCCTATCGACCTCAATCCCTGCCGGAGACCTTCAATATTGATATCACAACTCCGTATCTACACTATCAATCGAGGTCAGATGGACTCATGGCTGAAGGTCTTCAATGAGGATCTGAGGCCGCTGCTGGCCGAGCACGGGATACAGGTCGATGGCACCTGGGTCGATACCGAAAACGAGCGCTTCATCTGGGTCCGGTCGTTCACCGACCAGGCAGATTTGGAACGGAAAGAAGCCTCGTTTTACGGCTCGGAGAAGTGGCTGTCCGGCGTTGACTTTGTGCGGGGCCACCTGGCTCACCGAGACATCACCGTAATCAGCTCCACATAGACGCGACCCAAAAAAGGTGAATCGCTTGATAGGGAGGGAACGGGATGCTGTCTGAACTCCGGATTGTCACCATCAACAAGGGCCAGATGGGCAACTGGCTTGACCTGTTCTGCGACCGGCTGGCGCCGCTGGCGCGCCGGCTCGATATTCGGATCACCGGCGCGTGGACGGATGTGGATGGTGAGCGTTTCGTCCAGATCAGGTCGTTCGAGGACGACAAAGACATGGCGGCGAGACGCGCCCGTTTCACCGGTCATTCGGAGTGGCGCGCGGTGGAGTCGCGCGTGCTGGATCTCACCGCAGCGCAGGACATCGTGAAGCTTCAACCGATTTGGCATTTTGACGACTGGGACGGCAATCACGGCCTGCTCGACATGGACCGCTCCCCACTCGCCCAGCTCCGCATCTACACGGTCAACAAGGGCATGATGCCCGTCTGGAAAGACCTGTACAAGCGCTACGAGGTACCCGGCCACCAGACCGCCGGCATCCCCCTGGAATGGCTCTCACACGACCTCGAAGAAGAGCGGTTTTGCTGGATCAGATCGTTCGAGAACAAGTGGGACATGGAGAAAAGGCAGGACCACTTCCACGAAGGCCTGGACTGGCAGGCGGTAAAGGACCGGGTGCCGACCCTGATCGCCCACTCCGAAGTGATGCTGATGAACCCCGTGCAGTTAGAGGCGGGTTAGAGGGCGCAGAGTCTCCGCGCCCTGCCGCTACTGGACGCCGCGCGGTGGTTTCACGCGTTGGATGGCGTAGTAGGAGCCGATGATGAGGCCGATCAAGGTTCCCAGCGGCTCGAACGGTGTCACGATGATGAACGCGAGCAATGTAGCGAGACCGGCAATCCATTGCAGCGGACGACTTTGCTTGTACCCGCTGGCACGGTGAACTACCTCTCCGATGAGCCACCCCGCCCCACCGACCGCCACAACCCCACCCAGAGACAGGTTGAAAACGCCCAGAATGAAACCTGAGGCGATTCCCACGACTATCGCCGTGCCGAACCCGGCGGCGGCGGCTTTGCCCAACTCCCCGGAGCTGGCCTCGAACATCGGAAGCGTTCGGATCTGGGCGCAGTCCGGACAGCGTGAGCCGACCTCTGTATGTATCAGACAGTTGGGGCAGATCAACTCTTCGCATCTGCCGCAACGCAGGTTGGTCTCCGTCTCTGGATCGCGCGGGCAGTAAGCAGCATTCATCTCGGCCATAAGTAGCGCACGTCGCCCGGTGTAGTTACCCGTGGCGTTACCTGCCAGCGTCTCCTCTCAGCCAGGCTTCCCGGTCTTTTATATCTCTATCGTAGATCAGCCGATTCCAGTAAATATGAAGGTGGCTCATCTCCCGTGATTCATCAGGCAATCGTCGCTCCCCCGGATTAGATGCTACCCGTTTGATTCCGGATATCACCGCGAATAATGCGGCGTAAACGACGTATTCCCGGGGTAGTCCGAACCCGGCCACGATGAACGGCTGGAGCAGCAGGGCGGTCATCCATCCGACGGGTGAGTTACGGGTGATGGTCCAGTAGACCAACCCGATCCCGGCAAATATGAACCATATGGGGGGCGCCATCGCGAACATGACGCCGCTTCCTGTGCCCAGCCCCCTGCCGCCGGAAAATCCAAGGAACACCGACCAATTGTGGCCCATCAGCGCGGCGCATCCGGCCACGACCTCGACACCCTTGTCATAGTCCAGCAGGTACCCGGCGACGATCACCGGAAGCGGGCCTTTGACGAACACGTCAAACGCCATCACGATCAGCCCGGGGGTGCGGCCGATCGCCTGGATGGCGTTTGCGCCGCCCACGTTGCCGCTGCCGAGCTGGCGGATGTCCGCGCCGCGCCTGAACCGGACGGCGAGGTAGGCCGTGGGGATGGCGCCGAATAAATACGCGCCGAGGGCCAAAGTTAACACGCCGGCCGCCGGCGCCCCCAGTATCTCCACGTCAGCCGGAGCTCGGGGCGGCGTGGCCCCCACCGGAAGACCTAGGAATCTCCGTGGCCCGGGACAGTGACGCCTTCCAACGGTCGGCGGCGGCGCGCAGGCTGTCGACGGCGCTTGTCGGAGGGCCGACCGTGTCCGGATCGCCCGGCACTATCTCCTCCGGCGTGCCCCAGGCGTGATAGTCGCTTCCGCCTATCGCTATCAGCCCGCTCCTAGCGGCGCCTTCAAGCCGCCTCTCCCGGTCGCTGGTCCCGTATTTGGGAGCAAACACCTCAATCCCGTCCAATCCCTCATCCACAAGGAACCCCAGGACGCGCCGCAATCCCCTCACGGTCTGGGGGTGGGCCAGCGTGGCGGTCGCGCCGACCGAATGCAGAAAGCGAACACCGTCGGTCGGCGTGGGCTTCGGTCGCTTGACCCGTGCGAGTCCGTCGGTGCCCAAATAGCGCAGGAAGGCGTCCTGGGCGTTTTTGACGTATCCAGCCTCGGCCATTGCCCTGGCGATATGCGGCCTTCCGACGGCCCCATCCGCTATTTCCAGCACGCGCTCCCAGCTGAGATGAACTCCAAGCTCGCCAAGCCTTTTGACGGTGCCCCGAGCGGCCTCAACGCGGCCATCACGAAGTTCGGTCAGGTAGGCCTGCAATCCGGGCGCGTCCGTGTCTACGAAATGGCTGACCAGGTGGACCTCAGTGTCGCCGTCTTCCGTCCCGAGTTCGATCCCCGGGATGACGGTAAGTTCGGGATAGCGGACCGCCGCCGCCTGCGCCTCTGCGATCCCTTCCGTTGAGTCGTGATCGGTAACGGCAACGATCCTCAGCGAGGTTTGTCCTACCTGTTCTATCAACTCAGTGGGCGACAACTGGCCGTCGGACGCGGTCGTGTGCAGATGGAGATCGACGAGCGGCGTGATCCCGCCCCCCGCGCCGTCCTCGTGTCCGTTTGTTCGTTGGTTAAGGTGGGACGAGCTCAACGCATGGTCCGTATTCGTAGTTGCCTGATGTTCCGCCGAACCGGCAGAGAGAACGGCAGTGACAGGATACAGGTGCCCCGGGAGATTAGCGCGGCTGTAACAGCGCCCTGGCCTTCGCTATCTGACGCGACGCCGGGCCGCTCCGAAAGAGTGGCCCGGCGTTCATCTAGCTTCGATCAGCGAGCTGTTTCGATCGATCTGGATTCCCTGATCACCACGATCTTGATCTGGCCCGGATAGGACAACGTGCTTTCGATCCTCTTCGTGATGTCTCGGGCGAGCACGGCGCAAGCGGCGTCGTCGACGATGTCCGGCTGCACCATCACCCGGACCTCACGTCCGGCCTGAATGGCAAAGCAGCGTTCCACACCCTCGAAGCCCCTCGCAGCGTCTTCAAGCTCCTGCATCCGCTGTATGTAGCGCTCCAACGTGTCACGTCGAGCCCCAGGGCGCGCGGCGCTGATGGCGTCTGCCGCGGCCACGATGAAGGCCTCCGGTGTCGTCATCTCGGAGTCGTGATGCTGGCGTATCGGCTCCGCAATCCGGTCCAGCACGTTGTACTTCAGGACCAGGTCTGCGCCGATCTCGGCGTGCGGGCCTTCCACCTCGTGGGTGAGGGCCTTGCCGATGTCGTGCAGGAATCCCGCCACCTTGCAGCGTTCGACGTTTGCGCCGATCTCCGCCGCCATCATCCCCGCCAGCAGGGACACCTCTACGGAGTGCCTGAGCACGTTCTCGCCGTAGCTGTAGCGGAACTTCAACCGGCCCGCGATCTTGACGAGTTCAGGGTGCAGGCCCTTTACGTTGGCCTCAAACAGCGCCTCTTCGCCGGCCTTCTGGACGACCTCTTCGACCTCAAGGCGTGCCTTGGCGACCTGTTCCTCGACCCTTGCCGGGTGTATCCGGCCGTCCTGGATCAGAGTGCCCAGCGCTAGACGTGCGACCTCACGACGGATGGGGTCGAAGCACGAGATCGTGACCGCCTCCGGCGTTTCGTCGATTATCAAATCGACACCGGTCGCGGCCTCGATGGCGCGGATGTTTCGGCCTTCACGGCCGATCAATCGCCCCTTCATATCGTCGTTCGGAAGCGGAACCGAGGACACAGAGCTGTCCGACACGACGCTGGAAGCCAGTCGCTGAATGGATCCGGCAAGGATATTGCGAGCTAGTCCTTCTGAACGTTCCCGCGCCTCTACTTCCGCATCGCGATAGTGGCGCGCGAGATCAAACTCGATCGCCTCTTCTGCGCGAGACATCAGCATCTGACGTGCGTCACTTGCTGACAGTCCGGAGATCTCTTCTAGCCGTTCAGTTTCCCGTTGGGAGATCTCTTCAAAGCGTGCCAGTTCTGTTTTCCGGAGCTCATCGAAGTCCGTACGTTCGGTATCAAACTGTTCCTGGAGTCGTTCCAGGCTTGTGTTTTTTTCGTCAAGTGCGCCGGAACGTTTATCCAGCGTCTCTTCACGCTGTTCAGCGCGTCGTTCAAGTCTTTGTATTTCCTGCCGTTCGGCTCGAATTCCCGCTTCAGCAGCGGTTCTGGTCCTTATTCCTTCTTCTTTGGCTTCGAGCAGTATTTCCTTGCTGCGTGCATCAGCCCGGCGAATCTGTTGTTCTGCCGCTGTCCGGGCGGCTTCTTGCCGCCGAGAGGTGAGTATGCTCCGCAGGTACATCAGTAATCCTGCGAGTGCGCCGACCAGTAGAGCCGTTATTACGGCAGTCAGGGCGAGGTCCATGAGTACCTCCTCGACCGTCCTGCCTGGGGTTGACGGGCCGTTTTTTGAGGTAGGCCCGCCGACAATTCCAGTACGGTCATACTAGGGTGGGCCCAATAGGCAGTCAACACGGCACACGATTCCGGTCAACGCTCGTGCATCTATTTGACGGCGTTGTAGACGCACAACTCAACGGGAGGCCGGTTCTCTGATTCCGTTCTGGAGATGTCTTTGATAAACCGCCGGAGGGGGTTCGCGTTCTGATGGACGATAGCTCGACTACATTCGAAGAAGTACTGGAGGCGCCGGGGTGGCTGCGTTGGGTGCTGCTGGCGGCGCTGGTGCTGATCATGTCTTCGATCGGATTACGGGTCGGCGCCGGGACGGTAGGTGGCGGCGAGGGAAACTTGGCCTGGATAGCGGCGCTGGTGTCCGCGGTCGCATTCCTGTTCGCGTATCTGAACTTCCTTTCGCTCAAGGTCACCGTTTCGGACGGCGAGTTCACGTTTGCATACGGGATGGTGCGGCACCGGGTTGCGATCGATCAGATCGAGTCGATCGAGGTGAACAGGTATCGCTGGGCACGCTACGGCGGGTGGGGTTACAGCCGTGGGCCGCTAGGCCGCAAGGCATGGAGCATGCCGGGTGTGCCGGCGGGCGTCATGGTGGTGCTGCAGGAGTCCAGAAAGCGACGCGAGTTTTTTGTGTCGTCTGCCGAGCCGGAGCGGCTGGAGGCGGCGATACGTGCGGGGATGGTTATGGACGAGGTGGACGGGTAGGGGCGACGCTTGCCCCGTCCGGTGGTCGTATTGCCATACCCCCTGCGGTCGCGGACGGGTTCACGTGGTCGTGCGATGCGCCATTCCCGAGTCGTCGGGAGTGACAGGCGTTGGAGCACGAGGGGGCGAGGCAAGCGCCGCCCCTACGGAGTTATTTCCCATGTCGCTTCTTCAAACGGGTACAACGGGATCCGGCGACGTTCGTAGGTGAAAGTGTCCAGGTCCGCCGTAGTGACGCCGGGAGTGTTGACCAGGATCACTTCTGCGGCGATGGGCTGGTACGCCGGACGAGGTGAGACGACGCCCTTCGCAACCACCACCCGGTATTTTTCCGGCCAGATTCCGATGTGATACATCTGCTCGCGGCTGGTGTTTCCGCTCCGTCGCTCCGTCAGAAGCAGCGTGTGCCCGTCGGTTGTGTCCAGCCGCACGCATGTTCCGGCGGAAAAGTACCGATAGCCGCCGTGAATAGGGCGGGTCTCCTCGAAATCGCCGTCGGAGATCGCACGCACTGTCCCGGTCACACGCACCGGTTCGCCGTGCATTTCGTCCGTCTTGCCGCCCAACTCAAGCGTCACCTCGGTTCCGATCCCGGCCGCCAAGCACGCCGCGATCGCCTCCGGATCGTACAATGACTGCAGCAGGCCCTTCACGCCCATCTGCTTCGCCTGCGCCAAGATGAATGTCGAGTCCGCGGAAGACCCGCCGCCGATGTTGTCCCCCACGTCCATCAGGACTATCGGTCCCAGGTGCGAGTGGTCGCTATCCGCGACCGGCGCAGCAAGCGCGCTGCCATCGGCGGGCACAAAATTGGTGACGCCCTCGGGCTTGGGGCCAACGTACCGCTCTTCCGCCATCGTCAGGGCTTCTACTATGCCCGGGACGGGGACGTTCAATTCAACCCTCTGTCCCCAAGCGCGACCCGCCATCCAGTAGGCGGCGTCCCTGGCCAACGACATGTCGCCGTCAGCTATGGCGATAAAGCTCATGCCCATCTCTTCGACATCGGCGTACGGGTAGCCCTCGGCGACGCTTGTGTCCAGGATTCCTGGCCGCTCGTTGGCCGCCAGGGCGTCATCCACGAGCCCCTTCATCGGCTCCTCGCCGGTGAACTGCCGGACGATGTTGACGAGCATCGGGGGCGTCGCGATCCACTGCTTGGGATCTATCTCCCCGAGGGCGGCGCGGTAGATCAGGTCTGCCGTCTTCCGGCCGCGAAGCCGTGTATCCAGGTGCGGGTTGGTGCGCCAGACGACACACGCAGTCGTGTTATCAATCAGCTCGTGCGAAATGTTGGAGTGCATATCCAGCGTGATGCCCACCGGGATGTCATGCCCGACAATCTCCCGGATGGCCCGGGCGAACTCAGCGTCCATGTCAGGGAACTCTTCCGAAACGGCTGCGCCATGATTCGCTATCAGCACCGCGCCCCACGGTCCCTGGTCACGCAGCATCCCGAGCATCTCGCCGGAAAGCCTGTCGTACGCGTCCTTCGTGATGGTTCCGATTGGCCCGGTCCGGGCGAACATCAGCGGTACGAGCTCGAACCCCAGTTGGCGTGACGCCTCAACGTACCCGGCGATCGTGTAGTTGGAGTCGGCGTGACGCTCCAGGATCTCGTGGCCGCGCAGGAGCTCTACCTCTTCAAATTTATCGTACTCGGCCAGGACACGCGAGAAGGTGTTGGTCTCGTGCGAGATGCCAAGGGTTGCGATGCGCATGTGGTTTCCTGTGAGGCGTGTGCCGTGTTGCGATTTCACCGGAGAGGCGGTCAGTGGACCGCCCTCGGGCGGATACCAATCAGCCCCTACGCGTGGTCGCTTTATCCGGCGTAGGCGTGCTTTTCGGCTGACGTTTCGTCCAGGTCGCAGCCCCAGCCGGGGCCGTCCGGGATGGTCATGTAGCCGTCTTTGAGTTCCGGCACGGCGGTCGTGAGTTCGTCGCGCCACGGCGAAGAATCTACGTCGCACTCCATGATCCTTACGTTCGGTACCATCGCCGCGAACTGGAGCGACTGGAAGGTCGCCAGGTGGGATGTGTAGTTGTGCGGGGCGATGTTCATCTCGTACAACTCGGCGAGGTCGGCGACCTTTTTCGACTGACTGAAGCCCTGCCACGGAACGTCGATCTTGACGGTGTCCATCGCCCTGAGATCGAAGAAGCGCTTGTACTCACGTACTCCAAGGAGCTGCTCGCCGGTGCAGATGGGAGTGCGGGTGGAAGACTTGACTTGCGCCAGCGGCTCGGGCTCGAAGCGGTCGAACTCCAGCCACATCATGTTGTACGGCTCCAGCGCCTGTGCAAGCCGGATTGCGGCTTCCGTTTTGAACTCGTAGTGGATGTCGAGGGCGATGCCAACTTTTGGTCCGGCGGCCTCTCTCATTACGGAGATCTGCTGGACCGCGTGATCGATCAGGTCCTGGTCGGCGTTCTGGTCGAAGTCATCAGCGAACACGTCATTCATGCGTCTTGAGGGGTCGCCCGGGAAGATGATGTTTGACTTAAATGCGCTGAACCCGGCGTCGGTGGCTTCCCGCACGCAGTCGGCCACGTCGTCCCAGGTCCGCAGCGGAGCCACGCCAAGTTCACCGGCCCGTTGCGCCCTGTAGGACGCCAGGTGGGACCAGTACACCTTCTGCCGCTCCCTGAACGGGCCACCAAGAAGTCGATAGACGGGCAGCCCGGCCACCTTGCCCTTGATGTCCCAGAGCGCCAGCTCGATGCCGGCGATGGCCATCGCCATCGCACCACCCCTGACCTGTGCGGATTTGCGGTACATGTCGAGGTAGTGCCGTTCAACGGGATCCGGGTCTTTGCCGATCAGGGTGGCGCCGATGTCCTGCACCAGCCCGGCCAGGCCGTGGGATACGGATCCCGTTCCGAACTGGCTGTATCCGGTGATGCCGGCGTCCGTGCGAACGATGCCGAAGAGCCAGGGTCCGCCCCCGCCGGTGTCGACGGCCCGGGTTTCGATTGAGGCGATCTTCATGTTGTTTTGTCCATCTGGTTAACGGGCCGGGGTCCCGAGGCAGGACCTCTCCCTCACCCTCACCCTCTCCTGCTGGGAGAGAGGATTTCCCGTTGTGGGGGCGTATGGCAATACGCCCTCTCGTTGTATGGCCGTGGGCATATTGTTATACACCCCTACCCGTTGATGCGTTCGCAGTTGTAGGGGTCGATTGGCATCGACCCGAGGGCGGATACCAATCCGCCCCTACGCGTTGTCTGGTTCACAGACGATCACCCCGTGTAGGCGTGCTTCTTCAGGGCGGACTCGTCCAAGTCGCAGCCCCATCCGGGTTCTTGCGGGATGTCCATGTAGCCGTCCTTGATGTCCGGCAGGACCGTCGTCAGCTCATCTCGCCACGGCGCGGAGTCCACGTCCGACTCCATGATCCTGACGTTGGAGACGGCGGCGGTCAGGTTGAGGCTCTGGAAACTGGACAGGTGCGATCCGTAGTTGTGCGGTGCGATGTTCAGCTCGTAAGTTTCCGCCAGGTCCGCCACCTTTTTGGCCTGGGAGAAGCCCTGCCACTGCACGTCCACCTTGACGGTGTCCATGGCGCGGCGCTTGAAGTAGGGCTGGTACTGGCGCACGCCAACGAGTTGCTCGCCGGAGCAGATCGGCGTGGTTGTCGATCCTTTGAGTTGTGCCAGCGCCTTGGCGTCCTGGTTGTCGATCTCCAGCCACATCAGGTTGTGCGGCTCCAGTTCGCGGGCGATGCGGATAGCGCCCTCGGTCTTGAAGTTGAAGTTAATGTCCAGGGCGATCCCGATATCGGGACCGACGGCCGCCCGCATGGCCCCGATCTGACGTTCAGTATGGTGCACGAGCTCTGTCGTCGCGTTCTGGTCGTCCGACTGGAAGAACCCCTGGTTCATGGCGCTGGAGTTCTCGCCGTGGAACACGATGTTCGTCTTGAACGCCGTGTAGCCGCGTTCCACAGACTCTGCGGCGCAGTCGGCGACGTCTTCCAGGGTGAGGAGCGGTGTACCGCCGTAGAACTCTGCGTTGGCTGCGCGATAGGTGGCGAGGTGCGACCAGTAGACGCGCTGCCGGTCGCGGTGTGGGCCGCCTACCAGATGGTGGACCGGCACGCCGTAGCGCTTGCCCTTGATGTCCCAGAGCGCCAGCTCAATCCCGGCGATCGCCATCGCCGTCGCGCCGCCGGACATTGAACGCGTCTGCCGGTACATGTCCATGTAAAACTTTTCGACCGGGTCCGGGTCTTTGCCGATGAGCCAGCCGGACAGGTCCTGGATCAGTCCTGGCAGTCCGTGTGCCATTTTCCCTTCGCCAAACTGGCTGTACCCGGTTATCCCCTCATCCGTACGGACGGCGCAGAAAAGCCATGCGCCCCATCCGCCGGATTTGACCGGGAATGTATCGATGCCGGTGATCTTCATGTGGTTGTGTCCTGACGGTCTTTTCGGGTGTCGCCCAAGGCGGGACTTCTCCCTCACCCTGACCCTCTCCCGCCGGGAGAGGGAATTCTTGTCGGGTCGCATGGCAATACGCCCTTACACGTTGACGTGAATTAACCTTTGAAGGCGTACTTTTTTGCTGCGGTTTCGTCGAGTTCCGTGCCCCATCCGGGCCCGGTCGGGATGGTCATGTAGCCGTCCTTGATCTCCGGCAGAACCGTTGTCAGCTCGTCCCGCCAGGGCGCGGAGTCGACGTCCGATTCCATGATCCTGACGTTGGAGACGGCGGCGGTGAGGTTGAGGCTCTGGAAGGTGGACAGGTGCGAGTTGTAGTTGTGCGGAGCGATGTTGAGCTCGTACACCTCGGCCAGCTCGGCAACCTTCTTGGCCTGGGAGAAGCCCTGCCACTGCACGTCCACCTTGACGGTGTCCATGGCGTGCTTGCGGAAGTAGGGCTGGTACTGGCGCAGCCCGAGCAACTGCTCGCCGGTGCAGATCGGGGTCCGCTGCTGGGTCTTCAATTGCAGCAGGGCGTCCGGGTCCTGATTGTCGATCTCCATCCAGAACAGGTCGAACTCTTCAAGCGCACGCCCGATGGCGATCGCGCCCTCGGTTTTGAAGTTGTAGTTGATGTCCAAGAGGATATCGATGTCCGGGCCGACGGCCTGACGCATAGCGCCGATCTGCGTTTTCGTGTGACGAACAAGGTTCGTGGGGGCGTTCTGGTCGTTCGATCCGGCGAACATGTTGTTGATCATTCTCGGGTTCTCGCCCGGGAAGATAATGTTTGTTTTGAACGCCGTGTACCCGGCATCAACGGCCTCCCGGGCGCAGTCGGCAAGGTCGTCCATCGTGCGAAGGGGTTTGGCGCCGAGCTCCGCGGCCCTGCGCGCCCTGTAGGTTGCGAGGTGCGACCAGTAGACGCGCTGCTTGTCGCGAAACGGTCCGCCGACGAGGCTGTATACCGGCACGCCGTGGTGTTTGCCCTTGATGTCCCACAGGGCCAGTTCGATGCCGGCCATCGCCATCGCCGTAGCGCCGCCGGTTTCGGCGCGCCTGTGGCGGTACATGTCCATAAAGATCTTATCGACCGGCAACGGGTCCTGACCGATGAGGCTCCGGCCCAGGTCTTCTATCAGCGCCGGCAGCCCTCGGTAAAGGGAGCCCTGGCCATACTCGCCGTATCCGGTGATCCCGGAGTCGGTTCGGACGGCGCAGAAGAGCCAAGGTCCGCGGCCGCCGTTGTCCACCAGGAAGTTCTCGATTGCTGTGATTTTCATTTAGAAATATCCGTTCGTCCGATGATCGCTGTTGGGGCGGCGCTTGCCCCGCCCTCGGGCGGGCTGCTGCCCGCCTCTACGCGTGTTGTGCGCTACGTCCCGTCATTTACTTATTCCAGGCGTACTTCTTCAGCGCGTCCTCATTCAGGTCGCAGCCCCAGCCCGGGGAGGTCGGGACGGTCATGTAGCTATCGATCACTTCCGGTCGCTCCGTGAACAGTTCGAAGCGCCACGGCACGCCCTCCGGGTCGCTCTCCATGATTCGGACGTTTGAGACAGATGCGCACAGGTGGACCGACTGGAAGCTGGCGAGCTCAGAGGCCGGATTGTGCGGTGCGATGTTCAACTCGTAGGTCTCGGCGAGGTCGGCGACCTTCTTGGAGACGCCGAAGCCCTGCCACTGGACATCGACTTTGACGGTGTCCATGGCGTGCAGCTCGAAGTACGGCAGGTACTCCCGCATCGTAAAGTGCTGCTCGCCCGAACAGAGCAGCGTGGAGGTTGACGCCTTGAGCTGAGCCAGCGCCTCCGGGTCTTCGTTGTCGTGCTCGATCCAGAACAGATCGTACGGTTCAAGCGCCCGAGCGACCCTGATGGCGCCCTCGGTTTTGAAGTTGTAATTGATGTCCAGGAGGATATCGACGTCGTCGCCGACCGCCTCACGCATCACCGATATCTGCTTCTCGGCCTGCCGCACGATATCCGTATCGGCGCGCTGGTCGTGGTTCTGGCCGTCCCGGGACTGTGAGATGGCCCGGGGAGTCTCCCCCGGCCACAGGATATTGGTCTTGAACGCGGTGTACCCGGCAGCCGGCACTTCCTGCGTTGCGGCCGCAACGGCGCCCCAGTCTTTGAGCGGCTTGTCGGGAGCCAGGCCCGGGTTTCCGGCGCGTGCGCTGGCCAGGTGGCTCCAGTAAACGCGCTGCTTGTCTCGGTACGGCCCGCCAAGCAGGTTGTTCACCGGCACGCCCATCGCCTTGCCCTTGATGTCCCAGCAGGCGAGCTCGATCGCGGCGATGCCCATGTTGACGAGGCCGCCGGGCGACTGGCGCATCAGGCGGTACAGGTCGAAGTAGATCTTCTCCACGGCCTCAGGATCTTTGCCGATGACATGCGGCTTGAAGTCCTCGATCAACCCGACGAGCGCGTGCGCCGCGACCCCGGAACCGAACTCACCGTAGCCGGTGATGTCGGCGTCGGTGCGAACGGCGGAAAACAGCCATGGCCGGCGTCCTCCGTCGACTACAAAAACCTCTACGTCTGTGATTTTCATGTGGTGTTCCTATCCGTTGGTGATCGGGTATCCGGATTCGGGACCACTCCCTCACCCACTGGAAGAGGGAGTGGTCCTTGTAAGGACGTAGGCAATACGCCCTCTCGTTGTCCGACCGTGGGCGTATTGCCATACGTCCCGACAAGGTGATTGTTCGTTGCGTTCTCGTTATTTGTCCCAGGCGTGCTTCTTTGCTACCTCTTCGTTGAGGTCCGTGCCCCAGCCCGGTCCCTGCGGGATGTCGATATAGCTGTTCACCGGCTCCGGAACCACGGTCACCAGTTCGTCCTTCCACGGGATGGCGTCCGGGTCTGACTCCATGATCCGCACGTTGGACACGGAGGCGCACAGGTTCAGGCTCTGGAAGGTGGAGAGGTGGGAGTTGTAGTTGTGCGGGGCGATGTTGAGCTCGAAGGTCTCGGCCAGATCGGCGACTTTCTTGGCGTTGCCGAACCCCTGCCACTGGACGTCCACCTTCACGGTGTCCATCGCTCTGAGATCGAAGAAGGGTTGGTACTGCCGCATCGTGACCAGCTGCTCGCCGGAGGTGATGGACGTTCGAGTCGATATCTTCAGTTGCAGCAGCGCTTCCGGGTCTTGGTTATCGATCTCCAGCCAGTAGAGCTTGTACGGTTCGAGCGCCCGGGCGACCCGAATGGCGCCTTCAGTCTTGAAGTTGAAGTTGATGTCAAGGCAGATATCAATGTCCGGGCCGACGGCGTCCCGCATGACGGATATCTGCTTCACGGCCTGGTTTACGAGATCGGCCTCGGCGAGCTGGTCGTGGCTCACGCCGTCACGTCCCTGCGTGATGGCCGAAGACGGATTTCCGGGGAACAATATGTTGGTCTTAAACGCCGTGTAGCCTTTGTCGACGGCCTCACGTGCGCAGTCCGCAACGTCGTCCCATGTCCGCAGCGGCTTCGCCCCCCACAGTTCATGATTCCGCGCACGGTAGGTACCGAGATGCGACCAGTAGACCCGCTGCTGATTCCTGAAAGGGCCGCCAACGACGCGGTGCACCGGCAAGCTAAGGGCCTTGCCCTTGAGGTCCCACAGCGCCAGCTCGATCCCGGCGATGGCCCATGCCGTGACGCCATACGGCGTGCCGCGATAGGCGCGGTACAGATCGAAATAAAGTCGCTCGACCGGCGTCGGGTCTTTGCCGATAAGCCAGGTGCTCATGTCACGCACCAGGCCCCGGACGCCGTGCGTGACCCCGCCTTCGCCGAACTCGCCGTAGCCGGTAACCCCGGCGTCGGTGCGTATGGCGACGAAGTGCCAGGGTCTCGCCCCGCCGTCTACCGCGAATGTGTCTATCCCGGTGATCTTCATTCGGCGAGCGCTCCTCTTCAGAGTCGGTTGAGTGGGCATAAAACCGGCTCGGCGGCGCTACTGTACACCCGCTTCCCTCAATCGGGGGGGCTGGTTGCTCACTCACTCTCAGAAGATTCATGTTAGGGATCACCAACTTTGCGTCTCGACGCGGCGAGAAGCCCCATCGCGGGGATGAGGGTGATCGCGCCAACGGCCAGGCCGAAACGGATCGACCTGATGGTGGCGATCACGCCTATCACAGGCCCGAGTGTCACCTGCCCCAGTGAGCCGAACTGGGGTGCAACGAGATAACCGTCGCCCGTACCGACGGATCGGGCCCACGGTTGATCCCGGTCGGCAAAACTGGCTGGCTGGAGTGGCGGAGGGCGACCGCGGCCCAGAACTCCTGCGCGATCAGGATCAATCCGAACCTCGGGACAGAGGCCCACAGGAGGGATCCGATCGCAAGTATGGCATAGCCGATGGTGACAGATCGTCGCCGGGAATAAACAACGGCCACAATCCCCGTTGGAACCTCTGCGATCAGCACGGTGCCCTCAAGCACGGCTCCCACCAGCAGCGACTGAAGCGGGTTCAAACCAACCTCCACGATGGCATAAACCCCGGACTTGGTGAAGGTGACGTGGAAGGCGAACTGCATCCATACGTTCAGCAGTAGATAGGCCGTGCGCGGTTGCCGGCGGGTGGTGGTGCTTTCTGATGCCAGGGAATTCAGGGGGCCAGCGAGACATGATTAACCAGTGAGAACAGCGCCCATACGAACGGTTTGAGCACTCCCTGTCAACGTCGCGCCTCCGCCCTCCCCCGCAATTCAGCGCCGTGGCCGTAGAATCGCCGTCGCCAGATCGATCGATTCAAGGGGCCCGGATCGCGGTGCTCTTTCCTAACAACCGCTTTACCAGAGGAATCCGGTGTACACCTCACGACCCGTCCTTGCTCATGAAGAGATATGCACCCGCCAGGGCATGGTCGTGGCGCAGCATCCGCTCGGTACGGAGATCGGGCTGGGAGTTCTGCAGCGCGGCGGCAACGCGGTCGATGCGGCCGTGACAACGGGCTTCGCTATGGGCGTTTTGCAACCGTTTATGAACGGCATCGGCGGGGGCGGCTTGATGACCGTGCACATGGCGGCGGGCGGCGGCGGCGCGATCGACTACGGCATGCAGGCGCCGGGGCGGGCCACGACAGACGAGTTTCCGCTGGAAGGCGGCATGGAGGGCATGGACACGGGCTCGTCACGGTACTCACGCAACTTCGCTTGGCCGAAGGTGAAGGACGACATGCTGTCGTCGGGGTACAAATCAATCGCCATCCCCGGGACGGTTGCCGGCCTGAGTCGAGCACTAGATGAGTGGGGGACGATCAGTCTTTCGGATGCCCTGCAGCCGGCCATCAAGATCGCCGAAGAAGGTTTCGCCGTAGGGGCGCACTTCACGCTTTCGCTTGTGTCGGGGCGCGGACTGTTCCTGCGCTTCCCGGCAACAGCGGACATCTTCTACCCGGGCGGGTACCCAATCCCGGTCGGCGGAAAGCTGATCCAGAAAGAGCATGCAGAGACGCTGCGTACGCTGGCGGCAGGGGGGCCGGACGCGTTCTACAAAGGCGAAATCGCGGAGAAGATCGCGGCGGACGTCCAAGCGAACGGCGGTCTACTGGAGGTGTCAGACTTCGCCCAGTACACGCCGTTTCTGCACCGGCATGGCATGCTAGGCGAGTACCGGGGTTACGAAGTAATGGGACTCCCCGGCCCGACGTCGGGTCCGACGGTTATGGAGATCCTGAATATCCTCTCCACCTTCGATCTCGTGGGCACAAACCATGGTGATCCGGCGGTGCTCCACCTGATTATTGAATCGATCAGGCTGGCCGCCGCAGACCGGTTCACCTGGATGGGCGACCCGGAGAAGACTGGTGCGCCTATCGGAGCCCTGACCGTCCCTGTGTACGGGGCCGAGCGGGCAAAATCGATCGACCGAACGAAGGCCGGACCAGCCGATGCCGGAGACCCCTGGCCCTTTGAGGGGCGCGAGATGCCGGCCGACTTCCCGGGACCGGCCGGGGCGGCGGCGGATGACGGGACGACCCACATTTCGGTCGTGGACAAGGACCGGAACGCCGTGGCGTTGACCCAGACCAACCTGTATCTGTCCGGCGTGGTGAACCCCGGTGTCGGCGTGATGATGAATAACGGCATCGGATGGAGCTGCCCGATACCGGGCACGGTCAACACCATCGCACCACATGCCCGCGCGCTAAACAATATGACGCCGCTGATCCTGCTCAAAGACGGGGAGCTACGGGGAGCGCTCGGAGCGTCCGGTGGGCGTCGAATTTGGACGTCGGTCGCCCAAAGCCTCATCCACCACATCGATATGGGAATGTCGCTCCAGGATGCGGTCCAGGCGCCGCGCATCCACGTGGAAGACGGCGATGTAATGGTGGACGGTCGGTTCGAGCACGACACGATTAACGGACTGCGGTCGCGCGGTCACCAGGTGACGATCGTGGACCCGCGCTACGACGTGGCCCCGTACGCCGAGCCAAACGGGATAGCGGTAGATGGCGGTGAACTGCGGAGCGCGGTCTACCCGGTGGCGAAGTTGACGGTGGCGGCGGGGTATTAGGGGCGTGGAGAGACGCAATTTTCGTCATCTCGATCCTTCCGGTACCGGAAGGATGAGGGACCTTCACCGGAGCGTTGTTCAGCAGATGTACATCCATGGGGCAGGTCAATACAAGTGGTCGTTTTGTAGCAAAAGCATTACTTTTTCATCACCGTAGCAATTTAATGCTACGGGCCATTTACGGGCTCAATTGCGAGAGCGTTAAACGTACGATCCTCGGTAATTTGAGGTCATTTGGAATCTGCCTGAGCCCACAGGCTGGCGCGCATTTCTTCCGTCAGATCGGCAAGTGAGTTGTCACTCCCGGCCAGCTGTTCCGTCCGTTTGATGCGATCCCGGTAACGCAGCGCTTCTGACCGGAGCGCCACTTCGGGGTCGATTCCCGATGCCTGGATACGGGCCACGGCTTCGAACAACTGACGTCCTGCGGCGGCCTCTGACGGTTCGATGTCATCACCGGCCGGCACCGGCAATCCCGCACGCCCGGCCCGTCTTTGCAGAGCGGCCGTGTAAGCCAGTGCCGGCATGGCGGTTGGAAGACCGTTCGTGATCGAGTCCCGCCCCGGTTCTTTGCTCTTCAGGGCGTCCCACTGCTGTGACACCTGCTCAGCCGTTTCCAGCGCCGGGCCATCTTCATCGAACACGTGCGGATGACGTCGGACTAGCTTGTCGACCACTCCAGCGACCACGTCTTCGAGCGTCCACTCCCCGGCGCGACGGGCGATGTCGGCGTGGAACGTGACCTGCACCAGTAAATCGCCGAGCTCCTCAGCCAGTGCGTCCGTATCGCCAAGGTCCAGGGCCTCTAACGCTTCATAAGACTCTTCCAGAAGATTAGGGCGTAAGGAAGCGTGCGTCTGCTCCCGGTCCCATGGGCAACCGCCCGGGTCCCGCAGCCGCTGCACGACTGCGAGGAGGTCTTCTATTGTCCGGAACGGGGTATCTGCGCTAGGCATTGGTGTTTATCTCCGCGGGCCACGATCCTGCTCGTTTACGGGGGTTTGCAACGTACCATAGGCGCGAATGAACAACCTCCGACATAACGACCGCCTGGCCTCGTCCCGCGGGTTCCGCCTGACGGTCATCGTCCTGCTGGCGACCAGCCTGCCCCTGTTTTTCATCTCCCTGAATGTTCGCGTCCTCACCAACTCCGAGACGTTTTACGAGTGGGGGTTCGACAACTACAACGTTGAGACCAGGACGGGGCTGGATGAAGCAGCGCTCACAAGCGTTGCGAGCCAGTTCATCGATTACTTCGGGGACGATGAAGAGTTCATGGATCTGCGCGTGGTGCATGAGGGGAACGAGATCGAGTTGTTCAGCGAGCGCGAGATCACGCACATGGCGGACGTCAAAGACGTGATCAACCTCGTGTTTGACACCCTCTGGGTGATCGGGACGGTGGTGATCGTTGTGGTCGCCGCCGGTTTCTTCTTGCTTGGCCGCGGGTTTCTGCCCCTGCTGCGTTCGGGCATCGTGTGGTCGACGATCGCAGGCTTGTCCGTGGCCGCTCTCTTTGGCCTAGCGACGCTCATCGACTTCGACACAACGTTCCGGCTGTTCCACGAGGTGACGTTCAGGAACGATTTCTGGAAGTTGAGCCCATCGCAGAGCGTGCTGCTGCGGTTGTTCCCGCAGGGCTTCTGGTTTGCCGCCACGTTGATGCTGGTTGTCGGGACGGCAGTGCAGCTTGGGGTCGTATACGGGATCGCGTGGTGGGCGTCACGGGCGCGCGGAGTTTAGCCACCACCGTATGTGTCGCGGTCACGTGCCCCTTCTCCCAGCGGGAGAGAGGTGGGAATCTGTCCTTCCGCTACCGGAAGGATCGGTATAACGGTTGGCCGTCAAGCCAGCTATCGACCACCGCCGGTAGTTCCGCCAATCCTGAGATCGTGAAGTCGGGCTGCACCCGTGGCTCTCTATTGTCGTAGCCGCTGATCCACACGGCGGACATGCCGACGTCTTTGGCACCTCCGATATCGGCGTGCAGATTGTCGCCCACGTGTAGTGCGTTCTCCGGCGCGACGCCCAGTCGCTCCAGCGTGTTCGTGAACATCTTCGACCCCGGTTTTGCCGAGGCGATTTCATTCGAGAAGGTCAGAACCTCCAGGTACTGACCTATCCCCTCCCGCTCCAGGAAGCGCTTATAGACGTTCGGCGATGTCGAACCGACGTTCGAGATAAGAGCTGTGTGGACGCCCATGTCTGTGATCGTTTGAAGGACGCGCTGTGCCTGCGGGTAGATGCTAGGCGAGTGGACGAGGAAGGGTTCGTCTATGGCACGGGAGAAAGCTTCGAACTGAGCGGGATTCAGTGATGAGCGCGTCGTTGGAGCGGCAGCGGCAAGGATCTGTTCCATGCGCTCTTTAAACGGCCGATCGAAGCCGCGATCGTGGTCTGCGCTTGTCTTCCTGCCGACAGCCCTGATGGCGTCGGTGAGGGTTTGTGGTTCTACGGTGATCCCGGCGTCGCTAAGCGCCTTCACGCCTTCACAGACCCGCAATTCGCCGCGGCCGGTGCTCTCTTCGAACATGAGGGTTAACCAGAGGTCGAAAGTGACAGCGCATGGTGGTTGGGGTGGCACTGGGTCTCCGTGAATGTTTGTTGGCGAGTGTCCTCCCTCACCCTAACCCTCTCCCGCTGGGAGAGGAGATCACGTTGTTGCGTTACGGACCCTTTGAGAGCCTCAGGGTGGGTTGTTGTCGGAGTGGGCGTTACTTCGCTCCCGCCTCCGTGCCCGCTACTCCTGAGGTCTTGAGTTCTTCAATCTCTTCCGCGTTATAGCCGGCGAACTCCAAGATTTCGTCGGTATGCTGGCCCAGGGTTGGCGCCGCCGATTCGATCCGGCCGGGGGTGCCGTGCATCTTGACGGCGATCCCGATGTTGTGGACCGGGCCTGCGACCGGATGTTCGGTGACGACATCCATGTCGCGCGCCCGGACCTGCTCGTCGGCCCACACCTCGTCCATCTCAAAGATCGGCCCGGCGGGCGTTCCGGCTTCGTCCAGGATCGGCAGCCACTCGGCGGTAGTCTTGGTCTGGAAGGTGGCGTCGAGCTGCTCTCGAAGAGCCGTTACGTTTTCCAGCCGTGATGCGTTGCTGTCGAATCGTGAGTCCTCAAGCAGGTCTGCCCGCCCAATGGCGTTGACAAGTCGCACCCAGTTGTTCTGGTTGGCGGCTCCAACGTTCATGTGGCCGTCCCTGGTCGCAAAGGACTGGTATGGCGCAATGAGGCGGTGCGTGGAGCCGATGCGCGGCGGGACCTCGCCGGTGGCAAAGAAGAAAGCTGTCTCCCACACGGTGTAGGCGAGCCCCGCCTCCAGCAGCGACGACTCGACGTGCTGGCCAACGCCCGTCCGCAAACGGCTGATATATGCCGCTTCGATAGCGTGTAGCGCAAACATGCCAGCGTTCAGGTCAGCTATCGGCACGCCGACCTTGAGCGGCGGTCCATCGACATCGCCGTTGATCGCCATCTGGCCGCTCATGCCCTGTGCGATCAGGTCGAAGCCCGGCCGGGATGAGTAAGGGCCGGACAGTCCGAAACCGGATATCGAGCAGTAGACTATCTCGGGTTTGATAACCGAGATATCTGAATATCCAAGTCCGAGCCGGTCCATTGCGCCAGGGCGGCCGTTCTCTACCAGGATGTCGGATTTTTCGGCAAGCCGTTTGAAGGCCTCTTTGCCTTTGTCCGCACGCAGGTCCAGGACGATGCTGCGTTTGTTGCGGTTGAGCTGCAAAAACGCCGCCGATTCGCCGTTGATGAATGGCGGGCCGATGCGTCGAGTGTCGTCGCCGCCGCCGGGTTTTTCGACCTTGATGATGTTCGCCCCCATGTCAGACATGTGCATTGTGGCGAACGGCCCGGCGAGGATCTGTGTTGCGTCGAGCACCGTGACCCCGTCCAGAGCGGGTGGGTTAGGCATCTTTTCTCCTGATGTCGCAAGCGTGTGATGGCGGGCCAATGTTAGCCGTTGGGGGCGCTTCACGGCGAGCCAATCCGTGAGGTTCCCGTGCGGCATAATGCGCCCCGGTGTGTCATACGCATCACGCCGCTCCCCTCAGAACTCATCCAGACAAGAAAGGCTGGCCATCGATGGCAAGCGCTCCATTTGATCTAACAGGCAAGGTGGCGCTTGTCACCGGTGGCAACGGCGGCATCGGCAAGGGCATCGCGCTCGGTCTGGCACGGGCGGGCGCAAGCGTCGCCGTTGCAGCGCGCAACCGGGACAAGAGCACGGCGGCAGTGGCCGAACTGGAGGCGGCGGGGGCGCAGGCCATCAGCATCAATTGCGATGTCACGGACAAGGACGAGGTCAACGCAGCCGTGGCCGGTTGTGTCGAGCGTTTCGGCGGGCTGGACATCGTGGTCAACAACTCCGGCGTGAACGTCCGCAAAGTCCCGCAGGACCTGAGCCTTGAAGAGTGGCAGACGGTGATAGACGTGAACCTGACGGGCGTTTTCCTGATGTCGCAGGCGGCGTACCCGGAGATGGTGAAGCGCGGCGGCGGGAAGGTGATCAACATCGGCTCGATGATGTCGATCTTCGCCAACGAGACACTTGCACCGTATTCCGCCAGCAAGGGCGGCGTGGTTCAGTTCACGAAGGCCTGTGCGGCGGCGTGGGCGAAGGACAACATCCAGGTGAACTCGATCCTCCCCGGCTGGATCACGACCGATATGACGGAGACCCTTCGCGTGAACGTGCCGGAACGTTACAGAACTATCACGGAGCGCACGCCCGCGAAGCGGTGGGGGCGGCCGGACGAACTGGCGGGAACGGCGGTGTTCCTGGCCACGGTGGCTTCCGATTTCGTGACGGGCACGGCGATTCCGGTGGACGGCGGCTACTCTATTCAGTCGTAACCAGGTCCATCCTCAGGTCACGGCAACAACGGGTACCGATCCTCCATCGTTTCGACACGACCGGCATACTGGAATGAGGGATGCTGTCGTTGGGCCTTCCACGGCGCATCCATACGGGACGCCGAGGGCCAGACGACGAACAAGATGTCGATGACGGCCGAGCTTGCGGAGCTGTGCGCCCGGCCTGAGACGCCGGAGACCCGAGAATCATTCGGGTTTCAACTGGGCTTTTCGGCAGGTGCCGATGGTCCAAGATCCGGCGAGAAAACCCACCACCGGATCCGGCGGCGGACTGGAACGCTTGCTTGAGCGCTGGTCGATGGCACTTGGAGTCAGGCCGTCGCTGACAGGCGAGTGGGCCCGGATCGCGGGCAGGGCCATGCTGGTCATCGCGGCCGGTATCGGTGTTGCGGCGTTCCTGCGTGGGACGCCGCCTTTTGCCTTCATGCTGTCGGCGGTCGGGCTCGTCCGAATCTACAACCTCGTGTTCGCCGGGTTGCTGCTGAGGACCGCGTACACAGCGTGTTCTTCCTGGGACTCACCCCGGATATCGTTGTATTGCTTTTCGCCTGGGCCGTGACCACGGTGGGCCTCGCGGACGAACCCGAGGCCACCGATATCTACCTGATCATGTTCCCGATAGTCGTGGTGGCGGTAATCTGGCTGGGCCGGCCACTTGGTGTCGTGCAGGGAACGGCGTTCATCGTCTGGATGGCGGCGACGGCGCTCTGGTACTGGCCGTCCGATGGCGCTGGATCAGCGCACCGCCAACCCGGATTCAGCCCTGTCGAAACTCCCGGAATCGGATAGCGGAACCGTGTACGGGACGGCGCTTCAAACGTCGCAACGGGGTTCATCAAACCTGAGATCGTCTCCTCCAACAGGTTGACACGTACCCCTTTTGTTATCCGGTACCGAAGGTTTACACGGTTCCGGAAGAACTCGACCTCTCACCCCCTCTCCAAAGGCAACGCTTCGGCGTAGACTCACGCCCTACCTGATCCGCCCTCTTATTTGATGGGGTCGTCGGATGAAAGCAAGTCAGCCGAAGGTGTTGCCCATTGACGTCGTCTCATGGCCCGGTCCCCGGCGTGTACGCAAGGCTCGGCGTCAAGCCCATCATCAACGCCGGGAGCTGGCTTACAGCACTCGGCGGCAGCCTGATGTCGCCCGAGGTTCTGCGCGCCATGCAGGAGGCATCGACGGCGTTCGTGGACCTGCACGCGCTACAACTGGCGGCGGGCGAGGTGCTGGCGCGGGCATCTGGCGCCGAGGCCGGTTTTGTGACCGGCGGCGCGGCGGCGTCCAACGTGTTGATGGCGGCGGCATGTATGGCCGGCGACGATCCCTCAAAAATCGACCGGCTGCCGGACTCGCGCGGGATGAAGAACGAACTGGTGCTGTTTGACGGCCACCGAAATCATTACGACAGCAACTACGAGATCGCCGGGGCGACAATTGTCCCCTGGGGTTTCGCCGGGAATGGGAAGCCTTACCAGCTTGAAGAGGCGATCAACGAGCAGACCTGCGCCATGGCGTGGATCGAGGCTCCGTTCATGAAGCACCCGATGCCGTTCGCCGAGGCGGCGCAAATCGCCCATGGCCGCGAGGTCCCGGTGATAGTGGACGCGGCCGCCGAGGTACCTCCGGCCGACAATCTGACACGCTTCATCTCGGACGGCGCTGACATGGTGGGGTACAGCGGCGGCAAGGGGATCGGCGGGCCGCAGGGCAGCGGCATGCTTGTCGGACGCAACGATCTTGTGGCCGCCGCGTATGAGAATCACCTGAACTCCTGCGGGACGCGCGCCGGCGTTGGCCGTTCGGCGAAAGCGTCGAAAGAGGACATCGTCGGGTTCGTGACGGCACTGCAGATGTTCACCGATACTGACCATGAAGCGGTATGGGCTGGCTGGCGTGCGGGGGCGGAGCACATCGTGGATCGGCTGCGCGGCATCGACGGGCTGCGTGTCGTACTGGAGGACGGCGACCCTAACCGGCAGGGCCCACAGGCGGTGATTTACTTCGAGCACGGCTGGGACGGGCCGGACCCCGGTGAGGTACGTGCAGCGCTGCGCGCCGCCGACCCCGCGATCCACGTGGGTGCGGGCGGTTACGGCGACGAAATCAATATCGTGATGGTCAACGTTCAACCGGGTGAAGAGCGCATAATCGCCGACCGACTTCGGGAAGTTTTGTCCGGCCCAAATTAGTTAAGGCACGACGCAAGGAGCATGTTTTGAAGGTTGTCCTCGGAAGCGATCACCTCGGGGGAACGGATTTCGTCGAGCGGTTGCGCGACACGTTCCCGGACACCGAGTTCGCACTCGCCCTGTCGCCTGAAGACACCCTTCGCGAGGTCGCGGACGCAGAGGTGCTCCTAGGCTGGCCGACTAAAGAGGTGTTCAGCGCCGGGGCCGGCCTGAAGTGGGTGCACTGCCTGGGAACCGGGATCGACGGCGTCGGCGCGCTCGGAGATATCGGGGCGGCGGGCATCCCGATAACGAACGCGCGCGGCCCGCACACGGAGCCGATGGCCGATCACACGATGTTGTTCTTGCTGTCCCTTGCGCACAATGCACGACAGATGCTGAACGATCAGGCGCGGGGTGCGTGGGACACCAACGGTTACGACCACAAAGAGGTGTCCGGCAGTGTCATGGGCATCTACGGCTTCGGGATGATCGGGCGGGCCATCGCGCGCAGGGCGCTGGGATTTGGCATGGAGGTGATCGCCGTGGACCCGGGGCCGGACGACGAGGTGCCGGGCGTGGATGTCTGGGCTCTGGATCGGCTGGACGATCTTTTCCGGGCCGCCGACTGGCTTGTGGTGGCCGCGCCTCTGCTTCCGGAGACGCGCATGACGGTCGATGCCCGGCGCATCGGGTTGCTGCGACCGAGTTCGTCCCTGATCGTTATCTCCCGTGGCGGGATCGTTGACGAGGGCGACCTGGCCGACGCACTTGTGGCCGGGAAGTTGGCTGGGGTGGCCCTGGACGCCACCGAGCCGGAGCCTCTCAACGCTGACAGCCCCTTCTGGAGCCACCCGAACGCGCTGATATCGTCGCACTCGTCGGCACTCACGCCAGAGATGTATGAAGGACGAAGGCAGATCGTTCTGGACAACCTCCATCGCTACCTGAACGGCGAAGAGCTGCTGCACCAGGCCGACCCTGTCAAGGGTTACTAGGGCCCGGGGGCTCACTCCTGAGATACGAAAGGGCCCTCCCCGGAAACGGGAAGGGCCTTTCTAATGGAGACCGTTATGCCGTCCCGAGGCATGCATGAGTTACTTCGCGCCGCCTGCGATTTCTACCATCCGCGTAGTCGGAGACGGTCGGCGTCAGCAAGAAGAGGCCGATCAGGAATGCGATGCCGACGATCATCACCGCCATCGCTATCAACAGGTATGCCCATTTGAGCGACGGGTGTTGGCCCGCCACGGACCTGCCGATTCCGTCCAGAATTGCCATAGTTCCCTCCTCCAACCGTGCCCACCAGGAAGTGAGCTAAGTACTGTTGCCGTCGGCCGAAATCTCCCGAGCGGTGCTGGTGTACAGTTACCCGTTTGAATGCGGCCTGCCGGGCATTGGATTCCGTAAAGATTCTTGAGTGGAGGTTCGCACGGCGCGCGAAGGGCCGACGTAGACTTGAGGAAAAGCGGGCATCCGGTCAGGAAATTCGGGCGTGAACCAACGTCCCAGGAGTAGAAATGCTTAAGGGAGCTCTGATCGCGTTCGGGATTATGCTCGGCGCCATCGCCATACCGATGGTTCACTGGGTGTCGATCTGGTTCGGGCCATTTCTCGCTGGGTTTTTTGGCGGCGGTATAGCGCGGGCTGACGAGGATAAGATCGTCAAGTTCGGGTTACTGGTCGCTGGCCTGATGCTTCTGCCGGTAGCAGCCGCCCTTGTGGCTCTCTTCGCTTTCGACATCGGCGGGATGTGGCGGACGCTGCTGATCGTATTTACGGTCGTGATCGTTCCGTATACCTGGTTTGGCGTGACCGTCGGGGCGCTGTTCAGCTACCTCTCGCGGAAGAAAGCGACCGAGAGGGCGGCGGCCGAGGAAGTGGGCGGCGCGTCCTCGTCGTTGTAAAGAGTCTTGACATTAATTCAATAGCATTATCACTCATTCAAGGCGCGTTTATTTCGCACTCCTACTACGCGTATTTACACTACTTATCCGGTCATTAAGTGTATCGTTTGATGAGAGAGGACCACCATTTGACAAACATTCGTATTTGTCTCTAGTGAGTTTTCGACGTGCCAGTGTTACTTGAGAAACAGTCTGTCGCGAATTGTATGTCCAGCAATTGACTTAAAAGAAATAGGTGTGATAATCGTCGGATGGCGTCACGAATTGATGGCGATGATATTTGTCTTAATTAACGGAGCTAAGAATGCGAATCGAAGAAGCCGATCTCAATACGCTGAAGACAGCTCAACGCCGCGGCCGAGTTCGGTCGCCCGAGACCCAGGAACTGATCGAGGCGATTGATTCGCTGGTTCCAGGCGCTGCGAAAGCGGTGGTGATCGAGTCGGGACAGACGCCGCAGAAAGTCAGGGCCCGTGTTATGTACGCCGGAAAGGCAGCCGGGAAGAAACTCCAGGCGGCGGTTTCCGGCAACAAAGTGCTGTTTGCGCTGAAGGAAGAGCGACGACGGCCCGGACGTCCCCGCAAGAACCCGATCTGATCCGGGATCTGTTAACAAAAAAAGGGAGCGCAATGCGCTCCCTTTTTTTGATGCCCGAATCGCTATTGCCCGGACTGCTGCTGGGCCTGTTGCCTGACAAGCATGAGCCCCCGCTCCCGTCTCCAAATTAACCCGTTAATCGCCTCGTCTGCCCTCATCAGACCTACAGGCCCCGAGGCATACATCGATCCATAGACGCTTGCCCCGCGGCCCAGGAGGAACTCCATTGGTTGGATGTAGTAGCCGTGGTGGCCGTCCCCGCACCAGGGGTCGAATCCGGTCACCATCTCATCCGTCACGCCGTACGCAATCGGCATGGTGAGCCCGTTCTCTTCGGCCATCTTGATGGTCGATTCTTTATCGGCAGCGGTCGCCGTAATCACAGTCGCTTCGTATCCCCCGGCGAGTTCGGCCTTCATCGCGACGTAGCTGGCCAACTGCCGGCGGCAGTACGGTCACCAATTTCCTCGTAAAAAGAGGAGTGCCACGTGCCTTCCGGGCATCTGTTCCGGAAGTGTGAGAGTCCTCCCATCGATCAGATCAAACCTGATCGTCGGCAGTTTGTCGCCCTTTACTAACTTGGTCATAGCCCTGGCCTTTGCAAGGCCCCGGCCCGTCGTCTAAAGCCCCGGCTTGGACCGGACGTACTGCGGCGGCCATTCCACGTCATCGCCGAGTTCGATTGCAGCGTGCAGCGGCCAGTAAGGGTTACGCAGGAGCTCACGTGCCAGAAAAATCACGTCCGCCTTACCGGATGTCAGCACCTCTTCGGCGTGCGTCGCCTCCGTGATCAGGCCAACTGCACCGGTCGGCACCTCGGCGCCGGAGCGCACCGCATCTGCGAACGGCACCTGGTATCCGGGCCTGAGGTCCATCTGCTGGTGGGGCGAGACACCGCCGGAAGAGCAGTCGACAAGATCGACACCATGCTCTTTCAACGATTTCGAGAACTCGACTGCGTCCGGCACGTCCCATCCGCTGCCCTTCACCCAATCGGTCGTTGAGATCCGGACCATGAGCGGAAGATGTTCAGGCCACACCTCACGCACCGCATCAACGATCCTGAGCGGGAAGCGTGCGCGGTTGTCGGAATTTCCTCCGTACGTGTCTTCCCGGTGGTTGGAGAGCGGTGACAGGAATGTGTGTCCCAGATAGCCGTGTGCGAAGTGCAACTCCACGACCTTGAACCCGGCTTCCAAACTGCGTTTCGCGGCAGCGCGCCAGTCGTCCACGAGATCATCGATGTCCGATTCGCTCAGTTCTTCCGGCGTCGCCCATTCATCGTCAAACGGCACGGCGGATGCGCCTACGGGCTGCCATCCACCGTCCTCTGAGCCAACGAAACCGCTGCCAAGCCAGGGCCGATTCCGTGAAGCCTTGCGACCGGCGTGCGCCAACTGGATACACGGCACGGAGCCGTTCTCTGTGATGAAGTCTGTGATCGGTTTCCACGCCTCGACCTGCTCGTCGTTCCAGATACCCACGTCGCCGGGGCTGATACGGCCCTCCGGATTCACCGCCGCGGCCTCGGACATCACCATCCCGGCGCCGCCGACGGCCCGGGTGCCAAGGTGCACAAGGTGCCACTGGTTTGGGACGCCGTCCTCGGCGGAGTACTGACACATGGGAGCTACGAAGAGCCTGTTCGGGAACTCTACATCTCGTAATTTGTATGACGAAAAGAGCTGACTGATTGTTCTGTCCTTTGTGCTTTCGGGCGAAGCGGGGATAGTGCGGGAGGGCATCCTAATCCCGTTTTACGAGAAACGGGTAACCGTGATGCAGCCGGTTAAAGCGTCATGCCCCCGTCGATCACCTGCACAGTGCCAGTGACGTATTCCGCCTCATCCGACCCCAGGTATACCGCCAGCGATGCGATCTCTTCCGGATTCCCGAGGCGCCCCATCGGCTGGCGGGCGATAAAGTCTTTCCGGGCCTGTACCGGGTCCGGCGAGGCGTTGATGCGGTCGTCAAGCGACGGAGTCTGGACGGTGGCCGGGGCGATGGCGTTGACGCGGATGCCCTGGCCAATGAAGTCGGCCGCAACGGACTTGGTCATGCCGAGAACGGCGGCCTTGCTTGCGCTGTAGACGAAGCGGTTGACGACGCCCTGCAGGCTGGATGCGACGGATGACATGTTAATGATGCTGCCGCCGCCTTTTTCGACCATGCCGGGCAGCACCGCCTGCATCATGTGGAACATGGCGCGTACGTTCAGGTTGAACGAGAAGTCCCAGTCCTCCTCCGAACACTCCAGGATATTTCCGCCGGCGACAAATCCGGCGCAGTTGAACAGGATGCCCGGCGTTCCTGCTTCATCCAAAACAGCGTTGATGGAGCCTGTGTCGGTGACGTCAAGGATCCGTGTCGTGATTCCAGGCGTGCCCTCAAGCGAGCCCAGTGTCACTGGGTTTACGTCGGTCGCCCAGACGGTAGCGTCCTCGTCTGCATAGGCCAGAGCTGTGGCCTTGCCGATGCCCTGCCCGGCGGACGTGATGAGTGCGGTTTTGCCCGTAAGCCTGCCTGGCAAGATCGTCTCCCTGTGTATCGGATTATTCATTATCAAAGAGCTGCCTGCAATGCGAAATACGGCGTCGTTGAAAACGCGCGAATCACCTTGGGTCAGAGTCTGAAAATCGCGCCTTCAGATAGTCGAATGCAGCCGCCATAAACAGGTTTACGCCAGAGGGCGATCATCCCGGGAGTGGCGTCGACGATTTCCCGTGAAAATGGCATGGCGGCCCGAATGATACAGGGGGGCGTCAGGAGAACTCGGCGATGCGGCCTCTGAGGATGCGGTCCAGCTCTACACCGAGCGCCTCATGGCCGGGATCCTCAAGGCCCGGATCTTCCGCGATTATGTCGATTGCCTCTGCCCGCGCCCTCGCCAGTAAATCCGCATCGGTGAGCGTGGCGATGAGCATATCCGCAAAGCCGCTCTGGCGCGTGCCGATGTAGTCGCCCGGACCCCTTAATCTCAGGTCTTCTTCTGCAAGATCGAAGCCGTCTGAGGTGCGTTCGATTATGCCCATGCGTTCCCGGGCGTCGGCGCTCGGTTGGTCCGACAGTAGGATGCAGCGGCTGGCGTGCCCTCCCCGACCGATACGGCCACGCAGCTGGTGGAGCTGCGAGAGGCCGAATCGCTCAGCGCCCTCGATCAGCATCACCGTGGCGTTCGGGATGTCGATTCCGACCTCGATGACCGGGGTGGCGACAAGCACATCCAGTTCCCGGTTACGGAAGCGGTCCATCACCTGCTGTTTTTCCGCAAGCGGCAGTCGTCCGTGCAGCAAGCCTACGTTGAGGACAGCAAACGGGCCCGTCGAGAGGTACTCGAACTCCTCGACGGCTGACCGTGTGCGGATCTCCTCCGACTCGTTGATGAGCGGGCAAACGACAAAGGCCTGACGTCCTGCGGTCACCTGGTCGATCACCAGCTGGTGGGCGTCTGAGCGCGCCTCCGTGGTGCGCGCCCATGAGGTCGTTATCGGTTTTCGGCCGCCAGGGAGCTGGCGCAACGTCGTCAGATCTAGATCGCCGTAGACCGTGAGCGCGAGCGTGCGGGGGATCGGCGTTGCCGACATGCCTAGCAGGTGGGGTCGCGGGCGCTGGTCGCCAAGAACGGCCCGTTGCTCGACGCCGAAACGGTGCTGTTCGTCCACCACCGCAAGCCCCAGCGACTGGAACTGAACGGCCTCCTGGATCACGGCGTGGGTGCCGACGACGATGGTTATATCGCCGGATGCGATGCTCGCCTGGACTTCACGTTTCACGCGCGCCGTGTGGCTGCCGATGAGAAGCCCTATCCGTATCGGCGAGTCCAGTCCGGCGATCTCCGCCTCGACGATCGAGTCGCCGCCGTGTCGCTGCATTGCGGCGTCCGACTCAGGCTCCTCGGAATCAAGCATCGACGCCTGTTCGCCGACGATGGACCGGGCGTTAAACAGTGTCCGCAGCGACAGGTAGTGCTGCTCCGCCAGGACTTCCGTCGGCGCCAGTAATGCGCCCTGTCGGCCGGATGACACGGCGGCGAGTAGCGCCGCCACAGCGATGATCGTTTTCCCGCTGCCGACCTCGCCCTGCAAAAGCCGGCCCATCGGCACCTCCGACGCTACGTCAGACAGCACGGTTTTCAGCGCTTCATCCTGATCTTCGGTGAGTTCAAAATCGAGCGTGTCGAGGAAGGACCTCAACACGCCGTGATCGGGCTGGATGGACACGCCGTCCGCGCGCTCACGCCACTCCCGCTTCCGCCGTTGCACACCGAGCTGGTTTAAGAACAACTCGTCGAACGCCAGCCGTCGCCTCGCTTCGTGCCAGTCCTCCATCGTGTCCGGGTGGTGCATCGCCGTAACGGCTTCCCGCAGCCCCGGCAGAACGTTGCGTTGTTGTATCTCCTCCGGGAGGTGTTCGTCGAGCAGCGATACCCCGGCGCCCAGGGCGTTGCGGGCGGCGTTTCGCAGCGTTCGCTGGTACATGCCGTCGGTGGACGGGTAGATCGGCAGGAGGTTTCCGGCGTGCGTCAGGTTGTCGCCCTGAATCACCTCGTACTCCGGGTTCGTGAACTGTGCCGTCTCCCTGTACGACTCCACTTTGCCGCTGACGACGATCCGGGTCCCGGGACGAAGCTGCTGCGCGAGGTAGGGCTGGCCGAACCATCGGATGTTTACGAAACCGGTCTCGTCACGGGCAGTGACACGCGCCGCGCCACCCCTACCTCTTCCGATGTTGGCGGTGGATGCCGACAGCACGGTCACGATGACGCTCATCTCCTCGCCGTAAACGAGGTCGGTCACGTTTCCGATGTTGGAGTAGTCCAGGTGCCGGTTCGGGTACATCCGCAGCAGTCCACGCAGGTCCTCGACGCCCAATCGCTTGAACCGGGAGTACTGGGCCTTCTGGATGAAGGGCAGGTGTTCGATCGTGGAATCAAGCGTCACCGGGCCCGTGGGCGTCTTTTTTGGGGCCGCCTTTTTGCGGGCGCGGGTCGCCGGTTTGTTGGCGCTTTTCATGGGTGGCGTGGACCGACGAGCTTCCGGTATGGCGGGCGGAGGTGAAGGCGGGCTAACGGGCTGTGGGACCAGGTCTCCGCCAACGGACGCCCTCGCCGCCCTCGCCCACTCCTCACGTTTGCCGACGTTCAATGCGGCATAGGACTTCGGCAAGTCCAGGGACGCCAGGTCGGCCCGGTTGGCCTCAATGAACAGGTCCAGCCC
The DNA here is from genome assembly GCA_002730555.1 of Chloroflexota bacterium. Taxonomy (GTDB): domain Bacteria; phylum Chloroflexota; class Dehalococcoidia; order Lucifugimonadales; family Lucifugimonadaceae. The sequence goes on from PCAM01000002.1 coordinate 145,257, forward strand.
GCCGGCCACCGCGGCGTCCGTGAAACCGCGTTTGGCCTCCAGGTCCAGGATGCGTAACAAGGACTCACGCGCGCTGCGCCGTGGAGGTCGGGTTCGGCGTGGCAACGTGGTTAGCCGGATTTCTTGCGGATGAATCCCACGCCAAGCGAGCCCGGGCCGGCGTAGGTTCCGACGACCACCCCGATCTGCGCCACCATGATTCCGTTTTCCGGGGCGAGGTGCTCCAGATCATCCGCCAGCTTCTGGATCTCCTCGGGTTCGGTCGAGTAGTGCATCGCCAGATGATCGAACGGCGCCGCCTCTTCGATCAGTTCCTTGAGTTTCTCAAGACCCTTGCGCCGGGTGCGCGGGCTCGCGACCGGCGACGATTCGCCTTCCTCAAACGTAATGATCGGTTTCACCTTGAGGAGTCCGCCGACCAGGCTCTTCGCACGCCCTATTCGTCCGCCCTTTACCAGGTACTCCAGTGTCTCAACCATGCCGTAAAACCGGGCGCGACTCATACTGTCCTCGACGACTCCAACTACTTCATCCATAGACGCCCCGGACGCCGCTGATTGCGCCGCGTCGATCGCTATCAAACCGAGCGGAATGGTGACGTGTCCAGAGTCAATGGTCGTGATTTTCGTCCCCGAGTTGTCAACTTCACGCGCCGCCTGGAGCGCGGAGTTGATGGTCTGGCTCACTTTTCCGGACAGGTGGACGGAAACGATGCCGTCATGATTCGCGAGCAGGTCGCTGTACGTGGCGGCGAAATCGCCCGGCGACGGCTGCGACGTTGTCGGGAGTTCCGCTTCCCGTTGAAGACGGCCGTAAAACTCGTCGTTTGTTATATCGACGCCGTCCTTGAACTCCTCCATGCCGAAGCGAACGTTCAGCGGGACCACGGTGATTCCGTGTGAATCCGCGATGTCCTTCGGAAGATCTGACGTGCTGTCGGTGACGATAGCGATACTCATTAGATCCTCAATTCAGCGGCCGGGACGCTTACTCAAATTGTGATGAGTGACGCCAGAATCTGTGATTCGGAACCCGTACAGGTTATCGCGCCCCCGGGGAAGCGGCGACCCCGATGTGATGTGGGGGTCCGGGTGCTCGGGCGCTAGAAGCGGCCCGGTTCACTCAAATGCGACCAGGAAATCGTAGTGCGGCTGTCCTCCGCTGACGAGTTCGACCTCGGCATCTCCGGCGGCTTCCTGCGCGGCGTCCAGGGTTTCAACAGCGTCCACGGCCGCGAAACCCGAGCCGGTGTAGACGGTGATCAGTTCCGCGTCGTCGGTAGACACCCGGATCATCTCCACAAGCGCCGACACCGGGTCGCCCGTCGTGGCTACAAGTTCGCCTTCCATGAGCGCCATGGCCTCGCCGGCCTCCAGCTTCTGACCTGACACAACGGCGTCTCGCACCGCACGGGTCACCGAGCCGGACCGCACGCTGATAGCGGCGTCGGTCATTGCGGAGAGGTTCGTATCGAGGTCCGCCCTTGCCGAGAAGGCGAACACGGCGGCGATACCGGACTGCACCGACCTGGTCTGGACGACACGAACGTCTTTATCGGTTAGATCGGGGACTTGCAGTGCGGCGGCGACGATGTTCCCGTTGTTGGGGAGCAGGAGGATTTGGCTCGCGGGCGCGGCCTCAACGGCGCCAAGTAGATCCTGGACGCTGGGATTCATCGTGTCGCCGCCCGTGATCGGGCTACATGCGCCCATCCCAGCCTGCGCAAACACGGCCTCCAGCCCGGCTCCTGCGCACACAGCGACGATGGCGCTGTCCAGGCGAGGGACGTCCGCGGAGGCGGGCGCCAGCGTGGCCTTGTCGCCCGATTGCCTGTCGACCGCCCACTCGCGTGTCTGCTCATCCATATTGAGGATCGTTATCCCGGCGAGTGTGCCGAGTCCGGCGGCGTAGGAGAGAACGGGGCCGGGGTTCAGCGGGTGCAGATGGATCTTGACCGCTGTGGCGTCTCCGGCGACGACGGCAGACTCCCCGAACGTGGTGGCCTTGTCCCGTATAGAAACCACGTCCAGGTCTTCGCCCTCGATCAGGAAGACGGTGCAGTAACCAAATATCTCCTCTTGAACCGCGTCAACAAAGTCGATTCGGACGCCGGTGTCTGATCTGGAGTCGCGCTCCACGCCGATCGGGTCGGGCGATGGGAACAGCGTTGCGCCATCGCCTCGCCCCTGTGCAAGTTCAAGCGCGCCGGCCAGAAACACCGAGAGGCCGTAACCGCCTGAGTCGACCACGCCGGCGTCCTTCAGAACGTCGAGCTGGGTCGGAGTAAGCGCTACGGCTTCGACGGATGTCTGGACAGCGGCATCAAGGACATCGGCGATGGCGGCGCCCGTGCCGGCAAGCTCCGTCGCCGAGTCCGCCGCCACGCGCATCACGGTGAGCATCGTGCCCTCGCGCGGGTTCGGCACGGAGTCGTAGGCGGCGATCGCGCCCTCGACCATGCCCGCTGCGAACTCGCCCGGAGTGATCCGTTCACGCCCGGCTGCGACGTCCGCAATTCCGCGGAACAGTTGAGCCGAGATGAGGCCGCTGTTGCCGCGCGCCGCGAGCAAGGCAGTCCTCGCCATCTTTTGCGCCGCATCACCGGCGTGGAGTGTCGGCTGGATCGCGGATTCTTCGACTATTGCCCGCAGGGTCAGGCTCATGTTGGTCCCTGTGTCGCCGTCCGGAACGGGGAAGACGTTCAGGGCGTTTATCTGGTTACGGTTTGTATCGACCGCCCGGCCGCCAGCCGCGACGAGCGAACACAGAACCACGCCGTCGATCCAATCGGCGTTCCCGGGGTTTTCTGGTTCCGCTCCAGGTCGGTTCAACTCGATGGTCCTTGTTTATTGCGAAGGGTCTCAGTGGGCCTGAATTCATTCCTGAATGTTGTCGCAGACGGTGTGAGGATGGTAACTTGTAGCTTCGGCGCAAGCCAATTTTCGAATTTTTCCTACCGGCAAGATGCGCGCGTCCGGTTCCCGGACATCCGCATCCCTAAACTCAAACACATCTGGGGTTTTTCTAAGACATGGCCAAGTGCAACACCTGTGGCAAAGGTCCGCAGTTCGGTCACAACCGCAGCCACTCGATGCGGGCCACAAACCGGATGTTCAAGCCGAACCTGGTCCGCCGGAAGACGCCGGACGGCCCGAAGACGCATGAGTACGTCTGCACCCGCTGTCTCCGGACGGAGTTGAAGGCGAAGCGCTAACAGCGCTCCGGCCTCAAAAAGAACTGCGCACGCCGATCAAGGCGTATGTTCTCGCACCCGGAGTTGGGCCGGGCGGTTCGGACCCGGCCAGGGGCCGTTAACCGGCGTCGTTGACCGCTGCTCTTAGCGCGGCCAGGCCAGCAATTACGCCGTCCGGATGATTAAAGATGCCCGTGCCTGAGATGAGCAATGACGCGCCCGCCTCGACGCATCCAGGCGCGGTGTCGACCTTCACCCCGCCATCGACGGCCAGGTCGGCGCCATCGGCCCGCCACGGCAATTGTTCAGCCAGTGCTGCGATCTTGGCGAGCTGGCCTCCGATGAACGCCTGCCCGCCGTATCCCGGGTTGACCGTCATCACAAGCACGCGGTCGATATCCGGGAGGATCTCGTCGAGCGCCGATACAGGCGTCCCCGGGTTCAGCGCCACACCCGCCCTCATGCCGGCGGCTTTGATCGACTGCACGGTGGCATGCAGGTGCGCACATGCCTCTGCGTGGACCGTGAAGTGGTCGGCCCCGACGCGCGCGAAATCGTCGATAAAGCGCGCCGGTTCCTGAACCATCATGTGGATGTCGATCGGGAGGCTGGTCAACGGCCGTATCCACTCCAGGACGGGCGCGCCGAAGGTGATGTTCGGCACGAAAGCACCGTCCATGACGTCGAAATGGATCTCGTCGCAGCCGCCGTCGTTGAGCGACTTGATCTCCCGGCCCAGCTGCGAGAAGTCCGCGGCGAGAAGTGAGGCCGCTATCCTCACGTTATTGTCGGATTCCGAAGTCACTTCCCGGCCTCCTTTAGTCGAGCCTTCGCCACTTCCAAGGCGTCCTTCACCCTGCCCAGAGCGGTGCCGCCCTGGACGTCGCGAGACGCAATAGAGAAGTCGACCCCTATGCCCATCACGTCCGCCTCAAAGAGCGGGGACGCGGCCAAGTATTCGTCGAACGACAGGTCTTCGAAGTACCTGCCGCCGTCTATCAACCTATCCGAAAGCGCCGACACGATGACGTGCGCCTCACGGAACGGCATGCCTTTGCCGACGAGGTAGTCGGCGATGTCGGTGGCGAGGACGTAGCTGGACTCGGCGGCCGCCCGCATGCGGTCTGCGTTGAACTTTGCGCCGGCGATCATGCCCGCGCTCACGTCAACGGTCGCCAGCAACGTATCGACGCTGTCGAACAAGCCCTCTTTGTCTTCCTGCAGATCACGGTTGTAGGTGAGCGGCAAGCCCTTGAGCGTGGTCAGCATGGACAGCAGGTTGCCGTACACCCGCCCGGTCTTGCCGCGGGCCAGCTCTGCGAAGTCCGGGTTGCGCTTCTGCGGCATGATGCTGGAGCCGGTCGTGTAGCTTTCCGACAGGGCGAGGAAGCCGAACTCCTCAGACGACCAGATCACGAACTCTTCTGCCAGCCTCGAAAGGTGCATGGCGCTTATTGCTGCCGCACTCAAGTACTCGAGGGCGAAGTCCCTGTCGGACACGCCGTCCATGGAGTTGGCGGTGACACGCGAGAAGCCGAGTTCGCTTGCCACGAACTCGCGGTCGATCGGATATGGAACGCCCGCCATTGCGCCGTTTCCCAGGGTGAGGACGTCCGCGGATTTCCGCGCCGCAGCGAAACGGGTCGCGTCGCGATCGAACATCTCGAAGTAGGCGAGCAGATGGTGGGCAAGCGCCACTGGCTGCGCCCGCTGGAGGTGGGTGTAGCCGGGCACGACCGTGGCGATGTTGGCCTCTGCCGCGCCAAGGATGGCCCGTTGAAGAGCCCTCAGAGCATCGATGGTGTCGGCGCCAGCCTGCTTCATGTAGAGGCGCGTGTCGGTGGAGACCTGGTCGTTTCTGGACCGGGCCGTGTGGAGCCTTCCGGCTGCGTCGCCGATGAGCTCGTACAACCGGGACTCCACGTTCATGTGGATGTCCTCAAGTTCCGGATTCCACGGGAAGTCGCCAGACTCAATCTCGGTCCGGACCGTTACTAGCCCGCCGATGATCTGCCCGGCTTCGTCTTCGCCAATGATGCCCTGTCTGCCCAGCATTCGGGCGTGCGCTATCGATCCGGCGATGTCCTGCTTGTACATGCGCTGGTCGTAATGCAGCGAGACGGTGTAGTCGGACGCCAGTTCGGCCCCACGTGCGCTTGCAGCGAGATTGGCCGCGTCTGTTGAGTGTGAATCGTTGGTCATTGCGCCGGATAGCTTCTCATGCCCCTGCGCTGGACCGCTAGCGTAATTACCCGGTAGACGCGAGAAGGGCGGGCCTTCAGTCTCCGGTCGCGGCCATCAATTCCGTGCGGAACTCTTCAGGATTGGCGCATCGCCCGTCCGGGTCCGGTACGAGTGCCTTTAGCGCACAGCCGCCTTCTGGACGCGGGATTTCCGCGTTGAGGTCCGAAGGGTGGGCAGGATCTGGTTCATGACCAAGGAAGCGCTCGGCATCTCCGCCCTCGTCGGTTCGCCGCTCGAACGGGTGCGGCAGCTCTCCGCCGGTCAGGAGTTCGTAAAAGACGACTCCCTTGCCGAACACGTCGGTGTAGTGGCCGATGTTATTCCGATCGGTCTGTTCAGGCGCCATGTAGCCGGTCGTGCCAGCATCAATACGCAGTCTTTCGCCGGGTTTGAATTCACGCGCTACCGAGAGGTCGAACTGCGTCACGTGGCCATCGCTGCACATGACATTTGAGGGCTTTACGTCGAGGCGGACGAGGCCCTCCGCATGCAGGTATGTCAGCGCGTCCGCGATCCAGGCAGCGACGCCCGCCGGTCAACCGGTTGATGCGTCGTTCACAGGCCCTCACACCCTTTAGATAAACCTGATTCTGACCCCGGAGGCACATCTATTCGGGCGTGATTTCTGGGCATGAATCACGCCAATTCGCGCCGTTCAACCTCGTTAAAATCGAACGAATTTACCGGCAACGAAAACCCTTGAACTCCTAAACCACACCCTTCCGCCACAGAGGATCGACATCGGTTTACCGCCCGGGCTCCGGCCACGCTGAAATACCCCAATCAGATGCCACCGCCGGGCGGCACCCCCCGCGCCTCTAGAAGTCCACGTCCTCCATCGACATGGTTTCCCGCATCAGGTAGCGGGCCTTCTGGCTGCCCCTTATCTCGGCGTCCAGGGCGTCCGCACCGCCCCGCGCGTCCCACTTCTGCATGATGCGCGCGAGCAGCAACTGCTTGACATCGCTCAGGGCCGGATCGTCCGCCCGGTTGTCGAACTCACCCGGGTCGGCTATAAGGTCGTACAGTTCGAACTCCGGCGGGACTCCGTGGTTGTACGAGAGTTTGTACTGGCCGTGGCGCACCATCCCGCGCGGTCGGTCGGTGCCGTGCGCTAGGTGCTCCACGAACGCCTCGTCCTTCCAGTCCGGCGCCTCGCCATCGATCAGCGGCAGCAGACTGTCTCCGTCCAGCTTCCACTCCCCGGGAGACACCCCGGCCAGGTCGAGGATCGTGGCGGTGATATCGACGTTGGAGGTCACGCCGCTTATGCGCTGGCCCTCCGGCAGATGGCCGGGCCACGAAATCTGGAGCGGCACGCGGGCGGACTGCTCGTAGAAGCACATCTTCCGCCACAGCCCGTGCTCGCCGGCCATCTCGCCGTGGTCTGACGTGTGGATGATGACGGTGTTGTCGGCCAGCCCCTGCTCTTCCAGCGTGTCCATCAACCGACCGATCCGGCCGTCGAGCTGGTCGATCATCCCGAAATACGCGGCGCGGGCGCGCAGCACCTCGTCGTCCGTGTACGGGCCGGCCAGCCCGAACATTTCACGTAGCCTGACCGCCGCAATGGGCAGGTCGTCCAGGTGGCCGGGCGGGTTGTTCGGCATGTCCACGCGGTCCGGGTAGTACTTGGAGAAGAAGGGCTCCGGGACGATGAACGGGAAGTGCGGGGCGATGAATCCGACGCAGAGCGCAAAGGATTTCTCGGCACGCGCCGGGTCCCGCAGATAGACGTGCGCGGCGTCCTCGAATATCTGGTCTCCCTCGATGACGGCGCTGCTCCCGGGGCCGGCTTGCTTCACATCGGGCCACGCCTCACCGGCCTTCGGAAAGTGCGATGAGAGATCGAACCCTTCCGGCACGTTGGTCGGCGGTTTCGGCGCCTCGCCCCAGGGGAACACGGCGTGGACGTTGGCGGCGTGCGGGTCGTGTGCCAGCTGCTCGTCGAAGCCGTGGAGAGCGTGTCGGCCGAGCATGTGCATCTTGCCGTCCAGGGCGGTGTCGTAACCCTGCGAGCGCAACAAATACGGCCAGGTGAGTTCGCCCAGGTAGAGCGGCGTGGCGTTGTCCCAGCCGCGGACGGTGCTGACGAATTTTCCGGTCATGAACGACAGCCTTGACGGCACGCACAATGGCGAGTTTGTGTAATGGGCGTCGAACGTCGTTCCCTGCCCCGCCAGCCGGTCCATGTTCGGCGTGTCGATCAGTTCATGTCCGTATGTGGAGCTGAACATCGGCGCATGTTCGTCGGACATGATGACCAGGATGTTTGGCGTGTCGGTGGTCGGCATTTGAGCGCTTTCTGGTTGGGTTAGGGTGGATAGCCGAAGGGCGGCCCGCCCTTACGTTACCTGCACTTCGGAGCGCACCTTACCAGCAGACCGGGACGCGCGAACACGGTGCTAACCTGACCACACTCTGACCCCTTCCCGCTTTCACCAGCCCAACAAGAGGAATTCCCATGCCCACCGACACCGTCAGATACGGAATGATCAGCACGGCGAAGATCGGTATCAACGCCCACATCCCGGCGGCGGTGAAGTCGCACAACTCGGAGATCGTGGCGATATGCAGCCGGTTTGACGGGCCGGCGAAGCAGGCGGCGGAGGAGAACGGGATCGGGCGCTGGTACGGCTCTTACGAGGAGCTGCTTGCCGACCCCGATATCGACGCCGTGGTCAACCCGCTGCCGAACTCGATGCACCACGAATGGACCATCAAGGCCGCAGAGGCGGGCAAGCATATCCTGTGCGAGAAGCCGATCGCCGTGACGATGGACGAGGTGCGGGAGATGACCGCCGCAGCCGAGGCGAACGGTGTACTGCTGGTCGAGGCGTTCACCCACCGGCTGAACCCGCACATGCGACGGGCGCGCCAGCTGGTGGGCGAGGGCGCTGTCGGCGATGTGCGTCATTTCGAGGCGGTTCTGGCATTCACCTCCCGTGACACGTCGACCGATGTGCGGTTGAAACCGGAGCTTGCCGGGGGCGGGCTGTGGGATGCTGGCTGTTATTCGGTATCGGCGGCGCGTTTCATCCTCGGCGGGGAGCCGGTCAGAGCGGCCGGGTTCGCCGCCGATTCGGGCAACTATGGTGTCGACACCTCGTTCTCCGGGCTGCTTGAGTTCCCGGGCGGGGCAATCGCACACATGCGGAGCAGCGTGGAGCAGCCGGGCACCAACATGGGTGAGGTTATCGGGACAAAGGGCAAGATCAGGATTCCACATTTATTCGAGGAGGACACCCCGCTGGTGATCACCAACGCAGACGGCGAGGAGCGCGTGGAGACGTTTGCCGGTGAGCCGCGGTTCGTGGTGCAGTTCAACGACTTTTCGGAATGCGTCCTGACGGGCAAAGCGCCGGAGTTCCCACCGGAAGATGGGCTCGCAAATACGGCGGCGGTACTGGCGCTTTATGCCTCGGCAAGCAGCGGTCAGATCACGGCAGTCGAGCGGGTGTAGCGATGGCGACGACCTACGATCGAATTTACGCGGACGAGGACGGCGGGAGCCACTTCGAGACGGTAGAGGTGTCATTCCAGGAGGTGGATTACGCGCCGCCGGCCGATCCGATGTTCGTCTCAGACCTTGAGGATGCGTCTCGATTTGGGTTCGTGATGGCGCCGCACGGACCGCTTGGCGATTGGCATCCGACTCCGTTGGCGCAGTACATGATCGTGGTGTCGGGCGAGGTTGAGATTACGGTCAGCGACGGGGCGAAGCGCCGGTTCTCGGCCGGACAAGCCTTCCTGTTGGCTGATGAAACCGGCAGGGGTCATTACACCGAGATAGTTTCCGGCGAGCCGGGTGTCGTGGCGGTGGTGCATTTGCCGGATTAGGGCGATGCGTGTGTCCGCTCTCCAGACGGGAGAGGGTTGGGAGCCTGCCCTTCGGCTTGCCGGAAGGGTGAGGGGGTTCAAGATTCCGCACAAACGTTATGTCTTCGCTAGATGAACTGTTGGTGAAGGTCCCTCGTCCTTCCGGTACCGGAAGGATCGGGATGACGAATGGGTGTGGTCTGGCCGTTGGGGGGCGGATTGGTATCCGCCCATGCCGGTCCTTCGAGAGCCTCAGGATGGGTTTGGGGATCGGACGGGCGCGACACCAACCCACGCTGAGGCTCTCGTGGCCTGTGCTGAGCCAGTCGAAGTGGGCGGGCGGTACTGGAGACCAGTCCCGTTAAACCGGCCGTCGTAGCACCAGGAACTTGCGGCGCAGGCTGAGGATCTGCTCGTCGCGCTGGTTGTGGGCGATCGTCTCGGCGTACACGACTCCACGGTCCGGCTTTGATCGGGACGGTGTGACCGACAGGATCTCTGAGGCGGCGTAGATCGTGTCGCCGATGTGTACCGGACCGTCGTGCTTGACGGTCTCGTACTCCAGGTTGGCAATCGCTTTACCGGACAGCGCACGCACGGTCATGCCGACGACGATGGAGAACACCAGCGTGCCGTTGACGAGGATCTTCCCGTGCTGGCCAGCGCGGTTCCACTCCTCATCGATATGGAGCGGATGGTGGTTCATCACAAGAAGGCTGTGGATGTGGTTGTCGGCCTCGGTGATGGTCTTGCCCGGCCAGTGCTTCCAGGTGTCCCCTACCTCGAATTCCTCAAGGTAGTTGCCGAAGCTGTCTCGTTCATCATATGCGGTCACAGGCGTTCCTCTGATCCTCTCGTCCTCTGGTCCGGCAATCGGCGTTTGGGCCGAGAGACTTCTCCCTCACCCCGGCCCTCTCCCGCTAGGAGAGGGGGATGTGACGCTGGGATTTAGCGGGCGTCATGCCTTGTCTGGTTTTTGTACTGGATTCGGGCGGCCAGGCTGTAGATGTCGATGAAGCCGGTTGCCGCTTTGTGGTCGAATGCATCGTCTGTAGAGTAGGTCGCGAGGCCGAAGTCGTAGAGCGAGTACTCGGAGCGGCGGCCTGTCACGACAACGGCGCCTTTGTAGAGTCGCGCGCGGACATCTCCGGTGACGTAGCGCATGGTGCTGTTGATCATGGCGTCAAGGTCTTCACGCATGCCGGTGAACCAGCGGCCGTCGTACACGAGGTCGGCGTACTGCTGGCCGACGTAGGCGCGCATCCGTTGCTGGTCGCGTGCTAGACATGCGGTCTCCAGCGCCCGCAGCGCGTCGTTCAGCACTATCGCGGCAGGCGTCTCGTACACCTCACGCGACTTGATGCCGACGAGCCGATTCTCAAGATGATCGATGCGTCCGACGCCATGCTCACCGGCGATGCCGTTGAGCCGCTCGATCAGCGCCACACCGCCCAGTTCTTTACCGTCCAGCGCGACCGGCACGCCCTGCACGAAAGCAATTTCCACATCGACAGCCTCGTCCGGCGTGTCGGTAGCACGGCGGGTCCACGAGTAGGCGTCCTCCGGCGGCTCGAACCAAGTGTCCTCAAGGTCTTCGCCCTCGATCGCCTGCCCCCAGAGGTTGCGGTCAATTGAGTAGACCCGCTGGTCGTCTCCGACCTCGCGCACGTCCAGTCCGGCCTTCGCCGCGTACAGCTTTTCTTCGTCACGGGACATGCCCCATTCGCGGGCGGGGGCGATGATCTTCAAAGGGTCGCCGTGGGCGGCGAGTGTCATGATGCCGGCATCGAAGCGGACCTGGTCATTGCCCTTGCCGGTGCAGCCGTGGGCGACCGCGGTCGCACCGACCTGCCGTGCGGCCTCGACCAGCTTCTTGGCCATGAGCGGGCGTCCGAGCGCGGTCGAAAGCGCGTAAACACCTTCATACATGGCTCCGGCTTTGAGGCCGTTCCAGATGTAGCCCTCAACGAACTCGTCGCGCACGTCCCAGATCAGGGACTCGGTCACGCCGGCCTGCCTGGCGCGGTCACGCACGCCGTCAAGCTCAGGGCCTGCGCCGAGGTCCACGGTGAGCGTTACGACGTCCATGTCGTACTGCTCCTGTATCCACACTGCACTGATGGTGGAGTCCATCCCACCGCTATAGGCGAGGACGCATTTTTCTCTGGGCATTGTTTTTTCCTGGGGATGTTCTCGACGGGGAGGTTGTTTGGGAACGACCGGTGTGGCGCCCTCGTTGTTTTACTTTGGTTGGGATTATTGTGCGTCCGATTGACAAACTTTTCCCTCACCCCAGCCCTCTCGCACCGGGAGAGGGAGCATCGTGGCGACGAGGTTCTATCGGACGCAAATCCGGCCCGGGGGTTGACGCCGGGCACGCGGTTGTCAAGTTTAGAGGCGACTGCCTCGGGAATCTATGCTGTCGGCGTGAAAGCCGGAGACGCACCGTACTTCGAGAGCCTCAGCATGATGCGTCTCCTGGAGTTTGCGTATTAACGGTCGCCCTTCGAGAACCTCAGGGAGCGACTTTGAGAATCTCTGGAACGATTACGCCCCGAACACCTTCGCCAGTGCGTCATCCAGGATACCGACCGCTTCGTCGATCTCTTCTTCGCTGGTTGTGAGCGGCGGCATGAAGCGGATCATGTTGGGCCGCACGGCGTTCAACAGCAGGCCGTTCGCCACCGTCTCGGCGATCACAGCGCCTGCGTTGTCCTCGCTCATCTGGATCGCCAGCAGCATTCCCATGCCGCGGACCTCCGTGATGAAGTCGTACTTCTCCATGAGTCCGATGAGCTGGCCTTTGAGGTAAGCGCCTGTTGCGGCACCCTTCTCGGACCAGTTCTCGTCGACCACAACCTTCGCCCCGGCGGCCCCGGCGGCGGTGGTCAGCGCGTTTCCACCGAAGGTAGAACCGTGATCTCCTGGCTCCAGCACGGCGTACTCCTGCTTGCACAGGAAAGCGCCGAGCGGCGCACCCGCGCCGAGACCTTTCGCCATGCTGATGGCGTCCGGCTCGAACCCGAACTGCTCGTAACCGAACAGTGTGCCGAGACGGCCCATGCCGGTCTGCACTTCGTCGGCGATCAAAACCAGGTCGTTCTCGTCGCACCACTCCCGCACCTGCTTGAAGTAGTCGGGCGCGGGGACGTTCACGCCGCCCTCTCCCTGGACCGGCTCGAGCATCACGGCGCATGTCTTTTCGTTGGTCGCCGCTTTGATGGCGTCGATGTCGTCATAGTCGACGTTCACGAAGCCTGGAGCGAGCGGCCGCCAGTTGTCCTGGTAGTGCGCCTGCCCGGTGGCGGCCATCATACCCATCGTCCGGCCGTGGAACGAGTTGTTGGCGGTAATGATCTCGTAGGCGCCATTCTTGTTGATCTTGCCGTACTTGCGGGCAAGCTTGCAGACGCCCTCGTTGGCCTCTGCGCCGGAGTTGCAGAAGAAGACCCGGTCCATGACCGAGTTATCGATCAAAATCTGGGCCAGCTTGAGCTGCGGAATCGTGTAGAACAGGTTGGACATTTGGAGGATCTTGCCGGCCTGCTCCACGATGGCCGCGGTGACGGCGGGGTGGGAGTGGCCGACGTTCAGGACGGCCCACCCGGCGGTGAAGTCCAGGTAGCGCTTGCCGTCGGTGTCGAACACACATGTACCTTCGGCGTGGTCGAGGACCATCGGCATGCGGTTGACGACCTGCATGTAGTAGTCGGCTTCGATCTGCTTCCACTGTTCGCCTGTCGTGGGCATGTTGGTGCTCCTGTTGTTGTTCCGGGGGTTGTTGGATTGGGTTGGTTCGCCTTCCGTGTCTATTGCAGGGCGGGCGCAGGGCGGATAGTCATTCGCCCCCACGGTATTTCGTTCTTTTCAGGTGGCCCCGGGGATCGTTCGGTCCCCCAGAGCCGGTGTTCGTGTACGTTCGTCTCCCGGGTTCGGAAGGTGCGTCAATATACACCCCGGCTCGCTTCTGACCGCCATCATGTGATCCTCGTGCCGATCTCGTTGCCGGCGACGCATTCGAGCAATGCACCGGCGATCCGGCCATCGATGATATAGCCAGCGCGGACCTTCTCAACGGCGAGGGCGCAGGCCTCTATCTTGGGGATCATTCCGCCGTTGGCGATGCCGCTGTCGATCAGGTCCATCGCCTGCCTGCGCGTCATGCGGGGGATGAGCCTCCGGGTGAGGTCAAGCACACCCGACACGTCTGTCTGGAACACCAGCAGCGCCGCGCCCAGCGCCGCGGCTAAGTGGCCTGCCGAGGTGTCGGCGTTGATGTTGAGGATGCGGTCGGAGCCGTCCTCTTGTTCCGGAGCGATGTTCAGGGCTGCCGGGGCGATCACCGGGATGGCGCCGGTCTCCAACACGGCCACGATGGTAGTGACATCGGTCCGCACGATCTTGCCGACCATGCCCAATCCCGGGTCAAGGACCTCGGCCTTGAGCATCCCTCCATCTATGCCGGCCAGCCCTACAGCCTTCCCGCCGGCGGCCGAAATCTCTGCCACAAGCTGCGCGTTCACAAGCCCGCAAAGAACCGCGACGGCAACGTCCAGCGTCGGCTTGTCCGTCTTCCGGAGGCCGCGCACGAACTCGGGCTGGATGCCCTGCAGGCGGACCCAGTCCGAGATCACCTTGCCCCCGCCGTGGACGACGACGGGCTTGAGGCCCTGATCGCGCAGCGTTATAAGGTCGGGCATGGTGGAGTCGCCCTTGCCGAGGGTGGACCCGCCGACCTTGACCACGACGACATCGCCTTCGCGAGCGCCTCGTCCGCTTCTTCTAATGCGTGATCCGCTTACGGATGTCATCTTGCTGACCGCTTCAACTTTGCCCGGTCTACGTGGTGTAGGCAGAGTTGAAGACGACATACTCCTCGGTCAGGTCGCATCCCCACGCCTCGCCGAAGCCGTCACCGACGTGGAGACCGACGCGCAAGCGCACCTCGTCCTCGGCAAGCGCGGCGACGACGCTGGTGATGCTGTACGAGATGGCTTTGCCTTCGAAAACGATCTGGATGTCGTTGACGAACACCTCTATCTTCGATTCGTCGAGCGGGATCTGGCTCTTGCCGACCGCCATCAGGATGCGGCCCCAGTTGGGGTCCTTGCCGTAAACAGCAGTCCGCACCAGCAACGAGGCGGCGACGGACCGGGCGGCTTTACGCGCGTCCTCGTCCGAGTGGGCGCCCTCGACGATCACCTCTATCAACGTCTGTGCGCCCTCGCCGTCCCTCGCCATCTCACGCGCCAGCCAGCGCGTCACCTGGTGGACCGCTGCGGAGAACGCCTCTGAATCATCGGAGTTACCGGTCAACGGCGTGTTGCCCGCCGCACCGTTTGCCAGAAGCAGCACCGTGTCGTTCGTGCTCTGGTCGCCGTCGATGTCGATCTGGTTGTAGCTGAGCGTGACAGCGTGGGAGAGCGTCTCTTGCAAGAACTCCTTATCCACGGCGGCGTCCGTCGTCAAGAACGACAGCATCGTCGCCATGTTGGGATGGATCATGCCGGAGCCCTTGGCGCAGCCGCCGACAGTGACGGTCGACCCACCGACATCGACCCGAACGGCGATCTCCTTCCGGTGCGTGTCTGTCGTCATGATCGCCGCTGCGAATTCAGCTCCGTCGTTATCAGTGAGTTCGATACCCGGAATGTGTTCGCGCATGAGCGCCATCGGAAGCTCGACGCCGATCACGCCGGTGGAAGCGATCAAGACCTCGTTTGCGGCGACGCCCAGTTTACCGGCGGCGAGCGCGGAGGTTTCACGTGCATCGATGAGCCCCTGTTCGCCGACAGCGCAGTTGGCGACGCCGCTGTTTGCGACGATGCCACGGACGTCCCCGCCGCCATCGACCACTGCTTTGGACAGGGTCACGGACGGCGAGAGGACGGAGTTCTGGCTGAAGGTCCCGGCGACGGTGCAGGGTCGATCAGACAGCAGAAGGCCGATGTCGCGCTTGTCCACGCCGGCGGTCTTGATGCCGGCGAAGGTGGCTCCCGCAGAGAATCCCTCGGCGGACGTGACCCCCCCGGAGTCAACTGTCGTCATATCCGAACTCATGTTGTAGTCCCCGATTTCATCTTCAAAAAGTCCGAGCATCTGCGCCCGTTTCGCTTGCTGAATCAGCGCCGACGCCCGCTGTCTTGTCACGGGCGGGTCCAGCACCTGTCCTATTTCTCGTGGATTCATGCCTTCATCAAGCAAGCGAAGCACCTCGCGGTAGCGGGGTAACGCCTGCAACTGCCGCGCTCGTGCGCCGGCCAGTTGAACGGTTCGATCGAAAGGCATCGAAAGACTATGCACTATTGCAGTTTAACCGTCAAGAGCGCAATAGTTCAGGTAAATATGGTGCCACAGGAGAGCAAGAGAATTCGGGTGTCACGATGCAATTGGTGTTGCATTCGATTGTTGACAGGAACTGGACTATTGCACCTGGCGGTATCTGGGCCCGTTCGACGATGCGGCGGCGTACAGCGAACCATGCGGGTGATACGATGCCGTCTCCGATCAATATCCGCACCGTCGCTTCGGCGAGGGCAAACGACAGGAATCCGATTGCAGAACGGCAATAGCAACAACCTGGTCTGGCTAGACCTTGAGATGACGGGACTCGAGCCGGAAAAAGATGTGATCGTCCAGATAGCGGCGATCGTTACCGACCGGGATCTGAATGAGATCGCAGAACCGGTCGAGTTCACAATCTGGCACCCGGCCGAGACGACGGACCGCATGACGCCGTTTGTGCGTGACATGCATGAGCGCTCCGGCTTGCTGCGGCAGATACAGAAGTCGAAAACCTCGCTGGAAGAAGCCGAGCGGGAGGTGCTGACGCTGGTTTCGATGCACTGCGAGTACGGAACCGCGCGCCTGTGCGGGAACTCTATCTGGCAGGACCGGCGCTTCCTTGAGCGCTACATGCCGGCGCTCGTGAACTACCTGCACTACCGGATGATCGATGTGTCATCGATCAAGGAGCTGGCCGGGTGGTGGTACGGGATTCAGCACCGAAAGCCGAAGGGCGCCCAGCACACAGCGCTGTGGGATACTCGGCAATCGATCGCCGAGTTGAAGTACTACCGTGAGCAGCTGTTCAATCCGGAGGTCGAGAGCGCCGAGTAGGGCTGGAGAATCCTGAATCAAGTTCAGGATGACAGCGAACATGCCCGGGGGGCGATACCAGAGGCAGCAGAGTTTTTTACCGACTCTTCGCCCACCACGCTCGTCGGTAACCACACCCGTTACACGGCCTCTATAGATGCTCCTATTGAGAAAGACTGGAGCCGGTCGCGATAGAACTCGGCGGTTTCCCTCGGGCAAACGGTCACCGTGGCTTTGCCCTCAAGATGTGCGTCCATCATCACCTGGACGGCGTCCTGTTCGCTGAGCGTCGGCACGGATTTCAGGAGCGCGTCCACCACGTGTTCCATCGAGTTGACATCGTCGTTGTGCAGGATAACGGCAAACCTGGGAACGTGTTCCGTCAGCGAACGCTGTAACGCCTCTTGCTCGACGTCCGGGCTCACCAGTGCCGGGTCGGTCATTTCCAGGGACCGGGTATCAGGCATGAACGTCATCGGTCTCCGTGGAGAGCGTTCCGTACAGGTCCGGCCTTCGGTCCCTGAAGAACGGGGTCAGGCGGCGAGTATTCTCGAAATGGCTCCGATCAAGGTCGGCCACGATGATGTCGTCCCGTTCTTCCGCCTGCGCCACCGTCTCACCGTCCGGGCCCACTAGCCTGGTGCCGCCGTAGAACACCGCCTTCCCCTCTATGCCGACGTGGTTTACGGGCGCCAGGTAGGCAACGTTCTCGTACGCGCGTGTCTGTGTTAACGACTCCCACCAGCGCATCCAGCGCTCTCGGTCCAGGAACTCTTCGCCCGCTACCCCTGGCGCGCTCGTGTGCTCCGAGTTGTGCTCGGAACCGAGATAACCGGCCGGGATGCAGTACGGCACGATGATCAGCTCTGCGCCTTTGACGGCCAGGATCCGGGCGCTCTCCGGAAAGGACAGGTCGTAGCAGATGTTCACCCCGATCTTCCAGCCCAGGATATCGATGACCGGGAACTTTGTCCCGTACCGGAAGTAAATCTTCTCCACGGCCCGCAGTCCGGCCGGATGGGTCTTCCGGTACTTTTCGATTATCCGGCCTTTTGGGTCTATCACCATCGCGGTGTCATAGTAGAGACCGGGCGCCTCTTCTTCGTAGATGGTCGAGATTATGTGGACGCCGTGCTCGCGCGCCTTGTCCTTGACCCGGCTTGTCGCGACGCCGTTGTCGGGCTCCGCCCAGGACTGGTACTCGAGGTCTCGGAACTGGGCGAAGTAGATGGCGTTGAAAAACTCCGGCAGGACGATCAGTTCCGCGCCATGATCACGCACAGCCCTATCGATGTACTGGCAAGCGCGATCGACGTTCCCGGGGCGGTCTTCCGTCGCGTTCATCTGTATGAGGGCAAGGCGCATTGGTGACCTTTTCTTGAGCGCTTGCTGGTGCTTTTGGAGATGCGAAGTGCATCCCGGCAAGAATCATCGCCCGGGAATGTTAGCGGACACCTCGAACCTCCGTTAGCCCTTCGGCCCGTGCCGGCGAAGTCCATCTTCCGTCCCGCCTCCCCATTCAAAACCCGTGCACCGCCCCGCCTCGCTCCGGTATTTCGGCGCGTCCGAGTTACACGGGTTCGAACTCCGGGACGTGGACTTGTATTCGGAACGCATACGCATTTGGCACGGGAAGGGCAGGCGCGTTTGGTGGGCCCTGTCGGATTCGAACCGACGGCCTGCGGATTAAAAGGAATATTGTCCCTAGATTGCTGCTCGTCTTCAGTTAAAACGCATCGTGGCGCGTTCCATCTGCCCTGTTGTGGAGCAGATTCGCCCGTCCCCGCCTCAACTAGCCAGTGTCCCGCTGAAAACTTGCCATGCCAGAGCTGACTTCGAGGTCAGGCTGAGGAGGATATAGACAGACTCCCCGAACAGGTAATCCCGCCAGGGTCCGACGCGCTTGTATTGAAGGACCATATTCACGGCGAAACTGTTGAAGAAGATAAAAAGTGAAATGAAGATGCCGTATACGAATGTGGGCGGCGATGCAGAAGTCGACGGGCTCCACACGTACAGGGCAATTACGATCCACGGGAAGATTCCCACGATAACCCCGAACCAGTAAGACACCCAGCTGGGTTCACCGGGTTCCTCGTAGTGTTCCATCAACAGGCCGAACAGGATCATCGCGGCGTTGACACCAAAAAGGCAGAGCAACGCACCAATATCTCCGGACCCGGTGAGCAAGGCGATCAAAACGATCATGAGTGAGGCGCTAATCGAGTACTCCACCCAGCGCGCGTAATTCCGACCACGCTCCAGATTCATTCGATACCACTCGGATACCCCCGGTGCAGCGATGATCCAGTGCGCGGCTGCCGAGATAAACAGGAATCCTGATACTCCCCAGGCAAGCCGGAACCGGAACAATTCGGCCAGCACAGGTGCTGAAGCACCCGGCGCATCCTGCAAGAACGTTGCCGTTACAGGTAATGAGAAGTCGTTCGCCAGTGCGAGAACGACGATCCCCTGGACGAAATGAAGCACCCCCATCGAGCCGTTAAAGATTCGGAGGCGCCGGTATCTGTGATCCGTGGGAATCCGAGGGGAATGTGGGCTAGGGAGCGATATGGATGAAGTCACTCGTTAATTCTCAACCCACATCCGAAGTGATCTCAACCTTGATGTGCCGCTGGCCCACTTCTGTCACTCGGTCTTCATCCCTGGGGCAGGCCACCTGGATCTTCCTGGGGTCTGGTCACCCCAGGTACGATGAAGGGTTGAGGCCTGGGCGATCCTTTCCCATGGGCCTGCTACCCCGTGTTAACTCGTCACCCACTGGCCGAATACCGGGTACTGCGAGCAAACAAACTCGATGTAGGACGGCTGGCCGTTGTCGTTCGCTGCGAGTGCCCGTTCGAGCGCTCCGACGATGTCGGACGGCTCGGTAACGCGCTCCGTGTGCAGGCCAAACTCGGCAAGCGCCTTTGGCGTGTCGACCTCTTCGGGACCGAGCACGGCGTGTGTATATGGGTTGTGGCCGTCGCCCCAGAATCCCGGTCCGTAACCGGCGAATCCGCCGTTACTGATGTGCACCACGGTTATTCCGAGCTTGTGACGGACCGGCGACTCAAGGTTGCCGAGCATGTAGGCGAGCCCTGCCTCGCCGGTCACGGCGATCGAGTGTCGTTCCGGAAACGCCAGTTTTGCCGCCACCGCGGCAGCAAAGCTGAATCCGAGGGTCGATACATTCCCCCAGCCCAGGAAGCCGCGTGGGATCAACGTGTCGTACACCGTACTCAACTGGTCTCGGGTGGTGCCGGACTCGTGCGTGACGAACGAATTCCGAGGGTCCAACACTTCCATCATCCCGGCGTAGACGCGATACGGATTTATCGGCGTGTCGTTGGAGGTCATCAGTTCCTGGTATTTCGCCAACCCGGCCTCGCGAGACGCCTTGATCTCGGCGTGGACGCTGGGCGCGCTGCGGCCGCCGCCGGAGGTCTGCGCGGTTAGTTCATCGGTCAGGGCTTGCAGTGTGAAACGGGCATCGCCGATCAGGGCGTGATTCGTCTCGTATACCTTGTTGATATCCAGTTCGCTGATATTGCACTGGATGATGATTTTGTTATTGGCGTTGGGAATAGCGTGGCTGAACCTTCCAGGCGAAAGGCTTGAACCGACCGAAAGGATCAGGTCGCTCTTGGCCAGGTATTCGACCGTATGATCACCGCGGACGCCAACGAACAATGGATGATCTTCGGGCATCACACCTTTCGATTTGAGGGTGGTGATAACCGGGGAACTGGCAAGTTCAGCGAACGCCTTCAGTTCTGTGGAGGCGCCGGCGTAGATAACGCCCTCTCCCGCATATATAAGAGGGTGCTCTGCCTTGAGAAGGAGATCGACGGCGGTGGTCACATCGGCCGGGTCCGGAGCGCTTTTGTAACTTTTGACCGGCGTGTAGGGATCTACCGTCTCGTCGTACTGACCGGTCGGATCCGGGATGGCAAGAATCACGGGGCCAGGCCGCCCGTTCCTCAGCATGCTGAAAGCGCGACGCATGAACTCGGGGACACGTTCGGGTTTATCGACGTAGCCGTACCACTTCGAGACCGACTTGAGACTACTGGTGATGTCGAAATGACTATTTTCAGAGCTACCGATTGGCGCTCCATCTGTGATGCAGAGCACCGGGGAGTTGTCCTCGTACGCCTGTGCCAGTCCGGGGTAGGCGTACTGTAGACCGGCCGCATTGACGCCGCCGTAGACGGTACAGACGCCGATTCGCTCCCCGGCCGTGATTCGGGAATAGGCGTCCGCTACGCCCACTGCGTAACGGTCATCACGCATCATCACCATCGGGACCCCCTCACGCCCGAGCGCGTTGTTCACGCGGCAGGACGGGAATACGGTGACCTGGTCCACGCCTTCCTGTTTCAGGATGCGGGCGATTCCCGTCGCTGCGTCGATGGTCAACGTCTCACCTGGCTTTCCGCGGTTCTCGATCTCTCTGTACCCGGCGCGTATCCCGGGCCGTGCGCCGCAAGTTAACACCGGCCCGTAATTGTTGCCAAACACGTCGACTGGGCGGACCGGTCGGCATTCATTCGTACCTGGTGATTCTCAGATCGACCTGCCCCCCCTTGTACGGTACCAGTCAATAACTTAGAGACTGGACATTTCCAGAAGGGGGAATACATGCCGAGAAGAGGACATTCATGCCAGCCGTCCAACACTCGGCAGGACTGACATAATCCCTGATACCGCGTCAGGGGGCAGGTCAAACGGGACAATCTAATCCAGTGGCGATTGCCAAACAGCGGTCGAGCGAAATCGTGCAGCTTCATCAACCTCCCGGAGACACCTGCGGCCGCCACGCCCCGATCCTACCCTCATCGCCAACGTGGAGCGCGATGTGGGGCCAATGATCCTCTCCAAATTCGATCAACAGGTTGTCAGAAGTCATCCGGATTCCTCGCCGAGATCGGACCAGTCCGGGGCCCCACGAACACGCGTACGCAGTGTTGAGCCGCTCGACAGCTGAGAAGCGGCGTCTGGACAGAAGTTCCTACGCCGAGTTCGGCGTGACCGATTCCCCATCCGCTACCGTCGCCAACCGAACGGGAAAGTGGTCCATCAAGCAGGCGTAATCCAAGATGCATGCGGAGCTCGAGATAATCTGGTAGACATGGGTTGATAATTCGTGCGGACAAAGATTAGAGTTCGTATACCCTACTAACCACTGTCGAAATTCATGGGGATGGGTGTTTCATCGATCGACATCTCCGCAAGGACTGGAATTGCTTAGAGTCACACCGCAACGCGTTGAGGTGCTGAAGAACGGACACGGCACACGTCTCGTTCTGAAGGCGACGAAAACTCCCGATGTCTTCTACATCCATTTGCCGATTTCTATCGGGCAGCGGATCAGCCTGGAATTGAACGGCCTTGCGGTCGACAGGTGTGGCGATCATCACGTTGGACCCATGGTCGCTAAGGCATGCGGACGCGATTTTTCGTCACTTGTGCTGACTAATACTGCCGGCGATTGGATGGCAGCACGTTTCGTCCTCCAGGCCATACCTGGTCCGGGCCGGGACGATGAACTGAAAGTGCCCGTCAGTGTCCCGTCTTCTGTTGCGACAGCGATCACCTACGCCTGCCGATCTACGTTGAGCAGGTGGCCAAAATGCTCGGCGCTACCAAAAAGGCGGGGACCGACGGAGTAAGAGCCACAGCACAGATCCCGCCTGCATTCCGGGACGTCATCAACGGTCTGGATTGGCGGGACTTAGATGCGGGCGCTGCGTGAACTTCCAACGGTCCCGCCCGCCCCGACAGAACTCCACCTGACCACGGCACCCGAACATTTGAAGTCTGTTCACGCGACTCCCGCGCCGGATCGATTCCGTCAACACATCGACCAGGGTTGAAATGCGCAAATCAGTTGATATCATAGGTTGTTGCACGTACGGACGAATATATTTTTTCGTATGGACAAACAATAATAATCGTATCGACGATAACCGTCGGAAAACCTCGGGGACCATGACTTCAGATAATTCGCATAACGACATGAGCCAACTGGTTCCCGCAGGTAGTGTGAATCCCTAGATGGACAGCCACTCGCTAGCGGCGGTGCGCAGGGTATCGTCCCCGAGACTCATGTCCTGGCGCCGCAGCACCTGGTGGATCCGAATCGGGCTGATGGCGGCCGTAATCGGCTTACTGGGCGCAACCGTTGCCTGGGTGGTTGACCACTCCGCGCTTACGCATGCATTCGCAACCGTCGGCAATCGCCCCTGGCTCGTCGTCGGATTCGTAATTGGGTATACAGCGGCATTCTGGCTGCGGGCGGAAGCGTGGCGCCTTCTGTTGCCGGGACTCGGCCGCATAGCTTCTTACTCGGCGCTGCAAACGTCCCTGTTCGCCAACCATCTCCTACCGGTCAAGGCCGGGGAGATCGCTCGTCCGTACGTGGCAACCGCGCGCGGGATTCCCGCTCCACGCGCCGTGAGCACCAGCCTCGTCGCGCGACTCCTCGATTACCTGGTTCTCTTCTTTTTGGCGGCGGTGCTAATCCCCTTTGCGCCATCCAGCCCCGTGGGAGGGGACGCAGGGCTCCTTGTGTCAGGGTTGTTCCTCGCGCTGGGAGCCGGAAGCGTCGTGGCGCTGCGCCGCCTGCCCGTTCCAGAACGTGTGCCCGCGGCCGCACGCCCCCTCTGGACATCGCTCAAGCAGAGTCTCGACGAGATCTCAACGCGCCAGGCCGTCGGCGCACTTCTGCTGACGATTCCGGCCTGGATGCTCGAATCAGTGGCGTTGCTCGCCACCGTCCACGCTGTCGGGGGCGACATCAGCGTCCAGGCGGCGATCGCCGTCACTTCGTTCACGCTGCTGTTCCAGGTATTTCACTTCGCCCCGGGCGGCATCGGCGTCTATGAAGCGAGCATGACCGGCGCCCTGGGATTGTACGGCTTCTCGGTCGAAGACGCGTTGATGATCGCGGTGGTGACGCACGGCCTCAAATTTGGCTACTCGTACACCTTCGCGGCGGTGTTCGCCGCTTACGAAGTGTTCAGGGCGTTGCCCTTCGGAAAGTCGAGCGTGGCTGACGCCGATGGCGAATGCGACGGACACGCTTCGCGGCTCGAAATAGTCGCGGCTCGCGCGTGGAACGTGCTCAATGAAGGCAAGCCTTTTACACCGGTTTTCGCGGCGAACACCCTCCTGTTTCTGAGCATCCCCAGCCTGGCGGACGCCGGTTACTGGGCCCGGGCGGCCATTGCCGGCATCGCCATCATTCCGCTTGGGGTGGTGTTCTACCGCTTCGACTTTCCGCTCTGGTTACGCACGGCGCTCTGGAGTTTCCTGTTCCTGTTTATCGCGCTATTCAAGACCGCGGACCTGGTGGCGGTAGGCGTTTCGCTAGGACTCTACCTGGGATTCACCATCATTCTCTGGGGTTCGGTCTATTACCACCTCCGCATCGGCATGCCGTGGACGAACTTCACGCGTTTTTGGCGACTTGTGCTGGAGAACCCGGATCCCACGAGCGGGAACTTCCTTGAGCAGACGCCGAAGTTCTTATTGATGATCCTGATGTTTGGTTACGTCATGGATGGGCCCTCAATCGCTTCCGTGGCAGCTGTCGAAGGATTCATCCTTTTCGTCGGGATCGCAGCGCTTTTACTGCACCAATGGTTCTTCACATGGGTCCCGGCATTGCCTTCGACACCTCTACGTGGCACAGGTCCGACTCCATCTCGGAGTGCCCGGCGGGTGATCGCGATCGTCATCGACGGCTGCCGTGCCGACCGCCTGCGAGAGGCACATACGCCATTCATCGACAGCCTGAGACACGAGGGCACCGAGTACACGGACATGCGCACTGTGTATCCCGCGCGGACGGTCACGGCGTTTAGCTCGATGTTGACCGGGGCGCCTCCAGCCGTCCACGGGATGAAAAGCAATTTCGTACCCAACCTCGGGGTGAAGTGCGAATCTGTATTCGACGTACTCGAACAGGGCGGTGAGAAGGGCCGGTTGGTCGGGATCGCACACCTGGTCGACGCCTTCGGCGAAGACCGCGTTAGCACCGTCAGCGCGGTCAACCACAACGATGAGATCGACCATGCCCTGGTCCGTCAGGCCAAGCGGGTTATGCGGGAGGAAGATCCCGACCTGCTCGTACTGCAGCTGTTGAGCGTGGATCAGACCGGTCACGCCCGGGGGAGTTATAACCGCGAGTACCTCGACAAGATCGAGATCACTGATCGCATCATCGAGGACTTCGTCGGGTGGTGCGAACGAGAAGGCTACATGGACGACGCGACCCTCGTGATCAGTTCGGACCACGGGCAGGGCATCGGTATAGGCGGCCACGGTCACCTGACCGAGAGCGAGCGCCGGGTGCCCTGCATCTTCCAGGGCACGGGAGTGCAAAAAGGGAGGGTAGTTGGCGAGACGCGGCATCTGACCGACGTTGCGCCAACCCTGTTGCACCTGCTTGGCAAACGACCACCCGTCCAATCCGTAGGCCGAGATCTACTGGACTCAACAAACGACGCGGAAGTATCGGACGGCCCGGTTGCAGTGCTGATCCCAGCTTTCAACGAGGCTGCGAATCTGCCCGGCACCCTTTCCCGTGTGCCGCGGACCGAGGTTCCGGATCTCCATGTAATCGTGGTGGACGACGGATCGAGCGACGACACAGCAGCCGTGGCCCGCCGATGTGGAGCGGAGACCGTGGTCCGGCACGAACGCAACCGCGGTCTTGGTGCTGCCCTACGCACGGCCCTCCATACCGCCCGTGACATGAACGCCCGGGCCGCCGTCTATCTGGACGCGGACGGCGAGTACGACCCGGTGGAAATCTCTCTGTTGCTCGCCGACATCGAGGCAGGCCGGGCCGACTACGTGCTGGGCACGCGTGGGCGAGGTGGGAGCGAGGGGCAACGCATCGGGCGATACCTCGGCAACCGGGTGTTTACAGCCCTCCTGAACCTGGCTGCGGGCAGGCGTATCCGCGACGGCCAGACCGGCTTTCGCGCCTTCTCCCGGCGCGCCATCCAGGTGGCCGAGATTTCGCACGACTACAACTACGCGCAGGTTCTGACGCTGGACCTGCTTCGGAAGGGTATGCGGATGTCAGAGGTGCCGATCACGTGGCGCCGGAGGCGTCGCGGTAATTCATTTATCGGATGGCAGTACCTGTGGCGCGTTCCGGTCGGAATGGCGCGGGAACTGTGGACCGCTTGACCGGAGTTACCAGATATCAAAGCTATCAAAGCTTCTAAACACAGCAGGAGGACATAAATGGAAACGGATTCACCAAGTTGGTTGGCGCCGCACGGCGTCGTGATCACAACGATGCTGGCGGCGCTAATGGCCCTGGCCATTGCTTGCGGGAGCGACGATGGCGAAGACCGGCCGGGCGTTCAGGTTCTAAACGAACCTGGCTCCGTTTCCGGATCGGTCTCAGGCTCCGTCTCCGGAACGGTGTCGGGGGCGCCCGGTGTGGTTGGAGAGAAACCAGCCGGGGCGCGTCAGGTCAACGTGGTTCTGAACGAGTGGGCAATAGAGCCGGAGGTTGATGTGGTGAGTTCAGGCGAGATCTTTTTCGTCGCCTCAAACGAGGGGCCGAACGATCCGCACGAACTCGTGATTATCCGCTCCGACCTTCCGATCTACCAGCTACCTGTAGACGAGCGCGGCTTCGTGCCCGAGGATGAAGTGGACTTCATCGGTGAGATCGAATCGTTTGCTCCGGGATCACAGGCCTCCGGTACTTTCGACCTCTCGCCGGGCAGATACATTTTCATCTGCAATATCGTCGAATTCGAGGACGATGAGTGGGAGAGCCACTACCTCGAAGGCATGCGCCTCGAGTTCACCGTTCAGTAGGAAAGGACGACGGTGACTAAGAGCATGCAAGGCACCCGGGCGTTAGCCCTTCTCGCGCTGTTCGCGATTCTCTCCGTGCTGGTCGCTGCGTGCGGCTCCGACAGCGATGACTCACTGGTCGTCTACTCGGGCCGCACGAGCAGCCTTGTGCGACCGCTGCTCGAGCAGTTCAACCGAGACACCGGCGTACTCATTCAGGTCCGGTATGCCAGCAGCGCGGCAATAGCAGCGCTGGTCCTGGAGGAAGGTGACAGGAGTCCGGCTGACGTGGTGTTCCTGCAGGACTCGGGAGCTCTCGGCGCGCTATCGGCGGAAGGCATGCTCACTCAGCTTCCAGGGTCCATCCTGGAACGCGTCGACCCGCAGTTCCGAGCAGCCAACGAAGAGTGGGTCGGGACATCCGGGCGTGCTCGGACCGTCGTGTACAACACGGAAACGATCGATCCGGCTGCGGACCTTCCTGACTCGATCCTTGATTTCACGGACCCGCAGTGGAAGGGACGCCTGGGCTGGGCGCCCGCAAACGCCTCGTTCCAGGCGTTCGTCACCGGCATGCGTGTGTTGCTGGGGGACGCAGCGACCGAGGATTGGCTCCGCGGCATCCTGGCGAATGACGTGAGGGAGTACGGCAACAACATCACCACGGTCCTCGGGGCGGCCAGTGGTGAGATGGACGTCGGTTTCGTGAACCACTACTACCTGGAGCGATTCCTCGAAGAGGAGGGGGAGGACTTCGGGGCGCGCAACCACTTCATCGGCAACGGCGACCCCGGCGCGCTCATCTTGACCGCGGGGGCAGGTGTCCTGAAGTCCAGCGGAAACAAAGACCGGGCGGAAGGGTTCATCAGGTACCTGCTGGAGGCGGACGCGCAGCAGTACTTCTCGGACGAGACGAAGGAGTATCCGCTGATCGAAGGCGTCGGTCCCAGCGGGAACCTGCCGCCGATATCGACGCTCGATCCTCCGGTGGTTGATCTCAGTGGCCTCGATGACCTGCGAGGAACCCTGAACCTGCTCAGAAAAGTCGGGGCACTGGATTGACCGATTCCGGGATCGCCCGACCGTTACCGGATGGGCCGGTTCTCTCCTCGGGGCGCCGGGTTCGCGGCCGGGCCCGGTCCTACGTTGTCGATAAGCCACTGATCGCAGGTGCGATCGCGATCTTTGCAATTCTGGCGATCGTTTACACGTTCTCGATCGGGATCTGGGCCACGGCCGGGGCGAGCATTACGGCCGATGAGCCGTTCTACCTGCTCACGACTCAGAGCATCATCCACGACCGGGACCTTGATCTGAACAACCAGTACGCGACCCGATCCTACACGGAGTTTTTTGACCACCGTGATGGACTGTGGAGACAGTCGGTCCCCGCGGAAAACGGCAGGCTGCTGAGCCCGCACAACCCCGGTCTACCGCTCCTGCTTGTGCCCGGGTACCTGGCTGGGCGGCTAGCTGGCGCCCAGGCCCAGATGCTTCTAATTACCGCCGCGACGTTCGCTTTCACTTATGTTCTAGCGGCCCGGCTTACTGACCGGCACGGTTTGAGTTTCCTGGCGACGCTCGGTATCGGTATCACTCCCACCGCATTCGTGTACTCGACCGAGCTCTACCCCGAGGTGCCGGCCGCATTGACCCTCGTGCTCGGCCTGCTGATCGTCACCCGGCAAGGCCGTCCCGGCGTGAGGGATGCGATCGCGCTGACCGTGCTCCTCAGCGCCATGATGTGGCTGGGGGTCAAATACGCGCCTCTCGGTCTGATCACTGCGCTAGTCTTCCTGGTGCGTGGCAACGGGAACGCGAGATATGTCTTCCTTGCGGCCTCAGCTGCTTCAGGGATCTACTTCGCGTGGTTCCATCTTGAGACCTACGGTGGGCTCACGCCGTACGCAGTCAACGTCATTTACGCCGGCGGGACCTCGACTGAGATAATCGAACAGCACCTCGCGTTAACTGACCGCTTCTATCGCATCTGGGGTCTGTTCATAGACGGGCGGTTCGGTCTGGCGCGATGGGCGTTCATCGTCTTCCCGGCTGTCGCGGGACTGGCATTACTCCCCTGGCACGGCTGGCGGCACCACGTGGTGCTGGTCCTGATCTCGACACAGCTTCTGATAGCCACCTTCGTCGCCATCACCATGATGGGCTGGTGGTTCCCGGGCCGCACGCTTGCCGTAGTGCTCCCGTTGCTGGTGATCCCGCTCACGCTCCTGCTGGCCGAGTTACCGACGAAGCTGAGGTGGATTGCAGGGCTGCTCGGCGCACACACGGTCGCGACCACGTTCGCGCTGGCACATGCGGGGCATGCCCGCGAGATTCGGTTGGCGGTCAACCCGTTCGAGATGAACTCACCTGTTTACCAGGGAATCGTCTGGCTGTTCCCGAACTACACGGCCTGGGACGCCCACACCTGGGTGACAACAGTCGCCTGGCAGCTCGCGGCAATCTTAACGCTGGGAGTGGTCACCGCGACACAACGGCGTCGACGCGGCACGATCTCTTCCGTCAGCGTCCCGGCCGTTTGGGTTGACCGAGGTTAATCGATTCGTATGGATGACGATACACGGGCTACCAGCGTACTCGGTTCACGGCGAAAATCGGTACCAATCTTCACCATGAACGGCCGCGTAAGGGGCCAGCACCTGCACCCGCGAAAGGAATCCCCGACAACGGTCGGCCAATCTATCGTTCAAGACCAAAGCTCTGGGTCCAGGTACATCTGAAATGCAGAAATCGACACCGACTCCTTCCACCACGCCTACAAATGCCGAGCGACGGCCAGGGCCATCGGTCGCGATGTATCGAACGACGCGATTCGTAGATAGTTCTGGGCGGTCACATCACGCAGATCCACCGAGGTCACCTAAAAGCCGACCGGGACAGATCTGCGTCATCGGCGGCGCCGGGTACGTCGGCCTGACGACGGCGCTGGGATTCGCGGAAACTGGTCGCAGGGTTGTTGCCGTCGACATCGACGAAGGTCGTGTTGCGCAGCTGAACCGTGGCGTGTCGCCAATCTACGAACGCGGCATCGAAGAAATGCTTCGCAGGAACCTGGACACTGGACGGTTGTCGTTCGCAATCGACCCGGTCGACGCCATAGCGCAAAGCGACACCATATTCATCGCGGTGGGAACCCCTGCGAGTGCGAACGGTCGACCAGACCTCTCCCAGGTGATTTGCGTCTCCGAGACGATCGCCCGGCATCTGCGCGGCTACACGGTCGTCGCAATCCGTAGCACGGTCCCGACTGGGACTACTGCGACAGTGCGTGAGATCTTGGGCCAGGACCACGACGAAGGGGTAGATTTCGATCTCGTGGTGAACCCCGAGTTCTTGCGCGAGGGAAATGCGCTCGAAGATTTTTTCTATCCCGATCGACTCGTGTTTGGCACGAGTTCAAAATTTGCCGGCGAATGGATGCGAGAGTTGTACCGCCCTATCATCAGCGGCGAAAATCGCTGGAACGAAGGCAAGCAGGACCGGGAGCTCAGACCGACACCCCTAATCGAGACAAATCTCACCGACGCGGAACTGATCAAACACGCTGCGAATGCGTTCCTCGCTACCCGCGTATCGTTCATTAACGAAGTCGCAGCGATCTGCGAACGAGTCGGGGCGGATATCGACCAAGTTAAGGCCGGGTTGAGCCAGGACCCTCGAATTGGGGAGTCTCACCTGAACCCGGGTCTAGGGTTTGGCGGCCCGTGCCTGGAAAAGGACCTGACCGCACTAGTCACCATCGCCGAGGATGCCGGAGTTGATCCGGTGGTCATGCGCGCGGTTCTGGACCGCAACGAACGGCAGGTTGTGTCCGTCCTCTCAAAGGTCAGGGGGCTGCTCGGGCCAAGTCTTCACGGGCGGCCGATAGCGATCCTGGGCGTTGCCTTCAAGGCGCATACGAACGACGTGCGTAACTCGCTGGCGCTGCGGATAGCCCACGCACTCGAGAATGACGGTGCCGCGGTCCGTGTGTACGACCCGATGGGGATGCCACAAGCGCGTAATGAACTGCACCAAACGGTGTTCTGTTCCGACGTTTACGAAGCAGTCAAAGGGACCCAGGCAATTCTCGTCCTCACAGAGTGGCCGGAGTTTGCGGAACTGGATTTCAGACGCGTTAGGCGGCTGGTTGATTGCCCAATAGTTATTGATGGCAGAAACGTTCTTGACGCCCGCGCGCTGCGATCAAACGGGTTCCAATACCTAGGAATCGGTCGCCGGTGAGAGTCCTAGTAACTGGATGCGCTGGATTCATCGGGGCGCGCGTGGCGGCAATGCTTATCGAACGCGGAGACGAGGTGATCGGCATCGACAGCATGAACAATGCGTACGACGTCCGGTTGAAACAGTGGCGACTCAAACAATTCTCGAGGGCTCCCAATTTCCGGCACGCCCGCGTAAACGTGGTTACCCCACTGGACTCGGAGTGGTTGTTCGTCGACGGACCCGTGGACGCCGTCGTCAACCTAGCGGCCAGGGCCGGAGTGCGCGATAGCGTCGCCAATCCGGCCCCCTATTACGAGACCAACGTGATGGGAACGCTGCGCCTCCTTGAGTTATGTGTGCAGCACGACATCCCGAAATTCGTACTGGCTTCATCGTCGAGCGTCTACGGCGACAGTCAAGGACCATTCAAGGAAGAGGCCCCAACGGACCGGCCCATGTCACCGTATGCGGCATCAAAGATCGCGGCAGAGCATCTTTGCTACGTCTACCATGAGCTGCACGGATTGGACGTGACCGTGTTTCGGTACTTCACGGTCTACGGCCCTGCCGGTCGGCCCGATATGGGGATCTACAGGTTCACGCGCTGGATTCACGAAGGCGAGCCGATACTGCTTTACGGGGATGGGGAGCAGAAGCGCGACTTCACATTCGTGGACGATGTGGCCCGGGGGACGGTAGCTGGCCTGACGCATCTGGGCTTTGAGACGATCAACCTCGGTGCTGACCACCCGGTTACGGTGAATTGCGTCCTCGACCATCTGGCACGTCACATTGGTCGAATGCCCGAAATTCAGACCACACCTGCCCACGCGGCAGATGTCCCGGCGACCTGGGCAGACATCGGGGTCGCCCGTCGGCTACTCAACTGGCAGCCCGAAACTTCGCTGGAGTGCGGGCTTGAAAAGACCTCTGGCTGGTACGCGACCAACCGTGATTGGGCCGTCAACATACAGACGCGGTAATGTTCGCATGGCCGAACTCCGATCGCAGTTCATCATTTGCTTGACATGCGGTTTGCCATTCCTCTAAACCTACAGGGCGTAGCCCATGGCAGAAACCCGGTGAGCCTTCACGCGGTCGAAAGAGGACCCTTCAACCGCCCATCGCGATCCATCCATCGACTACAACGTCCGAGTAAGGCCGTCCGCCCCGCAGTTCACCGGGCACACCCAGATCCGCGAAACACCCTCTACCACAGGCACAGCGGAAGATTCAGCCGCCACGAGGGTCACGACGCCCCGGTTACACTCTCGCCAATGCGCTGAGCTTGAAGACACGGGGGGCAACATGGTCAACGATCACACGAACGATCCTCAGACTGTCGACGAATCGCTGCTGGGTGGGTTGAAATGGCGATGCATTGGCCCACCGCGCGGAGGGCGAGTGGTCGCCGTGGCGGGCGACCCCGACGAACTCGGCACCTTTTATTTCGGAGCCTGCGCCGGTGGGGTGTGGAAGACGGAAGATGCCGGCACTTACTGGGAAAACGTTTCGGATGGGTTCTTCGGGACCGCATCGGTGGGCGCAATTGCGGTCTCAGAATCTGATCCTAACGTGATCTATGCCGGTACTGGCGAGGCGTGTATCCGCGGAGACGTTACGCATGGGGACGGCGTCTATCGCTCTACCGATCGGGGTCGTACATGGAAGAATCTCGGGCTGGGCGACACGCGACATATTTCCCGTGTTCGAATACATCCCGACAACCCGGACATCGCCTATGTTGCCGCTCTCGGCCACGCGTTCGGCCCGAACACTGAACGAGGCATCTTTCGAACCGCGGACGGCGGCGCCACATGGGAAAGCGTGCTTTTCAAGAGCGAAAACGCCGGGGCGGCTGATCTGGCGCTTGACCCATCGAATCCGAGGATCCTTTACGCGGCAATCTGGCAGGCTCGTCGCAACTTCTGGAGCATGACGAGCGGCGGGCCGGACAGCGGCCTGTGGCGATCGACAAACGGCGGCGATACCTGGACCGAAATCACGGATAACCCCGGACTCCCCGACGGCCTGAAAGGACGAATCGGTGTTGCCGTGTCGCCTGCGAAACCAGGCCGGCTCTGGGCGACCATCGAGGCCGAGGATTGCGGCATTTACAGGTCGGACGATTACGGAGACAACTGGGAGCTGGTAAGCGATGAACGCGATCTACAGGGCCGCCCCTGGTACTACCAGCACATTTTTGCCGATTCGCAGGACGCAGACACAGTCTGGATCCTGAACTACAGCGCCTGGAAGTCGATCGATGGCGGGGCGACCTTCTCGCAAGTCAGCACACCTCACGGCGATAACCACGATCTGTGGATCGACCCCAAAAATCCGCGCCGGATGATCGAAGGCAACGACGGTGGCGCCTGTGTCTCGTTAAACGGCGGTGATTCCTGGTCCACGATCTACAACCAGATGACATCGCAGTTTTACCACGTTGCGACGGACGATCGGTACCCGTACAGGGTGCTCGGCACGCAGCAGGACAACTCGGCGATCAGTGTGCCATCACGCACGAACATAGGCGCCATCCCGTGGAGCGATTGTTACCCAGTAGGCAGCTCGGAGAGCGGCTATATCGTCGTGGATCCCAGAGATCCGGACGTTGTCATTTCCGGCGCCATTGGTAGTTCTCCGGGTGGCGGTGGAAACATGCTTCGATACGACCACAAGACGGGGCAGGTGCGCATCATCACCGTCTGGCCTGAGGCGTACACCGGATGGGGAGCCAAAGATTGGAAGTACCGGTTCCAGTGGACCTATCCGATCCAATTCTCTCCCCACGATCCAACGGTGCTGCACGCTACCGGGAACGTCGTATTTCGTTCGACGGACCAGGGATCGAACTGGGAACCGATCTCGCCCGACCTGACCCGTAACGACGTAACGAAGATGGAGCCTTCTGGCGGTCCGATTACAAAGGACACGTCCGCGGCCGAGATGTACGGCACAATCTTCAGCTTCGTAGAGTCGTCCCATGAGGCCGGCGTGTACTGGGCCGGCTCGGACGATGGGCTGGTCCACCTGTCACGGGATGGTGGTGCGAACTGGAACCCGATCACGCCGATGCAACTGCCGGAGTGGAGCATGATCAATATGATCGAGCTGTCTCCGCACGACCCGGCGACGGCGTACCTGTCGGCGACCCTGTACAAGCTCGACGATAATCGACCGCTCTTGTACAAGACAGATAATTACGGGGACAGCTGGATCGAGATCACCTCCGGAATCCCGGAATACGACTTCACCCGCTGCATCCGAGAAGACACGGTACGCCGTGGCCTTCTTTACTGCGGCACAGAAACTTCTGCGTATGTGTCGTTCGATGACGGTGGTGAGTGGCAGCCGCTCCGCGCGAATATGCCGGTGGTCCCTGTCTACGATATGCAGGTCAAAGGCACCGACCTGATTGCGGCGACACACGGGCGTTCATTCTGGATTCTTGACGATCTTGAACAGCTCAGGCAGATGACGACAGACGTGACGAGCGATACGTTCAAGTTGTTCAAGCCGCGTACGACCGTGAGATCTGCGGCATCGTTTGGTGGAAGCAAGCCCGCACCGGGCAAGAGCTACCAACTTGGCCTCGGCTCGAACGTTACATTCACAGAGAGTGACACGCCGGAAGGCGCACGTGAGCTCAAGTTCCTCGACGCAGGTTCAAATCCACCGTCCGGCCCGGTATTCGCCTATTTCCTGAGAGAGGAATCGGCTGAGGGACAGGAAGTGGTGCTAACCGTTTCGGATGGAGCCGGTGAGACTATCCGTACCTTCTCGTCCAACAAACCGGAAAACGAGGAGGAGAACGACAAACCCAGAGAACGACGGGTTCCTGCGAATGCGGGCGTTAATCGATTCGTCTGGGATACTCGATACGGGCCCGCCCGGCATGTCCCTGGCGACAAAACGACGGAAGATCGGCTGAGGGGGCCGCTTGCGCCGCCCGGAAACTACAGCGTCTCGGTCACGGTCGGTGGTGAGATCCAGACCGAAAGCTTTGAGATCGTGAAGGATCCTCGTGTGCCCGCGACCACCGATGACTTCAAAGCGCAGTTCGACTTGCTTATCGAGATCCGTGACAGGTTGTCCGAAGTCCA
The DNA here is from genome assembly GCA_002730555.1 of Chloroflexota bacterium. Taxonomy (GTDB): domain Bacteria; phylum Chloroflexota; class Dehalococcoidia; order Lucifugimonadales; family Lucifugimonadaceae. The sequence continues at coordinate 179,775 of PCAM01000002.1, forward strand.
TGACTCGATTAACACGATCCGCGGCCTCAAACGCCAGGCGGATGAGTGGACCCGTCGCACTCGTGACCACAGCGCTGCGGACGCTGTTTCCTCGGCGGCTTCTTCGTTGAAGGACAAACTCAGCGCGATCGAAGAAGAGCTGATTCAGACCGAATATCGGGGCGCCCGCGACCGGCTAAATCTGCCCACGAAACTGAACGTGAAACTCGCTGAGATCACCAACGTGGTCGCAGCGGCCGACTTCGCACCACCTCAGCAGGCGCGTGATGTGATGGTGGATGTAGGGAGCCGAATTGCGCCACATATAGAACGACTCACGGAGGTAGTAAACACCGACGCGGCGGAGTTCGAAAACCTGGTGCATGAACTGGAGTTGCCCGCTATCGTCGCCGACCCGACACCATGAACCGAATACGGACTCAGGCTGCAACGTTGAAACGCATGATAGGGCTGGCGCATGCGTAACTTCGCGCTCATAACGTCGGCGGATCTCGTCGTTCGTTCGGCGTACCAGATGGGAAAGACACCCCTACTGCCGATATTCGCGGCCACACTGGGGGCGTCGGACGCTTTTCTGGGGTTGATCGTGTCGGTATCAACGCTAACCGGTATGGTGCTGAAACCCCTCGTTGGAGCTCTGTCAGACCGATGGGGCAGACGGTCGTGGCTGCTCGCGGGTACGGCCTTCTTTGCCCTGATGCCGTTCACGTACCAGTTTGTAGATACACCGGGCCAGCTGTTCGCCGTACGATTGATTCACGGTACCGCGACGGCCATCTATGGACCCGTTACGCTCGCTTACGTTGCAGAGTTGTCCGGCGGTCGTATTGCGGAACGATTTGGATGGTTCGGCACCGCCCGGAACGCAGGATACGTTATTGGCCCGGCCGCGGCCGGTTGGATGCTTGTGACGATGTCACCGGTAGCTGTGTTCACCGTGATCGGCCTTATCAGCGCGCTTGCGTTCTTGCCCGTCCTTCTGCTCGGCGAGTCGAGACCCGCTCAAAAAGTTGAGGCAACTCCGGTTTTGTCTGGCGCTCGACATTCACTTCTCAACGGGGTACGTACCCCGGCGGTCTGGGCCACCGGCGCCATGGAGGCGTCCGTCTACATCCCGCTTTATGCCATCAAGGTATTCGTGCCCGTCTACGCGTTGGCCGCAGGCGTCAACGTGGTGCTGGTCGGAACATTCTTCTCCCTGCAGGCGTTCACGCAGATGGTGGCCACCCCGGGCGGCGGCCGGGTGGCTGACCGCTTGGGTTACATCGTCTCATTTGGGACTGGAACCGGCCTCCTCGGCGCGACGCTCGCTTATGTGGCCACCGTCGACTCCGATATAGCGTTCCTCGTGCCTGCGGTTATGATCGGCATCGCCCAGGCGTTGATCCTGCCCGCCGCCACGGCCTGGCTCGCGACGTCGATCGACAACAGTCGGCTTGGAACGAGCCTGGGCCTCGTTGGTACTATGCGCAACGCTGGCAAAGTGGCCGGACCGGTGATGGCTGGTCTGTTGATCGCCTGGGTTGGATTCGCGGCGACGCTGCACATCATGGCCGCGGTGCTGGTGATAGTGTCAATTTTGATCTGGGCCCGCGGGGCCTTTGCCGTACGTCAGAAATCCTCGCTCCGCCGATATTCCGATGGGTCAGAGCGCATATCAACGGCACGTTAGCCGTGTACGGTCCCGTTTTGGGGAATCAGTAATTCCTGTTATGCGAACGCAGACGGCATTGTCACATCGTTCACGACACCTCATTCATCGTTAGCCAGGAGCCCGGGAATGCAACACATCACGCCGCCACAGACTGATCGTCTGGCCTACGTCATCGGCCCATATCAGGAGCCGTTGGCGACGGTGGTGCCTGGTGAGACATTCCAGATCTCCACACTCGACGCGTTCGGCAACCGCATCGACTCGACCGACATCGATCTAGCAGATGTCATCCAGATGCCTTACGTGAATCCATGTACTGGTCCGATCTACGTAAATGGCGCGGTCCCCGGAGACACCCTGGCCGTCCGTATCGATGAAATACAGATGGCCCGCGACTACGCCGTGAGTTGCATCATTCCGGAGTTCGGGGGGCTGTGTGGAACGCCGTTTACCCGAGTGTTAAATGAGCCCCTCGAACAACGAATTCTGCTCCATCCGATATCGGGTTCCGAGATGATCCATGATCCAGACCTGGACATCCCGTCTCTCCCGGTCGAGCCTTTTTACGGGACGATCGGAACGTCTCCTGCCCTGGAGGCGATATCAACGCTGTCGCCGGGATTCCATGGTGGGAATATGGACGCCGCCGACGTATGCCCCGGCAACACCGTATATCTACCCGTCGCCGTAGATGGTGCGTTGTTGTTCGTAGGGGACGGCCACGCCGCGCAAGGAGATGCGGAGGTAAGTGGCGTGGCCGCGGAAGTACCTACGACGGGAACCCTCACCGTCGACGTGATTAAAGGCCAGTCCATCGCGACCCCGAGACTTGAGAACGACGAGTTTTTGATGTCGATCGGAAGCGCTCGGCCGATGGAGGACGCAGCGCGGATCGCGTTTTACGATCTCGTCACATGGCTTGCCGACGATTACGGTTTTGATCGAATCGCTGCATACCAGCTCTGCTCGCAGGTTGCGCGTGTGAGGTTGGCGAACATGGTCGATATCCTTTACTCGATCGTCGCCAAGTTTCCGAAGAGATACCTGCTCCGCTCATAGGCCGGGAAGTAATCCGAATTTGACCGGGCGAGAAGACAGGAATCTCTTTCTAGCAGACCAGCCCGGCCATTTGACCAGGAGCTGAGTCCGTTTAATGTTCCTGGAGGAAATGGGGAGGGAGTGCCGTTCACTTTTTGGAACCGCTTACCGTGAGTTTGCCAGGTTCTTGTTGAATCATAGATTTCGTGTTTCGTCCTATAAGGTCGAAATGAAAGGTGAACTGGTGGGCCCTGTCGGATCTGAATATCTGGCCGACGACCTTCGGATCAAAAGGCAGTGTCTCGATCAACTCCGGCAGTCAAGGTGCCAGTTCAAAACTTCAGTCAAACTTCAGGTAAAACGCAGGCTGAGATACCACTTTTGAAAATACCTAACTGAACAAATCCATCGCATTTCGGGAATTTTGGGTCAAGGTTCAATCTTTCAACATATCAAGCAAACCTTTGCCGACACTCAACTGCGCAACGATAAGAAACTGAGTCATAAGTAGCACTTATTTGTTGCCCGAATTTTGACCACGTCACCGGATCGATGAGAATCAACCGTGTGAGTTGACTTACAGCTAAGTCAGAGCGTTCATGTGTACATGAAACTATCTGAAGTACTTTCGTTCCGGCGAAATCATACGTCGCTCAAAGACGCCGTTAAAACCTACATTTCCGCATGTCACGCTGAAGGGAAGACAGAGAGAACGTTCCAGGCATATAGCGAAACATTGAACCAGCTCCTAGATGTCGCTAAATCGGCTGGCTTCCCAACTCGTCTATCCGGATTCAGAAGTGAACATGTTTATGCGTTCATGGATGCAACTCGTATGCGAGGAGTCTCCTCCGGTACTCAACACAGGCGTTTCCGAGAGACGCGAGCGTTCTTCTCATGGTGTGAACGCATGGCTTACACCCTCGACCATCCTTTCAAAGGTATTTCAAATGTCAGGACCGGTACGAAAGTCATCAAACCGTTCACCAAAAGTGATATTGACCTGCCCCCCAAAAACTAGACCAGGGTAAATGTTAGAAACTCTGGTCTAGTTTTTGGGGGGCAGGTCATGATGATCACAAAGAGATGGATGATTTGACATTAACTGCGATCAGAATCGTTTATATATCAATACGTTGGTTTTTGTATCCGCATTCACATGTGACTTATTCGTAGTCGGCATCCAGCGAATAAGACCACCCGTTAGTGGGTTGGTATGCTTTTGATTTCCAGATGATTTCTGCAGCAGCACCAGCCTGCCAGCACCAAGAGTCATTCCACCATCGTCCCTTCCAGGTTGCCCCCCAACTGCCGGGGGAGCACGAGCCAGGCCAAATTGTGAGGCCACCAGCAATCCAACCCTCGCCCTCAAACTTCAAGGCGTCCTGACCATTGATCTGTTTTTTATTCATAGTGAGCGATACATCCCCCCTGGCAGAAACTACACACAACGCTTCACCGTGAGCATAACCTCGCAGAGACCCCCCATATGCACTCTGACCATCACCCGTGAAGTACCAGACTTCAACTTCCCCTCCGACACTCAACTTCAGCCAACAGCCGTCTTGTACGATCGGAATTTCGCCCTGCGCCCTTGCGTAGACACCAGTCATCCCCCCATTGTCTGAGGAGATCTTTTCTACCAGCTGTTCAAAGCCGTTGTCTTCGAGTATCTCCTTGCTGGCACTGTTTATTCGTCCAAACAGCAAAGACGCACCGACAGCGGCTCCAAACTCCTCGATCTTTCCGTCCCCCATCAAACCTGCGTATAGAACACTTTCTCCAAAACCAAAGACGCCTGCAACCGTATCAAGGGTGATTGCTTCGAGTTCGAAACCATCGTTATAGGTCACGCCTCCCTGGATGTTTTTATTACCTGGTGCAGTGGTGATCTCAAGCCGGAAGTCAGCGTGTTCAATGTCATATGTGAACATATGAGCCTTCACGTTCTTCCCGCCTATAGTGAAATCACCTGACTTGTTGTAGCTGAAAGAGAGATGGGGAGTTTCCAGGAAAATCTCCCCTCCGTCCTTCCAACCGCCAGGACCTTCGCCGGCCTCGGCTATCTTCGTTCGAAGAGCAAGATCAAACCTCTCGAAGTCGCCTCCTGGATTGTCACCATTGTCGGTGAAAGCTACCTCCCCACGGACCAGGTGGAATGCAAGCTTGTAGTCCGAACTATCAAACTTCAAAGCTTCGCCCGCACCACCACCGAGTCCCATAAGTTTTGTCAGCTGCTGAGCTTTGTCTTCATTACCGCCATCTACGGCAAACTCTATGGCAGATATATCGAAGCATCCCTCATCTGGCTTTTCAGCTGCGTCTTCTATAGCGTCGTTCAGAACTTTGTAGGTTCCTGTGTAGTCATCCCAGTCTCCACCCCATAGCTGATA
>PCAM01000030.1 GCA_002730555.1 Chloroflexota bacterium
ATGGCCCAGTACCCATTGCCATCACTATCGGTGTCTTCGAGTCCGACGACGAGGTCGTCATAAAGGTTATAATCGGCGTTGATGCCCGCGAGGCAAGTGGGGGGACCATCGACGTCCAGATCCTCGATCGTGGCAAAGCCATCGCTCGGATCGTTGTCATCGTTGTAGTAGATGGAGACGTCCTGGCTGAGGTTGTTGGCAACGGCAAGATCATTGTTGCCATCGCCATCGAAGTCACCGCTGGTGATATCAACTGGTTCATCGCCGGTCGGGATGATGATCTGCTGCGAGACGCCGCCTGCCCCGTCATTTTCGAAGATGACGAGACTTCCGGGCGATCCGGCCAGCGTGACACAAATCTCCTCGGCGAAATCTCCTGTGAGATCGACCACTTCAACGCCCGTCGGGTCGCCTGGAACAACTGCCGACTCTGGATCACCAAAGTCGAGCAGACCGGCAAGCGAGATGACCTCGATAGCCATTTCCCATTCGCCGCCATCATTCCAGCAGCCTACACAATCGCCACCATCACAGCCCAGCGAAGCGCAGTTGAGATAGATGGGTACACCATTGTGTTCGTAACTGCCGTCATCACACCAACCGTCGCCAACCCAAATCGCGGGACAGCAATTACCAAAGCAATCCTCAAGTTCGCCTACCGGACACCCACCACCACTGCGAAGATCAGGGGGACCGTATTGCACCTCAAAAGCAAGTCCATCAGGCAATCCAGGAAGCACAATGGCATCAAAGAGCCCACCGGTGGGTTCAAGTCCGCACGAGATCAGCACAAATCGATCACCAACAGTCAGGGCCGAAGGATCTTGGATGTCACCAAGGTCGACACGCAGGCCTCCGCCGAGTTCAGGGGTCACTGACCAAGTCTGCACCCTCGCTCCACTCAGACTCTCTGAGAGCGACAGTTGCATACTTGACTCTGCGTTGATACTGAGCTGCTCGTTGACTTCAAGCATACCGCTGGAAAGAACATGAAGGATGCCAGTATTTTCCCCACTGCCGATGTGCACACCTCGACCAATGTGCAGCGTTCCGGATTCGATTGACAAACCCGCCGTGCGAATATCGGCTGGCGCAGCCACATGTATCGATCCGGTGACCGAGCGATCTGCATCTTGAAGATCAAGCACGATTTGGTCGAGTTCGACTCGCAATGAGCCGACCCATTCAAAGAGATCAAAAATGATCTGGTGCTCATCGGCGAGCAGCAGTGAGAACACACCGGTTGCTGCCCCATCCGGGGCGACAGCCCACGATGCGGGGTTGGACAGATATGCCGGTCCAGTCGGCTCGGACCAGCACACCATGTCCTCGATCAGAAAGTCGGCGAAATAGGGGCGGTCGGTTGCCGGATCGATGTTGGTCCACGCATAGGCGGTGGCGAGCAACGTCGATCCATCGACGGCCAACTGAAAGCCGACGAGATCATCTGGTTGGGAGTCGGTTGAGATATTGAGTTTGGTATTGATCCAATCCAGATCATCCCACACGGCGCCAGGATTCTCCTCAAAGACGGCAACAAGGCCGGCATTGCGACCCATGTAGTCGCTGTTGGGATTGCCAACGAACACCTGATTCTCCGCGGCGCTAAGTTCAACACTCCAACCAAACAGGTCAGACGATCGTCCTGTTGGGTTGTCGAGATATGACTCAAGGGACCAAGTCGCCGGTCCAGAACTTGCGCTGGCACGAAAGAGCATCGCATCACCAGAGTAGTAGCCATAGAGCCCGGAATACGGTGCGCCAACAACAAGCAGGCCGTCTTCAATGGCAACATCCCAACCGAATCCAAGTGTAGACCATTCATCCGAGAATTCATCACCCGGTTCGATGGTCTGTTCGTGCGCCCAGACACCCGTCGCGTGGTCTCGGCGCAAGATTTCGACTGAACCAACCGAGTCCTCATGCTCTCTGGTATTGCCAACAACAACAACGACATCGCCAGCAGCATCAATATCCAGATCAACGCTGACACCAAACTCCGACTGGGCCGGGATGCTGTGCGGCTCGAACGTCGTTTCGAGCGTTACACTCTGCGTACCTTCATCCCATCGGTACAGATATACCTGACCATTGCGGTCATCGCGCGCACCACCACCCAAGGGGGCGCCAACGACAAAGAACGCCTCTGTCGGGAGGGATTCGATATCGACGCTCCAGCCAAACTGGTCAGACTCCTGCCCAGTCAGCGTGATCACACTGGACCAGACGCCACCGCTGCGTTGGAACAATGTGGCTGTACCGGTTCCGTGGCTTCGAGCAGCACCGACGATGGCAAGGTCTTCCGATAGTCCAAGGGAGCGTCCAAACATGGTGTCCGCTGGCACTTCTGGGGGGGGCGAGAGACCCGGCGCGGCCTGATTTGTCCACACATCACCATCGCTAGTTCTTGTGTAGAGGTGCACGCGACCATCAGCGTCTCCGGTTGGATCGCCGATGATGGCAGTATTGTCGGAGAGTGCAATGGATGCGCCAAAGGATGCTTGTGATTCCTCGGTCCAAGTTGGATTCGCGATGACATGCCGAGATCCAAGTGTGGATGCAATGGGTCGCGTGTCGGATTGCCAGCCATCATCATTGTGAAAATAGGCAAATACGCCACCTGTCTGATCGCCCGAGTCCGTATCAAGATACGGTGATCCGATCATGACGCCCACGGGCCCCACCGCGACAGATCCACCAGAGAAGTCAAATACAGACGCCATCTCAGGAGTGAGTGTTGCGTCCACTCGCCATTCTTCGGCTGATGGAGAGTATTCAAACACGACGGCGTGCCCCGACAGCGCCAGTCCACCATAAGGCGCCCCCGCCACGGCACGGCCGCCCATCAACGCGACAGAGTGCCCTAGGAGTTGTACTGGTTGAGGGTCACTCCCGACCAGAAGATCTTGCTGGATCCAGGTCGTATCAAGAGCATAAGACACTGCGCCACCAGTGATGGAGGGGTTGTGCGAAGGCGTGCCGACAAGCAGCGTGCCATCACCATCACCGACATCTACAGCGACACTGAATCCAAAGTTTGCCGTATCGACATTCCAGACACCGGGCACATTGAGGGTCTGCACATGAATGGGGAAGTCGTCATCACTGGAATAGACGTGCGCCTGCCCACATGCAACCCCCCCCACGACGGATTCTGCCGCTCCGATCACCAGCACACCCCCGTCATAATCAAGACCGCTGCCAAACATGCCGAGAACATCGCCTCGCACTCGCGGCATACGAACAACTCGCTGCTCACCTTCCCTACCAAGGACACTGCTCCAAACAGTGCCTGTTCCGCCGGTCTCATTGGTTTCACCCCCTGCGGTAATGAACGCGAGGGTTTCGCTCAGGGCAACCCGTTCGCCAAAGCGACCGTTCGGTGATTCATTGGAGTTATCCAGTATCTGCTCAAGCGTCCACATGCCAAGAATGCTCCGCCGGAACACAAACACCCGACCGGTTTCGACGCCGCTCTCATTGAGTGCCATTGGTGCACCAACAATGACTCGCACACCATCGATGGGGTGGTCGTAGATATCAACAGCAAATCCAAAGAAAGAGTCGTCATGGAGTGTTCCTTCAGGCAAGAGCGAAGAGAGTTCTCCAGAGTAGTCCCACTGACGCGTATCTACATCCCAGTTGTGCACGAACACCTGCCCCGGTCCAGGTGGGTACCCTGGATCCACATTCGGCGCGCCGACAACGAGCAAATCATCACGTACGGCGATTGCAAATCCCGCAGTATCGCCAACGGCAGGCAACGCGGCTTCAACCAATTGGGAACCATCGGCAAGATCCTGATTCCTCGTCGCGTCACGACGCCCGTCAGCTACCGCTGGTTGGATGACCAACATGACAGTGAGTGTCGCGAGCACAAGGCGGATCTTACACATGAGATTCTCTTTCTCCAATGCCAATCGCTCGGCTCTGGGGCACCCTTGTTGGCCCCGCACAATCACCTTGGACATGCTCCCCACGCCCCGATAAGGGACAGCATGTCGTCGATGTCCACATCGCCGTCGCTGTCCATGTCGCTCTGGCAGCCACTGGTGCACTCGGCGAATTCGCCAAGCAGGATGAGCAGATCGTCGATGCCCACGTCGCCGGTTCCATCGAAGTCACCGGGACAGGTCGGTGTAGTGACGTCACGCAGCGTGAGCAATGGTGACCCACCGTCGCCGCGGAAGGAGGTGCCGCCACCNATCGTCACNAGTTCGCTGGCACCNTCGCCGCTTACATCACCNGANTCTACNANCACGACANCNTCGTCCCANGCTGTTTCAAGACTCGTGAAACTCAGACNTCCATTGCCCTGAAGNACGCGGACGACCGGTTCGACCAGNCCGGAGGATGGATTNAGTTCCTGCACGATGGCAGCNAGATCGATGTTGCCATCATTGTCGAAGTCGACCGAAGTGATGCGAGTAGGNTCGTCACCGACAGGAACAAAGATCGCTGGCAGGAAGTCGCCGGGACTCCCCGCATCCTGCAGCAGAATGGCGACGGTTCCGTTGGTGGTGCTGGTGACGCAGATATCACCGTTTCCATCACCATTGACATCACCGGTTGTGATGCCACCGGGGTCTGCGCCGGTGGTGTGTTCGGTGATCGTGAGGGTGACGCCTCGCAGTGCGCCGCTTCCTTTGACAGTTGACGTCTTGCCGTCGCTCTGCCGACCACCAAAGAGATAGTCCTTTTGATCTTCTTCCTCGCTTGGATCAGCGCCGAGTGGCGTGCCGCTCGGAGCAATGCCACCGCCGCCATCCATGCCACCAGGCAGATTGCGAAGTGGGGCGACGCCGAGGTAGATGGCCCAGTACCCATTGCCATCACCATCGGTGTCTTCGAGGCCGACGACCAGATCATCGTAGAGGTCATAGTTCGCATTGATTCCAGCCAGACAAGTGGGGGGACCATCGACGTCCAGATCCTCGATCGTGGTAAAGCCGTTGCTTGGATCATTGTCGTCGTTGTAGTAGATGGAGACGTCCTGGGAGAGGTTGTTGGCAACGGCAAGATCGTTGTTGCCATCACCATCGAAGTCACCACTGCTGACATCAACCGGCTCATCGCCGGTCGGGATGATGATCTGCTGCAAGACGCCGCCTGCACCGTCGTTCTCAAATATGACCAGCTGTCCAGGAGAGCCAGCCAGCGTGACGCAGATCTCCTCGGCGCCGTCGCCAGTGAGGTCGACGACTTCAATGCCCGTCGGATCACCTGCGACCGTTGCGGATTCCGGATCACCGAAGTCCAGCAGACCAGCAATTGATATGACCTCGATGCTCATCTCCCACGCGCCATTTTCGTCCCAGCAATTGGTGCCACAGTCACCACCGTCGCAACCAAGGCCGGCGCAGTTGAGATAGATGGGCACATCATTGTGCTCGTAACTACCATCATCACAGTAGCCGTCGCCGACCCAATCCGCGGGACAACAATTGCCAGCACAATCTTCGATTTCACCAGATGGGCATCCCCCCTGCGAACGTCCGTCAGGTGCTCCATAAGACAGTTGGAACGCCAGTCCATGGCCCAAGCCAGGCAAGACGACAACATCAAACAGGTCGCCTTCCGGCGCGACGCCAGCCGTCATCAGTGTGTAGCGATCGCCTTCGGCATAATTGGTCGCTGGGCCGCCGAGCTGAATGCGAACACCACCACCAAGGACAGGCGGGTCGTTGAATGTTTCAATCCGAGATACTTCTGGATAGTTGGGGTCGAGCACGATGGCGAGTGTTGCGTTATCTGTCATGGTCAACTGATCGCCGACCTCGAGTTTGGAATAAACATCTTTGTTCCGCCACACTATGGAAAGTTGCCCAACTTCAGCATCACTTCCGATTGTGACGTTATCTTCAACATGAAGTGTTCCACCCCAGAGATGCAGCGACGCAGCCCGTAGCGAAGCGGGCCCACCAACATCAATCGACCCGTCGATAGAGTGATAACTGCTCAGTAGATCGAATGCCATGCTGTCTAATTTGATCGACATGGATCCATTCCAGAAATCAAGATCGAACCCAACAATGTAATTGTGGGGGGCCAGAAGATTGGAAAACAGCACATCGCCATATCCATTTGGATTGAAGATCCACGACTCATCGTCCGACAAGTACTTCGAATAGCCGACGGATGCGTTGGCAATGAACGGATAGATTTGAGATACACCAAACGTCAATGCGTGCGGTCGGTCGCCAAGATCATTCGACGCATCGTAGCCAGGCACACCAACAACAAGGGTGTGGCCATCGACCGCCAGTGCGGCGCCAACACCATCACTAGGTTGCGTGTCTGTCGAAACGAGGGACATGGCATAGACCCAATCGGTCCCCAGTCGCCAGTATTGTTCAACCACTCCACCGTTCTCCGCCATGTAATTGCTACCGGTCTTTCCGACAAAGGCCCGCCAGCCAGCAAGGGCTACACTGGTTCCAAAGTACGAGTAGGCTTCAGCCTCTGCTGAGACAAGACACCCTTCAAGGTTCCAATCCCAGTAGCTCGGTGACACCTCAACCGAGTCATAGATAAAGGCTGCCCCTTGTCGGTCTCGGACTCCCCATGTGATCGGAGCACCGATGATCACTCGGTTGCCATCGAGATCGACGCTGGATCCGACATAAGCAGTCCACTCAATTGACCATGGATCCAAGTTCTCTGTTGACGGCACGAGCCGTTCCTCAAGAAATGAGTAGGGGGAAGAGCCCAGATCCCAACACGAATGTATTTCAACGCAACCATGGGCCTGACTTAAATACCACGGATTTCCAACCGCGACGACCACTGCCCCATCACCTCGCATCTCGATATCCACAGCCTGCCCGAAGGCCGACGTGCCGCTTGTGAAGCCATCCTCAGTGAGCGTCCACAACAGGGTGGCCCACTCAGTGGCTCCATCCCACTTGTACACATAGACGATGCCACCTTGCGCCTCATCCGAGAGTGCGCCGGGTGCACCAACAGCGATGTAGGCATTGGTTCCAGACCAGGCAATTGCGACGCTCTCACCAAGTTGATCATCAGTTGCGCCAAGAAGTAGTTGCACCGGCGTCCACGTACCACCGGAGTACTGAAAAATCCACGTCTTTCCAGGGCCGAAGTCCGGTCCAGGAGCGCCGATGACGGCGAGTTGGCCGTTGACAGCAATGCCTGCGCCGAAACGATCTCCACCAGTGGCCCAGGCCGGTGCCTCAAGGGCATCTGTGGTATCAGCGACCCACGGGCTATCAACATCGGTTCGCGTGAAGAGCCGAACCACGCCACTTGCGACATCATCCGAATCAAAGCCATTCGGATCACCAACAAACAAGGTGTTGTTGTCGATTGCGACAACGGATCCAAATGAGTCGGCCCCACTGGCATCACCAACATTTTCCAATGTCTGAATCGATGGCAGGCACGGGTAGACACCCCGAATATCGTCCTGCCAGACACCATCATCGGCGTTGCCATAGACATATACGCCGCCAGGATCAGGCGTTTCATCGCTGGAGTTCGGATTGTGTGGGGGCCCCGGTTCGTCTTGATGCTCGGCGCCAACAGAAATTCCCCGCGAAGAGACGGCGACGTCACCACCAAACGAGTCGGATGATCCGGTATCGACTCCAACCAGTCGTGCTTCAAAAACCCACTGGTTAGCAGACGGTGAGTGCCGATACACCATCGCGGCGCCAGAGTTTGGGCCATTTGGTCCGGAACCAGGCGAGCCAACCACCAACAAATCACTGTGAATTGCTATCGATGCACCAACTCGGTCGGCAGGGAGTGACGAATCTTCCTGTAGTGTGGCAGTCAGCGTCCAGTCGCCATCTCCTGGGATGCCGCTTCGGGCGAATATTGCGGCTGCGGGTCCATCCGGGTCGGCCGCCTCGGGGAACATGATCCCAACAGCGCCAATGTCGCCATCGACGGCAACCGACTCGCCGAATCGTGCCAGCGACTGAGCCCAATCGGTGTCGGGTTCCAATACGGCTTCAAGTGTCGAGCTATACGTCTTACTGTCACGCCAATAGGCACTGACGGTGCCACACAGGACGCCGCCAACATCTCCGAGCGGGGCGCCAATGAGCACGGTGTTTCCATCACAAGCAACAGAGTGTCCAAATCGACTCGCCGCGCCACGCCTTCTCGGGCTAAGTTCTTCGACGAAACCAAGTACAGCGCCGTCAACACCCGGCACAATGACATAGGTCCCGGCGTTCTCAATGCCCGGTGCGCCAATCGTTACTACAAGCCCCTCGATATCGACGGCATATCCGAACTGAGCACCAGCACTGTACAACGTTGTAGAACCATTGTACGACCACCCAAAGTCGTCACGCTCAAAGAAGAATACGTCGCCCCCAGTTGCAGTTATTGGTGCACCAACCACGGCGTAGTCGCCGTCGATATCTACAGCGAAGCCGAAGAGGGATCCATCGGGGCACTGTGATGCAGTAAGGAGTGATCCAAGGGTCTCTTCCAACACCCAGTGTCCGGTCCCGACAGCATCGTTCCAGACATATATCTCAGCATCTCCGGAGTCGTAGTTGGCGCCAACGCCACCCGGCTCACCGACAATGATTCGGTTGGCATCCATCGCAACAGCAAATCCAAAGTTGTCGGTGCGTACCCCATTCGGATCGAACAGGAGTTGAGACCCATCATCGAATATGGTCGGTTCACCGACGGCCAGTGACACCACAGTCATCGCGGTGCCGATCCCGACAAAACCCCGCACTGCCATCTTCATTTGTGATCTCACTTCTCTGTTTAGCTTCCAATCAACCACTCAATCCGATCCCGCCCATTATCTGGAAGCGGGTCGGGTCATCGCAACCAAAAACACTCGCATTGGCTTATAACAAGGTCTGAGATATGGCAGTCAGTGGGGATACGGCCCCCATGCCCCGATAAGGGGCATGTAGAATCCGCGATTCATGGCACAGGTGTCATCAAATCGGTTCCTGCCCGGCCCACTGGGCCTGCTGAACAGCATTTGGTTCGGCATTTTTTTGATTGCGGTGCTGTTT
>PCAM01000003.1 GCA_002730555.1 Chloroflexota bacterium
CGGTGATCGGGCTGGCCACCGCTCTTCTCGCCGTGATCGTCCACACCGGGCATGCGACGCTCGCGTTCACACTGATCGGCACCGGCTTGTTGGCATTTGTCTGGTTGTTGGCCTATCGTCAGCGTGTTGCAGACCGGATGGAGCTCGGGATGGTGACGGCGATTGCGGCGGTGGCGCTCGGGCTCGGTGCGTTCCCTGAACTGTTCTTATTGAATGACGACATATCGCGTCAGAACACGGTGTTCAAGTTCTACCTGCAGGCCTGGATCCTTTTCGGTATCGCAAGCGCGTACCTGTTGTGGCGACTTTGGGCGTTCGGCGAATCGGCGTTCTCCGGTGGGGAGTTCCTCACCTGGAAGCGCGTCAGGGGAGCGGGGATCGGCGTATTCGTCCTGATGCTTGCGATCGGATTGATCTACCCGGCACTGGCGACGCCAGCCCGGATTTCGGACCGAATCAACACACATGAATCCGGGCTGGACGGCACGGCTTTTATGGCCGATGCGGTGCTTTTCGAGCAACAGGGCCCCTTGGCACTCGGCGATGACGTCAAAGGCATCCGATGGTTGGAGGAGAACGTCGAGGGTTCGCCGATAATCGTCGAAGGGATTAGCGCTTTGTACGGGTGGGGCAATCGCGTCTCCATTTATACCGGCCTGCCCGCCGTTATAGGGTGGGAGTGGCACCAGATCCAGCAGCGGCCGGGGTTTGAATTTGACGTCGTACAACGTCGGTATGAAGTCGATAACTTTTACTCCACGCCCCATGAGCTGGCGGCCGTAAATCTGCTCCGGAAGTACGACGTGAAATACGTCTATGTGGGCGAGTTGGAACGCACACACTACCCCGGCATCGGTACGGCAAAATTCCGGAGGATGGAGAGCTACGGACTTACGCTCGTGTATGAGGAATGGCCCGTCGCGATCTACGAATACCGGGATCCCGGCCCGCCCGTCGTCAGCAGGTAACGGGATGAGATACTGAAAGCCATGTTCTCGACATCCTTCCACCCGAAACGCACCGGACTGCAGGTGCTGATCGTCTCGGTACTGATCAGCGCTGCGCTTGCGGTCTCCTCGCTGCTCATAGGTGAATTCGGTGAAACAGACGGGCAGATACTTCTGACCGCTCTCGCCGTGGCGGCGGCGAGCGTTCTTACCCTGGCGAACGGAATCGCCCTGGAGAAAGGGAGAAGCCACCTGGTCGGTCCACTGGCGATCATGGTTTCGATCCTCGGTTTCGCCGTATCGATAGTCGCGATCTGGGATGACTTCTCGTCCAACGACATAATGAGGACGGGGGCAAGCGCCATAATCCTCGGGGTCGCGCTGACGCACTGGTCCCTGGTGTCGATGGCACAGACGCTGGCGCGCTACCGATGGTTGAAGACCGTGGCGTATCCACTGAGTGGCCTGCTGGCGGCGTTCCTGATCGGCGCTATCTGGGAGCGTGTGGGCAACGCAGCGACCCCTCAGACCGTCGGCGTGGTCGCCATCCTCACGGTGGCGGTCTCGATCATCCTCCCGGTGCTCCAGCGCCTTTCCCCCCTTGAGAGACCGAAGCGGCGCCAGATCAACTACTGCCCGTATTGCGGAAAGCGGTTGAACGCAGGCGCCGGAGCCATCAGATGCCCATCGTGCGAGGCGGCGTTCCGGATCCGCTCGGCGTGAGGTCGTCCGTTAACTAGGAAACCGCGTCGGGCACGATCAGCCCGTAATCACCGTCATGTCGCCTGTAGATGACGCTGATGTTGCGGTCCGTCACGTTCTGGAAAACAAAGAAACTGTGACCCAGCAGTTCCATCCGGCTGGACGCCTCTTCCACGGACATCGGCGCCATCTCGTGCGTCTTGGTGCGCACAATGCGCCCGTCTTCAAGCTCGGACACCGTCTCGCCATCATCAGCCACGGCAACATCGGCGCCTGCGGGTGTTGCTGAAGTCTCAGATGAAGCATCTACAGGCGTCAATTCTTGGAGAACCGTCGCTTCCCACTCCGTGAAACTGGTCCGGCGTTTGGAGTGTCGTGTGCGGTAGCGTCGAATCTGTCGCGCAAGGACATCGGTAAGGGTGTCAATTGCGATGTAAAGGTCCTCGGCGCGTTCTTCCGCCCTGAGCACCGTGCTGCGTTTCAGCGCCACCGTCACCTCTGCGACAAACCTGTCTGAAGCAATTTTCGTACCTTCTTTGCGCAGCACAAGTCGGACGGGCACATCACCCCGCAGGCGACTCGCCACCTTTGCAAGCCGTTTCTCGGCGTACTCGTTTACGGCGGGGCTGGACGGCAGGTTCTTGGCGGTGACGGTCAGTTCCATTGAGATGCACCTCCAGGATTCGCCATTCGGCTGGTAGTCGCTCGCGTGCGGGACGGCGCCCGACGAGGACTCCATTTTACGGTCCTGACCGGTCAATAGTGTGGGTGTGAATATGAGGATTGAGAACCTGGTGAGTCAGGTGATAACCACATCCACGGATACGTTGTTCCCGGCATGTTGCGTACATTGCAACAGGAACGGGGATCTCCTGTGCGAAAGTTGCCTGAATGACGCCACCCGGCTGGTGTCTGACGGTTCATGTCGCCCTCGGGGCAAGTAACGGGTTGGGCGGACGTTGTAGGATTTCCGGCGTGACATCTCATATTCGCGCCGTCTTTTTCGACCTGTATGACACGCTTATTGGTTTCGATCCTCCCAGAGAAGTGATCCAGGGGCGTGCCATGGGTACTCAGGGCCTGACGTCTGATAAGGACGGCATCGACGCCGGGTACGCGATGGCTGATTCGCTGATGGCGGAGCAGACGGCGCAAGCGCCATTGAGCGCGCTCACGGCCGAGGCACAATCGGATTTCTTTGCGCGTTACGAGCAGTTGATCCTGCGGGGCGCCGGCCACGACGTGGATCTTCAGACCGCCGGCGATGTCTGGAGGGCGGTGCGGAGGCAGGAGTACGGTTTCGCCCTCTACCCGGACGTAACGCCGGCCCTGGATTCTTTACGAGCCGATGGCTACGTGATCGGCGTGATTACGAACATGAGCCGCCCGGGAGAGGACGTGGCCGAGACCATGGGGTTCCGGGATAGCGTGGACTTCACCCTGAGCTCGATGGATGTGGGGGCGAGCAAGCCGGACCCACAGATGTTCCGTGCGGCGCTGTCCCGGGCCGGAGTTGACCCCATACAGGCGGTCCACGTCGGAGATCAGTTAGAGACCGACATCGATGGCGCGCGCGCCGCTGGGTTAAATCCGGTCCTGATCGACCGTCATTCGGCGGCTACCGATTACGATGACTGCCCGCGCATCACAACGCTGGAAGAGTTTCCGGCGGTATTGAAGGCTCTCAGGATCTCGCCCGGGGAATAGCCGCTAGGTTCCACCCGCAGCGGCGCCCGCATCCGCCAGCACGGAAAGGAACTGCTGCCGGAAGCGGCCAAGCTCCTCAAGCGTCCAGATCAGCTCTTCCCGCCACCCCGGATCTTCGCGATCTATGTCAAGCCGGATCTGCATGTGACCCACCGTCACACCCCGTTTGAGCACTTTTTGCAGGACCCTTCGCGCGCCGCCCGTCGCTTCGTCGAGCGAGAGGGTGATGCGCTTATCGGTGGCGACCACCGTGTTCACGCCACAGGTCTCGGACAGGACGCGGACCCTGGCCGTGTAGAGCAGGACCGCTGTCGGCCCCGGGATTCGTCCGAACCGGTCCTCCAGCTCCTCTTCAAGTTCTTCTACTTGATCCAGCGACCGGATGGCGGCCAGGCGTTGATATATGTCCAGGCGCTCCACCAGGTCCTCAACGTAGTAGTCGGGCACCAGTGCCTCGACCCCGAGATCGATCCGCGTCGTGGAGAACCCGGGGACTTCGTCCGGGGCGTCCTTGCCTTCGCGCAGCGCACGCGCCGCCTGAACGGCCCGGGACAGGAGCGAGTTGTAGAGATCGAATCCGATCGCCGCGATGTGCCCGCTCTGCTGGTCGCCGAGGATGTTGCCGGCGCCCCTGATCTCAAGGTCGCGCATCGCTATCCGGAACCCGGCGCCGAGCTCGGTGGCGGCCAGAATGGTGTTAAGTCTCTGGTCCGCCTGTTCGGTGAGTTGCTTGCCCTTCGGGACGAGGAAATACGAGTACGCCCGGTTGGTGCCGCGACCGACGCGGCCACGGAGCTGGTAAAGCTGTGACAGACCGAACATGTCTGCACGGTCAACGATGAGCGTATTAACGTTGGGCAGGTCCAGTCCACTCTCGATGATGGTCGTGCAGACGAGGACGTCGAACTCGTGCGCCGCAAACGCGGTCATCACCTTTTCCAGGTTGTCCTCGCGCATCTGGCCGTGGCCGATGACGATCCTCGCTTCGGGGACCATCTGCTGGAGCTTGTACGCCGTGTGCTCGATGTTCTTGACGCGGTTGTGGACGAAGAACACCTGTCCGCCGCGGTCCATCTCACGCAGCACGGCCTCGCGGATCAGATCGTTGCTCTCCTCGGAGACATAGGTCTTGATGGACAGACGCTCGTCCGGCGGCGTCTCCATCGTGCTCATGTCCCGCACGCCGGAGAGCGAGAGGTGGAGCGTGCGGGGTATCGGCGTGGCGGACATAGCGAGCACGTCGACCTCTGAGCGGAACTGCTTGAGGCGTTCCTTGTGGATCACGCCAAATCGCTGCTCTTCGTCGATCACCACCATGCCCAGGTTTTTGAACGATATGTCACGCTGCAACATGCGGTGCGTGCCGATGCAGATATCGATATCGCCGGACCGGACACCGGCGGCGATGTCGCGCTGCTCTTCGTTGGTCCGGAACCGACTCAGCACATCCACTCTCACCGGAAAAGCGCTCAGACGTTCAGCGAAAGTCTGGTAGTGCTGTTGCGCGAGGATCGTCGTCGGGACAAGCATTGCCACCTGCCTGCCGCTCTCAACGACCTTGAACGCCGCCCTCAACGCCACCTCCGTCTTCCCGTACCCGACGTCCCCGCATATCAGCCGGTCCATCGGCCGCGGGGCTTCCAGGTCGGTCTTCACATCGGCGATGGCCGATAGCTGGTCCGACGTCTCCTCAAACGGGAAACTGGCCTCAAGCCTGTCCTGCCACGGCGTATCGCGATTAGCCTGCAATCCCGGCACAACCTCACGGGAAGCGTACAGGGCGATAAGGTCGGCGGCGATCTGCTCCGTGGCGCGACGCACGCGGGCCTTGGTGCGCGTCCATTCCTGGGTGCCCAGACGTGTGAGTCTTGGCGGCACGTCGGCAGCGCTGCGGTATAGGCTCAGGCGGTCGACATGCTCCGTGGGAACGTAGAGCCGATCGTCATCTGCGTACTCGACCAGCAGATACTCGCGTCCCTCGTCTTTTGCTGCCTCGGCCCCGATGAACCTGCCGACACCGTGTTCAACGTGGACCACATACACACCGGGCCGCAGATCGCTCAATTTTACGCCCCTACGTATCGGCCTCCGCCGAATCCTGCGGCGTTCCTTGGAGACGCCAAACACTTCCCGGTCCGTGAGCAGCGTTAACGGGCTCTCGCCGATGGGTGCCATCACGAAACCTTCGCGCAACTGCCCCTGCACAAAGATCGCCGTGCCGGGTTCTGGTTCCTTTAGAGGGCCCTTCGCCACGGCGTGGGGCAGCCCCTTCTCGTGCGCCATTTCGGCCAACCGTTCAGCGTGCTGCGTCAGCACAACAACCCGGTATCCCGCGGCTCGGCGGCGTTCGATCTCCTCCAGCGCCTTTTCCGCCTCGCCGCCGGAAAACGAGGATATCTCAAACGGCAGTCGTTCGGCGGAACCTGGAAGCCGGTCGTCGTCGACTCCGAACGGCGAAATGGCGACCGAACGCTCGCGGCCGTTCATGGCGTCGGCCATCAGGCCCCATTCGAGGTGGGGCAGTGGAAATCCACCCGGGATCTCGCCCCGTGTGGCCTTGGTGATCCTGAGCTGCTCCATGCGTCGGTTCGCCGACCGAGAGGCCTCTTCGATGGCGCTGGGGCGCAGCGTCACCAGGAGCGCTCCCGGCGGCATGAAGTCGAACAACGAGCCGTGGTTGAAAAGCCCGGAGTAGTAGGACAGCTCCTCGCGCATCTCGCCGCGAAGCACCCGGCCCAGTTCTTCCGTGATCCGGTCTTCCACGCGGGCGGCCCGCCCGGAGAAGTCGAGTCCGGTGATCAGATCTTCGACCCGTCCGCCGTCTGAACGCAGGGGAAGAGTTTCTTCGGCCGGCACGATGGTGACAACAGCCGCCGGCTCGACGGAGCGCTGCGTCTCCGGGTCGAACACCCGGATGCTGTCCACCTCGTCGCCGAAGAACTCGATGCGATACGGGACATCTGACGAGACCGGGAACACGTCCAGGATGCCCCCACGCCGGCTTATCGTGCCGGGAACCTCGACCGTGGGCTCAACCTCATACCCGATCTCGATCCATGTCTCCACGAGCTTGGCCGGGGCGGACACGTCGCCCACCTCGACCCGGTATGAACCGGCCCGGAACGTTTTCGGGTCCAGCGTTTTCTGTGAAAGGGCCAGGGCGGATACGACGACGAGGGGAGGGCGGGGCGCCAGGCGGTCTTCAAGGGCGGCGAGGGATCGGAGCCGTTGATGCGTGGCACCGCGGTCCGGGCTCAGACGCTCATACGGGAGGGTTTCGTTCTCAGCGAACTGGTAGATAGGGGCATTATCACCGAGCCATGTGTACAGCTGGGCGGTGAGGCGGCGTGCCGACTCCGGCTGCGGCGTGACTACGACGATAGGCGCGCCCAATGAGCGCCACAGCGCTCCCACCGCATAGGGTGTAGGCGCATCGGGCGCAATCAACACCTCCCGGGATCTGGGCGCCCGGAGACGGTGTATCAGCTCCTGGAACCGCTCACTCTCTGAGAGCAGAGGCAGGAGGGCTGAAAGGGTCATCCAGTCGTTTCCACTAACCTGACTAGCACGCCAATAAACCAGCATCGTTTGCTGGCCCGGCTACCCATTGATCATAACAACAGGTTGGTCCGTTTCGCTATCGTGTCATCACGGGTTAGATCAGTAAATCCAGGTAAATGCGGGGCGAATCGGGGGCAAAAGGGCCGGTATAATTCAAAGTGGCGCGAATCCATCCCGAGCGAACACGAGTCGAACACGGGCCAAACGCGCCGTTTTTACGGCTAACCAACCCCTTCCAGACGATCTTTTTATGAGTGCACAAGGCAGCAAGTCCGCGCGCGTCCAAGACCGGCCCAACCGTCTCGTTGTCAAACTGGGCACAAACCTGTTGACCGGCGGCGGCGAGACGCTTGATATCGAGATCATGGCTGACCTCGTTGGGCAAATGGCGTCGCTCATCAAAGACGGGCATGAGGTTCTGGTCGTCACTTCCGGCGCCGTGGCTGGCGGACGCAGGGTCGTGGCAAGACAACCCGGAATCGGGCAACCCGGAAATGGCGATGTGCCGGGCCGGCAGGTGCTGGCGGCGCTTGGGATGCCGGAGCTCATGCGCACCTATGACGAACTATTCGCAGAACACGACATTGCCGTGGCGCAGACCCTGATCTCACGGCCCGATATCGCAAACCGGCAACGCTACCTCAACGTGCGCAATACGTTGGAATCCATCCTGAACATCGGCGCCGTGCCGATCATCAACGAGAACGATGTCGTAACCGTGGAAGAGCTGGAGGGTGATGTGTTCGGCGACAACGATCGCCTGTCCGCTTCAATCGCGAATGCCGTCAACGCCGACGGCCTCCTGTTGCTGGGCCACGAGGACGGCCTGTTCACGGCCGACCCGAACGTTGATAAGACGGCCAAACGGATCGAATCGGTAGTGCATATCGACGACCGGATCGAGGCGATGGCGGGAGATGCGCGTGACGGAAGAGGGCAGGGTGGCATGCGTAGTAAGGTGGAGGCCGCCCGCATGGCGACCCGCTTCGGTGCTTACACGGTGATCGCGGCGGGAAGAACTCCCGGCGTGATAGGGCGCATCGCAAACGGCGAGGGCATCGGGACGCGCTTCAAGCCGACCACGGATCGCGTCGAGGGCTGGAAACGCTTTCTGCTCACCGGCAAGGCCAGCAGCAGGGGTGGTGTCGTCATCGATGCCGGCGCAACAAAGGCCCTCCAGTACGGCGGCAACAGTCTGCTGCCGGCCGGCGTCCTGCGCGTGGACGGTTCGTTTGAGCGCGGCGCCAACATCTCGATTCTCGAACAGGCGGGCGACGTCGTGGCATGGGGTATCACCAACTACCGATCAACCGATATCGAACGGATCCTGGGGGTTCGTTCGGACAGGATCGAATCGATTCTCGGTTACGGGTACGGGCCTGATATCGTCCATCGCAACAACATGGCCCTGGCGGGCAACGGACACGAAACCACGACGGACGCCGACTCGGAATCTACGGAAAGGGCGGCGGAACGATGACTGTAAGCAACGGATCACGATTTAACGAGCAGGCAGTTGCAGCGCGCGCAGCCGGCAAGACGCTCGCCGCGGCGGACACGGACCAAAAGAACGATTTCCTGGCGGCGCTAGCCGGTGCTCTCGAGGCGCGGAACGACGAGATCGTGGCCGCAAATCTGCTCGACGTTTCCGCCGCAGGGTCCAACGGATTGGGCGATCACATAGTCGACCGTTTACGATTGGACGCGGAGGGGATCAAAAAGATCGTCTCGGACGTCAGGCACGTCGCATCGCTGGACGATCCGGTCCGGGAGCAGATCGAGGAGTACACACGACCAAACGGACTGGATATCGAGCGCGTCCGTGCGCCCCTGGGCCTGATCGGCGTGATCTACGAGAGCCGCCCCAACGTGACGATCGATATCGCCGCGCTCTGTTTGAAAGCCGGCAATACGGTCATCCTCAGGGGTGGCCGTGAAGCCATCCATTCCAACAAGGTGCTCGCCGGGATCGCCCGGGACGCCCTGGAATCGTCCGGGCTTCCCGCCGACGCCATCCAGTTCATCGACTCAACCGATCGCGCCATCGTCGACGAGATGCTCAAGGCCCGGGGGTTGATCGACCTCCTGATTCCACGCGGCGGTGAAGCGCTCATCAACCGTGTACGGGAAGACGCCCGCGTGCCCGCCATCACGGGCGGCATCGGCGTGTGCCACACATACGTGGACGTCGCGGCCGACCTTGAGAAGGCCGTCGCCATCGTAGTTAACGCCAAAACACAACGCCCAAGCGTGTGCAATGCGCTGGACACTTTGCTTATCCACGAGAAGGTGGCTCCCAACTACCTGCCGCCCATCGTGAAGGGATTGATCGACCGGGGTGTCGAGGTCAGGTGCGACGGGCGTTCGCTCGCCATCCTTGAGCCAGCGCTAGGCGGGGACTCGTTGCGAAGCGCTGGAGACGACGACTACGGACAGGAGTTCCTGGCGCTTGTGGCCGCCGTGAAGGTGGTCGATTCCATAGACGATGCGCTCGACCATATCGACAGGTTTGGATCGAGCCACTCCGAGGCCATTGTCACGGAGGATAAGGACACGAGTGAGTGGTTCCTCTCCACCGTGGACGCTGCCGCCGTGTTCTCGAACGCCTCGACCTACTTTCATGATGGCGGCGAGTTTGGACTTGGTGCAGAAGTCGCAGTCAGCACGGATCGACTGCACGCTCGCGGCCCGTTGGGTCTGCGGGAGATCACCACATACAAGTGGGTCGTCCGTGGCGACGGTCAGGTGCGCAGCTAGCCATGCCCGGTTTTTACTTCCAGCGCGAGACGCGCACACCCAATTCAGAGTGCTACACGGTGATCGAGGAAGCATCGCCCGTGGGTCGGTTGGACATTCACTACGCCTCGCCCGTGGTACACGCCACACTCATCGTGTCCGAGAGCCTGACGCAAGAGGGCATCCAGGACATTGTCGAGATGATCGATGAGGACCTGATCGACGCCGTGGGGATCGACCGCCAAGAACTGATCGTCCACGTGCACCAGGGCCGCGATCTGGGAGTGTTCGCCCACAACGAGTGGCCCTGGGGCGACGAACACCCGGAAGAAGGGGCCTAGCCGGTAACGACGGGTTTATTGGGGAAGGCGAAGAGGACATTTGTCACTCCCGGCCTAATGGCTCTGGAACAGCCGCCCCGAACACTTCGACGACCAACCCAAACCGCCAATATGGATGTGGAGATAATCGACAATCCGACAAGAAGGTCGTTCTCCGAGGCGGTCAGGTCCATGGTCGCAGACAACTTCACCGAGACGACGACGAAGATGATGGCGTTCGCCCTCGCGTTCGCCATGAGTAACCAGGTTCCCACGACGGCAATTTCTGGCTTTGATCTCATCCTCGTCTCCTCACATGTATCGAACGGCAGTCCAGCACCGCACACGTCGCACTCGCCTCAGTAGCTCTGGAAGAGCCGTCCCCAGCCGGTCTTCATCGCCTCTGCGACCCGCTTGCGGCCGATAAAGCGCAGCCAGAACGAGTTGTGATAGACGTTCGAGGCGAAAAAAGCCCAGGGCGCGACGAAGCTACGCAGCAGGATGCGTTCAAGCGGCTTCAACGGGCCATGGTAGATCAGCTTCTGGCCTCGACTGGCAAACGTACTCTGCCCGCTAGCAAAGCCCCAGTTCACTTTTGAAACATCCTCGCCGACGATCTCGATCTCGGACGGATTGCCAACCCCTAGGCCACGCTCATGCGCCAGCCGTATCTTGGGCAGCGACATCGGGTCCATTCCCATCATCCTTGCGGCTGTGGCGTCGATCGCCACCTGGTCTGCGCTCGCCAGGATCAGGTTCTTCTCGTGCCAACGCATCGCCCGCGGGCCCGGTCCGGCCCCGGCAAATGTGCCGTCCATCACGGCGAACAACCCCGGGTGGATCTCCTTCTGGATGGTCAGCAAATCAACCAGCGTTTCGTGGATCACGGCATGCGTCCAGTGGCGATTGCGGTGCAGCAAACCCCCGAAGGCGTTTTTCATTGCTCCCGTCATCTGTGTGAACACGTGTGTCTTGACCGTCGGGAGGTGGATGATGTTCTTCCCGGCAAAGGTCTCGGGGATGAACAGGCCGTCGGGGAAGACTTCGTTCAGCACCAGCATCTCGCCCTTCGGTACGTACGGAACCCAGCGGTTTGGCTCCACGTCCAGAGTGATGGACGGGATCCCGTGCTTTTCCTCGACAACCTTGTGCTTGTTGCGGATCTCTCCTTCGAACGGGTCAACCACGACCGTCCCGTTGTGGGCGGCCATCAGATCGTCGTATCCGTCCGCTTCAAGCCGCTGGATCACCCCGTCCATCTGCCACGGCGTTGTGGAGCAAGCGGGGTAGTAGTGCTGCCACGACAGATTGATCTTGAGTAGTGTTTGTATGCCCGGGGCCAGCGCGTCCTGGTAGTTGGCCAGCTTGAGCAAACGGCCGTAATCCTCGATCACCGTTTCCGGTGTCGTGTACAACGCAGCGACCACGCCCATCTTCGGCGTGGTGTGTGAGATCGCTGGGGATACGGCGGGGTTCGCCATCGGGCCTCCCCTGGTTGAACGTCGGGTAAAGTAAGTCGTGGCGCTTGCGGGTTGTTGATTTCCGTGCGCCAACGTGAATTCGTCTCGAAAGTATAGCAATGACCGTGTGTTCTTCAGGTCCATCGGCGACCCGCAAAGCGTCTTGATAGTCGACTCCCACACACACATCCTCCCGGGCGAGTTCCGTGAGCAACGAGAGCGTTGGCTGGCGACTGATCGCACGTTCGCCGCTTTGTTCGACGATACGGCGGCGTTGTCGGTTTCATCCGGGGAACTGGTTGCCGAAATGGACAGCGCCGGTGTCGACCTGTCGGTGGCTCTGGGATACGGCTGGACCGATCAGGACGCCGCCCGGCTTTCCAACGATTACCTGCTCTCCACCGCCATCGATCATCCCGGCCGCATCATTCCTTTTTGCAGCGTGGACCCGGGCTGGGGAGTCGAGGCCGTAAAGGAAGCTGAACGCTGCCTCGTGGCGGGAGCGCGGGGGATCGGGGAATTGCATGCAGATACACAGAACTGGAGTCCGGAAGACGCCGAAGGTATGCGCCGTGTGGCGGGTCTCGCAATGGAAGCAGCAATCCCGGTCGTCGTGCACGCCTCTGAGCTGATCGGTCACGATTACCCAGGCAAGGGCGCAACGACCCCGGACCGGTTGCTCAGGTTGGCCACCGCCTTCCCGGAAGTAGCTTTCATATTCGCCCATTTCGGCGGCGGACTCCCGTATTACGCCCTTATGCCAGAGGTCACAGAGTCGCTCTCTAACGTCTACTTCGATAGCGCCGCCACGCCGTACCTCTACCGGCCGGAAGTGTACGCCGTTTCGGCAATTGCCACCGGCGCCGATCGCATCCTGTTCGGCAGCGATTTCCCACTCATCCGGCAGGGCAGGGCGATACGTGGGGTACGTGAGGGCAATTTGAGCGATGCCGATATGGACCGCGTTCTGGGCGCAAACGTGACCGATTTGCTCGGGATACACGCCCTCTAACTCCGAGCGTGGATATCCCCCGCCAACGGTTGGGTGAAGGCCCGGTTTTGAAATAACGGGCCCTAGGTCTACAATGGCGTTACTGTGAAATACCGATCAGCCATGTGTACTTGTTGTTGTACCACCCGCAGGGGAGGAGTAACCGCGCGCTGACTGGTTGAGAACCACAGCGTTCTGTGCGGCCCCTGCGGATATGTGATCCCGGGGGTTTTTTTATTGCCATCCGCTCCCGGGCCAATTCAATCCTGGCACCGGCACACAGCAGCGGAAACGAACCATGGCTACCACGACACAAATCCCTTCTCCGACCACCGACGAGCGAACCGGCGTGTTGCGCACAAGTTGGAAGCGCACCGTATCGGCATTTCGTCGCCTTCTCAACGCAGTAGACGGACTTGGAATCGAACCGTAAACCCGGCTCTCGAACTCCGAATAAAGCAATCCCTCGGATATCGTTCGGGGGATTTTTTTTGCGCCAGTCTAGAGTGTGGTCGCCGTGACATCAGCGTCCGGCCGATCCATAACTCCGGGCAACAGCTTCATCCCAAGTCCCGGCGTGTCCGGGGCCGAGATGTGGCCGTCCTCGATGACCGGCAGCACATCAACCACATCGGCATACCAGGTCCTCATGAAGGCACGGACGGTCTCCTGGACCACGGCGTTCGGCAGATGCATGTCCAGGTGCGTCGATGCCATCAGCGTCACCGGGCCGGAGGCGTCGTGCGGGGCGAACGGCAGCCCGTACGTCTCGGCAGCGTATCCGATCTTTCGGGCCTCACTCAGCCCGCCGACCCATGTCACGTCGATCATGACGATGTCTGTGGCGTGCTTCTCGAATACGTCGCGGAACCCCCAGCGGGTCGATATTGTTTCTGAAGCGCAGACCGGAACCGTGGTCGAGTCCTTTAACTCTTTCAGGCTGTCGATGTTATTCAGCGGCATGGCGTCTTCTATCCACATGGCGTTGTACGGCTCGACGGACCTGGCGATCTGTTTAGAGGCTGGCAGGTTCCAGCGGTTGTGCAACTCCAGCGCTATATCGATCCGGTTTCCGACTGCTTCTCTGATCTCTCGGAAAGGGCGCGTCGCAGCCTCTAGGTCTTCGGTGCCAATGAATTGTCCGTTGCTCTTATCGGCGTAGCGGTCGAAGGGCCAGATCTTCATCGCAGTGACGCCATCGGCCAGCAGGGACTCCGCGAGCGCGCCCGGGTCCTCCCACTGCGCCTTCAGGTCGTAGAGGCCGCTATCGTCGTTCGATCCGCTGTGGGGCATAATCGGGTCAAAGCATGTGTTGTAGACCCGGATGCGCTCCCTGAACTTGCCGCCCAGCACCTGGTAAAGCGGGACGCCCGCGGACTGCGCATAAATGTCCCACAGTGCGATATCGACGGCGGACATGGCGAGCATGTTGACGCCTCGATTTCCGGTGGAGCGGCCCACGTAGTACATGCGCGCCCAGTGGCGTTCGATATCCCTCGGGTCTTTGCCCAGCAGTTCCGGGGCGAGCACCTCCGCCACGTAGGTTGCCACGGATCCGGTGCCGTTCACCCACACCTCTCCAAGGCCGACGATGCTGTCATCGGTATGTATCTGGACCCAGGTGACCGGCCAGATGTCCTTCAGGATGATGGTCTCTATCTTTGTGATCTTCACCGCGCGATCCTTTGTACGATTCTTGCAGGTGTAGTTCGGGGTACACGACCGGCCACTACGGTCCTGTGAGGCTATCAAATAATCGCTTACCAGCTTGAGGCGGACACTGGCTGGGCCTAAGCTGTCCCGTGCCACGTGCGACGGTTATCCCAGTCCCGCGGCACATCGACTAACCAACCACGTCCCGCCACAACCCGGAGGCCCAAGTTGCGCCTGTTATTGACCTCGGCCACGAGCGATTTTGGCCGATCCGTCGCCGGTCTGTTAGCCCCGGACAACGACCTGGTTCTCACCGATCTCTCCGAACATGCTAAGGGCCACGAGCACGTGATCACCTGCGATCTTGGCGACGACGACTCCACGGATCGTCTTGTTGACGGCATAGACGGCATCGTCCACATCGGATACGGCGGGCACTTCGCCTCGGCGTCCGACCTCCTCGATCAGCACACCCGTTGCACCTACAACCTGCTCACTGCAGCGCGTTCCGCCGGCGTTCCACGCTTCATCAACCTGAGCACATTGAAACTGCTCTCCGACTACCCCGAGAACCTGACCGTCACCGAAAACTGGCGCTCGACCCCGTCCGTTGAACCCGTGATCCTCTCGGCGCACCTGTCCGAGTACGTCTGCCGGGAGTTCGGCCGGGAAGGCGGCATCAAGATTGCCAACCTGAGACTCGGATTCCCGCTGGTCGACGGCGACACGGCTGCAGCGGTTGCCTCGGGATCGACCGCAGCGCTGGCCGGAGACGACCTGCGTACGGCGCTCAACGCGGCGCTCATCGCAGACCTTGCGGCGGGCGCCCAGTCGGCCGGTTCACCTCACCCGGCCTCGTTCCGGACGATCCATGTGCAATCCCCAATCCCGAACCGACGATTCCTCCTCAAGGGCGCGGCATCGATACTTGGACTCTGGAAAGGGCAGGGAGTGGCCTGATGAACATCTTGATTCTTGGCGGAAATGGGATGCTGGGGCCATGGGTGGTGGACGCACTTGGCGATCGGCACCGGCTGCGAATCACGGACATCGGCGAGCCGCCGGAGACGACCCACGAATGGCGTCAAATAGATGTCTCAAACGTGGACGACGTGGTCGATTCGGCCGAGGGGATGGACGCCATCGTCAACCTCTCCGTCCTGCGGCCGCACCGTCGCGTCGCGTTCGACGTCAACACACGTGGCAACTACAACATGATGGTCGCCGCCGTGACCCACGGCATCCAGCGCGTCATCAACACCGGGCCGCACTTCCAGCTTGCCGGGCCGGGATACGAAGACTGGGATTTCGATCTCAACCCGGATATGCCGCCGCAGCCGGGCACGCGTCTCTACGCACACACAAAAGCACTGGGGCAGGAGATCGACCGCGTTTTCACGACGACTCACGACATCTATCTACAAACGCTGCTCTTCTACCACCTATACGACCCGGCCGACATCGGCAACGGGCCCGGGGGAAGCGGTTTGGAGTCGCTCGGCAGGGACATGATGGTGCCGTACAGCATCGCCTGGCAGGACGCCGGAAGCGCTATCAGATGCGCGGTGGAGTTGCCGCTGGAGCGACTGCCGACCAGGGTGGAGACCTACATGTTGTTCACCGATCTGCCGCACGGCAAGTTCAGCAACACCAAAGCGCGAGGACAACTCGGCTGGCAACCCCAGTATCACCTGGAGTCGCTCTGGAACAAATCGTGAGCCGGTCTAATCGTCTATAGAGGATCCAGTTCGTCGACATGCAGGCGGAGAAGAACGTCCAGCCGGAACAGTTTGCTCAGGATCGCATCGCCGCACAGTTCACGCACGCTGCCCTGGAGGGCGGGATCAACCATGCCGCTGATGAAACTGTCCAGACTGTCGCCATAGTGTGGCGCTATGCGTTTTATAGCCGAGCGAGATGAGTACACGGAGCGACGGGAGATCGTCACGCCCCCGGGGTTTCAAGAAACGCGGATCAAGTCCCGCTGCGGATCAACTGCGTAAAGTACGCAGGGTGCTGACAGGCATCAGGCGTCAGCGCCGTAAATCGATCAAAAGTATCGGGGCCAATCCCATGGCCACAGGAGCCCACTGAATGTTCCAACGGAACCCGTTTCAACAGGGACCGGAACGAGACGGTATCTCCTCCATGTTGCGCGCCAACCCCGCCATGTGGTCTGTGCTGGCGATCAACGCGGCGTATTTCCTGCTACTCGAGGCAGCCGGCGGTTCTGAAGACGCTGAGGTGCTCATCAAATACGGCGCCAAGTACGGTCCCGAAATTGCGGACGGCCAGTTCTGGCGATTGATCACGCCGGTGTTCATGCACATCGGGATCTTCCACCTGCTGGCGAACAGCATCTCCCTCCTCGTCTTCGGAGGGATTGTCGAGCGCTCCTACGGCTGGCGCGCGTTCCTCGCCATCTACTTGACGGCGGGCGTGGCCGGAAACGTCGCCAGCTATGCAGCCGGTCCCACCGTCGGCGCGGGCGCGAGCGGCGCAATTTTCGGGATGCTGGGTGCGTTTGCCGTTTACCTGTATCTGAACCGGGTCGTGTTTGGTTCGGCGG
Organism: Chloroflexota bacterium; assembly: GCA_002730555.1. Classification (GTDB taxonomy): domain Bacteria; phylum Chloroflexota; class Dehalococcoidia; order Lucifugimonadales; family Lucifugimonadaceae. The sequence continues at coordinate 16,647 of PCAM01000003.1, forward strand.
CGCGCGGATCTCTCGGAGGGCTCGCGTTCATCATCGTCATCAACGTCTCGCTCGGCCTTACGACAACGGGCGTTGACAACTGGGCGCACCTCGGCGGCTTGATAGCCGGCACCTTGTTGGCCCTCAGGCTTTCGCCGCGAGCGGCTGCCGAAAACACCTACGGACTGAACACTCGTCTCGTTGCGTCCCGATCGGTGATCCGACAGGCGAGTCCGGCGACGCTAGGCACGGCGACCATCACCGCTTTTGCGGTCCTCCTTTTGTTCACGGTGTTCATCTCACGAGGGGATTCCGACAGGAACCGGGACCTCACGGACCAACTGACCGGGCGGGCGATCACGGCACTACTTGAACAGCGTTTCGGCGAGGCGAGTTCTTATGCCCGACAGGCGCTGAGCGCTGATCCGGATGGCGACTCGCTCGCCGTGCTCTACTTGATAAAGGGGCTGGGCGAAGCGCAGGAGGGCCACTCCGATACGGCCATCCGGGACCTCAATCAGGCCCTCGCGTACGGATTCAACGATCCCGAGAGCCAGGACCTCGCCGAGCGTGAGCTGACCCGCCTTACCGGTCGTTAACGCGATTGACGGGTAGTAACAGCGCAGGTAGCATGATCACGTATTGATACTTACTATCAATTAGATAAGTTTTGCGATACGCCCGACATGAGACCCCGATGACAACGGCTCCAACTGCGCAACACGACGCGATCACCGCCCTGGAAGACGCCGGCCTCCGGATCACCGGCCAGCGTCGTCAGGTAGTGGCGGCTGTCGAGCGCAGAGACGGCGGGTTCACGGCGGAAGACATTTCGGGACAGCTTCCGGGCGTCGGGCGAGCAACAGTTTTCCGGACACTGAAGCTGCTCGTAAACGCCGACGTGATCTGTAAGCTGGCGTTGCCCGACGGCACGCCGATCTACAGCCCGTCTCGTGTCGAACATCATCACCACTCCGTCTGCACGACCTGCGGCGCCATCGAAGAGTTTCGTGACACCACCGTGGAACGCGTGCTCAGATCGCTGACCCGTGAGATCGAGGGCGAGATCGTCGGCCATCGGATGGAGGTGTTCATCCGATGCGGATCCTGCCTGAATTCACAGGCCGTCTGACGTATTGAAGCAATTTGTCTATTGATTTCAGGGGATCTTAATTGATACTGAATCTCATTAAACAATGCTCATTAATCGTATTATTCACGGCGATTGGACAGGCGATGATCGGGTTGGCCTGCGGGGGCACTGTAGACGGGGCAGGTGGTAACGCCTCCGGTCCCGAATCCGTTCACGCCGTCGCCTCTATGTATCCGTGGGAGTACTTCACGGAACGCATCGGCGGTGAACGGGTACGGGTAGACGGAGTGGTGCCGGCCGGAGGCGACGCGCACGATTTTGAGCCGACGCCGGACGACCTACGTCATATTGCGAACGCCGATCTGTTTATCTACAACGGCCTGGGATTCGAGTCGTGGGTCGATTCCTTACTTGCGGCGGGGGATGCTCCCGATATCGCTGTGCAGGCAAGCTCAGAGTCAAACGCCCGGTATTTTGGGTCCGACGATATCGACGCCGGTTCTGAAGACAGCCACGGTGGCGAAGACAGCCACGGTCACGAAGACGGCGAGCTGGACCCACACATGTGGTTAGACCCTGTTCTTGCTATAACGCAGGCGCGCGCCATCGAGGCGGGCCTAACCGCGGTCGATCCCGATGGCAGGTTTGTATACGAGGGGAACACGAACGCCCTGATCGCCGATCTGACGGCGCTGGACGGCGAGTTTTCGAGCACTCTACAGTCCTGCCGGGGAGATACCTTTGTCACGTCGCACGACAGTTTCAACTACATGGCGGCGCGATACGATCTGAACGCCGTCGGCATAAGCGGCATCAACCCGGAGGCCGAACCCAGCCCGAAGGCGCTTGCCGATTTGAGCGAGGCGATCACCGAGACCGGAATTCGTTACGTGCTGGTGAGTCCGATCGACTCGGAGCGCATGAGCGACACGCTGGCTCGGGAGACGGGTGTTCAGGCGCTGCCGCTGCACAGTCTCCAGAACATGAGACAGGATCAAAAGGACGACGGCGAAACCTACTTCACGCTCATGGGCGCGAACTTGGAGAGCCTTGCGATCGCGTTGGAGTGTGCGTCATGACGGTGGAACGGGCTGACGAGGTGGACCGGGAGCGACAGGCCGATCTGGATCTAGAGAACGGCCAGACAACTCTCTGGTCGGCGGGATCAGATGGCGAGAATGCCCCGTCCAATCGCCCGACGGTCTGTGAGTTCAAAAGCACCTGGTACTCCTACGGCGGGGGAGAGCCGGCCGTAGAGGATGTGTCGTTCAAGGTTCATGAAGGCGACTTTGCTGCCATTCTCGGGCCAAACGGCAGCGGGAAAACGACCTTGCTCCGGCTCGCTCTGGGCTTGTTGAAACCCGGGCGCGGTTCTGTCGAGCTATTCGGGCAGTCTTCGTCTCGATTCCGGAACTGGTCCCGCGTTGGGTACGTCCCGCAAAGGGTGGAAGGCCTTGGAACACGCTTCCCGGCGACGGTGGAAGAGATCGTCGAGCAGGGCCTGTACCGGGGGATTGATCCGCTCGCCATTTTCCGGAGGCACGGGCGAAAGGACGTCCTTGACGCGCTGGACGTGGCCGGCATTGCACACCTGCGACACAGGCCCATCGAGTCGTTGTCGATCGGTCAGCGGCAGCGAGCACTGATCGCGCGCGCCATTGTTGGACGCCCCGAATTATTGTTCCTAGACGAGCCGGTATCGGGCGTGGACGCGGTCGGGCGCGATCGGTTCCATGAGCTCATCTCCGCACTCAACCAAGAGCACGGAATGACCGTGTTCCTCATCTCCCACGACATCGGTGCTGTGATGCAGGGCGCCACCGTTTGCGCCTGCATAAACCGCACCGTTGTGTTCCATGGAGCGCCCCACCACCTCACCGGCGAGCATCTATCGGAGCTGTACGGCTTCCCGGTGGACGTCCTTCTTCACGATGCCCTGCACGAACACAGGTAAGGCCAGCTGATCCTTGCCTGAGATATTTCAGTACACCTTCATGATCCGGGCCCTGATCGGTGGCTCGATGGTGGCGATACTTGCGCCGGCCTTCGGCCTTTTCATAGTCCTGCGCCGTCTCTCGCTGATCGCCGATACCCTGTCGCACGTGGCGTTGATGGGCGTTGCCATCGGTTTTGTCACAAACACCTTCCCGACGTTTGTCGCATTGATCGCGACTACAACATCGGCCGCGGGCATCGAACAGCTCCGGGCGCGTGGCCGGATGCCGGGCGATGCGGCGCTGGCCGTGTTCCTGTATTCATCGCTCGCGATCGCCGTGATCATTATCAGCAAATCATCCGGCTTCAACGCCGACTTCTTCGGCTACCTGTTCGGGACGGTCCTCTCCATCAACGATCGCGATCTCTGGTTAATAGGGATACTGCTCGTGGTGGTAATCCTGTTCGTCATATCGTTTTTTGGGGAACTTACGCAGAGCGCGTTCGATCAGGATCTGGCACATGTGAGCGGCGTCAGGGTGACGGCAACCAACCTGGCGCTGGCAGTTCTGACGGGGGCTACCGTGACGGCATCGATGCGCGTCGTCGGCGTACTGATGGTCGGCGCCCTGATCGTGATACCAGTGCTGGCGGCGTTGCGTCTGGCGCGAGGGTTCAGGACTGCGTTACTGCTGTCGATAGCCTTCGGGCTTCTCAGCGTCTGGATCGGGTTGGTCGTCGCGTTCTACGCCGACCTCGCAGCGGGCGGAGTGATAGTGATCACCACGGTCGTAATGCTAGCCCTGGCGGAGACAGTCGGGCGCGGACGAGATTACTTAGCGGAGCGACACGGGATTGCGCCAGCTGGTCAATCCGTTACTCAAGAGGACGTGGAGAACACCCTGTCCGCCGACCCATAGTTACGCCCAGGTTTGCGGCGAATTTCGTCAGACAGACGCGACGGCGTTCACTCGCGTCATCCGGCGGCCTGGTTCCGGCCGCGCCGGCCGTTCCGAATTCCGGGGTCGCGTACATGGCACCGACGTAAGTTATCTGGTCGTGCCACCGGTTAGCGCGCCCGTGCCTTACACTTCCGCTATCAATGTCACGACGGGGGCACGTATAAATGACAGACCAGAACCTTTCGCTGATGGCGCATTTGATGCGCAGGGCAGGCTTCGGGGCGTCCCGGGACGAGCTGGAACGAAGGGCCGAACTCGGGTACGAAGCAACCGTGGAAGAGCTTCTCAGCCCGGACGACCAGGAACCGGTCGATATATACGAGTTTCTGCGCTACTACCCGCTCTGGTGGAAGCCGGGGACGATGGGTGGTCTGGGGCACGTCCCCTGGGTCTGGCGCATGATCAACACAAATGCGCCCCTCCAGGAAAAGCTCTGCCTCTTCTACCATCAGCTTTTCGCAACAGGCGTCGCCAAGGTCGACCATTACGACGAGATCGAAGACATGATCGATTCGTTCCGTGAGAAGGGGCTCGGAAAGTATAAAGATCTCCTCATGTCGGTGGCGCGGAGCCCAGCGATGATCTACTGGCTTGATAACCATGAGAACCACGCCGATTCGGTGAACGAAAACTGGGGTAGGGAACTACTAGAGCTGTTCACGATGGGCGTCGGCAACTACACCGAAACCGACGTCAGGGAGTGCTCTCGCGCCTTCACCGGCTGGACGCTCAAACACAAGCTCCCGCGCTTCCACATGGGTCGATGGGACTGGGAGTATGAGTTCCGGGCGCATGACCACGACTATGGCGAGAAGACGTTCCTGGGACACACGGGTAATTTTGACGGCGAAGAGATCATCGACATCATTCTGTCCAAGCCCGCTACGGCTGGTTTCATCGCACGGCACTTGTACAGCTTCTTTGTGGCCGACGAGCCGCAGGTGCCGGCGTGGTCCGTTACGCCGCCCAACGACCCGGAAGCGGTTCGGTTCATCGCCGACGCACTCATCGAGAGTGACTACCACATGGGGACCGTCCTGAAGAAAGTCTTCAACTCGGACTTCTTCAAGTGCGCCCAGTTCAAACGGGTCAAGAATCCGACCGAGGTCGTGATAGGCACCCTCCGCCTTATCGAAGATACGAATCGACCGGCGCCCGAAACGATGAACTGGGCAAGCCAGATCGGCTTCATGGGCCAGGAGCTTCTCAACCCGCCGAGCGTGGAGGGCTGGCACTCCGGTATCGAGTGGATCAATAGTGGAACGCTGATGAAGCGGACAAATTTCACCGCACAGATGATCAGCGATCAGTCCCGGCCAGGCGTGACGAAGATAATTGACCGCATCAAGTCGTCCGGTAGCGACCCGGAGGACGTGGTCGACGCCTGCCTGGACGTGATGGGGCCGCTCGAAATCCCGGATGAGTCACGCACGGAACTTCTGGACCACGCACGGGGACTTGGCGTGTTTGACTGGGAGGATGATCGGCCGGGACAGGGCGGAGCGGCGAAGGTGACGGAGATTCTCCAGCTAGTGGTATCCCTCAGGGAGTATCAGTTCGCCTAGCCGCAAGATCCCCGTTCAACCCTGTTGGCAACCGCCAGACGTCGGGCTCATACCGTCGGACCCAGAGAGGAACTGACTTTGACTAGCGTGATCGAAAACGGAGCAAACAAGATCGGCTCGAAAAAGGATCCGGTCATGGTCGTGCTTCAACTGTCGGGCGGCAACGACTACATGAACACCGTGGTGCCGTACAACGACCCTCTTTACCGGGATTACCGCCCGACGGTGAATGTCAGAGAGGATGAGGTCCTCACGCTGGACGACGACATCGGGCTGCACCCGACGATGGGTCCGATAAGAGACATGTACAAAGATGGAAACGTAGCGATCATCCACGGCGTGGGCTACGAGAATTCGCCCCGGTCGCATTTCCGATCGATGGACATCTGGCACACCTGTGAGCCGGACACTCTTGGCACCGAAGGCTGGCTCGGCCGCGTGGTACGCGAACTTGATCCGGACAAAGAGAACGTGGTCACCGCCGTCAGCATGGGCTCGGCCCTGTTCCGCGCCCTGGTTGCGCCAAACGTCCCTGTGGCCACCGTCGAAAACATCGATAGCTACGGACTTCTGACCGACATAACCCCTGAGGAAAAGCTCAACCGCGTACTTGGGCGGTACAAGCGCATGTACTCGCCGGCGATCGGCACAGGGCCGGTGATGGATTACCTGGGGCAGACCGGCCTGGACGCCCTCAAAGGAGCCGAGATCCTGAATGTTGCGCCGGAGAAATACTCATCTACCGTCGAGTATGCAGACTCCACCATCGGCCGAAAGCTGAAGGGCATAGCGCAGGTGCATCTGGCAGGGCTCGGCTCCCGGGTTTTCTACTGCGACCACGGCTCTTTTGACACCCACGCGGATCAGCTGGGTAACCACCACACTTTGTGGAATCAGGTCTCGCAGGCCATCCGTGATTTCTTCGACGATCTAGAAGAACACAACGCCGCCGACAACGTGATGATGTTCCTGTTCTCGGAGTTCGGGCGTCGCGTGTACGACAACGGCTCCGGCACGGACCACGGCGCCGGCGGCGTCTGTTTCGCTATCGGCAAGGGTGTAAAGGGCGGCCAGTACGGGCAGTATCCGTCTACAAAGGCCAATGATCTGGACCAGGGTGACCTCGTGCCGGATTTGGACTTCAGAAGTGTCTACACGAGCCTTGTCGAAGACTGGCTGGGCCTCGATCCCGTACCCATCGTGGGCGGTACCTTCGAGAACCCGGAGTTCATTCTGAAGTAACGGCGTCTCCCATTCATGGGAGCGAACGTTGGCTCCAGCGCAACCAGACGAAAGAATTCGGAATCCAGGAAAACGGAAGAGGTCCAAGTGCTCACGACATCGGCATCGGGACGGGCGTTTGATTTCAGTCACATCGTTGGTGGCAGGCAGATCACCGGCATCGTCAACCTAGCGTTCGGCGAGGATGACGACGTATACATCGTGAAAAAGGCCGCAGGATTTACGGACGTCCTCAGGCTGTCCATCGGGGACGTGCCGGAAGACGAAGAGATAACGGCCACTTTCAGCCAGGTAAACGACAGGTTCTTCAGGGGCGCCTGGCCGGCTTGCGTCGCGGTAGGTCTCGATTCAAATGTCTACGTGACGGACGAGTTGCGGAATGTCGTGACCGTTTTTGACCGGGACGGTTTGTTCCTGAATCACGTCGGTGGGGGCGGCAACGGCGAGGGGCAGTTTGACAGGCCGTCCGGGATCGTTTTCAACGCCTCCGGCAACATGCTTATCGTGGACACACTCAACCACCGGGTTCAAGAGGTGACGACCGACGGTACTTTTGTGAACGGGTGGGGCAGTCAGGGATCCGCTGAGGGCCAGTTTCAGTCCCCGTGGGGCATTGCGGTGGATTCAAACGGCGATGTTTACGTGGCCGATCACAAGAACCACCGCGTGCAGAAGTTTGACTCAACCGGAGGCCTCATCTCATCAATCGGGGAGCACGGATCCGAACCGGGCCAGTTCGATCACCCTTCGGACGTGGCGGTCGATCCTGACGGCGATATCTACGTCTGCGACTGGGTGAACAACCGCGTGCAGGTCTTCGACCGAGAGTATGGGTTTATCAGCGAGCTCGGCGGGGCGGCCATCGAGCTCTCCAAGTGGCAGAAGCAGTACGTCCGCGGCAACCCGGACGTCCACAAGGCCCGCCGTCGAGTCGCCAGCCTGGACCTGGAGGCGAAGTTCGCCCTCCCGACCGGGGTGAAGTTTGATGTCGCCCGCTCCCGCCTGTTCGTCATCGACTCCCAGCGTTGGCGCATACAGATATTCGAAAAGCTGGATGGATACGCCGACCCTCAGTTCAACATCTGATACTGACGGGTTGGCGGCGGAACGGGCCCGCACCGGGGCCTCCTCGAATCGGAGTGCGTTGCCCCCGGGATCTCCTCACGCTATCCGCACACAGAATCGCGGTGGCCACTCGTAACATTGTGTCGTTAATACCAGGGGAGGCCACATGATTTTCATCGAGTTCCTGTTCGGCAGCAAACTGAACGAGTTGATCAGGAATCCTACTTCAGATACCGCCGCCGTCCGTCTGGACGATCTGCTGGGCGAGATCGTCGTACCGGCATATCAGTTTGGTCTCGCCACGGGGGTTGCGCTGACGCCCTCGCCGGACACGCTCGTCAAACTGCTTGGCGTCGTCGCTCCGGACGGAAAGAAATTTCTTGACGACGACCCGTCCGAGATTTACTCCAGCCATAAAGAGGCGGTTCGGGTCCGCAGGGCGACCCAGGCGGCTGAATACGTTGAGACCGTGTGCGCCAGGATCGCCACACGCATCAAGGACAGCAACGAGCTGGGAGATCTTCCGCCGAACGATTTCCAGGAGCCCCTAGACGCGGCGTGGCAGGACATCCAGTACAGCTTCGCCTGCGGCGTGATGCTCGCCTACAACGACCCCGACACGGCGATCCGCCTGGCAGATATCGGCGCCGAGGGCAGCGCGAGCCGTGCCACCCGCGCCGTGGCGGACGTGGCGCACGCATACGTCGAGTCAAGCCTCGGAGACGAAGAGCAGATCTTCACTTCGGATGATCTTGCCGCCGTCTCCGCTATCGGGACTGACTAGCGCCGCACTTCAGACCGTAGAGGCCACTGTCTTGATACACGGGCCTGACCAACCGTAGTCGTGGGCACGCGTCCCGTTTCACCCGGGGTGTCTTGTAGTTCGCTCCACACCCCGGATGAAGTACGTCAGTTACGCCCCGTACTCTTCGGCGCCCTTGCGCAGGTAGAAGTACCAGAGGATGACCATCGAGACGCCGTAGAAGACACAGAAGCCGTACAGGCCCTGGTCCGGTGCGTTGGTTCTCTCGATCGCGCCTTTAAACACGATCGGGATGATGAAAGCGCCGTACGCCGCCACGGCCGAAGTCCAACCGAGCGTTGGCCCACGTGTCCGGAAATTGAACTCCTTGATCACGCCGATCATCCTGAAGGTTGAACCGTTTAGGAGTCCCGTAAAGAAGAACATCAATAAGAAAACACCGAGGAAATACGGGAACGAATCCATGCTGGTGGGATGTGTGAACGCCGTCACCGCCAGTGACGAGATGATCAATCCGATGCCAGCCACAAGGGTGACTATTGCTCCGGTGTACTTGTCTGAGAGCCAGCCGCCAATCGGCCGAATCAGTGATCCGACCAACGGGCCCAGGAACGCGAATTTCAGTGCCAGGCCTTCCGGCGCGTCGTCCAACCCGCCGTAGACCAACTTGATCGTCAGCGGAAACGCCGCCGAGTAACCGATAAAGGATCCGAAGGCCATCGTGTATAGCCAGGTCATGGTCCAGGTGTTCTTGAGTTTGAAAATCTCCATCTGGTCTTTAAGCGGGAGGCTGAAAGCCTTGATGCTGTTCATGAACAGCGTCGCCGCTATCAGGGTGGCGACTATCGGTACGATCCAGATCAGCAGCCCGCTCTGGAGGTAGACATCCTTCACGGTGCCGCCTACGGTCGTTACCCATTCACCGTCTATGAATTTGCCTTCGCGGTAGATCATCGAATCGCCGACGAAGCCAACGCCAATGATGAGCGGAGTTACCAGCTGAACCACACTGACGCCGAGGTTTCCGAGGCCGGCGTTCAGGCCCAGAGCAAGACCCTGCTGCCGACGCGGGAAAAAAGAGCTGATATTGGACATGGAGGAAGCGAAGTTGCCGCCGCCAAATCCCGCCAGGGCGCCGATCATCATGAAGGTACTCCAGGACGTATCGACGTCCTGGATTGCGAAGAACAGCCACACGGTTGGGATCAGCAGCGAACCCACGCTAATGATGTGGGTAAGGCGCCCACCTAGCAGACTCGGGAGGAACGAGTGAGCGATCCTCAAGGTCGGTCCGGTCAGGCCCGGAATCGCCGTCAACCAGAACAGCTCGCCGACTGTGAAGTCGAACCCCGCGCTGTTCATGTTCACGACGATCGCGCTCCACAGCAGCCACACCAGGAATGCGAGATGGAGTGAAGGAATAGAAATGAGCAGGTTTTTCCAGGCTACCTTTTTGCCCCGGCGCTCCCAGGATCCCTTGTCTTCGGGATCCCAGTCCTCGATCCAACCGGGCGTCAACCAGTGCGCTTCGTTGGAGGGCGTATCTGAAGAAGTGGTGCTCACGATTAATCCCCGCCGCTCGTCGCGGCTGAACTATCACTTTCAATGTGACGGACAAGATCCGGGTCCGCCTGCCGTGTCATGCGTTGAATAACGAACTGCATCCAGATCAGCGACACAACGCTTATCAACGCAAGGAGCATCCAGTTGGTGCTCCAGATCCCGGTGCCGCGCAACATGTACCCGAAGATCACCGGGAGCACAAAGCCGCCAAGCCCCCCCATGACTCCCACTATTCCACCAACAACCGCGACGTCGTCAGGGAAGTAGTCCGGGATGTGCTTGTAAACGGCCGCCTTGCCGATACCCATGGCTATTCCGACTATGAAAACCAATCCGGTGAAAACCCAGATATTTGCCTGGAAGAAGATACGGCTGATGCCGGATGCCAGCAGCTGGCGCCGTGTGACCACGTCACCGACCTCCACGGCAGACTCGTGCCAGAACTCGGAGGTTGGAAAGAGCAACAGATTTGCGTCGGGGTCAAATTCGTCAAGCGCGTCCATCGGTGTCAGGGCGTAACTTCGATCGTCGACAACGATCTCTTCTGACGTGACGCTTGTCACCGTCCCTGAGCGAGCGGCAACGATGCCCTCCCCAGGTGACTGGATATCCATGCGGGGCACAGAAAGAAGTATCAATCCGATGGCGCAGAAACCCAGGACGCCGTACATGACTGAACGAGCTCCAAACCTGTCCGATATCCACCCGCCAAGCGCCCGGATTACGCCGGAAGGGAGCGTGAATATGGACGCCATCAAACCGGCGCTCGCCAATGACATCGTGTACACGTTGACGTAGTAGGGGATCAGCCATTGCGCCAGCGCGACGAAACCGCCGAACACGAGGAAGTAGTAGAGGCCAAACCGCCAGACCCGGATGTAGAAAAGCGGCCTCAGACGCTGCCCTAACGTGTGACCAGCGTGGCCTTCAACTTTTCTGGATTTCGTGAGCAGGAAGAACAGGGTGGCGGTGATTGCCAGTGCGATCGCATAGATCTTCGGCAACATCCGCCACTCATCGATGTCGGCGCCATCATCGGTCAGCGACTTGAGGAGAGGCGGCGCAAGCATGCTCGTGATGGCGGCCCCGGCGTTACCGGCTCCGAATATGCCGAGGGTGAACCCCTGCCGCTCTCTGGGGAACCAGATAGAGCTGAAAGCGATGCCAACCGCAAACGTCGCGCCCGTAAGGCCGAAACCCAAACCTGCGAGCATGAATCCCAGGAAAGAGTCTGCGTAGCTGACCAGGAACATCGGCATCGCGGCGACGAGCAGAAATATCGTGAAGACGGGGCGGCCACCGTATTTGTCTGTCAGCAGCCCGGCCGGCAACCGCATGAGCGAACCGGTGAGGACCGGAACCCCGATCAACCAGCCGATCTGCGCCTTGTCCCAGTCGTACTCGCCGTTGTCCACCAGAAAGGTGATAAGCACGCCGTACGTCATCCAGGCGGCGAAAGCCACGGTGAACGCCAATGTGTTAATGCTCAGGACGGTGTATGCGCGACCGCTGCCGCCGTAATCTGTCGATGCCATCAGCGCTCTATGTACGACTGTGGGGTTAGCGTGCGGCCGGGTAGGTCACACGATCGTTCCACCACACACCAGTTACGTCCAACGCCCCTGATGTGGCGATGGAATTACTATTCACCACCGGGGTATGTATGCGTTGCAACACGCTCCGGACGAACAGAACCGTTTGGGTTTCGTTTCCCTGTTTGGGGTCACGCCCTAACGGGAGCGCCGGTACCAGACCACCACCTGGTACGGCCGCCACAGGTACGTGATCGGAACCGTGATCACGTGGACAAGCCGGGTGAACGGGAAGATCGCGACGATGGCGAAGCCGCCCAGCATGTGTAGCTTGACCACCCATGGCAGGGAGACGACAAACGACGTGTCCGGCTGGAAGGTGATCAGCGACTCAAGCCACGGCGCTGCCGTGAACAAGAACCAGTCCGAGCCCCAGCGGAAGAACAGTGCGCTCCAGATTCCCAGCGCCACCTGCGCCAGGAGCGCCACCAGCAAGATCCAGTCCATGGTCGATGTGACCACCAGTACCCGGGAGCTGCGTAGACGCCGAATTAAGAGCACGGACAGGCCGAGCATTGCAGCGATCGCAAGCGAAAGACCGATCAACTCAAGGGAGTACAGCGTCGTCTGATCAGCTACCAGGGCCGCCCATGCGTCCTGGAACAGGAACGCCACGACGTGCGCCAGCAGAATGATCAGGATCCCGTAGTGCCACGGCACCGAGCCCCAGAAAAGCGCCCGGCCCTCAAGGAACTGCGATGACTGGGTGGAGTAAGAGAAACGGTCCGTGAAGTAACGGAACAGGGTGACCGCAATCGCAAGGGTCACCGCTACGTACGGAAACGCTATAAACAGTACTGACTCAACGAACATCTGCGGTATCTCCGGCGTGATCGATGATGGGTTCCTCGGGCTGCGGTTCCTGGCCGAGAACGACCTGGAGCGCCCGCAAGACGCTGGAGTAGGGGTTCTCTTCCGACTGCACCGCGTCCTTGATGCTCGGTTCCTTTGTTTTCGTCATCTTGGCGAGAGCGGGTATAAACCCGTACTCGATGATGTCGTCCGCCACTTCTGCATCGCCACATTCCGACACAAAGTGGAGCATGATCGACAGGCGATCCGGCAGTTCCGGTTCCGGGGCCACGAAGCCAAACTCCCGGTACTGCTCTTTACACTCCACCAGGAAAGAACTCCGCTTGTAGGTCTCGCCGAACAATTGATAGCCGACGTACGGGTGGCACGTGGCGTTCAGATCAAAGATGGCCGTGTACACCTCTTCTCTGCGCTCCGCCGGCATGTCGGCGACCACTGCACGGAAGTCGCCCAGCAGATCTACCGCGTCCGGGAAATCTGCCGCGACGCATTCCTCGGCAAGCCTGAGCTGCTCGAGCGTGTTCTCGCCCGGGTAGTCTAGGATGCCGCCAAACAGTCCCAGCAATCGATCTCTAACAGCCCGGTCGGGCATGCCTAGAATCTCCTCGCTGGCGCCTTCCGGAAGCCAAATCCGGCAGATGCCTTGTGTGCGTAAACGCCTGTGGTCTCGTCGACCGCTTGCTCCCGCGCCATCGGCGGGATCACGAAACGTTCCTCGTATGTCGGCAGGGAGGTAAGCTGGAATATCGCCTGCACCTCTTCGGCCGTCGTACCCGCGTTCTCGAGGGCCTGCTGCACCTCCGAGTCCGGCACGTCGCCCGCTCGCTGTGCCCGCATGAATACGCGGACAGCGATCAGCTTTTTGTAGACCGACTCGACAATGGATTCATTACCGGCGGAGAACAGGCTCGCCAGGTAAGTGATGGGCACCCGGTTTCGTTCCAGGGCGCTCATGAGCGGCGCCAGCCCCTCCGGGAAGTCCCGGGCGGAGTCGTACTTGCCGTTTTCGTTGACCTTGGCCAACACCGGCAGCATCGGCGGGACGTAGAACAGCATCGGTACTGTTCGGTACTCGGAGTGGAGCGGCAGAGCCAGGTTCCACACCTTTACGAACTTGTAGACGGGCGAGTTCTTCGCCGCCTCGATCATCGTGTCCGTGATCCCATTCTTGCGGGCTCCGGCCTGAACTTCCGGATCGTTCGGGTCCAGGATGGCCGAGCGCTGAGCTTCGACGAGATCTTCCGGCGAAGCCGAGGCGACCTCCTGGATCTTATCTGCATCGTAGAAGAGCAGCCCGAGGTAGCGGATGCGCCCGACGCATGAGTGGAAGCAAGCTGGGGGCTGGCCGCTCTCAAGTCGAGGGTAGCAAAGGATGCATTTCTCTGATTTGCCGGTGCCCCAGTTGAAGTAGGTCTTCTTGTACGGGCAGCCGGAGATGCACATGCGCCATGCACGGCACTTGTCCTGGCCGATGAGGACAACCCCGTCCTCACCGCGCTTGTAGATGGCGCCGGCGGGGCAGGCTCCGACACAGGCGGGGTTGAGGCAGTGGTTGCAGATGCGCGGCAGGTAGAAGAAGACGACCCGCTCGATCTCCGAGAGCTGCGCCTTTTCTTCTTCCGTGACGTGTTCCAGGTTCGGGTCGTTCGCCGCGTAGACGGGCGATCCGCCCAGGTCGTCGTCCCAGTTCGGGCCAGCCTCGATCTCCATCGGCTTGCCCGTGATGAGTGAGATCGCCCGCGCCGTCGGCTGTTCCTCGCTCAGTGCGGCGGTGAACAGGTTCTCGTAGTCGTAGGTCCACGGCTCGTAGTAGTCGTCGAGTGTGGGCAGGTTGGGGTTGGCGAATATGTTGCCAAGCGCTCCCCATTTTTTCTGAAGCTTCAGCTTGAGCTTGCGCTTCTTCGGGTCCGGCTCATCCAGTTCTTTTTCGTCGAGCTGCCAGCCGCCCTTGTACTTGTTCTGGTCTTCCCACATCGTCGGGTAGCCCGTGCCGGGCTTCGTCTCGACGTTGTTCCACCACATGTACTCCGTGCCCTTGCGGTCAGTCCAGATGTTCTTGCACGCAATACTGCACGTGTGGCACCCGATGCATTTATCCAGGTGGAACACCATGGATACCTGTGATCGAACGTCCATTAATTACTCCCTTGCCGGGCGTGGAGGAAATTGCATCCCCATAGGTCCGTCAACCGTGAATTTCGGTTCTGTACCGGAGTGACTACCACTCCAGCTTATCCATCTTCCGGACCACGCAGTACGTGTCCCGGGTGAAGATCCCGATGGGGCCCCAGTAGTTGAATCCGTATGTGAACTGTGCATATCCGCCGGCCAGCAACATGGGATTAATGCGAGTCCGCGTCAGGCTGTTGTGCCCACCGGCTCGCTTCCCGCCCCGTTCCTGCGACTTCGGCACGTAGATCGTCCGTTCCACAGCGTGGTAGTACAGACAAATCCCGGGCTGTACACGAGCGCTGATATTGGCCCTCGTCACCACAACCCCGTTGTCGTTCATGACCTCGACCCAGTCGTTGTCCTTGAGGCCAATCTTGTCCGCGTCCTCGACGCTGATCCAGATCGGATCCATACCACGGGACAGGGTCAGCATCCGCAGGTTGTCTTTGTACGTGGAGTGGATATTCCATTTGCCGTGAGGCGTGATGTAATTCAGTACAAGGCTCTTGTCGTCGACCGGCGTCTTGACGATGTCCCCGGTCCTCGAGTGATCAAGTTTGGGCTTGTACGTCACAAGCGCCTCGCCGAAGTCCATGTACCAGGGGTGGTCGACATACATGTGCTGCCGGCCGGTAAGGGTCCGCCACGGGACCAGGCGATTAATGTTGATCGCCCACGCCGTGTACGGGTTGCCGTCGTTCACAAGACCGGTCCAGCAAGGACTGATCAGCGTGCGGCGGACCTGGCGTGTGATGTCGAAGAACGACATCCGCGTTGATCTGACGCCCTCTGCTAGGTCGGCCAGCTCAACGCCGGTCCGTTCCTCTTCGTGTTTGAACGACTGGTAACTGACCTCCCCGTTCGTCTCCGGGGCCGTGTACAGCACCACATTCGCCGCATCAAGCGCGTCCTCAAGGCTTGGGTACTTGACCCCGTTCCACTCGCGGGTGCGGGTGTGCCGTGGGTCTGGTGAACCACCGAGAGGAGCTTCGAGCAATTCTTTGTAGGTCGCATCGCCCGGGACGAAAACACCGTTTCCGCTGTAGCCGTCGCCCGGGACGTTTGGACCCAGAGCCACGAACTTCTCGTAGATCTGTGAGTAGTCCCGTTCCACCACGTTGATGTGGGGGAAGGTTTTGCCCGGAACCGGTTCGGTTTCACCCTCACGCCAGTCCCGGACGTCGGTTTGGCCGAGCTCGTCCGGGGTGTCGTGGGCGAGCGGCGTCGCCACGATGTCCTGCACCGGACCATCGAAAGCGGACGAGGCTATCTCGCTGACCTTCTTGGCGAGGGACTTGAAGATGTCCCAGTCTGTCCTCGACTCCCAGACAGGCGGGATGGCCGCGCTGAGCGGGTGGACGAAGGAATGAAGGTCGGTCGTGTTGAGGTCGTTCTTTTCGTACCAGAACGCCGTCGGAAGGATGACGTCCGAGTAGAGGGCGGAGGAGTCCATCCGGAAGTTGATATCAACAACCAGGTCCATCTTGCCCGTGGGGGCAGGTTCCCGGAACTTGACCTCTTTCACGCTGTCTTTGGCGTGCTCTTCTGCGATGGCATTGTCGTGCGTACCAAGATAGTGCCGGAGGAAGAACTCATGGCCCTTGGCGCTGGACTGGATGGCGTTTCCACGCCAGATGATCCAGATGCGCGGCCAGTTACCCTCTGCATCCGGGTCGTCGACGGCGAACTTCAGATCGCCCGATTTGATCTGATCCGTGGTCCACTGCGCAACCGATTCCGCTCCGGCGGCTTCGGCCTCTTTCACGAGATCGAGTGAGTTCTTGTCGAACTGCGGGTAGGAGGGCATCCAGCCCATGCGGACGGATTTCGCCGTCAGGTCAACGGCGTGCCCGTTGGCCCACCGCGTCTCTTCGGGAACCGAGGCGTACTCGTCGAAATCACCTTCGTAACGCCACTGGTCGCTGTTGACGTAGTGCCAGGTGGGGGACTGCTGCCGACGCGGCGGCTTTGACCAGTCCGTTGCGAACGCCAGAGTGCTCCACGGCGCAACCAGGGAAAGTTTTTCCTGGCCGACGTAGTGGTTCATCCCGCCGCCGTTCTGGCCCGGGCAACCCGTGAGGATGAGCGCCGTGATCGGCGCCCGGTACGACAGGCTGTTGTTGTACCAGTGGTTGATGCTGGCGCCGACGATGATCATCGACTTGCCATTGGTCGCCTCGGCGTTACCGGCGAACTCCCGCGCCATGCGGATAACAGTGTCTCGTCCGATGCCGGTCAGGTTCTCCTGCCAGGCTGGCGTGTACCCGTTGTCGTCGTCGTAACTGGTCGGGTAGTCGCCCTCAAGCCCGCGGCCCACGCCGAACTGGGCCATCATCAAGTCGAATACCGTGGCGACGGGCACTCTGCCGTCGGCCGTTTCCACGTACCGCATCGGTACGCCGCGAAGCTTCGTGCTCTTGCTTTCGTAGTCGTTATACGAAACCTGCACGACCTCGTCGTGCTGTTCGAAGAACGACAAAACCGGAGTGATCGGCTGGTCGTCCAGGCCGTCTTCCATCTTCAGGTTCCACTTGCCAACTTCTTCGCTCCAGCGGTGACCGACGGAGCCTTTCGGCGAACGGGGTTCGCCGGTGGCGTCGTCCTGGACCAGGAACTTCCAGTCGCCGTTTTCGACGTTCTGGTATCGGCCCATCCGGTTGGCGCGAAGCATTCGGCCGGCGGCGTATCCGCCGTCGATCTCTTCGAGCTCAACGAGGAACGGTGAGTCTGTATAGCGTTTCACGTAGTCGTTGAAGTAGGGCACTTCGCGGTCTACGTGGTACTCCTTCAGGATGACGTGGTTGATGGCCATCCACAGGGCGGTGTCCTGCCCCGCCGTGACCGGAATCCACTCGTCGGAGAACTTGGCGACCTGGCTGTAGTCCGGGGACACGACGACAAACTTGGCGCCGGCGGTCCTCGCCTCTGATATGAAATGCACGTCAGGCGTGCGTGTCATGTTGAGGTTTGCGCCCATCGAGACGATGTACTTGGCGTTGTACCAGTCAGCGCTTTCGCACACGTCCGTCTGGTCGCCCCAGACCTCGGGGAAGGCGGTCGGGAGGTCGGCGTACCAGTCGTAGAAGCTCATGTTCACGGCGCCGAACAACTGCAGAAACCGTGAGCCGGCGGCGTACGAGAGGTAGGACATGGCCGGAATCGGCGCGAAACCGAATATCCGGTCCGGGCCCCTGGTCTTGGCCGTGTGAAGACAGGATGCGGCAACGAGCTCCAAGACCTCGTCCCAGTGGGAACGGCGGAATCCGCCCATGCCACGAGCCTTCTGCCATGAGGAGCGCTTAGCCTCGTTGTTGACGATGTATTCCCACGCCTCGACGGGGTTGCTGTGGGTCTTCTTCGCCTCGCGCCACAGGTCCATCAACGGGCCGCGCATGTACGGGTATTTCACCCGGATCGGGCTGTAGACATACCACGACGCAGAGATGCCGCGCTGGCAACCACGTGGCTCGTACGGCGGTAGGCACGCCTGGAGAGTCGGGTAGTCGTTCTGTTGCATCTCCCAGGTAACGATCCCGTCTTTCGTGTAGATCGCCCAGGAGCAGCCACCGGTGCAGTTCACTCCGTGAGTGCTGCGGGTGACGTTGTCGTGTTGCCAGCGATTTCTGTAGAACTCTTCCCAGCGGCGAGCCTTCGGGTCTACAAGGTCCTGGATCCAGCCCATGTACGTATGGCCTCCTGAAGCCTCAGTCCACGATCAAGGTCGTTTGGTTGATTCCGGTTGTCGGGCCGTTACCCGTGCGGCGGGAAGTCCGTCGTGCGGGCGGTGGTCCGGCCTTACCGGCCGACCATCGTCTTCCTGACGCCCTGCAGTCGTTTGCGCCAAATGAGGTGTGTGAATAGAGCGATGATTGCGGTGCCTATCAGAGCCAGCCCGGCAAGTTGGATCACCTGCTGCGTGTCTCTTTCGCTGGCATCGGCTGACCTGAAGAAAGCAAGCAGGTCAGCTTTTTCTTGATCTGTTAACGGCCGGTCCGAGAAGATCGGCTTCATCGTCTTCGATGTTTCCGGGAACACGATCATCCCGTCACCGAGCTTGGCGTACGCCTCCGTCAGGTCAGGTCCGAGCGTGCCGCCGCCCAGCGCTCCGAGTCCGCTACTGCTGTGACAGGCGGAGCAGGCTGGTCCCTTTTCATCGAACCGTGTGGAGCCTGTGAACAGGTTTTCTCCAATCGAAGCGGTGCCGGTTAAGGTGATGGCCGGTAGTACGGGCTCGGGAGCATCGCCCCCATCTGTCGTAACCGCCACGGCCTCAACATCCGACAGCGTCCCGAGGTACGCAACGAGGCTGCCGAGGTCCGCATCGGACAGATCGGCGAACGCCGGCATCACCGGGGGGAAGCCCTCGACGATGAAAGCGCCCGGGTCCGTCAGGGACTGGCGGAGGTAGTCATCGGCAGAAAGGTCCGTCTGCGTCCCCGCTCGATCCGCTAGACCGCCGAGACCGGGTCCGAGAATCGTGTTCGCTCCCGTGGAGTGGCATCCCGAGCACCCACTGGAAGCGAAGAGGGCTTCACCGTCGGCGGCGGACTGAGCCAGAACGCTGGCCATCCCTCCGAAGACAGGTACGCCCACAAACATCACCGCTATCACCACTGCGAGCGTGGCCTTGCGGTAGCCGATGATCGGGTTGAAGCTACGTTTTATGTAACCGAAGAGCTTGCTCACGTTGGTGGCGATACCCCTGCCCGTTCACTGACGTAACTCAGCAACTCAGACAACTTCGTGAAATACGTCGGTCCAGTACTGGCGTCCTGCCCGTCAATCACCCGCCAGCGCCATTGTGGCGCTGCGGCGGCGTTCGCTCCTTCAAGCCACAGAGTCATTGCGAACGAAGCTCTCCGCGTAGAACCGCCAGCTTTCAGACGGTGCTCTTGTCCTTCACCGTCTGTGAAATTATTCCCACATTCGTCTGGCATGGTATGAAGCCGACATGAGGGGCCTGTTCCTCTACGTGAGGGTTACGTGAGGGTTACGTGAGCATCGGCGGTAGCCCGGATAGCTCCATAGCCTCGATATTGAGGTATGCGCTCGCAACGTCCGCTCAACGGACGGACGATGCGTCTCAAGACGCCGGATTCTCTAGCCGGGGTGACCGTGTTCATCCGCCGGTGAAACGGTGAAAAGAAAGTGGACCTTTCGCCGACGGCGGACTCCGCCCAGACCTTGCGGCCGTGGCGTTCTACGATCCGCCTGACGATCGCCAGCCCGGCGCCGGCACCTTTTCCCGGGATAACCGCACGATCAGTTCGATGTAGTTCCGAGCGGCTTCCGATAGCGAATCTCTCTCTGAGTTCAGCAAACGCGACGCTAGGTGGGCGGACATGCTCAACGGGCCGCGAAGATAGTGGGAAACGCTGTAGGAAAACGCTTCGAGTTCCGAGTTGGCATGCTGCAGTTTCGCGGTTCGTTCCTCGACGCGTCGCTCAAGGTTGGCCGTAACGATCCCGACTGCGGCCGTCTGAACAATCGCCCTTGTACGGGGTAGGGGCTTCCGTATCGGCCAGCGTCCTGTGTAGTTTTGCGTTTGTGACGCTACCGGCGATCTGGGTGGTGATCCTTCTGGATTGCTCCGGATACCTCTGGCCGTAAGCGTTCTTCACTCGGGGCCTCGCCGAAAGCGCATCGATCACTCGACCGTTAACCAGAAACGGGTTAAATAAGCCTGAATTTGACGCGCCTTCCTCCACCGCTCCTGGGGCCATTGTCGAGTCCTGATCAATAGCTACGATGACTGACCGGTCTACGTTGGCAACCCACCAGGACGAATCCGAATCATTTGAATGACGGCCCCCGGGTTCGAATCCAGGCAACGCTTGTCCGGTGGTGTATCAGGTGGTCCAAAGATCATCCAGTTCCAACGTTGATCCCACAGCCCGTCCTATGTCAGTGAGATAACCGCGTTCCCACGCCGTCTGTTCGTACTCTGCAGGGACAGATGGTTGGTCGACTTTGATAGCCGACCAACCGCAATAGGTAGGGCTTTGGCCCCGAAAAGGGAGGCCGCTCGCCGAGACCGACGAAGAGACTGTCTCTCATGAAAGATCACGGTCATTCGATTCTTGCCACAATGGCCACCGCAAAGGACTTCCCACGATACCCAACGATTTTGTTGATCTAGAAATTCGCTTGTATCCTTTGATGTCGGTAAGATGTGGGGCAATATCGTTCCAAAACCGGCCTTCGCGGAGAGTAAGGATCTACCTCGATTATGAAATTTACTAAACCGTTTGTTTTTCTTTTGATCGCCATGGTGGGGTTCGCGTCGCTGGCTGTTGCATGTAGTAGCAGTGACGACATGGAGGTGGCCAAGATTGGGCTGATGAGCCCGCAGACCGGTCCGATTGCGCAGTACGCGCCCGGGTTCGAGACTGCGGGAGATGTGGCCGTTGCAGAACTCAACGCGGACAACGAGGACTTCCAGTTTGAGTTGATCGTTGTCGACTCGGGTTGCGACGGCACACAGGCGGCGACCGCCGCCCAGTCTCTGATCGACTCCGGCGTCGACGTGATCGTCGGAGCCGCATGCTCGGGCGCCACACTGGGCGCTATCGCAGTCGCAGCTCCAGCCGGAGTACCGATGGTTTCGTACGCAAGCACATCGCCCGCGATCACGAACGCGGATGACAACGGACACCTGTTCAGGGTCGTCCCGAGCGACGCCCAACAGGCGGTCGCGCTGTCGTTGGTGGTGGAACAGGCAAACGTCGGTGATCCGGCCGTCCTGTACATGACCAACGAGTACGGCTCAGGGCTCGCAGATAACTTCGAGTCCAATTGGGCCGCCAGCCTGTGTGCGCAGGTCGGTTACGACCCGACGGAAGGCTCCTACGACGCATCCGCTCTCGCCCAGGCAGTGGTCGATGGCGGTTGTGAATCCGTTGTCCTCATGTCCTACGCCACCGATGGCGCAGCGATCATGGAAGCTCTGCTCGCGCAGGGCTACGACGGCTCCATCTTCGGCGCCGACGGTCTTGCCGACTCGGCCTTCGCAGACGCATTCACAGACGTGGAGGCGCTCCCCGGCCTGGTGGCGACACGACCCCGTCCGGGAGAAGAGTCCAGCTCCAAGAGCGCGTTTGAGACCGCTTACTCCGCCGCCGGCGGTGACACGGGTGGGATCTACACGCACGAGACCTACGACGCCATCAAGCTCGCTGGCGCGGCGGTCATTTCGGATCCCGATGGAGACATCGCAGCTGCCCTGTCTAACATCGGTGTCGCGTACGCCGGCGCCAGCGGTACCCACACGTTTGACGCGGCCGGTGACGTTCTCGGAACCGGTTACGAGGTCTGTGAGTTTGGATCAGGGGGCAGCTTCGCCTGCCCGCAGGTCTGGACAGCTGACGGCGGGGTGAGTAACCAGTAACGGTTCCGGTCGGGTAAATTCACGGTGACGAGTTGGCCTGCAGCGGGGATTATCCTGCTGCAGGCCAACTCGTTTAGCCGACGGTGACGCCACTCCTCAGGGGCGGAGGGGCGGAATAGCGCAGTTGACTGGATCGGTACACATTTGAACGCAACGCGTCAAAGATGGGCGGGCATCCCCTTCTGGCAGCGTCGACTGTTGATAAGCGTTTTCCTGTTTTTTGACGCCTACCTGGGAATGAACCACGGCGCGGGCGTCGTCGGGTGGTCGGGCCTGGTCACCAACGATCTGAAATGGCTGTTGTTGGCGCTGGAGATGATGGCGGGCGGGATGGTTTCCGTTCATCTTCTCACCGTCCTG
The DNA here is from genome assembly GCA_002730555.1 of Chloroflexota bacterium. Lineage (GTDB taxonomy): Bacteria > Chloroflexota > Dehalococcoidia > Lucifugimonadales > Lucifugimonadaceae. The sequence continues at coordinate 39,138 of PCAM01000003.1, forward strand.
GCCAGACAGAGATGGCGGGCCGTTTCACTGATCTCGACGCCGGTGCTGGTCGTGGCGTTCGGATTCCTTGTACTTGAGCTCGGACTGTCCGGGGCGGGCAATTCGGCCGGGATGAACTTCAACCTGGCCTCAATCGGATCGAGCGCGCTCTACTGGTCTGCCGCTTACCTCGTCATCGCCATCGGTCTGACCCTCACCTACAAGGTGCAGCGCTTCGCCAATTTCGCCCAGGCTGAAATGGCGCTCGTCGGCGCTTATGTGGCTCTCACGCTGATGTGGTCAGACACATTCTTCCCGATATCAGACGCTCCCGCAGATGGAAAATTCAACTGGGAGTTGATCATCTGGTCCGGGATTATGGCGTTCGCCGTGACCGGCCTCATCGGCCTCCTTATAGATCGGCTCGTCTATAAACGACTCCGAAACAAGTTAGCGACGCCGCAGGTGATGATGATCGCCTCGCTCGGGGTCGCCATGGTGCTCCGGGCCTTGTTGTTCATGCGATTCAGCGCGAGCACCTACCTGTTCGTTCCCGATCGTGACTGGCGGCTCGCCAGTTCCAAGTTTGAGATACCGACCGAACGGCTGAGGCTCACCCTTGGCGACCGCATCGACGCGCCGCTGATGGAACTGGCCGATAAGGTGAATCCGCACGCCCTGACGTACACGCGGGTCGCCTTGATCGTGGGCATGTTCGGCGCGGTCCTCTTCCTGCTCATTCTTCTTCACCGCACCCGGCTCGGCAGACAGGTACGCGCCGTGGCCGACAACGAGGGTCTCGCAGCATCGAGCGGAATCCATGTCGAACGTGTACACGGGATCAGCGCCTTCCTTTCGGCGGGGCTCACCGGTTTTGGCGGCGCGCTCCTGGCGTCGATCCTGCCGATCAATCCGGAATTGGGTCTTTCACTACTGCTGCCGGCGTTCGCCGTGGTCGTCCTCGGATCCATAGGTTCCGTTCAAGGGGTGATTATCGGGGCGCTTATTGTCGGGCTGTTAAGGGCCGCCTCCGAGCCGATATTGATCGGCGCGGGAAGTGCTTTGGGTCGACCTACCGCGAGCGGTTTCGCCGAGGTGATGCCATTCATATTCCTGATCGGCCTGCTGCTGATGGCGCCGCGAGGCATCGGTGACGCGCTGCAGAACTGGAACATCGAAAGGGCCCGAAAGCGTCGGCAGGCGCAAGGGAACGGCGGTCCTGACCTGAGGGCCGCCGCCGGGCCGCCAGGCCGCGCCGAGGAGCTGACGAGAGCCCTCAGCGATTTCTGGGAACGCCTCGGTGGGTGGAAAGACTCCGCGTTTGAAGGACTGGCCCGGGCGATCTCAGTCGTCTGGGCGCTTCCCAACGCTTACCTGGTGCGACAATTCAACGCGGCCTCCGGCTTCATCTCCGGCCTGAGGATCACCCCCCGGGGGCGGATACCGGTCGACCGGGAGACCAACCGGGGGTCCTGGATGGCATTCGCCGTCTTCTTCCTGATATTGGTCGGCGTCGTATGGTTCCTCCCCAGCGTCAGCAACCTGACGAAGGTGCTCCAAGTCGCCCGGATCATCATCCTGGTCGGCATCTTCAGCCTGATGGCGTTCTCCCTGAACCTGCACACAGGCCTGACCGGTATGACCAACTTCGGGGTGATTTTCTTCGTCGGAATCGGGGCCGTCACGGTCGGGTTGCTATCTGCGCCGGTCGAGACGAACGGGTATGGCTGGGCGCCGTGGCAGGCGACATCCGTCGCCGTCTTACTATCGGCACTGGCCGGCTGGCTGCTCGCGTACCCCACGGCGCGGTTGCGCATGGACTACTTCGCCATCGTGACAATTTCACTTGGTGAAATGCTCCGGATATCACTCCAGGCGGAGCCGGTACTGCGCGCCGGAACCGTCACATCGGCCATCGGCATATCGCAATATTCACGACCACTGGAGGGCTGGTGGGAGTCCGGCGCGGCGTCCACGGTCGGCGGGTGGCTGGGACTCGATGGTTCGGCACCGTATGTCGTGCTCCTCGCCTCCGTGACCGTCGTCGCTACTCTCGGGGTCTGGTATCTCCTGAACACACTCCTCGCTTCCCCCTGGGGCCGAATTCTCCGCTCGATCAGGGAGGACGAGGAGGTCAGCCAGCATCACGGCCACAACATCCTGACTCACAAAGCGGCGAGTCTGGCGTTGGGCGGTGCGGTGGCGGCGCTTGCGGGAGCCCTGTGGGCCTGGCTAAACGTGAGTATATTCCCGGACTTCATGAACCCCGTCCGCTCTACGTTCCTGATCTGGGCGGCATTCATAGTTGGCGGACGCGGCAACAATCGGGGCATGGTCGTGGGCGCGTTCTTGATCGTCATCGTGGAGTTCGTTTTCAACGTGATGGTAGTAGCGAGAGGCAGTGCGGACCTGGCGTTCCACGATGTCACCAGGTATATGGACACCGCCTTTGCGTGGTTTATAAACGACGTCGGTGGACTCCTCTGGTCGGACCGGTCCGTTACGGAGGTGTTCCCGAAAGGGATCGTCGTGGTGGCGCTGAGCCACCTGAAACTGGCCTTGATCGGTATGGTGATTCTCGGGGCGCTGCTGTTGTCGCCGAAGGGTCTTCTGCCCGAGGTCCCGGGCCGGCCGAAACGAGCCGTGTCCCCGACGGAAAATGAGGGCCGGTCGTAACGATGAGCACACCCGCACTTCGTGTCACCGAACTCATAAAGGACTTTGGCGGTCTCAGGGCTGTCGACAACATCTCGTTCCAGGTCGAGGACGGCGAGTTCGTCGGATTGATCGGTCCAAACGGGTGCGGAAAGACGACCACGTTCAACTGCATCTCGGGTCTCCTGGAGATGACGTCCGGCAAGATCGAAGTACTCGGGGAAGATGCCACGGGCAGCCGGCCTGATCAGATCCAGAATCTGGGGCTTACGAGGACCTTCCAGCACACACGGCTCTGGCGGGAGATGACCGTGATCGAGAATCTTCTCGTGCCGCCACGCCGTCAGTTCTCTCCGAACCCGTTGCTAGCGCTGCTTCGTCCGGGCTCCCGGACGAATGAAAGACATCGGGTCGCCGATGCCTACGCCATCCTGGACATGCTTGAGATCTCACACATGGCGCACAATCTGGCGAGTGAGCTTTCGGGTGGACAGAGCAAACTCGTCGACATCGGCCGCGCCCTCATGAGCTCCCCTCGATTCCTGTTGCTAGATGAGCCGGTCGCCGGGGTCGCCGGACCGCTTGCCGAGAGGATCTTCCAGAACCTGCGCAGCCTGGCGACGGAAACCGGGGTCGGCATGCTGGTTATTGAGCACAATATGGACTTCATCCTGCGCACCGGCGTCGACCGGATCATCGTCATGGACGCAGGCCGGATTCTGGTGCAGGGCACGCCCGACGAAATCAAGGAGAGCCAGAGTGTTGTCGAGGCATATCTCGGCGACGCGGGAGCGGCCCTTTAATGCCCGCCGTCCTTGAGGTCACAGGACTCGAAGGTGGGTACGGATCCGTCCAGATTTTGAACGGCATCGACCTGCACGTTGATGAAGGAGAATTCGTCACGATTATCGGGCCCAACGGGTGCGGGAAGTCGACGTTCCTGAAGGTATTGTTCGGTCTCGCTGCGCACTACAACGGCATCGTCAAACACAACGATGAAGACGTTTCAGGGTGGCGTACCGACAGGCTTGTAGGCCGTGGAATCGCTTACGTGCCGCAGGTGGACAACGTGTTCTCGTCTCTATCGGTGCATGAAAACCTGCAGATGGGTGGCATCCGACAGTCCACGAGGGTACTCACCGCACGCATCAGTCAGGCCTGCCGTATGTTTCCGGTTCTTGAACCACGCATGAACGATCTGGCGGCCTCTCTCTCCGGCGGTGAACGACAGATGCTAGCGATATCGCGTGCGCTCATATCGGATCCCTCTTTTCTTCTTCTGGACGAACCGACCGCCGCGTTGTCGCCGCTGTTTCAGCAGCAGATCATCGCAAGCATTGACGCACTCCGTAGCGAGGGGATATCGGTGCTTCTTGTCGAGCAAAACGCCAGGTTGTCTTTGGCCCGATCCGACCGCGGTTACATATTCGCGGGCGGAAAAGTCGTACATACCGGAAGCGCAGATGCGATCCTCAACGACCCGAATATCGGCGCTTACTTCCTAGGCGTCCAGGACGACTCCTGACCTGGTCCTTGCGCAGGTTGGCGAGGGCAGGCAGTGGGCATTTCTTGCGTGGTAAGTCCACTCGGATCCATTTGAGCGTCGGTCGAAAAAATCCATTAAATCCTCATGCGAACGCCGGGAATTCACTGTCACACTTGTCACATGACGAATCGAACAGATATCGAATGGCTGCAGCTGGATTCGGCCTCTTCGACGCCCCTCCATCGACAGATCGACGAGGGCGTCAAAACTGCCATCGCCATGAAACAGCTTCGCACCCGGGACCGGCTTCCCACCGTTCGCGCACTGGCCGATCATCTCGGCATCCACCCCAACACCGTCGCACGTGCCTACTCAGGCCTCGTCAGGGACGGGGTGCTGATCGCACAGCCGGGAAGGGGCACATTCGTTCCTCCAGAGTCCGGCGACCTGGGCGCAGAACGGCAGGTTCGGCTGGACTCCATCATCACCCGCAGCCTCGTCCGGGCCCTCAGCCTTGGTTTCCCTCTTGAGCAGATCGAAGCGAGTTTCACGAGAGAGGTCGCCGGATTCAGGGAAGATGTCGAAGGTCCAGCTAGTTGATCCTTCCGATACCAGATGACGACGTAACGGTGGAACGCACCGAATCCCGGCGATTACGACGAGTAAACGTGGTCAAGCGCCTGCTCGCGCTCGTCGTGTTAGTCGCGATCGCAACCACCCTTGTCGCGTGCGGTGGTTTAGACGATTCAAACGTAATTCTGGCAACTACCACGAGCACTTTCGACACCGGCCTGCTAGATGTGTTGATCCCGGCCTTTGAAGCGGAGAGCAAATACAAAATCAAGCCGATCGCGGTCGGCACCGGCCAGGCACTGGCGATGGGCGAGCGCGGTGAGGCGGATGTGTTGCTGGTTCACGCTCCGGCCGCAGAGGCGGAGTTGCTGGAGAGTGGGGCGGCAGTGAACCGGACCCCGGTCATGTACAACTTCTTCGTTCTACTCGGCCCTCCTGACGACCCGGCCGGAGCCCTGACCGCCTCTTCCATTGAGGGCGCCATGGCGTCCATCGCCAGTACCGACGCCGATTTCATGTCACGGGGAGACGACTCCGGGACGCACAAGATGGAGTTGAGCCTGTGGGAGCGTGCCGGGGTGGCGCCGAACGGTCACTGGTACCAGGAGACGGGGCAAGGGATGGGCGCAACGCTGCAAATAGCATCCCAGAAAGCCGCGTACACGCTCTCCGATCGCGCCACCCATCTGTCGCTCAGCGGCGTCCTGGAACTGGAGATCATCTCAGGAGCGGACGACGCGCTTCTGAATACCTACTCCATCCTGGAGTTAAACGGTGGCCGTTTTCCCAAGTTGAACGTTGAGGGCGGGAGAGCGTTCACAGAGTTCATGCTGTCGACGGAGACGCAAGCCATCATCCGGGATTTTGGTGTCGCCAGGTTCTCAGAACGTCTTTTCATCCCGGGCCCGGCCGGTGATTCGACTGGAACGGGTTCGTAGATGGATCTTATCTGGGACGGCATCACGGAGGCTGTGCGGCTGATCTTTAGCGGTGACAAAGAGGTGGCCGAGATCGTATTTCTAACCCTCCGGGTTTCCGGCGCAGCAACCGTGCTGGCGACGGTTATCGGGGTTCCGTTAGGCGCGGTGCTGGGCGTATGGCAGTTCCGGGGCAGGGGGCTGTTGATCAGCATCGTCAACACGGGAATGGGCGCGCCGCCGGTCGTCGTTGGGCTGGTGGTGATGATCATGCTGTGGCGCTCCGGCGTTCTGGGCGGCCTCAACATCCTCTACACGCCGTGGGCAATGGTGTTCGCACAGGCCTTGATCGCACTGCCGATCGTCATCGGGTTCTCGATGGCGGCGATCGCCGGTATAGACCCCGCGTTTCGGCAGCAGATGCTGGCGCTGGGAGCGTCAAAGTCACAGGCCCTTTACGTGATGGTCCTGGAGGCGAGGCTTGCCATTCTGGCCGCGGTGATGGCCGGGTTTGGCGCGGTGATATCGGAAGTCGGCGCAGTGATGATGGTCGGCGGCAACATCAAGGGAGAGACCAGGGTACTGACGACGGCCACCGTGCTTGAGTCCAGTCGCGGAGAGTTCGGCACGGCGATCGCACTCGGCGCTATCCTCTTGATGCTCGCGTTCGTGGTTATCGCCACGCTGACAATCGTGCAACAAAGGGCTCGGATCAGATGAGTGAATCGCCCACCGTTGAACTGATCGACGTCAAGGTCTGGAAAAACCGGCGCCTGATTCTGGACGTGCCGGCGTTAAATTTGCCGGCCGGCGAAACGTTCTCCGTAATAGGTCCGAACGGCGCAGGGAAGACCACGCTGCTGCGCATCATTTCGCTCCTTGACCGGCCGCAAAGCGGCCAGGTGTTTCACGACGGGGAGATGATCAACTCCGGCCGAGACACCCTTAAACGCCGACGCCAGCTGGCGATGGTGATGCAAAATCCGCTACTCCGCAATGCAAGCGTCTGGGAGAACGTCCTGACCGGTCACAGATTCCGGCACACCCCCAGAGAGGTCGCCTCAAACAAGGTGGGGGAGTGGCTTGAGCGGTTGGGGATCAGCCACCTGGCGGACAGAAACGCCCGTCGGCTATCGGGCGGAGAGGCGCAGCGGGTGAACATGGCCCGTGGGCTTGTCCTGGAGCCCGATATGTTGTTGTTGGATGAGCCTTTCAACGGGCTCGACCAACCGACGAGGCTGGGCCTGATGGACGATCTTTGGCAGATATTGCAGGAGATTCAAACCACCACCGTCCTCGTTACCCATGACAGGGCGGAGGCGCAGGCGCTCAGCAGCCGGGTAGCCGTCATGCTGGACGGCAAGGTGGAACAGATAGGCGACCCAGAGGCGGTATTCACCGCTCCCGATACGGAGGAGATAGCGAATTTCGTCGGTGTGGAAAACATCCTCGCGGGCGAGGTGATCGAATCTGGCGACGGTCTGACCACGGCGGCTGTCGGAGAGGGCGTAATTACCCTGGATGGGCAGTACCTTCCCGGCGAGGAGCTCTTGCTCGGCATAAGCCCGGAGGCGGTGGTGATAGAAGACCCCTCCGGATTGGGCTCGACGGCCAGCGTACGAAATCGAATCTCAGGTGTTGTGAGCCGGGTGTTCGAGATGGGCGCACAGGCTCGTGTTGTCGTCGATTGCGGATTCCCCCTTGTCAGCCTGATATCCGGGGGTTCTGCAGAGGATCTACGGTTGTCGCCGGGCGTACAGGTGGTGGCGTCATTCAAGGCTAGCGCTGTGCACGTGATCCGAAACGGCGAGGCGTCCGAGTCAACAACAGATCGCCCCTGATCGAGTCATGAAGACAATAACGGTCCGTCAACAGCCCACCAATGGAGTAAGAGATCGATGACCGAACATACTCATCACGATGAGCATGTCCACGCCGATGAGGGCGACATGATCAGCATCGAAGAGGCTCTGAAAAGGGTGCTGTCTTACACGTCGATTCTGCCACCCGAAAACCGTCCACTGCTGGAGTCGCTGGGCGGCGTACTTGCCGGGGACATCGTCGCCGGGTTCGACATCCCGCCGTTGCCAAACTCTGGCATGGATGGCTATGCCGTGCATTCCGACGACCTCGCCCGGGTCAGCGAAGCATCTTCCGTCGAATTGTCCGTCGTCGGAGAAGTTGCCGCTGGCTCGGTTCCGAAAGGTCCGCTGTCACCGGGGTCTACGGTGAGAATCATGACCGGCGCGCCGGTCCCTGTCGACTCGGGCGCCGTCGTGCCCTTTGAAGACACCGACGAATTGGAACGGCGTGGAGCGGGTCAAGACCTCAAAACGATAGCGATTCAAAAAGTTCCCAGGGCGGGCGGGAACATCCGGCTTGCGGGCGAGGACATCGCAGCGGGATCCGTGGTCCTCACCGGGGGTATGACCCTGCGTCCCTGCGACATCGGGTTGGCGGCCTCGCTGGGGCTTACCCAACTCCCCGTAATCCGGAAGCCGCTCGTGGCCATCATCTCGACGGGTGACGAGATCATGGAGCCGGGGGAGGAATCCAGGCCCGGCGCCATCTACAACTCCAACGCGTACACCATCGCCAGCTTCGTCTCACGCAGCGGCGGGACGCCGCAAATCATCGGCACCGCCCGTGACACCGAGGACTCCCTGAACGCCATGCTGGACCTCGCCATGGGAGCCGACCTCGTGATGACATCGGCCGGCGTTTCCCGCGGCGATTACGACGTGGTCAAAGACGTACTGGCGTCTCGCGGACATATCGTCAACAGGTCCGTACGGATAAAGCCTGCGCGGCCGCTTGCGTTTGGAGCGTTGCGGACAGGCGATGGCCGGGAGATTCCACACATCGGGCTGCCCGGCAACCCCGTAGCCGTTGTGGTCGCGTTCGAGGTGTTTGCCCGTCCAGCGATCCTGGCGATGTCAGGCCACACCTCACTCGATCGACCCGTGGTGCAGGCCGTACTCGATGATCCGATCAGGAACCCCGATCACCGTCGGGTGTTCGCACGGGTACAGGTCGACCTTGACGAAGAGACAGGTGGCTACCGGGCGAAGTTGAGCGGCAGTCAGGGATCGGGAGTGCTCACGGCAGCAGCTGCCGCAAACGGCCTGGCCATCTGTCCCGAGGACAGCGACGGGCTGAAACCGGGCGACATCGCCGCCGTTCAAATGCTCGACTGGCCGGAGCAGATGTTGTGATCGTTCCCGACAAACGTTCTAACGAAAAGGCCCGGTCACCGTGATGGTGACCGGGCCTTTTCGTTAGAACGCTACTCGTCTCAGGCGACGGGCTGAGGTAGCTCCTCGGCCGCCCACGAGATGCCGAGCTCTGCGAGCTTCACCTTTGTCGGAATGCCGGTCTGCTCGTCCCATCCCATCATGGCGTACATGTTGTGGATGGCTTCGTCCATCTTGGCCTTGTCGATGCCACCGCCGACCAACCCGCCGGTTTCGGTGCCGTTAAAGAACCGTTTCGGCAATTCATCCCGGGTGGCGTCGATGCCTTCCCGTAGGTTGAATATTCGACCCAGCGTGGCGATGCGCTGGCCCAGTTGCTGAGCTTCGTGGCCGGTGTAAGACCAACCAGTCGCCGCCGAAATGATCTCGATCAGCTGCGAGAACGTCCACGGGACGAAGCTGCAGGCAATCGCTGAGTCCTTGAACAGGTTGTTGGTGTGTGCTGCCCGCTGGTTAGCGACCTTGTCCATGCTGAGGTCGTCCGCCGGCAACGGTACCGTCAACCCCATCCCCTTCATGTGCTCGAATCCGGCTCCCCACTGGGTCGCGGCGGTGTCGTGCAAGCCGGCGCAGTGGTCTGCGCCTGCGGCTTCCATGGAGTAGATGATGCCAAGTCCCTGCTTGACCCGTGGGTCGTGCATCGGAAGCTCGAGGCCCTTCACCTGCATGGCGAATTCTTCGGCACCCTGACCGATGATCTCCGCCGCTCGCTTCGTACCTTCGGCCAACGTCGCGCCGATACCTTCTCGTTTGGCGATCGCTTCGATCGTCTGAATGAGGGCCTCAGCGTTTCCGAACCTGAGGTCGATGCCTCCGGTGTCCTCCAGAGTGAGGATCTCGTTCTCGAAACACTCCATGCCAAAAGCGATGGTGACTCCGAGTGAGATCGAGTCCAGGGAGTACAGGTTGGCGAGTTCGTTGGCCTTGATAACGGCCGCCAGGTCGTCCACGCCACAGGTGGAGCCGAGGGAGCCAAGTGCTTCGTACTCGGGCCCACCGTTGCGCTTATCGACGTTCCACGGCTCGTTGATCTCGACGGTCTTCTTGCACCGAATGGCACAGGCTGCACAGCCCTCCATCCCGGTCCCGTATACCTCCATCGTGGCAGTCGCCGTAATCGCCTCGGTGGCCGGGAAGTCGTTCTTCCCGAAGTTGTATGAGGGCATGTTGCCCACTTCATTCCCCGAGATCATCATCGAGTGCTCGCCGGTTCCGACCTCACTCATGGACGGGTTGAACAGCGGGACTTCCATGAAGCCCTGGTTCATCGTCAGAGTCAGCTCGCGAATCTTCTTAGGATCAGCAGATTTGGGCATCCCCCGGCGGCCACGAGCTGCGATCGCCTTCAAGTTCTTGGACCCCATCACGGCGCCAAGGCCACCACGGCCTGCGGCGTCTTTGAGGTCGTTGATCACACAGGCGTAACGGACCATGTTCTCGCCACCGGAGCCGATAGCTGCGGTGCGGATGTTCCGGATGCCGGTCTCTTCCTCGATGGTGTCATGCGCGTCCATGACCGTCTTGCCCCAGAGATGGCTCGCGTCCTTGATGTCCACACCATCATCGGTTATCAGGAGGTAGACGGGTGAGTCCGCCTTGCCTTCAACGATGATGGCGTCGTATCCGGCCTTCTTGATCTCCATCGGGACGAAGCCGCCGACCTCTGATTTGGAGTAGCCGCCGGTCAAGGGAGATTTGGCTCCGACGCAAGCGCGCGTTGCGCCCGGCATTGCTAGACCACCCATCGGGCCCAGGGCGTAGATGAACTTGTTCTCGGGCGAAAGTGCGTCGATACCCTGCGGGACTTCCTTCAAAAGGTAGTAGGAGACGATTCCGGCGCCGCCCAGGTACATCCGGTAGAACTCTTCTTCCGGTTCGTCGACAGTTATCTTTCGGTCTGTGAGGTCAACCCTCAGAATCTTTCCGGCAACTCCGAACAATGCTTTCTCCTTAGATCTGTTTCGTCGTGTTCATCAAATCTGTGCCGTCGTTACTTCATCCACCAGCGATCGGGGAGAACACAAGCAGGTCATCCCCATCCGAAACCTCCGCATCTTTGTAAACCAGTTGGCCACCGATACTGGCGTTCCACTGAGCTTCCGAGTCGATCCCTATTGCGGCCAGAGCGTCGGCGACCGTTGAGCCGTCAGGCAAGGTCACCTCAACGCTTTTGTTATCTCCCTCTAAATGGCGGCGGAGCGATCCTATCGGCCGAATTTTTATTTTCATGGCCGTACTATAATTCGAGTTCCCGCTTCCGGGAACCACAAAACCTGTTCCCGGAAGCGTTTTCTCGGACCGTTATGTCGTGATCGTCTCTTTGAGCCCGAGCGCCTCCAGTTTTGAATCACTCGGGCGCGTCGTCACCTGGTCCCAGTCCAACGCCCGCAAGTAGTCCGCAATGAGGGAGTCGTCGTCTATAGTCACGCCCTCGTTAGGTCCTTCCGTCTGTGGTGTCTTGCCGAGCGCGCGGTCGTTGAACTCCATCTCAAGCGGGTTCAGACCCTCACGCAGGTTGAACATGTGGCGCAACGTTCCGATGCGCTCACCGGCGAGCTCCAACTCTTCATGGGTGTACTTCGCACCGGTGATCGTCTCAAGGAACTCCGTCACGAAACTGACGTTGTATGAGTTAAAGCCGAAGAGGCAGATACCAGTGGTATTTGCCACATGCACCCACGAGGCCGCCTTGACCTGCAGCTCCCCGAACCCCTCCGCGGAGTATTTGTCCGGCCGGGTGTCTTCCATCACGCCATCGCCCATGATCCATCCCACGCCGCCCTGTGTGTGACGTCCGGGGGTGGCGTCCATTCGGTAGCTGACCGAGAGTGACGGGACAAATTTGGGGTCGTGCGCCGGGAGTTCCTGCCCACCGGCGTGGACGGCGAATTCGTCAGCACCCTGGCCAAATTTTTCGGCGGCAGACCTTACACCGTCCGCCAGGATCTCGCCGATGCCTTCCCGTCGGGCGATCAGATCGACGAGCGATGTCACCGCTTCACCATCGCCCCAGTTTAGCTCAAAGCCGACGTCGTCCAGGCTGATGATCTCGTTCTGGAACGACTCGACGGCAAACGACACCGCAGACCCGGCTGAAATGGTGTCCAGCCCGGCGGCGTTGCAGATGTCGTTGAACCGGATGATCGACTCCAGGTCGTCGTTCAGAATGTTGGTGCCGGCCATCGTGAGGGTCTCGTATTCGGGTTTGTGGGATTCCTTCGCCCGGCCCGCGCCCGCCTTCATGTGTCCACCGCAAGCGATGGTGCAGCGCCAGCAGCCGTAGCGTTTGGCCTGTTCAGAAATAACCTCATCGCCGCCGATCTTTTCGACCGTCGGGAAGTCTACCGAGCTTCCACCCCAGTTCTTAACGGGCGAGTCACCCAGAGCAACCAGCCCTTCGGTGATCCCAGCGGTGCCGTACTCGTGGAACAGGTCCCCGCCCTCGTTGAGCTTCGGGATCCACCGACGGCGCATCAGGGTCGCCTCTCTGGCGTCGTGCATCGGGACCTTGATGGTGCCCCTCGCCACGATCGCCTTGAGCATTTTGGACCCCATCACCGCGCCCAGACCGGATCGGCCGGCCGCTCGGCCCTTGTCGTTCATGACACAGGCGATCAGCGACTGCATCTCGCCGGCCTGACCGATGCAAGAGACACGTGTGTGCCGCTTTCCGTACTCGTCGCGGAGCTGGTCGTCCGTGACCTGCGTGTCTTTGCCCCACAGGTGCGCAGCATCCTGAAGCGACGCCTGCCCTTCATCAAGCAGCAGGTACACGGGCTTCGGCGATATGCCCGTGAAGAAAACAAAGTCGTAACCGGCAAACTTCATGTAAGGCCCAAAGTCGCCACCGGAGCTTGAGTCTCCCCAGGTGCCGGTAAGTGGCGATTTGCCGACCACTGTGTAGCGCCCGCTCGTGAGCGCGGGGGTCCCGGTCAGCGGTCCGCTTGTGAAACCAAGCATGGCGTCCGGACCGAGAGGGTCGACGCCCGGCTTCATCCGGTCATACAGGACTTTAACGCCAACTCCGTAGCCGCCGAGATAGTCTCGTACGACACTTTCATCAGTCGGCTCTTCAGCCATTGATCCAGTCGTCAGATCGACGAAAAGAGTCCGTCCCATGAATCCGTTCGACATAAAGAATCTCCGTTCCCGGCGCGTTGTTAACAGGGCGTGAGGGGTCGATGGTCGACATCGTAGAGATCAGGCCGTCGTGAAGCGTGAGGATTTTGTGATCCTCGCTATTTTATAAAGCTGGTTTTCATCGTAAACCTGTGTCGGCGGGCCAGCGGAAGAGCAGGGAGGCGGTTGGTTTTCGCCACCGGAAGTGGCAGGTTCCGTCTTCGGAATCCACAAGAGCCGAATCGACCGCATGCTCCAGCCGGTCGTGCGCCGGAGTCCCAACCTTCACCCGCAACCGGCGGGCCGATCGGGCGATGGCCTCGTCGCGATCCCGGAAGTTTACCGCCCGGATCTCCGGGAGATGGATCATCTCTGGCACTTGCCCCCGGCCGATCAACAGCTTCTCGAAATAACGCGCGCCCGGGGCCACTATCCGCTCCACGCCGTGGACTGCCGGCCAGAGCGGGTGGTAGTAACCGCCCGGCGGAGACTGACCCAGCACCGCGATCACGGCATCACCGGCGATCGCCATGGCCTTCTCCACGAACGGTGTAATGGGCACGACTCCGTATAGCACGTGCGACATCAGGACCACATCAACCGGTGCCGGGTCGTCCTCTTCCCAGCGAACGGTCCGTATATCGATGTTGTCGATACCACGTCGGTCCCGCTGGAGTTTAAGTTCCGCCGCCATCGCCGGTGAAGGCTCGACCGCCAAGACCGTTTTGCACAAGCGCGAGGCGGGAACGGACAGCCGGCCGGCCCCGGCGCCGACGTCAAGAAGGACCGAATCGGCGCGCAAAACGGAGCGCAGGTACGAGATGACCGGGTTGTCCGGAGCATCGTCCGGAGCAGGAACGAAACTTGAGGTCAGGCCATCCCAGGGATCCGGCCGGCCGTTGTCCTTGAACACACGTTCATGTTGATCGCGGGAGCGTTCTACCTGCCTGTCCCACTCCCGGGAGCAGTGAACTAAAGCCAAGGCCCATGCCCTTTCATCGGCGCGGGCGCACCGCTCTCCAGATCTGAGAGGCCATCGTGACGCCCATCTTCCCTCGGATCGGGCGAACATATCGGGCGATTAAACATGCGTAATCACTCCCACAACGCGTGTACTGGACGACCACTGCGACGTGGCACTCCGGCTTTCCAGCATAACCACCACGACCGCCAAAATCGGACCAATCTGTGGCCGACCATGCGGAGATTTGAACCGGCAAACGTCAAGTTCTTGGGATCCCGGGCCGCCCGAAGGTTTCTCACAATCGCTCATTCCCTCCAATACACTGGCCTCCACAGGGTTGGCTGCCACATGACCATAAGACCGATCGGTAATCCCCGAGCAAGGAGCGCATCCATTGGCCATCAGGGGCGGGTATCGGCCTCACATTCTGCGCGTTGACCTGGGGCAGGGAAGCATCGATCTACAAACCCTGCCGGGCGAAGAGGAATTGCGCAAGTACGTCGGCGGAACCGGGCTCGGGCTTTACACGTTGTTGAAGAACGCTCCGATGAGCGCGACGGCGACCGAACCTGAGGCTCCGCTGGTCTTTATGGTGGGACCACTGACGGGCACGCCCGCGGTGAACTCCTCCGACTGGACGACGCTCTGTTTCAACCCTCTGATTCCTCACTCCGTCGGGATTGGCCACGGTCACGGATGGTGGGGGGCGTATCTAAAGCTCGCCGGACACGAGGGCATCTTCCTCACTGGGGCCGCCGAGACGCCGAGCTACTTGTGGATCGACGACGATCAAGTTGAGCTACGCGACGCCAGCCATCTCTGGGGGCTCGACACGAGGGAGACGGAGCGCCGTATCAAAATAGAGCTGGGTGACGAAGCCGACATCAGCGTCATCTGCATCGGCCCCGCGGGCGAGGCGCAGCTCCCGGGTTCCATGGTGAAGGCGGACCGCAACCACGGCTCGGGCAAGGGCAGCCCGGGCGCGGTTATGGGTAGCAAGAACCTGAAGGCAATCGCCGTCCGGGGAACCGGCGTCGTGCCGCTGGCGAACGCGCCCAGAGTTGTCGATCTCGCCGCGGGCTGGGAAGAAAGCCTGATCGCCGGGGGGCAGGGGCCAGCCGTCCCGTTTGCGCTCGGAGTTCAGAACGGCGAGGTGGCACGGAAGGTCCTGAACGACGCGGGGACACCGGGCGACCCGACCAGGAGGAAAAAGAAACCCTCGTTTCAAAGTGAGTTCGCTCGCAAGTACGTGGAGGCGTGCCGGCGATGGCGTGTGACCTCCCGGCCTTCATACAACTGCAAGATTGATTGCACGTACGAAGTTGAGATCACAGACGGGCCGATGTCGGGGTTCGTCGGGAGCCCGCGGGGGGGCGCCGAAAACACGGAAGGTATCTGCGCCATCATCGGCGTAAATGACCCGGCCACCGCCGTGGTCATGACGGACTTCTTCGAAGGTTTGGGTGTCGAGTCCAACCAGTTCCATACCGTCATGCGGTCGATGTACGAATCGTTCGCGGACGGCTTGCTCACGCTGGAGGATACGGACGGGCTTGATCTGACATGGGGCAACTGGGAGACGGCGATGGAGTTGCTATCTAAGGCCATCCAGATGGAGGGCATCGGCGGGAGACTCGTCAATGAGACCAGGGCGCTCCCGGAGACCCTGACAGGTGAGGACGGATTACTGGAGAAGATGCGGGACAGGGTACTGGAGGTAGCGGGAGAGAGCGATTCTCGGATTCGAAAGGTGCGTGAATCGCAATACGCTACGCTGTTCTACGACTCCCTGGGTGTATGCAACTTCGGTGTGAAAGGCGTTTCAGAGTCGCTCCGCCTGACCAGCGAGTGCCTGGGCCAAACGGTTGGCTGGGACGATTTTGATTCAGATGAAGCGCTCCTCGCCGGTGAGCGCGTGATCAACCTGATGCGCCTCATATATTCGCGGCGGGGCTACCAGAATGAGATCGAATCCGACTCATCGGTCCGTTTCCACCGCTTGATGGGGTGGGATCTAAATACCGGGAACCCGACGGCCGAGACCCTGACGCGGCTCGGCATGGACGAGTTCGCTCAAAGTGGACTGGAGAGCTTTTAACCCGCAAACCTGAGGACGACGTCCCCACTGACCAACATTGACGGACGATCAACGTTGGTCTGACCTGATCCCCTTAAACGGGACCAGTCAATAACTTAGAGACTGGACGTTTCCAGAAGGGGGAATACATGCCAAGAAGAGGGCATCCGCCAGAGCAGACCCTGAACAAGTTGAGGCAGGTAGAAGTCTCGGTGGCCAACGTTCAGGGACTCACTTCTACGCATAAGCCGTTCAAAGTGCATCGGGGCCATCGAGCCGCAACCGGCTTTCGCCAGGCTTCTGGAAACCGCCGTCACGCGGACGAGTCGATCAGCCTGCGTCCTCCTTACCGCGGACGAAGCTGACCGGCTCGTCAATGTTGGTCTGGTGGAGACGGGGGAGAGTCGAACTCCCCGTCCAGCTAGGGTTTCGCTTCGACGTCTACAAGCTTAGTCGGCGATTTATGATCTCGCCGCCGAGTTCGCTCTCCGTCAGGCTACCTCAGCGGCCAGCCGATGATCTTAGGTCCGCACCAATCGGCGTCAGGCGGACAGCACCCCGAGTAAGCGTCGCAGCCACCGATCCCCTCAGGGTAAGAACCGGGGCTACGTGGCCGTCTTTAGGCGGCCATAGCGAGTTGTTTCTCGCCAGTTAATGTTGCGCCAGCGGATTATCGAGGAAGTTGGCGCCCTCGGCTTGCAGTCTGGCGGATACCTCTCTGTCGAAACCACGCGTCCCCAGGTGCCCTTTAATCGTACCGCGAACCGGTTACGCAACGTAAGCCCGGTGTGACGTGACAGCATGCCACCGTGCCATTTGTACGGGCAGGGCAGGGGCCCCAGGTTAAAGGATCCGGGTTTAGCGGTTCCGGAGCCTGATCGCCCGCTGCATATCCCGCTTGTTCTCCCGGTCCCTGATCGCATGCCGTCGGTCGTACTGGCGACGCCCCTTAGCCACGGCGATCTCCACTTTGGCGTGGTGATCCTTCAAGTAGAGGCGCAGCGGCACCAATGTAGACCGCTCCCTGCCAAGTTCCAGCTCCAGCCGGCGCAACTCCCTCTTATGCAGGAGCAATTTTCGGGGCCTCAGCGTGTCGTGCTCCGAGTAGTGACTTGCACCCTTGAACTCCGCTATGTGTGCATTCATCAGCCACATCTCGCCGCCGCGGATACGGGCGTACGCCTCTGCGATGTTGACGCGGCCCTCGCGCACTGACTTGATCTCGGTCCCGCTGAGGACTATTCCCGCTTCAAACTGGTCAAACAGGTCGTAGTTGAATCGGGCGCGACGGTTCTGCGCGATCGTTTTGTATCGCGTCCCAACATCCGTCACGGCCGTTCGCTCGCGGCCTACCGAGCGCCTGGGCATGGTGTTAGCCCACCTGCACGATCGACAACTGGAAATTGAGCTGCTCGATCGCCGCTTCAAGCTGCAGATCAACCTCGGCGTCAAACGGGAGTTCTATCGTCACGTCCGGCACCACGCCATCGCCCTCGATGAGCCCGCCGTTTGGCGTGTACCAGCGACCGATCGTCAGGTAGATCCCGCCGTCATCTTCCTTGAGATCACGAAGGATGTTTACAGAGCCTTTACCGAAGGTCTGCGTACCGATGATTGCGGCCCGGTCGCGATCCTGCAGGGCCGCGGCAAGCACCTCACTGCCGCTGGCGCTGAACCCGTCCACAAGCACCACGAGCGGGATGTCCAGCGCCGAGCCTCCCGGGTCGGCGGGCCAGTCACGCCTGACGCCGCGCCCGTTGATCTCATACGTCACCAGCCCGTCGTCCAGAAACTCAGCGGCGACGTCGACGGTCGACTCCAATAGCCCGCCGGGATTGGACCTGACGTCCAGAATAATGCCCTCGGACTTCACTTCTTTTGCATCTTCAATCACTGCCCTTAACTCCTCCGGCGTCCGCTCCGTAAACTGCGTGATCCGGATTATCGTGTAGGGCGGATCCTCCGGGTTGCCATCGCCGTCGTGCAGGTCCCGCCGGAACACGCTGGCGGTCGGAATGGTCCCGCGGATGATCGTCACGATGATCGTATCGCTCTCTCCGAGCCTCTGTATCGTGAGATCGACGGGCGTGCCGCCTTCGCCACGAATCCGGTTCACGGCATCGATCACGCTCCAGCCTGATGTATCGTCGCCGTCCACAGCTAGGATGATGTCGCCGGACTTGATCCCGGCGCGCTCGGCCGGAGTGTCCGGTATCGGAGCAACCACGATGATGCGCTGGCCGTCCGGGGTGTTATCTATCTGCGCGCCGATACCCTCAAAATCGCCCTGGAACGATTCTAACTGCCGCTCGAATCCCTGCGGCGTCACGTACGACGTGTACGGGTCGTCTAGCGCTTCCAGCATGCCCCGGATGGCTCCGCGCGCCAGTTCCTCCGGATCGATGTCTTCTCGTTCGACGTACTCACGAGCGATTATGGCGAAGGTCTCCCAGATCGGCTCGAGTCCGTCCGGGAGATCGCCCGGACTGTCGATCACCGGCAACGGGCTCGCAGTCGCTATCAACCGATCGCGCCCGGGCGCGTCTTCTTCAAAGAACGGTGTTCCAGATTCTTCATCGCCGCCGCCGCACGCCACGACGAGCACTATAAAAGCACCGACAATGACCGGATGCCAGCGTTTGAGACTGTTCAACATGACCTTCGATTTTACCTTGTTGACCCGCCGGTAAGTCGCGCTGGCGGGCGGCAACAAAAAGGCCGACGGCACGGGGCCGCCGACGATTCATTGGAGCGTAGCACGACGCCACGGGCACGCGAGGCGGGTTGGCATTGCATTGCACGTCCATCAGATGCGCCGCTCACACAGGGCGATATATCACGCCGGGGTTTCGGGTTCAGACGGGGACAATATTGACGCCCTGGAGAAGATTGGTGGGGCGGGACATGATCACCTCTCAAAGGGTAGGCAGGCGGTTGGGCGTGGTTTACATAACCATCGGAACTGTTACTTTGTAATTGACATAACTACTATAGTGCGACGTTATTGCAATCGTGACCAAACACCTGCCCTGCCTTCCACACATCACTCCCGGGATGATCCCGGGCTCGTGGTGACGCGGCGTACAATCCCGGCGGCTCCGGCTTTAAATAATGTCACCCCGGTTTTCTAGGATCATCGATGCCCGTTCCGACCACCGATCCGATCATCGTCGCTCCCACCAACATGCCGTTCCGGGAGGACGAGTCTCTTGATCTGGACGCCCTCGCGCGAAATGTCGACAAGTTTTGCGGCACGGCCCTTTCGGGATTCGTTGTTGGTAGTTACGGCGGCGAAGAGTTCCATATGGGCGAGCCGGAGAAGGTTTCTGCCCTCAAGACAGTGGTCGATGCCCACGCAGGCCGAAAGTTCGTCATCGCCGGGATTGATGCGCTATCGCCGACCGAGGCCGTCCGTCTGGCGAACCTCTACGCAGAGTCAGGCGCGGATATCGTGCGGGTCCGTATCCCTCCGAGAGCTGGAGACGGGGGCAGCCAGGCACCGATTCAGGATTATTACGAGCAGGTAACTGTGGGCAGCCCGGTACCGGTGATCGTTATTCATCAGCCCAAAACGGCGATGGGCGTCGATGTGACCCCGGAGGAGCTGGCTGACATCACGGCCCTCGACAACGTTTTCGCATACATCATGTCGCTGAACTACAGGTATGAATGCAGGATGTCGCCGTTCGTAAACAGCGCCGTGAAGTTCTGGACCTGCAACGGGACTCTTCTCATGCCGGGAGGGATCATCGGCGCGGTTGGCGCCTGCCTGTTGTTCGGCAACTGGGGTCCGCATATCGCCAGGGACATCATCCAGGCCTGTCTTGATGGCCGATACGCCGAAGCCCGGGCGATTCAGGGCCGCATCAACCACATGGACTACCTGGGTATGGCCTGGGGAGTCGGCGTCCAGAAGACTGGCCTGAACCTGCTGGGCTACGAAGGCACGGTGCCCAGACTCCCGAATCTGCCTCTAAACGACTCGCAGACCGCCGAGGTGCGTAAGGCCCTCATCGAGGCGCAGATACTGAGTTCGGACGGGACACCATTTCCGCAGGTTTAGGGGGTTTCTGACCGCCTCACATCACCTTAAAAAGGACCGAAAAATGCGCTCACTGGGATTTGCTGAAGTCGCTATCGTCGCCCATGACTTCGCCCACTCTGTTGGGTTCCAAGTCGACCTTTTCGGATACACGACGGCACAGTTCGACACCTACACGCCCGCATGGCGGCGGCCGCATCATTCGGGTCGGCTGGATCATTTCCTTGGGCTGTGGGAGCCGGGCGTCTGGTCCAGCGACTACCTTCGAGGTTCGTACGGGACTACTTCGGCACTAACATCGGGCAGGCTCACCTGGTGATGACCATCGCCCAGGACGAGATTCAGCCCCACGAGCTAACCGACCGCCGCCGACACCTGCTCTGCCCGCTGCGCCGCTTCCTTCAGCTCTTCATCGATAGCGCTTCGTAGCCGTTCGACGCCCCAGCCTCTGGTCGCTGACGCTAGCACCACCTGCGAGATTTCACCTCTCAGGCCACCACCGAGATCTGACGGATTTAGTCCGGCCGGTCCGGGGCCCGAACCGATTGCGTCTGGCTCTCCGATGCCGCCGGCCAGGTCACTGGCCAGGTCTGCGCCCGGTTGAACGGGCTCCTCTTCGGTGAGCAGGTCCATCTTGTTGAACACCAGTATCCGTGGCACGTGCGACAGATCCATGTCGTCCAGGATCTTGTCCACCACATCGATCTGCCGCTCGGCGTACTCGGAGTTGGCGTCCACGACGTGCACCAGCACATCCGCCTCCTCCAGCTCCTCGAGCGTGGCGCCAAACGACTCCACGACGATCGGCGGCAGCTTGTAGATGAAGCCAACCGTGTCCGAGATCGTCGCCGGAGCCCCGGAAGGCAGGTGAACCTGCCGGGTCGTCGTATCCAGGGTCGAGAACAGCTGGTTGCGCTCCATCACCTCAGACGAAGTCAGTTTGTTGAAGAGAGCGCTCTTGCCGGCGTTCGTGTAACCAACAAACGCGGCGACACCTAGATCAGAACGACGACGGTTATTGCGCTGGCCCTCCCGGCGCAGTCGAACCTTTTTGAGCTGCTTCTTGATGCGGGTAATCTTGTTGCGGACCAGACGGCGGTCGGTCTCGATTTGCGTCTCACCGGGACCACGGGTTCCGATCCCACCACCGAGTCGTTCAAGGTGAGACCACTGCCCCGCCAGTCGTGGCAGTAGGTATTCGCTCTGCGCCAGTTCGATCTGCAACTTGCCCTCTGCGGACTGCGCGCGACGGGCGAACACGTCCAGGATGAGCGTGCTGCGGTCGATAACCTTGACCTTGAGATCGTCCTCGAGACGAAGTTGCTGAGACGGCTTGAGTTCATCGTCGAAAATAACGGTGTCGGCGTGCTCATCACGCAACGCCGCCCTGAGATCATGGATCTTGCCCTTGCCGATATAGGTCGGCGAGTACTTGTTGAGTGTCTGGGACGCCCGTCCCACGACCTCTGCGCCACACGCCTCGGCAAGGGCCGCAAGCTCATCAAGCGAGTCTTCGACCGGCCAGAGCGATTTTTCTCTGCGGACCTGTGCGCTTACAACGAAGACGCGCTCCTGGCGCCTTGACGTCCTAACTCTTGAGGATTTGGGCAAGCTGTACCGGCTACTCCAGACCTTCTGGGGCTCTAACTGGCGGGTGGCGGCGGTATCTTCCAGTCCTGCAGGCGGGAGATCCCTTCATCCACCCTGTCATCACTAAGGGTAAGCGATAACCGTATATAACCCTCGCCGGCAGTCCCGTAGGAACTGCCCGGCGTCACCACTATGTCACGTTCTTCAAGCAGCGCATTTGCGAAGCCTTCGGATGTGTACCCCTCCGGGACTCGTGTCCAGACATATAAACCGGCCTGCGGTGCAATGACCGCCAGCCCGATGGAACGCAGCGCCTCAACGACTTTGTCCCTCCGGGCCTGATATTCCCGATTGTTCTCGATCACCCAGTCGCCGTGGTTATCCAGCGCCTCGATCGCCATCTCCTGGACGGCCTGCGGCACTCCGGAGTCCAGGTTGGATTTGATCACCCGCAGGGCCTCGACTAGATCGGCGTTCCCCACGGCTGCGCCGACGCGCCAACCCGTCATATTGAAGGTCTTGGACAGGGAGTGAAACTCCATGCCGACGTCCATCGCACCATCCGCCTGCAGGAAGCTGGGGGCGACGTACCCGGCGTACGTAACCTCGCTGTAGCAGTTGTCGTGTAGCACGATCAGGTCGTGCGCCTTTGCGTATACCACCACCTTCTGGAAGTACTCCAGTGTCCCGATCCCGCCCGTCGGGTTATTCGGATAGTTCAGCCAGAGAACCTTTGCTCTGTCCGCCACTTCTGTCGGGATACTGTCCAGCTCAATCAGCCACCCGGCCTCTTCGTGCATCGGGACTTTGTAGCTAACGCCGCCGGCGAAGATCGTGCCGATGTCGTACACCGGGTACGCCGGATCTGGCATGATCGCCACATCGCCAGGGTTCAGGAACGCGAGTGCAGCGTGCCCGATGCCCTCTTTTGCGCCGATAAGACTAATGGCCTCGGTTTCCGGATTTAGCTTTACACCAAACCTGCATTCGTACCAGTCGGTGACCGATTTTCGAAACTCCGGCAATCCCTCCGATTCCGGGTAACGGTGGTTGGGCGTGTTGCGTGTGCCCTTGTCCAGCGCGTCCAGTATGAAGCCCGGCGTCTCTCGGTCCGGGTCCCCGATTCCAAACGAGATCACGTCGATACCCTGCGCCCGCTTGGCCGCAATCGTGCGAGAGATCGTGACAAAGGGGTACTCGGGGAGCTGAGTGACGCGGTCGGCGATGTGCATGGTTCTTGGGGTTCCTCGGGAATCGATTGGTTGAGTTGGGGGTTTGCAACGATTGAATCGTGATTACGACGCCAAGTCATCCTGAGCCGTGGCAAAGGATCCCGCCGGCAGCGGACCGCGAGCACATCGAGTATGCATGCCGCCATCGATCGGCGAGATTCTTCGTCGTGGGCTCCTCAGAATGACATTTCGCGGCGCACGGGCTTACCGGGAGAGCAAAGATTGTAGACGTCTCGTCGATCCTGATGGACGGTTTCAATCCCGCCAAACGCCCTCAAACACCTCGACCGCCGGACCTTCAAGGTAGATTTCACCCTCGCCGGGCCACGTGATACGCAGTTCGCCGCCCGGGACCTGGACTCGAACCGTGTCGCCCGTAAATCCGTGCAGCTTCGCGGCTACCGCTGTGGCGGTTGTTCCGGTCCCGGAGGAGAGGGTCTCCCCCGCCCCGCGCTCGAATATCCGGGCTTTCAATGTGTCGCGATCCACCACATTGGCGATCTCAAAGTTAATCCGGTTCGGGAATAACGGGTGGTTCTCCACGTACGGCCCGATCCCAAGTAACGGGAAGTCGTCTACATCTTCCTCCGGGAACACAACGGCGTGCGGGTTGCCCACCGACAGGCACGTGACCTTAAGCAGCCGTCCCCCGGCCTCGATCTCGTAGTCGAGAACCCGATCCGGGTTGCCCATCGCCGCCGCATCCACCGGGATGTCAGCAGGGGTCAGCTCCGGCTCACCCATCGCCACACGCGCCGCCACCATCAACTCCCCGTCCATCGTGGGAACAACCGCGCGAACACCGCCACCGGTCTCGACGATCAATCCATCGGGACCGGGCACGGCGATCTTGCGGTCGATCACGAACTTCGCGAAAAGGCGGATGCCGTTCCCGCTCATCTCTGCTTCGGACCCGTCCGGGTTGTAGATTCGCATGCGAACCTGCGCCACGTCAGATTCCTGGACCAGGGTTATCCCGTCCGATCCGACCCCAAAGTTGAGCCGGCTCATGGCGACCGAGAGCGCGCCCCAGTCGTTATCCATCCCACGACCGTCGATAGCGATGTAATCGTTCCCGGCTCCGTGTAATTTGACGAATGGCAGCGCCAAAATTGGCCCCTTTGACTCTGGGTTCTGGCCCGCTAACGATCCCTGGACAAGCCCGGGATTTCAAGAACCCGGAGCGTGCAAGTTTAAAGTGGTCGAAGCGGTCAGTAAATGGGTTTTAGGGTTATGTTTTGCCTTAATCTTAGTTTGAGATCGTCTCGCCCAGCCACGACGATATCAGCGCACTGGCCGCCATCGTCGCGCCCTCGGGGTCGCTCGCGTCGAGCCAGTTAATGCGCTCGTCATCGGCCGAAAACCAGTTGCCCTGATGTCGCGCCAGGCTGCGTGTCGCCCGCCGAGTGGCGTGCACCGCATCGGCGTACGCCCGCTCCCCGGCAAGGTAGCCGGCCAGCTCCCGATAGCCGATCCCCGTCATCGCTGGCGCGCTCAGCGGCACGCCTCGCCGCACCACCGTCCGGACCTCGCCCACCCAGCCGTCCATCAACATGCCGTCGATACGGGCGTCGATACGGGCGTACAACTGCTCCCGGCCCATCTTCAGGCCGATAACCAGGGCGTCATACGGGGGCTCTTCGGTGCGGCTGGGCCCCTTGTTGCCACCCGCCTCAGCTACCTCTATGGCGCGTATGACACGACGGACGTTTCGCGAATCGATCCGTTCCGCCGCCACCGGGTCGAGCTCCTTCAAACGGGCGAAAACAACGTCTCCGCCCATTTCGTCGGCCTCCAGTTCCAACTCCGCACGCAGCGGGAGGTTCGGCGGCACCCGTGGCACGTTCCACCCCTCCAGCAGCCCCCACACGTACTGCCCCGCCCCGCCTGCTAGGACGGGGATCGTCCCGCGATCCGTGATTTCAGCGGCGGCCTTCCTGGCCGCATCCAGGTAGTCGGCGAGTCCAAACGTGTCTTCCGGCTCTAGGAAGTCGATCAAATGATGAGGCGTCGCACCTATTTCTTCAGTTGTGGGCTTGGCCGTCCCGATATCAAACCCGCGGTAGAACAAACGCGAGTCTGAATTGACCACCTCGCCATTAAACGCCCGCGCCAGGCGCAGGGAAAGCGCCGTTTTTCCGGCGGCGGTCGGGCCAACTACGGCAAGCAGTTTTGGCTTTTCGTGCTCTGACACTGGCGGTTTCAAATCCGGTATCGGTAGGAATAAGCGACTCTATCCGTTATCCGGACGCCGCGACAGCGTCGACTATTCGTGCGAACGCCACGCCGTCCAGGGCCGCTCCGCCTACCAGCGCGCCGTCGACGTCCGGCGATGCCGCATAAGAGACCGCGTTATCCGGGTTGACGCTGCCGCCGTACAGGATCGGGATCCCGTTCGCCGCTTCGTCCGAATACAACGCCGCCACCGCAGAGCGGATAGTCGACGCCATCTCTTGTGCGATCTCAGGCGACGCGGCGCGGCCGGTCCCGATGGCCCAGACCGGTTCGTATGCGATAGCTACCTGAGAGATGTCCGATATCCTGGCGAGACTGCCCTTCACTTGGGACGCGACGAGTGAGGCAGCGTTCCCGGTATCACGGACCTCCAACGACTCGCCAACGCAAACGATGGGACGAAGCCCAGACCCAAGTGACGCCCGGGCCTTTGCAGCAGTGATTGCGTCATCCTCGCCGTACAGTGATCGCCGCTCGGAATGACCGACGATCACATAGGTACACAGCCCGGCGAGCATGTCGGCGGATAGCTCTCCCGTGTGCGCTCCCTGTGAGTTGGGATTCACATCCTGAGCGCCGATG
This sequence comes from Chloroflexota bacterium, assembly GCA_002730555.1. Classification (GTDB taxonomy): domain Bacteria; phylum Chloroflexota; class Dehalococcoidia; order Lucifugimonadales; family Lucifugimonadaceae. The sequence continues at coordinate 64,843 of PCAM01000003.1, forward strand.
AACACATTCGATCCGGTCAGCGCCATCGATACCGGAACCAGCGACACCGCCGGTGGACAGACGACCGTTGTGACACCCGTGATGCCGTCCACGCCGTCCACAACGGCACGCGCCAGCGCCGTCGCATCGGCAAGCGTGGTGTTCATCTTCCAGTTACCAGCGACTACCGGCGTTCGCATTCGTTCCCCTTGATCCAACTAATCTTCTGATTCATTTGCTACCGCGAGCTCCGGTTCAACGGCGTCGAGCAACGCCGCCACACCCGGGAGTGTTTTACCCTCAAGGTACTCCAGCGATGCACCACCGCCCGTTGAGACATGCGTAAACCGGTCACGGAGGCCGAGCGCCCCGACCGCCTCGGCCGTTGACCCGCCGCCCACCACGTTCACGCAATCGTCGTTTGCGGCGATCGCCTGTGCCACCGATGTCGTTCCAGCGGCGAAGGCGGGCCATTCAAATACCCCCATCGGTCCGTTCCAGATGACCGTTTTCGCGCGGGCGATCTCCTCAGCGTACCGGGCGACCGAATCCGGCCCTATATCGAGCACCAGCGCTCCGTCGGATATCTCGGGGATCCCCGTCGTGGTCGGTTCGGCATCCTTCGAGAACTCCATCGCCGTGACGACGTCCGCAGGGATCACGATCCGGGCCTCGGAGTCCCTTAACAGCGACCGCGCAGCCTCGATTTCAGCGAAATCCACCGGATCAGCGTCGATACTCCCTGACGCCGCCAGGAACGCCGAAACCATCCCGCCGCCGACCAGCACGGTGTCCACCACACCCGCCAGGCGTGTGAGCACGGCGATCTTGTCCGACACCTTTGCGCCTCCGATGACCGCAACCACAGGCCGCTCTGGACTCTCCAGGCAGGCGCCAAGCATCTCCAGCTCGCGCGCCATCAGCAACCCGGCGACGGCCGGCATCTGCTCCGCCACGCCCACAGTAGACGCATGCGCCCGGTGGGCAGTCCCGAAGGCGTCATTCACAAAGACATCGCCCAGCGCGGACAGCTTTCGGGCAAACCCGCCGTCGTTCCGCTCCTCGCGCTTGTTGAAGCGAAGGTTCTCAAGCAGTGCGACATCTCCGGCCGCCATCGACTCCATCACCATCACCGGTACCCTGCCCGCCGGGCCCCGCGCATCCAGCACTTCAACGCCCAGCAGTTCCGACAACCGGTCGCGTATCGGCGTCAACCGCAGGTCGGGGTCGACCTCCCCATCCGGCCGCCCCATGTGAGAGCAAAGCATCACACGACAAGCACGATCCCGCAGGTACTCGACGGTCGGCAACACAGCACGTATACGCGAGTCGTCCGAAATCTGGACGGATCCGGAAGCGACCGAACCGGTCGTCGGCACGTTGAAATCCACGCGCACCAGGACGCGGGAGCCCTGGAGTTCGACGTCTTCGATGGTCTTTTTGCCGGCTGCGGGCATTCAGGCTTCCTCGGTAATTATCGACTCGCCCATCGCCAGATCAGCGGAAGCCAGACCGCCCGGCGTCGCCAGGAAACGTGCGACCTCTCTCAACCCATCGATCGCTCCGACCGGCAGCCGTGCCGACTCAAGGACCGATACGGCCTCGTCCAGCAAACGTGCGATAGTTCCCTTTGAAAACTCCAGGGCTCCGGCGGCGGCGAGCACCTCAGTCAGGGCGGTCGCGGACGTGGGATCGATCACCCTGTTCATGTAGATCTCGCCGATCTGCCGCCGTTCCGTGGGAGTGCCGGACTCGATCACATACGTTACGGGAAGCGTCTTTTTCTTGGCGACGAGCCGACCCTGCCGGGTCTCATCGCGTTCCCCCGCTGGCCAGAAAAGATCACAATCGTCGGCGATCCTGATCGTTGCACCGAGCTTCCGTCCAAACAGGTCTAGCGCCGTGATCACCTCGTCGGTGGCATTGCCGCTTGCCAGGGCGCCCAGGTGAACGGCGCACGCGAACAGCGCGCCGGTCTGCGATTCCGACATCGATAGATACTCGTCCACTCCCACATCGAGCCGTTCCTGGAGAGTGATATCTCTGTACTGGCCTTCGCAGGTATCTAGATTCGCCTCGTCCAGCACCCGAGTCGCTTCGGCTATGGAATCGGATGAGACGCCGTGGTTGCGTGCACCAAACAGCGCCAGGCGTGCCAGGGCATGCATGCCGTCGCCCGTGTTGATAGCCTGCGCCGGACCCCAAGACCACCACACGGACGCCCGACCGTCACGCTCCGAGTTGCCGTCACGGATGTCGTCGTGGATCAAGACGTGGTTGTACAGATATTCCACGGCACAGGCATGTGGCATCGCTGCCTTGTAGTCTCCGCCGAGGAGTTCGCTCGTGACCAATGCAAGCCCGCCGTGGACCCGGGCTGGTGTGGTGGCGATCCGCGCCTCGCCCGTCGTCTCGGCCCACCCCATGTGGTACCCCATCATCCGGTAGAGCGGCAACGGGCGATCAGCTATAAGCGCCTTGAGCGCCGCTTCCAGTTCGGCCTGTCGTTCAATCAATCCGGCCGGCGGGTTCCCGGACTCAATGGTCATCTGGTGGCTTCACCGTTCAAAATCCTGTACTGATACCTGAAACATTCGCACCCACGCCAGGGTTTTCGAGCTGCGGAGTTAACCGACGATGTCCGGGCGCACCCGTTGAAGCGCCTCAATGGAAATCGCCCCGTGTCGTACTACTGAAGGCGGGTCGACCGTGAAGTTTACGACCGTGGAAGGGGCAACGTGCGCCCCACACGCGCCCTCCAGCACGAATCTGAGCACTCCCCCCAGAGCTGCCCGCACCTCTTTTGCCGTTTTCAACGACGGCTCACCCGACCGATTGGCCGACGTACCGGTGATGGGACCTCCAGCGGTGCGAGCGAGGTTCCGGGGCGCTGGATGGTCCGGCACGCGCACACCGACGGTGCCCGAGCCAGCCGAGACCAACTCCGGAAGTCCGTCGACCGCATGAAGCACAAGCGTTAGAGCGCCGGGCCAGAAGGCTTCCGCAAGAGCCATGGCGCCCGACGGGGCCGAGTTTGCCACCAGAGCCAGGTCGGCGGGGTCGGCGATCAATAAGGGGATCGGGCTGTTGGTGGGCCTTCCTTTGGCGGCAAACAGCGATTCCACCGCCTCCGGATTGAATGGATCGACGCCCAGCCCGTAGACGGTGTCGGTTGGGAAAGCGACGACTCCCCCACTCCGTATCACCGACGCAGCGGCCTCCAGGGAATCGCCCTCGGAATGATCCTGAGGGCGCCAGTCCGCAGCGCCGCTCAAAGGTGAAGTCCGTACGGCTGCAACGTGACACTCCTGAAATGGTTGATAGAGGGTGGGCGTAGCAGGTGCTCGTCGAGCCCTCGACGGCGTGGCGCGGACGACGACGCCCACGAACGATTTACGTTGACGGAGTTTAGCACGGGTGCTAGCTTTAAACGTCGCACGAGAAGCCCCCAAGCGCCGGTCCACTGGGCACGCCAGATCGCTCCGGCAGACTCGCACACGGAGTTATGCCAAAAGACACCGCGCAAACCCCTCAAGAAGCACTTGAACAGGCGGTCGCCGAGAGCCGCCGAGTCTCCACCACTGGCGACATCGAGGTCGCTACTTATCTCGAGATCGCACAGGGTGAGCGAGTCAGAGGTGGACGTCCAGACCGGGACACCACTGAGCCGGAAACGGTCATCATCATGGATTTCGGCGCCCAGTACACCCATCTCATCGCCCGACGGGTGCGTGAGGCGAACGTCTTCTGCGAAATCGTGCCCCACTCCGCAGACGGCGCGGTGCTGGATGGGAAAAACGTCGTCGGGATCATACTTTCGGGCGGCCCCAATAGCGTTTACGAAGAGGGCGCTCCGCTGGCGCCGGGCTGGGTTTTCGAGGCCGGAGTGCCCATCCTCGGCATCTGTTACGGCATGCAGGCCCTCGCCCACCAGTTGGGCGGCAAGGTGACCGCAGGGCTAGAGCAGGAGTACGGATACGCCGTCATCCATCGCAACGACCTGACCACCGAACTGTTCGCCGGTATGGATGAAGCATCGCCGGTATGGATGAGCCACGGCGACCGGATAGAAACACTTCCGACGGGATTTAACTCACTCGCTTACTCGGAAAACTCCCCGATCGCCGCCTTCGGGAACGACTTCGGCATATACGGCATCCAGTTCCACCCGGAGGTGGCGCACACGCCCCAGGGCGCAAAGCTGCTAAGCAATTTTGTGCACAAGATCTGTGGAGCGTCCGGCGACTGGACGGCGGGGCACTTTGTCACAGAGGCGATAGACCGCATACGGGAGCAGGTCGGTGACGGAAAGGTTATCTGCGCCCTGTCCGGCGGCGTCGACTCCGCCGTAGCCGCGGTGTTGCTACACCGGGCCATCGGCGACAACCTGACCTGCATATTCGTCAACAACGGGCTGCTCCGCCGGGAAGAAGCGGAACGTGTCCAGGCGGTGTTTGGACGAACGCTGGGCCTGAAGCTTCGATACATCGACGCATCGGAGCGTTTTCTCTCGGCCCTCAAAGACGTAACCGACCCCGAAGAGAAACGGAAGATCATCGGCCGGGAGTTCATCGGCGTGTTCGAGGAAGAGGCCGACGAACTGGGCGAGATCGATTTCCTGGCGCAGGGCACCCTCTACCCGGACGTGATCGAGAGCACAAGCGCCGAGACCACGGCGGCTCACGTCATCAAGTCCCACCACAACGTGGGCGGCCTCCCGGATCACATGGACCTGAAGCTGGTGGAACCGCTTCGCTACCTGTTCAAGGACGAGGTGCGGCTCGCCGGAGCCGAACTGGGAATCTCCCCGGAGGTCCTGAACAGACAGCCCTTCCCCGGTCCCGGCCTCGCCATCAGGGTCATCGGCGATATCACGTTCGAAAAGCTGGAAACCCTCCGTGGCGCCGACTGGATCGTGATGGACGAGATCAAAAACGATAACCTTTACGATCAACTCTGGCAGTCTTTTGCCGTGCTCACGGACACCAAAACGGTGGGCGTGATGGGCGACAGGCGCACCTACAGCTACGTGGTGGCGATCCGCGCCGTGACCAGCGACGATGCCATGACGGCGGATTGGGCCAGGCTGCCTTACGACACCCTGGAACGCATCTCGAACCGCATCGTGAACGAGGTCGCCCAGGTGAACCGGGTCGTCCTGGACATCACAAGCAAACCGCCGGGCACGATCGAGTGGGAATAGTCTCCCGGGGACTTCAAGTCATGTGCCTGAACCTGGCACGGGGGTCGCAGATTTGAGGGTGCTGCTGGTCGGCTCCGGCGGGCGTGAACATGCGATGGCCGACGCGTTGAGTAAGAGCCCGCTATTGGATCAACTACTGATCGCCCCAGGCAACGCTGGGACGGCCGAGCTCGGCGAAAACGTTCCGGTGGCGATCGGCGATGTCCCGGGAATCGTGGCGCTTGCTCAAGGACGCGAAGTGGATCTTGTCATCGTTGGGCCGGAAGCGCCGCTCGCGGACGGCGTGGCCGACGATCTTCATAGCGCCGGAATCCCTGTATTCGGCCCGACGCGTTCAGCGGCTCGCATCGAGTCTTCAAAGAATTGGGCCAAAGAGTTGATGGCCCGTCACGCCATCCCGACCGCCGGTTTCGCTGCATTCCGTACAATCGAGGATTCCGTCTCATACATAAACGCCCTCCCGGAAGGCTCCGTGGTCGTAAAAGCGGACGGCTTAGCCGCGGGAAAGGGCGTAATCATCGCCGGGACCCGCAAGGAAGCGAACGAGGCCGTGATGAAAATGATCGGCGACCAACTGTTCGGTGATGCCGGTTCCACCGTGGTGATCGAAGAGTGCATGGAAGGGCCGGAGGTCAGCGTCTTCGCCTTCGTGGACGGCGCAACGGTGTCGAACGAGGTCTCGGCATGCGATTACAAACGAGCCCACGACGGAGACTCCGGCCCAAACACCGGCGGCATGGGGGCATACACCCCTCCCGAGTTCTGGACGCCCGAGCTGGCAGCAACGATCCGGAGGGAGATTCTGGAACCGGTGGCGGCGGGCATGGTTGCGGAAGGCGCAGACTTCACCGGCATCCTGTACGCAGGGCTGATGTTGACGGAGTCCGGCCCGCGCGTGATCGAGTTCAACTGCCGCTTCGGCGACCCCGAGGCACAAGTGGTGCTGGCCCGTCTGGAGACGGACCTGCTGGAGATCGCCCTGGCTACGGCCAACGGCGAACTGGATGATGTCGATGTCCACTGGAACGACCAGGCGGCGGTGTGTGTCGTGATGGCGTCCGGCGGATACCCGGGGTCGTACCAGACCGGGGTGCCGATAACGGGCCTTTCCAGTACTCCCGACGGGGTGCAGGTGTATCACGCAGGAACGTCAACCGCTGATGACGGTACCGTGATCACGGCGGGCGGAAGAGTGCTGGATGTCGTGGCAAACGGTGCAGACATCGCGAAGGCGAGAGGTACGGCGTACGACACCGTGTCCGCCATCAACTTTGAAGGCGCTGAGTACCGGACCGATATCGCCACACGCGCCGTGGGCTCCCCGACGGTTTGACGGATTCCGCTTTCACGGGTCCCACGCTCCTCGTCGTATGCGATTTCGACGATACGGCCGCTGAATGCAACGCCGCACAACGCCTGCTTGCCGAGTTCGCCGGCCCCGAAGCGCACGCCGTCCGGAAGGCATACCGCGAAGGACATCTCCCGTTCCGTGACTATCAAGAGGCCATGTTCGACACCGTGTCCGCCCCGGTGGATCAACTGATGCGCTACGCCCGCGACAACGTAAACCTGCGCGTCGGATTTGCCGAAGCCGTCAGTGCGACCCGGGAACGGGGCGGAGAGTTCATGATCGCCTCGGCCGGCATCGATTTCTACATCGAGCCCGTTATGGCGGCCAATGGCCTCAGTGACATCACGATCCTGTCGGTCACGGGCGCGCCAGCCTCGCCCGACGGCGCTACGATGACGTTCCGTTACGATTACCCATCGGATCGTGCGTTCTGCCGGGACTGGGCCGTGTGCAAATGCGAACCGATCGAGAAAGCTCAGGCATCAGGCGTGAAGGTGATATTCATAGGTGACGGGCTTCGATCCGACTCCTGCGCCGCTGAAAAGGCGGATACGGTGTTCGCGCGCTCAAGACTTCTAAAGCACTGCAATGACAACGGAATCCAGGCAATCGAGTTCGAGGACTTCCAATCGATCGCTGACTACATCACGAACCTGGAGCTTGACCCCCACGCACCCCCGGAGAACGGTGGTCGGGTCACCAACTCAGCACCCATGAAAGCCGCCGAATGATCCCCCGTTATTCACGTCCGGAAATGACCAGGGTCTGGTCGGACGAAAACATGTACGGCATCTGGCTGGACATCGAGATCGCAGCCAGTCAGGCGTGGACGAACCTCGGCGTCGTGCCTCAATCCGACATGGATCTGATTCGCGACGCTAAGTTCGACATGAAGCTGTACGACGAGCACTTTGAAGAGACGAAGCACGACGTCGTCTCCTTCACCCGGTCCGTGATGGCCAGCCTTGGCGACGAAGGCCGCTGGATCCACCACGGCCTGACGTCCAACGACGTTAAAGACACGGCGCTGAGCGTTCAGTTGCTCCAGGCAATCGACCTTCTCGATGAGGACATCGACGACCTCATGGCCGCCCTCAGGAAGCGCGCAGAAGAGTTCATAGACACTCCGGCGATGGGTCGCTCGCACGGCATCCACGCCGAGCCGATGAGCTTTGGCCTCAAGTTCGCACTGTGGTGGGACGAGATGCGCCGCCACAGGGTGCGGCTTGCTCAAACACGTGAGGCCGTCGGGGTCGGCAAGCTGTCCGGTCCTGTCGGGACCTACGCCAGCGTCCCGCCCGAGATTGAAGAAACGGTCTGCGCGGAGCTTGGCATCGAACCCGCCCCGGTGTCCAACCAGATCATCCAGCGCGACCGCCACGCCCAGTACGTCCAGACGCTAGCGCTCATCGCAGCGTCACTGGACAAGTTCGCCACCGAAATCCGGGCTCTCCAGCGCACAGAGATTCGAGAGGTCGAGGAACCTTTCGGCCAGGCGGGATTCGTGACCACCGGCTCGTCGGCCATGCCCCACAAGCGCAACCCGGAGATCTGTGAGCGCATCTGCGGGCTGGCCAGGCTCGTGCGCGGTCACACCATCACCGCGCTCGACAACGTCCCGTTGTGGCACGAGCGCGACATCAGCCACTCGTCTGCCGAGCGGATGATCCTCCCGGACTCATCGCTCGCGGTCGACTACATCCTCGAACGCTTCACAGAAGTGGTAAAAGGGATGCGAGTCTACCCGGAGCGCATGATGGTCAACCTGGAATTGACCCGCGGGTTGCCCTTCTCTCCGCGCGTCATGTTGTCGCTGGTTGAATCGGGCATGGCACGAACCGACGCCTACAAGAAGGTGCAAGGGCTCGCCATGCGAACCTGGGACGAGGACCTGGACTTCCGGGAACTGCTTCGCAACGACCCGGAGGTCAAGGACGCCATCGGCACCGAAGAGCTGGAATCTTTGTTCGACTACAACCACTTCCTTCGATACGCTCGTCACTCCTACGCCCGCCTCGGGTTCTCCGTCGCAACCGAGACCTCGGAGGACTGAGCGCCTATGCCCGCAGTATCCGAAACCAACTTCTCCGGCCTCCTCCACCGCGGCAAGGTGCGAGACACCTACGACATCGGCGATCGGTGCCTCCTGATGATCGCCACGGACCGTATCTCGGCGTTCGACGTCATCTTGCCCTCGCCCATCCCGGACAAGGGCACGATCCTGGCGCAGATGTCCAAATTCTGGTTCGATTTAACCGCAGACGTGATGCCAAACCACGTCGTCGGTATGGCGGACGACGCCGAGGCGTTGGCCGACGTATCCCGCACCGGAGCGCTTGCCGAACTTCCCGACGACATGCGACGCAGGTCGATGGTGATCCGGCGTGCGGAGCGTCTGGATATCGAGTGTGTTGTGCGCGGCTACATCACCGGCGCAGGCTGGGCCGAGTACTCAGAACACGGCACGCTCAACCGACAGGAGCTTCCAAAGGGGATCGTGGAGGCGCAGATGCTTGAGCTTCCGATGTTCACGCCGAGCACGAAGGCGGAAGAGGGACACGATATCCCGATGACGCCGTCCGAAGTGGTGGACCTGGTCGGAAAAGAGATGGCCTCCAGGCTCGAAGAAACGTCGATACGGATATTCAAAGTCGCCCAGGCGTACGCCGCAGGCCGCGGCGTGATCATCGCCGATACGAAGATGGAGTATGGCTTGATAGACGGCCAGCTGATCCTGATCGATGAACTGTTCACCGCGGACTCGAGCAGATTCTGGTCACAAGATGACTACATACCCGGGACCTCGCCACGGTCTTTCGACAAGCAATTCGTGAGAAACTGGCTGCTTGAAAGCGGATGGGATCGGGAACCACCGGCCCCGGATCTGCCCGCCGACATCGTACGTAAGACACGTGATAGATACGTTCAGGCGTATGAACGCCTGACCGGAGACACTTTCGTCGCCTGAATACGCCCACGTGGGCGGGCGCGGCGAACACAGGGGTATTAATGCCAGACCGAATAGCGACCACAAGGCCGGAAAACCGGCGAGGCATGTCACGCGGGGAACGCCGATCCGAACGCCGCAACAGGTCAGATGCCCGGAAAAAGCGTAAGCGTTACATCTACGTCGCGATCGCATCATCCGTCGCCCTGCTGTTCATCGTCAGCCTGCTGGTTCCTGGCGGTTCCGGTCGCCAGACGAGCGACAACGCCAGGCTGAACACAGGCGGCCCGGTTGAGATCCTCAAAGACCTTGGACGCGAACACATCGACATCGGAGACGGAGGCGGGCCATATCTGACGACCCCGGCGACCTCAGGCAACCACTACGGCGTCACCGCGCCCAGCGACAATCTGCCGTTCGGCTCGCCCGCCCGTTGGGGTCAATACCAGGTGCCTCTTGGCGACGAAGTCCAGATACACAACCTGGAACACGGCGGGATCATCCTGAATTACAACTGCCCGGAGGGTTGTCTCGAACTGGTTGAACAGTTGCAATCTGTGATCCCTGGCCAGGGAGCCCAGTTCATCCTTGCGCCCTACCCCGACATGGCGACCCGAATCGCCATTACGTCATGGCGGCACATCGATCAGATGGATGAGTTTGACGCCGACAGGCTGAACGCATTTATCGACGCCTACCTGGACCGTGCGCCTGAGAGCATCCCGGGGAACCTCTTCTAATGTTCCTTGCCACGGTCCGGGTCACACTTAAACCCACAGTCAACGATCCACAGGGCCTGACCATAGCCCGCGCACTGGCGTCCCTCGGATTCGATTCCGTTGAAGGCGTCCGTGCGGGGAAGTTCATCGAAATCACGCTCGACGAGGCCGAACGGTCCGAAGCCGAAAAGCACGTGATAGAGATGTGCGAGAAGCTACTCGCCAACCCGGTAATAGAACGTTACAGCTTCGACCTGAATCCGGCGTAGCTGCGAGACGCCGTAGGGGCGGATTAGTATCCGCCCACGTCCCCATCGCAAGAACCTCAGGAATCGGGCGTCACAGCTGCCTCCCGATCACATCCGCAGGGGCGCGGTGCTTGCCCCCTACAACGCGCCCTTGGTGCTAGGGATCGTGTTCGGATTGCGCTGATCCAGCATCACGGCATCCCGCAGGGACCGTCCGAACGCCTTGAACGCGGACTCAATAATGTGGTGCTCGTTCGTCCCTGTCTCGACACGCAGGTGAATGTTGAACCGCCCTTCGGCCGACGCCGACTCAAAGAAGTGGCGCGCCAGGTCGGTCGGGAATTCGCCGACGTTGTTGTTGGACCCCATGTCCACGACCGCGTATCCACGGCCACTCAGGTCAACGGCGCACATGGTCAGCGCCTCGTCCAGCGGCACAAACGCGTGTCCCATCCGTACGATCCCCCGCCGTTCGCCGAGCGCCTTGTCAATGCACCGCCCCAGAACTATCGCCGTGTCCTCGGCGATGTGGTGCGGGCCAGATTCAGTGTCGCCGGACGCACGCACCGAGAGGTCGATGGAGCCGTGACGCGCAAGGGCGTCCAGCATGTGATTTAAAAAGCCGTTCGGGGTCTGTATTTCGGTCACGCCGGTGCCGTCGAGATTGACGGTGATGGCGATGTCGCTCTCGCCCGTTTCCCGTTCCATGGTGGCCGTACGATTAATGTCCGGGGTCATTACGTATGTCTTTCGGGTAGTAAAGCCGCGCGAGCGGCGATGAACCTCAATAGTCCGTGGCGGACGCCGACAAGTGCAAGCGCGACACGAGTCTTATTAGCGGTATTGCGGGCTGCCCCGGCGCCGGTCAGACCAGCTCCGAGAGCACTTCCAGCACACGCGTCGTCTCGTCGGGCGTCCCGACGCTGATCCTCAGATCATGCGTCAGGCGGGGGTCAGAGAACGGCCGCACGAAAACACCTTTTTTGACGAGTATTTCGTACAGGTCGGTCGCCAAGTACTTGTCGAAGCGCGTCAGCAGGAAATTTCCGTGGGACGGCACGTAAGAAACTCCGCTCATCGCGTCAAACACCTTCTCCATGCGCTTCCGCTGCTCTAGAAGCACGGCGACCTTGCCCAGCAGCTTCTCACGGTGCTGCATCGTCGCCAGCAAAGCCGCTTCTGCAGCGATGTTCACGTTGTACGGGTTCTTGATATCAGACAGGCGGCTGATGATCTCCGGGCTGGCGATCATGTAACCGACCCGCAGACCGGCGATCCCGGCCCATTTGCTGAACGACCGCAACACCACAAGGTTCTCGTGATCGGGAATCAGGTGTGAGACCGTCTGGTCGGAGAACTCGAAATAGGTTTCGTCAACCACGACAACCATTCCGAGTTTCAGCAGTTCGAGCGTCTGCTCTTCAGTAAGGATGTTCCCCGTCGGGTTGTTGGGTGAAGCCAGGAAAACGATCTTCGTGCGTTCATCGTCCTCACAGGCGACGGCGGCGACGTCAACCTCAAAGGCTTCGTCACGCTGTATCGACACTACCTTCGCATCGGCCACGCGGGCGCAGAAGTGGTACATGCCAAAGGTCGGCTTGCAGTCCAGCACGCGATCGCCCGGCGCCACGAATAGCCGCATCAGGAGGTCGATCATCTCGTCCGCGCCCGCCCCGGCCAGGATCTGTTCGATCGGGTGTCCGGTGTACCCGGACAGCGACGCGCGAATCTTGACCTGGTTGGCGTCCGGGTACAGGTGCAGTGGAAGGTCCGTGAGCGACGCCGCGATATCCGGGTCCGCACCAAACGGGTTCTCGTTCTGGTTGACCCGGATGATCATGTCCGGCGGCACGCCAGCCTTCGCCGCCATCTCGTCCGGCGACACCGCCGTGGCGTACGTTTCCGGCGTGACCAGGTGCGGCCGCATCAGTTGCTGAATCTGAATCTGTGACAAACGGTTTTCCGTGTGAATCTTGAAGGGTAAATGGAGCAGCGATTTTATCGCCGCCCGAACGACGGGATTACACCACAGTAACCCCACCCGGGCTACTCCCCGATCAGTCGTTTCATGCGCAGTTCGGCGGCGTTGGCGTGGCCGTGAAGCTCCTCGGTGCGGGCCAGCACCGCCGCCTGGCGTGCGATGGCCAAGAAACCGTCGCTGTCCAGGTCAACGACGGGCATGAACCGCAGGAAGTGCCTCACATTGAGAGCCGACGCGAAACGGGCCGTGCCTCCAGTCGGCATGACGTGGCTGGGACCGGCAACGTAGTCGCCCATCACTTCGGCCGAGTACTTGCCTGCGTACAACCCACCGGCGCTGCGCACTTGAGAGATGTAGGGGGCGGGATCGGCGATGGCAAGACAAAGATGCTCGGGAGCGACCGCGTTAGCTACTTCGATGGCCTCTTCCACCGACGCCACGATCACCGATACGCCGTTCGTGTCGACCGCCTCGCCGGCGATGGACTGGCGCGGCAGGACGGTGAGCTGCCGCTTGAGCGCGGCCTCTACTTCGTCCGCTACTTCCGAGGACGTGCTGACGAGGACCGGCCGTGCCCGGACGTCGTGTTCCGCCTGGGCAAGGAGATCGCTGGCGCAGAACCCCGGATCGGATGTTTGGTCCGCCACGACCAGGGTTTCGGTCGGGCCGTACAACCCGTCGATTCCGACGTGTCCGAACAATTGGCGTTTCGCGGCAGTGACCCAGACGTTGCCGGGTCCGACAATCAGGTCAACGGGCGGCACGGTCTCGGTCCCGTAAGCAAACGCCCCGATCGCCTGCGCTCCACCGATCTTGAAGACCCGGTCCGCTCCAGCGATGGCGGCGGCGGCGAGCACCGCTGGGTGAGGCAATGAATCTCCAGCGGCGGGCGTGCTCAGGTAGATCTCATCGACCATTGCAACCCGGGCCGGTACGACGGTCATGATGACGGTGGACGCCAGCGGCGCTGTCCCACCGGGCACGTAGGCGCCGACGCGTTTTACGGGAGTTACCAGCTCGCCGTAGTGCCGGTCATCGTCGTGCCAGCTTTGCGGCATGGCAGCCGACTGGAAGTTGTGCACCCGTTCAGCCGCCGTCTCCAGCGCTTCTCGGGTTTCGGCCGGGATAGAGGCCAACGCCGCATCTATATCGCTTTGAGGCACCTCAAGGGAAACGAGCGCTTCACCGTCCAGCTCGCCGGAGATTCGTTTCACTGCGGCGTCGCCATTACGGTGAACGTCGCCGAGGATTCGCGCCACTACGCGGTCAACCCCTTCGTCGTTCGGTTGCGGCCCTCCCAGCAACTCGAGCGCAGCGGCAAGGCCGGTGACCCGTTTCATCCTTTTGCGCTGCCGTTCGGTTCCAGCGGGCGGCCGATCTTCTTCCGGAGCTCCGCGTACGCGGCGCACGGGGTTTCGAAGACATAAGCGGGCTCGTTAACCGTGATGCCACTGGCGCCCAGTTTTCTCATGTAGTCGATGGCGTTCAACAGATCGTTCTTTGGAACCACCACCTGCACCGAGAACCATGAACCGCCGGTTTTGCTGAACACCGGAGCCACGGTCGGTCCCTGGAGACCGGAATAAAGCGGCTCCGACTTGACCCGCCCGGCGACGGCCTCTGCCGATTCGCCTTCGATGTTGGCGATCACCCACTGAAAGTCCTGGGCCGCAACCCGTGATTCGAGAAGCTCAAGGATCTTCCTGACCGGTTCCAGGCCGACGTCGTCCCGTTTGAGAGAGGTCAGGTTTCCGATAAGCACGGCTGACGACTTGAGCACTGGCGGATCGTCCAACCGTCTCAGTCGATTCTGCCGCAACGTCGTTCCGCTGGCCGTGATATCGGCGATCATATCGGCGTCGCCGATCTCCGGGCGCGCTTCGAGACCGCCCTTGGCGTCGACCGGCTCGTAAGTGATGCCGTGCTCCGCCATGTAGCGACCTACAAGTCGCGGGTACTTCGTGGCGACCCGGAGAACGCGGCCGTCCTTCTCAATCTCCGCCGCTTTACCGGCCAACCCTTCGATCGTGGTGACGGCCGTCCACTCGTCCGGGACAGCGAGAACGAGTTCCGCTCCGCCAAACTTGAGGTCAGGAATCAGGACGATCGTGTCGCCGTCCTCGTCGTGCTCCTCTTCGAACTGGTCGAACCCGACGATGCCGATGTGGGCCACTGCGCGGTCGATCAGCCCGGTGATGTCAGAGGCACGCTGGAATAGCGCTTCGACACCGTCGACGGACGGGATTGCTGCGGTGTAGGTGCGGCTGCTGGAACGGTTGACGCGAAGTCCCGCGTTCCGAAGCAGGTCCGTGGCGGAGGTGGCGAGTGCGCCTTCCGAGGGAAGGGCGATGCGGAGTTCTGGCACTTGAAATACGGGTACCGGTGGAGACTGTGACGGCGAGTCGAACGCCGATCGCCAACAGGCGACGAGATATTGTAAGCGGCGATACACCCCCGCGTCCCGAGGCGTCTTCCCTCCCACGAGGACTCTGTAGGACGGATAGATATCCATCCATGGGTCGATATCAGTCGATCCCGACAACGCATACGACCAATGTCATCCTGAACGCGATTCAGGATCCGCTCCTAATCCCCATCAGGCATGTTCCTGCCGACGAACGGGGTTATCGCCATAAAACCCGATCCTGGATCGAGCTCAGGATGACAGCGCTAACGTCAGGGCCGGCGCTTGCCCCGCCCGTCGCTCCAGTAGCACCCATCCACAACACCCCCTAACCGCCGCTCGAACCCTTCAGCAATTCTTCCCTGATCGCCTGCGCCACGATCTCGATCTCACCGTCCTGCAGGTTGATCGGGTCCATGTATATCTCGCCCATGAATCCGAGCGGACTGATGTACACCCGCGGCGAACGCGCCATCAACCGACGATGTATCTCGGCGCCGTCCGGGCCGCGCCAGTCGCGGTCAAAATAGATCACGGCGTGCGGAATCGGGTGGTCTTTGCTGTCGTGCTCCACCTGGGCGCGTATCCCCGGGATCTCCATGATCTGGTCGACCACCATCTCGCACTGACGCCTGAATCGCTTCGTCTCGGCGTCCTGGTCCTCGGACACAAACGCTTCTATAGCGGCGACCAACCCGACTATTTCTTCCTTTGACACCTTCATCGGACGACCGATCGCCTGGTTCGGTGCGGCGTTTAACCGTGCGGCCTCTATGAGATCGGCGCGGCCGATCAGAATTCCCGTGCTCTGGGGGCCGCGCATCCCTTTCCCGCCGCTGAAGCTAACGATGTCAGCGCCTTCATCCAGGTACCGGGTCAAGTTCTCACGCGGCGGCAACATCGATGCGCCGTCGCAGATGATCGGGATGTCGTGCCGATGGGCGATCTCGGCCAGCACCGGCAGCGGAATGTCGCCAGCGCCGGTGAACGGCGACACCAGGTGAATAATCCCCGCGGTGTTCGGACCTATCGCTGCCTCGATCTCTTCCGGGTAGCAATGCCGGCCTTTACCGACCTCGACAAAGTTCGCCCCGGGCATCAGGTAGGCGTGATCATAGTGAAACCGATGCTGACGCTGGATGATCAACTCGTTTGGGAACCAGTCAGTGAGCGGCAGGCTCTGGATGCGGGCCACGTCCGTACCGGTCATCACGGCCGCGGCCTGCAGAACCAACCCCCCGGCTGCGCCGCTCGTGACGAGCGCAGCTTCGACACCGATCGCATCGGAGATCATCTCTCCGGCACGTATCAGAAGTTCGTCGATATTGACGAACACCTCGGAAGATTCCTCCATGGCCTCGATCACCTCGGGTCGCATACGCGAACCGGAGTGCTTCGTGTTCGTCCCGCCAGCGTTGATGACGGGCGTCAGCCCCATCCGCTGAAAAACAGATCCGCCGGTGTGGTCGGTCATCAGTTAACTCCCTGGTTGGTGTCTGAGTTTCGTTCCGGTCTCTGATCGGGCGTGAACCGTGACGCTCGCGGCGGATTTTATCGGCCCGTCATGACCAGATCAGCGATCCCGAATACGATCAACGACAAGATCGAGTTCACAACGGCTCCCAGCACGATGATCCCGACCGGAGGCCAGTAGTTTTCATACGCCAGTGTGGTTTTCAGCCCGAACACGATCGCCACCAGCATCCAGATAGTCACGACCGCCCAGATTATCCCGCCGACCACGGGGATGATCCCGAACACTCGGAGCAATGATGGCCCGTAAGCGATGCCGACAACCCGGAGCATTTCCGGTCTCGAGGCTTCCGAATGGATCGAGTCGAATAAGAAACTGCGCAAGAACCACGCAACGTGGGCGTAGATCAACCAGCCCGTGACCACAAGGACGCCGTTAATAATCGCTTCGCTCGGGTCTCTGATCGAACCAATGACCACGGCGATAGCGGCCGCCACCACAAGCCAGCGCACCTGCGACGTGGTGCCCGGGTCCTCCTGGATCTCCCGGAACGTCCGTCGATTGAAGAGAGCGGCGTTGATCGCCCGGCTGACGATATCCCGCGGAGCCTCTGGTGGCCCCGGGTCGAACACAGCCCCTTCCGGGTCGTAGTTCATCCAGACCCGAACCCGAATACGCGGGCGGCGGTGCGTCCCATCACCTCTTCGGCATCCTCACCACCGGAAAGCGCCGGGTGGCTTCTGATTCCCTCCAGGGCGTTGTGATAGCCCTCGCGTCCGGCGCTTGGCGGGAAATCGCTGCCCCACATCAAGCGTTTTGGGCCAAACGCCTCAACCGCCAACTCGACGAAAGGCGGGATGTTCTCGATCCGGTAGTCCGGCAACAAGATGTCAGGCCGGTCGGCGATCTCGCCCAGGCCGTGAAGTTTCATGGTCGTGTTCGGCAGCTCTGCCAGTTCCATCAGCCGCCTGTACTTCTCATACGGAGGCTTGTGGCCGTGCCCGGCGTTGCCGAAATGCTCGATGACGACCTGCGTGTCCGGTACCGAGGCGATCAATGCCCGATATCCATCGGTAAGGAAGCCTTCAAACGTACCCTGGCCACTAACCGCAACGCCAAGTTCCCCCGCTGCCTTCCACAACTTCGGCTGCTGTGGGGCGCCGTTGTCGTCAGTATAAAGCCGCACGCCGCCCGCGCCGCGCTCGGCCTCGTACGCCAGCGCGCCGACCTGATCGTCACCGTTCGGGTCGATCTGAACGGCGGCCTTGAATCGGCCCGGGAAGCGATCACAACACTCGAACAGGTAGTCGGCGTTGTACGTGCCCCGATGCTGGAGCAGCAAGGCGTGGTCCACTTGGTCCATTTCCATCACGTGGGCCAGAGTCTCCACTGGCTCGAACCAGTTGTGGCTGGCGTGGCAGTGCGTGTCGACGATCATCATTACGTGGCGATCTCCATGCCGGGGGTGCCCACGCCGGAGCCTTCGCACAGCACCAGGTCGTCGATCGTCCGCTTGAGGCCAGCAGGCAGATCCCAGTCGCCGCCCAGGTCTTCGATGATCTCGGCCGGCTTCTTGGCGCCCGCAAGCGCCACGCTCACGTCCGGGTTGTCCAGCACCCATGCGATGGCGAGCTGTGCGATCGTCTTACCGTGGTCGGCCGCGACCCTCTTCAGCTTCTCCACCGTCGCAATGTTCTGGGCGAGATGCTCCGGGCCCCAGTTCTGGATGCCGAAGTTGGCGCCGCCCTTACGCCAGTCGTCATCACCAAAACTCTGAGTTGCGGTCCACGCCCCCGTCAGCAGTCCGTGCGCCATCGATCCGTAGGCCATTACGCCCATCCCGTGTGAAGCCACAAACGGCAGCACGTCAGCCTCGGGCCTTCGGTCGAACATGTGGTAGCCGATTTGGTCGGTGATGATCGGGCTGACCTGGAGCGATTCCTCCATCATCGGGACAGAGAAATTGGACACGCCGGAGTGCCTGATCTTGCCCGCCTTCTTGGCCTCTTCCAGCACCTCCATCGGGTCGGAGAACGGCCGGGTCTTGTCGGGCCAGTGGATCAGGAACAGGTCGATATAATCTGTCTGAAGCCGCTTCAGGCTGGCGTCGATGGATGCCCGGAGCAGATCCGGATCGGAGTCGGCGACCGTGGCGGTGCGGTTGTCCGAGTTATCGGTCTTCCACTCACGTGCGCCCTTGGTTACGAGGACGATGTCTTCCCTCTTCAGATCCTTGATCGCCTTGCCCATTAACGTCTCGCCGTAGCCCCAGCCGTACACCGCCGCCGTGTCGTACAGCGTGATGCCGCCGTCAAATGCGGCGTGTACCGCAGCGATCGCCTCGTTGTCATCGAGATCGCCATACTGGCCGCGCCCCATCGGCCAGCCTCCGAAGCCGATCGCCGAGGTCTTAAGCCCCGAGTCGCCAAACTGCCTAGTACGCATGCGTCGCCCTTTTTGTCTGATTACGTGGTCGCTAATGGTTGCGTTTATTCAAGTGGCCGCATTGTAGAGGTGTCTGGCGGCGGAACGCCGTTCCGTATTCGGCCTACGGGTCTTCCCTCCGCGGCGGGGAGAGGGGCAAACCGCAGGCAGAACTGCCCCATATGTCATCCCGAGCGAAGCCGAGGGGCCTTCACCGACAAACTGTCCAACGGGAACATACCAATGACGCGAAAACCGTCGTCTCCTTCACCCCGTAGTGCACGTGCCCCTCTCCCACCGGGAGAGGAAACAACCTACCCGCGGGTCACCACGCCGTCAGCGCTGATCCCCGTGACAGGCTCCGCCCCCGTGTACGCGACCGCCTTGATCGTCACAGACAGCGACTCTCCTGCCCCGAAGTGCCGTGCCGTGCCGTTCTCGATGGCCTCCGCCAGCCCACCGTTGGAAAGCGACGTGCACGGCTCGAGCCCCACGTTGTAGCAACGACCGTACCACGGATAGCCCCAGCCCCCGCCCAGGTTTCGCCAGTACCAGAGGTAACTGAACACCTCCGTCGGAAACCGCAGGCCAAAGCCGACGCCCGTCTCCTCGTTCGTGACGGCGTACCAGCCCTCCGGCATCTCCGTCATGTACGCCATATCCAATGATCGGTCCTCGATGGGCGGCATGCGCGCGAAATCGATCAACGACCCGTCTTTGGCAGGGACATTAGGCCAGGGGCCCCTGTGGTTTGTCACAAGCTTTGAAGATTCGGCCGTGGCCTCGGTATCCGTCAGCACCGTGCACGCCGGAACGTCCAGCCGGCAATGCTCCGAGAGGAACGGCGGACCGATCGCCAGGTGCTCCAGCCACACGCAATCGGCATCTTCCTCGCCATCGTTCGTCAACGTCTCGTCCAGCGTCAGGACGCCGCTGCCGGATTCCAGCGTGAGCGTCTTGGTGACGGAGAAAGGCGTGCGGTAGCCACGGACGCTGAATATCACGGCCACGCGCTCCGGGGTATCCTCGCCAATAACGACGTCCCACGGGATGGTGCTCACCTCTGCGTGCAGCCCGAGCTCCGCTCCCGCCACGGTCGACGGGTACCCGCCGTGCGGCACCACCGTCTGCCATCCGCCCTCGTACACGTCGAGCCAGTTGTTCTCAGCGCCGCCGGTTGTCGGGATGAACTTCTGGGGATCCCGAACGCCCCACGGCGAGCGCCACATGAAGTCGGTGTCGGAGGGCTTGTGAACGATGCTGTAGATGTCGGCGCCCTTATCGGCGAGCACAATGACGCGCAGCAGCTCGTTCTCCAGCACCACCGTCCGCAGCCCGCGATAGGTCCAGGCGCTGGAAATCCGACAACCGTAAGTACGTTCACCCTCGTAGTGCATGGTTCCTGCCCCTTCTCCTGATTTCGTGTTGCAATAGCGTTCAGGCGTCCGGCGACACCAGGATTCGGAATACTTCCTTGGACTCTGCCGCCATGCGTTCAAATCCGTCCGGGATCACGCGCCCGAGCGAAATGCGATCCGATACCAGTTCGCTGAGCCGTATCTCCCTCTCCGCGACCAACCGCACCGCAGCGGCCATGTCGCCGGTTCCGGCGGCGACGCTGCCGATCACCCGGAGTTCTTTCCCGACGATCACGTTGAAATCGGCCTCGGGTTTGACGGCGTAGATCCCCACGAGCACGACCGTACCGGCGCGCCTCACCCAGTCGAAAGCATCGAGCGGTGTACGTGCGGCGCCGGCGGTCTCGACCACGATATCTGGCCCGATGCCGTCCGTCAGATCACGGAGGTGGTCCCCTGCGTCCCCACGGCTCGCGTCAATCACCTGGTCCGCGCCAAGCCGGGCTGCCATTTGAAGGCTGCTTTCCCGGATATCCACGGCGTACACCACCGCGCCCGCCGCCTTGAACGCCTGCAGGGTCAGCGCCCCGACCGTACCGATCCCGATGACAGCGACCTGGTCACCAACGCGCACGCCGGACCGTCTCACCGCGTGCAGCGCAACCGTTGCCGGCTCGATAAGTGGCGCTTCGTCGTCCTTCACGGTATCGGGCAGCTTGATCAAGTGATCTGCGGGCCAGGTCATGAACTCGGCAAGCCCACCATCTCGTCCCAGCCCTGCGACCTCCATATTTGGGCACGTTGCCTGGGAGCCGGACCGGCACCAGTAGCAGACGCCGCAGACAATGACGTTGTCCACCATCACCCGGTCGCCCACCGCCAGCCCCGATGCATCGGGCGCTATCTCCACGACTCGTCCTGCGACCTCATGTCCCATCACCGTCGGCGTAAACGTGATGTAGGTCGGCCCGTACTTCCACTCTTCGATATCGGTCGCACAGATCGAGGTGTTCGTTACGCGAATCCTGGCCTCGCCGGGCCCGATTTCAGGTACTGGGATTTCTTCCAGGCGGATGTCGTTTCTTCCGTGGTAGACGAGAGCGCGCATCGTGTCCTGTTCGTGAATTTGGCCGCCGACTTGAGGGTGCCGCATTCTTTCACGGAGCACCCGGCCCGGCAACCGGACAACACCGCTCCGATGCTACGATTCGGCGAAATCTCCTCGCCGCCATTAAAAGGAGCGATAAGTGAGCGACGATACAGTCAAAATTCTGCTCGACACCGATATCGGATCCGACATCGACGATGCGGTCGCACTCGCCTATCTACTCGCACAGCCACGCGCCGAGATCCTTGGCATCACCACCGTTTCCGGACAGCCGACCGAACGGGCGAAGCTGGTCAGTGCTATCTGCAAGACGGCGGGGCAGGACATCCGGATAGTCCCGGGGTCCGAGAACCGGCTTGATGGCCCAACACGCCAGCCGCGGGTTCCACAGGCGTCCGTGCTGCCTAACTGGCCGCATGAGACCGAGTTCAGCGATGACGACGCCATCGAGTTTATGGCCGAGACGATACACTCCCGGCCGAACGAGGTCGTTCTGCTGGCCGTTGGTCCGATGACAAACGTCGCAAAGCTGTTCACTAAACACTCGGACACCCCGGGCCTGCTAAAATCGCTCCAACTGATGTTGGGCCGCTTCATCGATCCGTACAACGGCACGCCATCCGCCGAATGGAACGCATACTGCGATCCGACGGCCGCAAGCATCGTGTATTCGGACGCCGTATCCGGCGGGATCGCCAGCCACACGTCGCTGGGACTGGACGTCACAACGAAGGTCACGATGAATTCGGACGAGGTGAGACAACATTTTCAGCACCCGCTATTAATGCCGGTGTACGAGATGTCAGCGGTCTGGTTCGATGAGCGTGCGATCCTGAACTTCCACGACCCCCTGGCGGCCGTGACGCTGTTCGATGAGGGCATCGTCGAGTTCGAGCGCGGCACGTCCTTGGTGACGCGCGCCGACGACCGGGACGACGGGATAACTGACTGGACGCCAGACGGTAACGGCCCGCACCGCGTGGGGGTGAAAGTGGACGCGGCCGGGTTCTTCGAGTCCTACTTCAGCGTCTTCACGTAACCGCCCCCCGGACCCAGCCAAGGACAATCCCCTCTCCCGGCGGGAGAGGGTTAGGGTGAGGGAGAAGCCCTGATCAGGAATCCCGTCACAGAACTCTGAACGTGTCTTTCTCGTATCTGCAGAAATGAAGGAACAGATGTCACTAGACAACCTGACCATCACCGGCATCGAGATGCTGTGGTTTGAGCACATCCTCGAGAACGTCGGGACCGACTACAACAGCTTCAACATGGTGTACGAGGCGGGCGCACGACGGACATCACGGGAAGGAATCCTCCGCATCCACACCTCGGAAGGCGTCATCGGGGACCACGTCGGACTGCGAGGACCGACCGCCGAGCAGGTCAAGATGCTGACGGACTACCTGATCGGCAAGAACCCGCTTGAACGGGAAGTGATCTACCAGGACTCCAAGCGCGGCCTCAGGCACTTCGACATGACCGGCACCGGGCCGGTAGATATCGCCCTCTGGGATATCGCTGGCAAGCTGTTCAACGCCCCGCTCTACCGCATGCTCGGCGGAACTCGGAAACCGCTCCCCGCATACGCCAGCACGCTGCACGGCGACGAGAACGGCGGTCTGGGAACGCCCGGCCAGTTCGCCGATTTCGCCCAGCAGTGCAAAGAGATGGGCTACAACGCCTTCAAGATCCACGGTTGGGGCGACGGCCCAATCTCACGGGAAGTCGCAAACGTGCTTGGCGTGCGAGATCGTGTCGGGCCGCACATGGCGCTCATGATCGACCCCGCATGTGAGTACGAGAACTTTGCGGAGACGCTGGCCGTTGGTCGCGCCTGTGATGAGGCCGATTTCTTCTGGTTTGAGGACCCGTACAAGGACGGCGGCGTGTCTCAGTTCGCACACCGCAAGCTGCGCGGGATGATCAAGACGCCGATCCTCCAGACGGAGCACATCCGGCTACTGGAACAGCATGTCGATTTCATAGTCGCCGACGCCACCGACTTTGTTCGGGCGGGAGCACACGAGGACGGCGGGGTCACCGGGACGATGAAGATCGCCGCCGCGACGGAGGGTTTCGGGCTGGACGTGGAACTGCACGGTCCCGGGCCGGTCCACCGCCACATCATGTCGGCGATCCGCAACACCAACTGGTACGAGCTGGGATTGATCCATCCGATGGTGCGCACCACCAAATCCCCGGTCTACCTTAACTACAGCGACGACCTGGATGCCATCGACTCGGACGGCAACGTGTACGCGCCAGAAGGCCCAGGGATTGGCGTGGAGATCGACTGGGACTTCGTACGCGCCCACCAGGTCGACCGCGCCACGTGGGGCAGCGTACCGGAGCCAAGGGCCGCTTATGTGGCGCCAACTGCGGAGGATGCGGCAGTTGAGGTTGAGCGGGGCATTACCGATTAGTTAATACACCTCGTCGCTGGATGCGTCCTTCGAGAGCCTCAGGACTCGGTGGTTTCCGGTACGCGTGGTGCCGAGGTGCGTTCAACTGGCTTCCGCCAAACACCTCTTTGAGTCTCAGAAAACGCGGCACCCTGAATAAGTCTCCCGAGGCTCTCGAAGGGCGCTCTTCCGGCAATCCAACCCCTACCCTGTCCGCCCGCCAATCGGCGCAACAGGCGCCCCGCTCTTCACGAACTGGCCGTACTCCCGTCCCAGCCTGACCTCGCCGTCCTCCATCAGCACTTCGCCGCGGAGCAAAGTCATCATGATGGCGCCCTTCAGCTCCATGCCCTCGTAGGGCGTGTAGCCGGCCTTGCCGAGCATGTCCGCCTCTTTGATCGTGTGTATCCGTTCCGGATCCACGATCGCCAGGTCGGCGTCTGAGCCCACCTGGATGGTGCCTTTCTGCGGGTAAAGACCAAATATGCGGGCCGGATTCTCGGCCATCACACGGGCGAACCAACGGGGACCAAGGCCTCGCTCTTCGACGCCCTTCGAGTACACGATCGGCGCGACCGTCTCGATACTTGGCGCGCCGAACGGCACCGGCAACTCCGTGCCCGGCATGAAGAAAACGTTATCTGCGCCCTTCATCTTGTCTTCGTACGGGTGCGGCGAGTGGTCGCTCCCTATGCAGGAGATGTACCCGGCCTCGAGACCTTCCCACAGTGCATCGTGATCGCCGCCAGCTCGGTAGCGCAACGGCGGGCCGATCTTGAGCAGCGGTCCCCACTTCTCGTAGTCCTCGGCCGCCAGCAGTAGATACTGCGGGCAGGTCTCCGTCCAGATCGGCAAACCCTCCGCCTGCGCCCGTTTCACCCGTTCCAGTCCAAGCCTGGTGCTCAGGTGCACGATGTAGAGTGGGCTGCCCGTCATCTTCGCCAGAGCGATCGCCCGATTGACCGCCTCTTCCTCCACCCACGGCGGCGCAACGTCCGGGAAGTCCGACGGCGCAACCCGTCCCTCGTCCCTGAACCGCTTCTCCAGGTGGTCGATCACGTCGCCGTTCTCGCAGTGGAGTTGCGTGACGCCGCCGTTGTTTCCGATCAGTTCCATCGCGTTGATGATGAACTCGTCATCCACCATCGTTCGGGGCCGGCGACTCTTGTAAGTCATGAACGCCTTGAACGAGCGGATCCCCATGTCCATCGCGGCCGGGATGCCCTCGAACACGTACGGATCCGCACCAAGCATCAGGTGCAGACCCATGTCGATCACCGATCCGGCGTTTATCTCTCCGCTGATCCGCGTAGTCGCCGCCGGTAGACCTTCGTGGTCGGCGTGATTGGGCTCGCCGAACGGGATGATGGTCGTCAACCCGGCCTTCGCCGCCATCTTCCCGGCCAGTTCAAAATCCTCCCAACCGCGAAAGTGGGCGTGTCCGTCAATGGGCCCCGGCAGAACATAGCGTCCTGAGGCGTCTATCTGGCGATCGGCCTCCGGCATCGAATCAGGCGAACCGATGGCCACGACGCAGCCGTTCTTTATGGCGATCGACGCCTCCACCTCTGAAGTTGCGGTGACGACGAGTCCCCCGGCAACAACCGTATCCACTCTCTGCTTTGCCACTGTCTCATGCTCCCCATAAACTTCTGGCTTAGCGTTATTGTTAGACAGGTATTAATCGTGACGAGGCCCGAACGAGAAATTCTTCATCAGGTGCACCCACTGGGACCTAGTAAGCTGAGCACGCCGGTTTCGACGACGCCAGCTGCTCTCCCATTCCTCGTCTGAGATGTTGTCCGGGCGCCCAGTCCAAACCCGCGTCGCCTCCCAGTGAGATGGCGAGTGATAGCCGGTCAACAGAGTCACTTCCAGCGGATATCCCGCGCCGACCGTCTTCCACAACCCCAGTATCCGGGCGTCCTGCTGCTCTATACGCGGCCACACTCCGTTTTCCGACATGTCCACAACCTCGTCCAGGCCGTCCGGATCGATCTGAAATCGACGGTAGCCAAAGAATTCACGATCGTGCTCCGCCGGGATCGTAGCCAGCGGGCGCACCGCTACCGGCCTCATGAGCCGCACCGACTCGGTCTCCACCAGCGGAGAGCGTTCATACGCCGCCGTGGAGGATTCCCAGGCCGATATGTCCTTGAACGCCGTCACGCGCAAAACATCCGTCTCTGGAGCCCCGATTATCGTGCCCATTACCCGGAGTACCTCGCCACCGGGCCGATGTAGCCCCGGGTAATCGCCAGAGGTGACCTGCTCCAAAAACTCGGGGAGCGCACCGTGCAGAAGCGACGTGCTGCGCGCTTCGTAAATCAGGTCCAGTGGCATCAATTACGTCCTTGCCCGGCCGCGCTTGAGGGGGCGGCCAGCCAGATTCCCTGTGTTTTCACCTTCATCGATCACGACCTTGCCGTTAACGATCACGTACGGGATCCCTTCCGGAAACACCTTGGGGTTCGCCTTGGTCGCCCGGGTTTTCACGTTCTGGGCGTCAAATATGACGATGTCCGCCCGGAACCCGTCACGGAGGATGCCCCTGTCCGGGATACCCATCCGCTGCGCCGGGAACGAGGTCATTTTGCGAATCGCTTCGGGAAGCCTGAGGTTCTTCTCTGCTCGCACGAACTCCGCCAACACCAGCGGGAAGCAGCCGTACGATCGCGGGCTCGGGTAATCCCCAAACAGCAGGGCATCGCTTCCGATCATTCCATACGGGTGCGACACAAATTCGGAGAGCGTGTGCGGGTTGGTCCCAAGAGCCACCGTGGAAATCCCAAGGTTCTCTTCCACCAGAAGGTCCATGAGCGCCTCTACAGGCTCCTGCCCCCGCATCATCGCGATCTCGCTAACGGAATGACCATCGTACCCGCGATTCTGCGGCTGTCTGAAGTTCGTCAGCCAGTTCTCTCTGAGGTCTCGCCATGCGGAACCGCCGTCCGACATTTCAGACGTGATGCGCTCACGGTCGGCGCCGTTCGTGAGGGCCCGCTTGAGTCGCTCAACGCCACCGTCCATCGTCCACTGCGGCAGTGCGATGGTCACCCGCGTTCCCGAGTACGGGTAGGTGTAGCAGTCAAACGTGACGTCCATGCCACTATCAACGGCGTCTTCAACCAGCCCCAGGTAATCGTGGTGGCTCCCTACTCCCTGCGCGCCCTGCCGATAATGCGTCAGATGGATCGGGATGCCGCTGCCCCGCCCTATCTCCAGAGCCTCCTCCCACGGCGCTAGCAAGCCCTGTGAGAGCAGCGAGGCGCGCGTGTGCGTGTGGTAGAAACCGCCCAGCCTTGCAGCCTCCGCGCTCAGTTCGATCAACTCCTCGGTGGACGCGTACGAGCCCGGGGGGTAGTCGAGACCGGTAGACAGTCCCCATGCGCCCTCTTCCATCGTCTCCCGTACCGCCGCGCGCATATTGGCGATCTCGTCCCGGGTCGCCGGCCTGTCCTCCCAGCCGACGCCCCAAATGCGCACCGGCGAGTTGCCGAGTATGTAGCAGATATTAACGGCGACACGCTCGTAGAATTTCGCCAAGAATTCCGTCAGGGTTAGCCAGTCCGCCGGCTCGGGCGGATAGCCGTTCAGGCCGTTGTCCAGCTCGATGAACTGCCGTAGTTCGTCGTGCGTACGGAACGGCGTCCATGAGTTTCCGTCGATGCCGATCAGCTCCGTCGTGACCCCCTGACGGATCTTGGGGTCGTGGTGCGGCTCGCCGAGGATCGTCAATCCGGCGTGGGAATGGACATCAATAAATCCGGGAGACACGACATGATCCCTGGCGTCGATCGTCCGATGCGCCTCGATGTGGTCGTGCTCACCGCGATGAATGGACACGGTATCGCCCTCGACGAGCACCGTGGCGTAAAACCCTGGACTGCCGGCCCCGTCGATCACCTGTCCGTTCACGATCTTGATATCAACCAAAACGAAATTCCTTTTCTACGCCGGCCGGCCGAGCAGCCCGTGACACGGGTCACATTATGGAGCGTTCCGTCGCCCCGTGGTCCAGCAAACCGACTCTGACTCGCGGCGAACGCCACCCCACACTCCATATCGCCGCCATCCCGCCCTGTGCAGCATCACGGAGTCCCGGGCAATACTCACGATTACTCAAATTGTTAAACGCGACGATTCGACCTAAACCCTGCGTACCGTCGGATCCGTCGGCGGTCATAGCTCGCTCAAGTTCATGCCGGCGGACGTTGCCGGTGTGGGCGCATGTGTCAGCCGTCACAGTTAGCACCCCATAGCCCGAAAGTCGGTTTTCATGTGGACCCGCAGCTCCGACAGGTTGTCGTGTTCAAACCGGCGGCTAGAGCAGAGCTCGTATCGAAGACCACCCAGCGTTGATAGTCAGCACATTCCATCTCCACTTGAGATATCCAGGTTTGAGGCCGCTCCAAATTGC
Organism: Chloroflexota bacterium; assembly: GCA_002730555.1. Classification (GTDB taxonomy): domain Bacteria; phylum Chloroflexota; class Dehalococcoidia; order Lucifugimonadales; family Lucifugimonadaceae. Next base: position 92,861 of record PCAM01000003.1, read on the forward strand.
CCGCACATTCACGCTAATGTGATCCGGCAACAACGGACGCCGACGCTCTGAACCGGGGTATCCTCGCCTGGATGACCGGCGCCACAATCGCACTCGTACTGCTCTCAGCGCTCGCGCACGCCTCATGGAATTTCCTGATCAAGCGCGCCGACGACGCGGAAGTGTTCACCTGGTGGATGGCGGTCAGCATCAACGTGGTTCTGCTGCCACTGGGCGTCGTCCTGTTCTGGATGGATCCACCGGACTTCGAAGGCTGGATCTTCCTTACCGCCACCTGGATCCTGCACCTCGGTTACTTCTTCACCCTGAGCCGGGCATACCGGGACGGCGACCTGTCTCTCGTTTACCCGGTCGCGCGCGGCACAGGCCTCCTGTTGATCCCGCTGTCTGGGGTGCTGCTTCTCAGTGAGTCCATGTCGTGCATAGCCGTGCTTGGCGTCGTCGGCATAGCTACCGGAGTCTTCACGCTTTCCTGGTGGGGCAGATTTCGTTCCATCGTATTCAGTCCCCTATCTGTCCTGCGGGCGCCGGGGATGGCCTACGCACTTACGACCGGCTTGATAATCGCCGGCTACTCCACGGTGGACAAACAGGGCGTTCAGCACGTCACTCCCCTGCTCTACATGTACCTGATGACAACATCGGCGACGTTTGGGCTGCTGCCCTTTATCGTCCGGGGCCGGAAACGCGCCGCGTTCGTCAACGAGTGGCGGAACCACTCCACAGCGATCGTCGCTGGCGGTTTGCTGCAGTTCGCTGCATACGGGATGGTTCTGACCGCATTGACGGTGTCCCGCGTGAGCTACGTCGGGCCGTTTCGGGAAGTGGGACTGCTGGTCGGAGTGGGACTCGGAGTATTCGTGTTGAGAGAACCGTTCCCGGGAGGCCGATTCCTGGGCGCAGCGTTAGTCGCGACAGGGGCGATCGCCATAGCGATCGCCCCCTGATTCCACCGGTTACCGTCCCCTGAAGGTCTAGTTCCGGGGCTTGATCTTGAGTCCCATCTCCTTCACCGTGGCGTTTCCGCCCGACACGATTTTGACGCCCCAGTCCAGCATGTACTTGAGGTTCTCTTCCTCAGACATGTTGGGGTCATGCCAGCTGCACAGGAAACCGATCCCGGCCTTGTCACACGCGGCCCGGACTTTGAGCCTGGCCTGATCCATCTCCTCCGGATAAGGCGGGTCGTGGGCATCTGAGAAGCCGTAAGACATGCCCATGTCGCCCGGTCCCCATTCAGCGAACGAAATGCCCGGGACGGCCGCCGTGAACTCGGCGTTTGCCACACACTCCCGATCCTCAAGCTTCAGGCCTAGGATCAACTCACCGTCCGGGTTGAGCGGCCACGGGTCTGACACCTTGACGTACTCCTGCGGGGTCATCCCCCATAGCGCCGCCGGTTTCGCCTGCCCGCCGGCGCCGCGCTGGCCCTGGCTGAGCCCGCCATCGCGGCCGACTCCGACGGTCTGGAACGGCCACCTGACCTGCTCGACAAACGCCTGGACCGCGTCAGCCTGTCGGGCGTGCGTGTGCAGAATCCCGTGAACGCCCGCAGACAGGACGTGCCGTACCTGCCATGCGTTCGCCTCGACCTCGTTTCGGGTCTTGGCGTTTGACGGCAGCGTCGCGAGCACGGTCGCCATACGGTATCCGTCGGGGGTCGGACCGCCGTCGACGATCCCCTGCATAAACTGGTTCAGCCCGACTACGTCGAACGGATCCTTCTCAAAGTCAACGATCAGGAAGTCGGCCCACGTCTGCGACTGCGCCTTGCCGTTCTCATAAGTCAGTTCACCGGCGCCCGTGTAGTAAATCGGGTGTCCGGCCTCCATCAGGTCTATACATCTATTGATGCGTTTCGCCATTTGCCGTGGTTCCTCCTAGGGTGGTTTCGGAAAACGATGATTGCGGCCCGGAGTGTAGCCCCGACGGCAACAGGCCACAAACGGTGGGCGTCACGCCCCTCGACCCGGCTACCATTGCCGGGGGCTTTTATGGTCTTACGTAGACGCGCACACCGGTGAACCGATGACCGATTGGAGCAAGACCCGATTGCAGTGGGCCGGTTTCTTTGAGTCGCTGGCAAATCAGGAGCCGGATGATGAGTTCGTCACTGGCCGCCCGGGTGGGTTGTCGCCCGAGCTGGCCGGCCGAATAGCAAACGATATCGCCGCCAAGATGGATCTGCGGGCGTCCGACACCCTGCTGGACTACGGCAGCGGTACCGGGGCTATAACACGCGCCCTGGCACCGCGTGTGGCGGAGACAACGGCAGTGGACAGGACGGCATCGGTCATCGAGCGCGGGATGGCCGGCGGCGGAGATATCACATGGGTCGGACCCGGCGTTGGGGGCTCACCCCCGACGTTGTCCCACGGCGCGTTCACAAAGATCCTGTCCTACTACAACGCCCAGACCTTCTCTACGCACTCAGAGCTCCGTGAGCACATCGAGACGCTCCGTCAAGCCGTCGCCCGGGCCGGGACCGTAATGTTCGGCGATGTTCCCGACCTTGAGCGCTCCGGTCAGTGGAAGTCCGGCGAGCGCGGGCGAGAGGAAAACAGAACCACGTGGATGGGGCGGCTGCAAAAACGCGATATAGATCTTGAGCGAGATGAGCGTAATCTGGCCGCTTTCTCAGATCGTCTAAAGGGTCTCGGAATAGAACCCCCGTCAGAGTTCGGAAAGCCGCATCCAGGATTCGACAGGGACATCGTGACTCGAATGTTTCGAGAAATCGGCGGGGAAGTGACCATCGTTGCACAGCCAATCGAATTCCCTAATGCCCACACGAGTGTCGATTACGTAGTCCAGTTCAGCGAATAGGTCTGACGTTCATTTCTCATCCATATCAATCAGCCATTGCGTTGCCCGGTACCGGGGACTAAGATTCCCGCCGTGAATTCAGACGCCGACGCCACTCATAGGCGGCGAGGCCGATGGGTGTAGACGATACCCAGACATCCGCCGAAGAGTCCCCAGCAGCCAGTCAGGCCGCACCTGAAGTAGCCCTCAGACCGTGGTCGGCGTTCGCATACTACGATTTCACTATGCTCTGGCTAGGCGGGACTGCTGCGTCTACCGCCATGACACTCAGGCTACTGATCGGCGCCCAGTGGATCTATGACGAGACCGGATCAGCAGTCACGCTGGGGCTGCTAGGCGTTATACAACTCTCTCAAATTCCAGTCGTCTTATTCGGCGGAATATTGTCCGACCTCGTTGACCGTAAAAAGTTGATGGCGATGACTCAATTTGTGTCTTTCGTCTCACTTCTTGCCCTTTCATTGGCTGCCTTCAGCGGATCTTTGGCCGTTTGGCATATATTCCTTGTTCAGGGCATAACCGGCATGGTCAACGTGCTTGGAGGATCAGCCCGACCCGCGATGATCGCTCGTGTTGTCCCGCGTCGGCTGCTATCACACGCTGTATCAACCAACACTGCTACGTTCCAGGTTGCCAGCATTTTGGCCCCGCTGGCTTTCGTCGGCGTTTACGAATTGTTTGGAGTGAGTTGGGCGTTCACGTTAGCCATGGTTGTGTCGGCCGTAAGTGTGATCACACCGTACCTCATTCGCGTGTCTGGAAAACCTGCCGACTCAACAGCCAATGTGACGTTCACATCGACATGGACTTCTTTGATCGAAGGAGTCAAGTTCGTGCGAAGACACAAGATATTACCGGGTCTGTACTTACTGGATATCGGAGTTACCGTATTCAGCTTCTACAGATTCCTATTCCCGATATTTGCTGATCAACTCTACGGTCTAGGCGCCGCGGGTACTGGGATTTTGACAAGCGTTAACGGCATCGGCGGCATCGCAGGTAGTGCACTGGTGCTATATACCGCGAAGATGCCTCGAAAAGGTGTCTTGGTGCTGTTCGCTACAGCACTTTACGCGTTGCTATTGATAGCGTTCGGATCCATCCAGATATTCTGGATCGGAATCATCATCGTTGCATGTCTAGGTGCGACCGATGCCGTCGGTATGGTCATGCGCCAAACGGTGGTTCAGTTAACTACCCCCGACCGGTTACTTGGCCGGGCCAGCAGCGCACATTCATTCGCCGCAATGAGTGCTAATCATGTTGGTCAATACGAAGTGGCACAAATGTCCGCGATAGTTGGTGCCGGTCCCACCATGGTGATCGGTGGTTTGATATCCATCGTGGTCGTAGGATTAATCTGGAAATTCGTCCCCGGTGTCAGTAGCTATCATTACACACCAGATGCCGAACGCGACGCCGCAGAGGACGGTTCCAGTTAACCCGCTTATTGCTCGGCATGAAATCTCGCTTGGCATGAGCAGGAATTGATTACGAATGCGCTCTTCCCGAGACTGGTCTTATCACGCGACAAAACCCTGGTAAGTGGCTTCTTAAGTTCTTCCAGAACGCGCTGACTCAGGTCAGACGCCATTCCAGCTCCAGCTCGGACGTGATGTCACGGAACCAGTCGATCACCTCCGGGTGGTACGGGATACCGTTCTCCAGGCGCTCGATGTTGTCCTCGTGCTCCGGCAGACCGGCATAGACGACCCGATCGTTGCCCGGCGCTGGCTTCGAGTCCTTCAGGGTCTTCATGAAGTGGTCCATGTCGTCCTTGAAACCTTCAAGATCCGTGAACGCCTCGATCTTGTACGCCGTGAAATGGTGCGTCGCAGCACCGCCGGAGGCTTTGCCCTGTTCCGCACGTCCCTTGACGACGAACCCCGGTCCAGTGCCCGATAGCACGCCGCACAGGATGTCGACCATGACCGACAGCCCGTAGCCCTTGTGGGAGCCAAGCTCGCGCGTGCCGCCCACCGGCAGCATGAACGACTTCTCGGGCACGTCCGTCTCCTCCATGATCGGCGTGCCGTTCTCGTCGGCAATCCAACCGCCCATCATCTTCACGCCTAGCCGCTTGGCCAGCGTCGCCTTGTTGCCGGCGACGCTGCTCATGGCCGCATCGAATACAAACGGCGCTTCATTACGCGTCGGGGCAGCAAATCCGATCGGGTTCAGGCCAATCAACGGCTCCGAGCTCCAGGTCGGCAGTACATTGATTCCGCCCACGGTCATCGCCACGCCGATCATGTCGTGCGGCAACGCCATCATGGCGTGATACGCGGCGGCACCGAAGTGCCTGCCGTTTCCGACCGCGACGGATCCGATGCCCGTCTTCTCCGCCTTCTCGATCGCCATCTTCATCGCCAGCGGGCCGATCACAAGACCGTGCCCGGAATCGCTGTCTATCGTCGCCGTGGAAAGCGACTCCCGGACGATTTTCCAGTTGGGCCGCGGGTTGATGTCGTCCGACGCAAAGCGCTCCATGTAGGACCGCATCATGTTCGACACGCCGTGCGTCTCTATGGCGCGCAGGTCCGCGAACACCAGAACGTCGGCCGACTGCGCGGCGTCTTCCGGCGACATGCCCACGTGCTGAAACATGTCCTCAAGCGTGGCCCGCATGTTCTCCTGAGGGACGCGTATCGCGATGTCTTCCGGGACTCGAAATCGTGGCAGAACCAATTTGCTACTCCAGTTGTAGACCCGTTATTTGAAGGTGTCGACGGGCTGATATTTGCGTGTCAGTTCAGCCTGCTCCCTGAGGCCCCCGAAGAGCGGGCGTGTTTAATTGCCGTCTCGCTCCCTAATTCCCCGCCTGCTCCCGGTACTCAACGAATCGGTCGTTTACAAAGCTGATCCCAAAGCCGAGCGGGCTGCCCAGGTTGAGGAACTTGTAGCCCCAGTCAACCTTCTGCCGAATTTCTTCCGGGTCTCCCAGAGTCGTTCCGATGATCTTGCCGGAGCCTTCCGCCCGCTTCGGCATCTCTTCCATGATGCTCTGGACCTTCGAGTTCTGCATGTCCGTCATGACTCCAAGCGACGCGGACAGGTCCATCGGGCCCACCAGCAGTACGTCAAAGCCGTCCAGCGCCAGGATGTCGTCCACCTGTTTGTAGTGCTCTTCCGACTCCAGCTGGAGAATGAGGACGGTCTCATCGTTCGCCGAGTTGATAACGTCGATGAAGCTCTCGCCGGCGAGCGCGGGCCAGGTCGGCGAGATACCGCGGTTACCCAGCGGCGGGTACTTGGCGTAATCGATGGCCCGTTTCGCCTCTTCAACGTTGCTGATCTGGGGTACCATCACGGCCGATGCGCCAGCGTCGAAAGCCTTCTTAATGTGCGTCGGGTCGTTCCACGGCACCCGCACCATCGGGGCGATGCCCTGCTGCCTGAGAATGATCGGGATCATCTCCATATCACGGGGACCAAACGGAGAGTGCTCCTGGTCGATCCAGATGAAATCGGCGGTGGAGTCGTACGCCAGAGCGGCAGCGATGCGGATGTCGTGCGTCGGGATAGCCGTTCCGAGCACGAGTTTACCGTCTTGAATTTTCTGCTTCAGGGGATTCGGGTACATCAAAGTCCTCTGTTACGGCGCCGCTGCAAATCATGACTGGGAAGCGGACGAAGGGCGCAAAGCGTCCGCGTGAACGGGGCGTCACGCTACTCCTTCAAGTGGCGATGTCAAGACGTTGGAATCGCCATCATCCGCTCAACGCGAGACGGCCCCGGACGAACCGGGACCGTTGTCGTCGTTATCGGGTCTGCATTCCTCAAACCATCCCAGATAAGGTGCAGGGATACCTGCTTGCCTTACTTCACCGGGTCCGATCCACGGAACATCGCCGGCTGCGGCATTCGTCCGACCGGAACCTCTACCAGCACCGGTCGATCCATCTGGATAGCGTCAGACACGGCGGGGCCGACCGCGTCCATCTCATCCACCTTCATGCCCTTGACGCCGTACGCCTCCGCCATCTCGACAAAGTCCGGGTTGTGCAGCTCTGCGCCGTAAGTCCCGCCCCACTTGTTGTCCAGGTCACGGGACACGTTGCCGTACGCGTTGTCGTTGAACACCACGACCACAGCGTTGATGCCGTGCTGCACGGCGGTCGCCAACTCCTGCGAGGAGTAGAGGAATCCACCGTCACCAGAGGTGATGACGACCGGTTTGTCCGGCTGGGCGACCTTCACGCCGAGTCCCGTCGGGAAGGCGTAGCCAAGGTTTCCTGAGTAGCCGGACGTGAAGAAACTACGAGGCCCGTAGGTCTTCCAGTGGGACCGGCTGTAGTAGCCGACCTGCGTCATGCCGCTGATAAAGAGCGTGTCGTCGGGCGTGTTGTCCCGGATACTCGCCAAGATCGTACCCTGCGGCTGAGTGTTTGGCGCAAGGGCGTTTGCGGCGTCTCGAACGGTGCCGATATGGTCGGCGGCCGACTCGCGCGGAGCCCCGGTGGACTTCAGGCCGTCGAGTACCGACCGCAGCGTCGCAGCGGCATCGCCCGCAAGCCCGTGCACGTCGAAGTTTCGCCCAATCTCATCCGGATCGATATCCAGTTGAATGATCGTCTGATCAGGCCTGATGCCGGACCGCACAAGGCGTGTGCCGACGGCCAGGACGACGTCCGCAGTCTGGATGTGCTCAACCGTCGGGCTTCCCGGGCTGAGCGCAGAGCCGATGGCCAGCGGGTGCCGGCTGTCGATGGCGCCTTTGCCCTCACCGGTCATGACGACCCCTGCCTGCAGGAACTCGGCCACCGCCTTGAGTTCGTCGTGTGCGTCGCCAAGGTTGACGCCGCCGCCGGCGAAGATGATGGGCCGCTCGGCCGAGGTCAGCATCTCGACGGCCTTCTCCACGTCCTGGGCCGGGGCGGAGGCCTTCAAGGGATTGCTCGCCTCCAGCAGTTCCGCCTCGCCCCACTCCTCAAGCGTCTCCGGTGGGATCTCGATCTCCACCGGGCGAGGCCGTCCCGTCTTCATGGCCAGCACGGCGTCGTGCACGGCCTGCGGGATGTCCGCGACCTGCAGTGCTCGCCGCTGGAACTTGGTGATCGGTTTGATGGCCTCCATCTGGTCATTAACCTCGTGCAGCATGCCGACATCGCTGCCGATGTAGTCACGCTGCACCTGGCCGGAAACCATCAACACAGGGGATGAAGCCGAATATGCGGTACTCAGCGCGCCAGCGGCGTTCAGGAGGCCGGGGCCCGGTACGACAAGCCCCGTCCCGAAACCACCCTCGCCGCCCGCACGGGCGTAGCCGTCCGCCATATAGCCGATCGCCTGTTCGTGACGGGTCGTGATGAACCGGATGCCCGGCTCGTCACGGAGCGCCGACATGATGCCGTACATCTGAACCCCGGGCAGCCCGAACATTACGCGGACACCCTCTCTGTAAAGCGATCTGGCGAGTGCCTGTCCACCGGTCATTTGAGCCATTAAAAAGTCTCCTTGAGATCGATCGCAACGCCGTGTGTCACGATCAGGGCTGCGCGGGCTTGAACGTCCCGCGTGAGGGGGATTTACCGGGGTTCAGTTAGATTATTCCGGCCGCTTAGGAGCCTGTGGGCGCTGACCGAAGAACGCCGGGACCGGCATGGGATCCACCGGGACTTCGATAAGCACCGGCTTGTCCATCTGGATGGCATCTCGCAGCGAATCTCCGACCCTTGTCGGGTCTTTGACCTGCATCGCCTCCATGCCGAAAGACCGCGCAAGTCGCGGGAAGTCCGGGTTGTGGAGGTCGGTGCCGTACTTGCCGCCAAAACCGATGTCCATGTCACGCCCGACGTTTCCGAAGGCGTTGTCATTGAACACGACCGTCACCAGGTTGATGCCGTGCTGTACCGCGGTGGCCATCTCAGACACGTTGTACATGAAGCCGCCATCACCGGCGACCACGACGACCGGCCGGTCGGGCTGCGCTACCTTGGCGCCGAGACCCGTCGGGAACGCAAAACCAAGGTTTCCGGAGTACCCGGAGCCGATGTAGGCGTTTCGGGATTCAACCTTCCAGAACGGGAAGCTGTAGTACCCGACCTGTGTGCTGTCCGGGACGAGGATTGTGTCGTCCGGAGCGCCGGCCTGCAGGCTTCGCAGGATGTCCCACTGTGGCTGTGTACCGTCGGCAGAGGCAAAGATCGATTCCCTGATATCAGCCAGTTCTGCCGTGGCCGACGGCCGGGACCCGGCGGACCGGATGCGCCCGGCAAGCGCCTTCAGCGTTTTGGCAGCGTCCCCGGCCAGGCCGTAGGTGTTGTCGTGGCTCCGGCCGATCTCGTCCGAGTCGATGTCGATATGGATGACCTGAGTTTCCGCAGGCAATGCCGGGCCGCCAAGACCGGCCAGACGGGATCCGATGCCTATGATGATGTCTGCGGCTCCGACATACTGCGCCGCCGGGCTGGAGCCTCCGCCCATGCGGTTGAGGCCAAGGCAGAACGGGTTGGACCACGGGATCGAAGACTTGCCGTTCAGAGTTGTGAAGACACCGGCCTGGAGCGCCTCGGCAAGTTCGATCAGTTCGTCGCCGGCGTTTCCAAGGCCCACACCGCCGCCGGCGATGATCACCGGATGCTTTGCGTTGATAATCATCTCTGCAGCGGTGTCGATTCGATCGGAATCGGCTCCCGGGCGGATCGCGGCTTTCGGGTCAAGCAGGACAGCGTCGCCCTGCTCTTCCATCGTCTCCGGGGGTACTTCGATCTCCACCGGGCGTGGCCGCCCAGTTTTGAGCTGGAATACGGCTTCCTGCACGGCCGTGGGGATCTCTCCCACCGTCGTGGCGCGCTTCCGCCACTTGGTGATCGGTTCAATCAATGTTAGCTGGTCATTGACCTCGTGCAGCATTCCGACGTCTTTGCCGATGAAGTCACGCTGCACCTGGCCGGAAATCATGAAGACCGGTGACGAAACCGAGTAGGCCGTGGAAAGCCCGCCCGCTGCGTTGAGTAAGCCGGGGCCGGGCACGACGAGCGCCGTTCCGAATCCGGGACCTCCGCCAGCACGGGCGTAACCATCGGCCATATAGCCGGTCGCCTGTTCGTGCCTGGTGGTGATGAACCGAACGCTCGGTTCGTCGCGGAGCCCCGCCAATATTCCGTAGAGTTGGACGCCGGGCAGTCCAAAGACAACCTCGACACCCTCGCGTACGAGCGATTTCGCAATCGCCTCGCCGCCCGTCATTTTCGTCATGAATTAGACCTCATTCTGGCCAGTATCGTCCTCATCGACATGACGAGGCGATTACTATGCAAATCCGCCGGGGAGATTAGCACAGCCCGGAGACGTTCCGACAACTAGTTTCCAGTGCAGAGTGGACGGTCGATACACGCCGGGCAACCACACTAACTGAGTCAGGCGGCGACGATTTCAGCCGCCACTTTGGCCAGCAGTGTCTGTGCCGTCAATACCGGTCGTCCCGAAAGCCGACTGATCTCGTCGCGGGACGATGGCCCATGACCCACGCAATCCAGTACCACGAGGTCCGGTGCGGCATCCGCCATCACGGCCGCTGCTGCTGCGTTTTCACCATCGTGATAAGGGGAAGCCGCCGCTAAAGTAACCGTGAATCCGTCGGCCTCCCACAGTTCGCGCATCGGCGCGATCTGGGACTCGATTGGCGCCACCACCCCGATCCGCCGGGACGGAGCGATGGCGCCGGCGACGGCGGGCAGAAGTTTGCCGGGCATCAAAACGGGCACTCCCGGGTCGAAATCATGGAAGCGACCCGTGCAAAGCAACCCGACCGCGGTGGCGCCGTTCGCCACGAGGTCACGCATGCATTGGTCCACTAGCGGGCCGAGCGTCTCCTGCTGGATGTCGCAGGTCGAACCATCGGCCAACAACCCGTGCAGAGGAAAATCGCCTGGACGCTCCGACAACGCTTCGATCTCATCCGCCGTAAGGCCATCGAGAGCGCCTACGACCCGAAAATCCACGCCCGGCGCGTTTTCCCGGAACGCCGCCTCATAGTCCGGCCGCGGCGTCTGTCCGATCGTTACCAGTCCGAGCATTTCGGTCCTCCGTAGTTCATCCAGCACATCGTAGGGGCGGTGCTTGCTCCGCCCGGACTTGCCATAAATCTCCATGTAGCGTTGGCATCGTGCCACTCTACGAGCGGCACTCCGTACAACAAAAATACCGGATCCGCGAAGATCTTTGTCCTTATGCGAATGGGCCTCTCCCGCCGGGAGGGGGCAACCGACCTCCAGCGCACCGTAGGGCGAAGACTATCCGCCCTCAGGTCGATGCCAATCGACCCAACACACCTTTCAACATCGACGCGAGTTCTGAGGTTCTCGAAGAACGCCTGGCACTATCTGGCAAGATCGACTCACAAACATCTCCCTCAGCCTGCACCTTCTCTCGCGGGGAGAAGGAAATTCAACTCCTTTATCCGCTTATGATCTCGCCCGCCACCTGCGCCGTCGGTGGCAACGCCGCTGACACCGGTCGCCCACACAACCGGACGAACTCATCCCGACCGAACGCCGAAGCGAAGCCCATCTCCACCGTGAATCCATCCCGCTCCCTGTTCCGACGCGCTGATTCCATGTGCGATGAGATAGGGAACACAACGCCGATGCGCCGGCCCGCAGCTACCGCACCCGCAATCCCCAAAAGCAACCGTCCCGGATAGAGCACCGGCACCACGACAACAATATCGGGCAGCGGTTCCAGTTTTAACGATACATACAGCGACTAATTAGCTTCAAGATCTGTACTGATCGATCCCTTCAGTAACCGGCGAAGGCCCGCTCGGGAAGATCGCCGTCTTCGCCCGGTCAGCCCCCACCACAAGGATGTAGCAGTCGTCCGCGCTGTCCAGGACAGGGAACTCGATCTCCAGGCGCTGTTCCTCGGACAAATTCTCCAGCCACTTCCACTTCTCAGACACCCGGGCCTCGCCCTCAAGCGGCATGTACTGGATCATCTTGCCAAGCGAATGGCTGGCATTCGCCTGGATGAACTCCTTGGCGGCTTGCTTGGTGAACTCCTGCTTGCCTACAGGTCCTGCCACGTCCGGGGGCATCAGGATCAACCGCTGGGTGTGCCCCTTGTCCTGGATGCTCTTCGTGCCGAAGACACACCCGTACGCCAGATTCTTCAGCAGTCCTTCCGCGGTCGTGTTGCCCTGGTCCTGCTGGTCCAGCTCTCCATCCGTGATGAAGAGGCTTACCGTGCTCTCGTCGCGGTCGAAGCCCTGGTCCACGTGGAAGGGATCCCACGGGCTCATCTCTTCGTTCTCGGCAACGCACTGGATGAACTTCCGGGTTGTGCCGATGGTGTCCATGTCCATCTTACCCGGGTACCAGTAGCCGATGTTCCGGAAGCACATCGCGAACGCACGCCCGACTACCGTGTTGACCTGGTTGTCCCGGCCGGGTCCGATCGCTGACTTGGCGTTGAAGCCAAGCTCATCGATGATCGGTCCGTTCACGATCAAGAACGGTGCTTGCGGGCTCGTGGACATGAGCAGCGACTTGCCGCCGTCCGCCTGGATATTCGAAATCGCCTTTACGGCGGCGATCACCACCGGCAGATGTTCCGGTTTGGCTCCCGCCATGACGGAATTGATGGCGACCTTTTCCACGGTTGCGATACCAAACCCCGGGGGCATGTCGCAAATGACGTGGTCCGGCGGGAGGTTAGTGCCGGTCAGCATCTCCTCCACGGCCTCTCTGGTCGCCGGGAATAACGGCAACCCGTCGCCGAGGTCATCGCCGATCAAGTCGTCGTTCATAGCGAGCACGGCTTCGTACTTGTCGTCGGCCTCGTAGGACCGTCCAGAGTCAGTTTCGATGCCGGAGACGCGAGCGTCGATCTCAGACGTCAACTGTTCAATCAGCTCGTCAATGACATCTGCCGTCTGGCTCCGGCACAGGTCGTGCTCAAGGTTGCGGTAGATACGCGGCACTACGACCCACTGAAGGGACGGCATGCCAAACGCCCGGGAGCTCGCAACAGCGTCTTCAACAAAGCGGCCGGAGACGATCGGAACGGCGGGGACGCCGGTCTTCTCGATTTCGATCATGTCGTAGCACATCCACGACGCGCAGGTTCCTCAATCGGCCGTGGCGCCGATAACGACGTCACTCTCCTCTGCACACTTCTGCCGGATGTGTTCCGGAGCCGGGTAGTTATTCCCGTTGTAGAAATTGACGGTGACGTTTTTGAAGCGCTGCTTGATCAGATCCGCAGCGGTGTTGAGCGCAACGTCGCCGCCGTGCGTGCCGCTCCAGAGCAGCCCAACGGTCAACCCGTCCAGGCTCTTCGGGCGCGGGCTGGACGTGAACGAGTTCACGACGCCCCGCTGCTCCGCTACCGGGTTCTGGACCTCAAGTGTGTACATGTTTGAGAACCTCATCGTCCTGATCGCCGAAATCACCCGGTCCATACTGGGCCGGTTGTGGCCGGAATCCTAGCGGATTTGGAGTAGGCGTGTGCACAGGTCGGTAGCGAATATGTCATCCCAGCCGAAGCGGAGGGATCTTCACCGCTAGTTCCAACTTGCAATAGCGTCTATTCGGTCCCGTCACATCGGGGACCGGTCATCTGTCAGCAACGATTACCGGTTACGGGCGTTGAAGCACTCATCAACAAGCACACCCGTGATGACCTCGATGCGATCCCCCCACGCCGTGAGATCAACCATCCGCTCCGCCGTGTAGTCGCCCCACTTTGTCATTCTGGAAGTCGGACGGCCGCCCAGGACCATGGTCGATATGCCAGCAATCAAGATCGCCCCGCAACACATAGGGCACGGTTCAAAGGTGGAATATAGAGTTGCACCGGACAGAATCCGCTGAGCGCCAACGTACCGGCCCCACGATTCATCCGAGACGTTTCGGGCATGAGACGCGGCGTAATTTCGGATCGCAACGGTCTCTGCGTGAGCCGTCGGATCGTGATCGGTGTTCTCAATATTTCGGCCGGCCGCGATGATCTTCCCGTCCAGGACGATCACCGAACCGACGCCCTGGTTCCCTTCGGCCGCGGAGACAGCTGCTTCGGCCAGCGCCGCATGCATGAACTTTTCATGTGTCTCTAAATTAGTCACCCACTACCCCGTGTATGTGAGGTGTCCTTAATACGCCTTATTGACCTTGTGCCCGCAGCGGTTAGATCGAGTCCAGGAAGTCGAATAACGAACGGCGAAACTCCACCGACGCATCTTTATGGACGCTGTGCCCCACATCCAGTTTGACGTGCGTACAGTCAGCTACCCCAGACCGAATCCGATCGGCCGCTTCATCGGTGACCACGCCACCCTGATCTGGATCAGCCTGTAAAAGAAGTACCGGGCACTCGATCTTGGACAAAACGGTACACGGATCAAACTCGTCGAACATTGCACCGTCGATGAAGGGATTCCAGGTTTCCGGGTCCGTCTTGATGGCTTGAGACGCGTCCAGCCGAAGAGCGGCCGAGTCCTTGTTGGGATTGGGGCTATTCATGTTTTGAACTGCCTCGTGAAATGACGGCGACGTCCGCAACATGTCGCGAGTCCCCTCCATCCACTCCACGGCCTCTGTCGGCATTATGTGCCCGCCAGAAACATGTGGATCTTCCAGAATTGCAGCCCTCACCAGTTCCGGATGAAGTGCTGCGACACCCATTGCCGTCGCCCCACCCATGGAGTGCCCGACTACGACCGCCGGTCCACCAACCACACCCTTGATGAAAGACGCTGCATCCCTTGTTCTCGCACCATATCCGTAAGCGGCGTCTTCCGAGCCCGATGAATCGCCGTGACCGCGAGCGTCCGGTACGAGAACGCGCCACCGATGAGAGAGCAACCCGATTTCCTGGGACCAGGCACGCCAGTCGCTGGTGAATCCGTGCAGGAGCACCAGCGGGTCGCCCTCGCCAATTTCGATGTAGTTGAGCGTTACTTCACCCGTGTCGTGCGAGCCTTGTTTTAGCAATTTCCCCTCCCCGTTGTCACGGCGGATGATACAGCCTGAGTCGTCACGTTGTGGAGATAGGCACTTGCCCGGGAGCCGAACCTCGTTCATGATCTCGGCTGATTCACAACACTTGCCTACCCAGACACGACGCCACGGGAGACGGCCCCGCAATTGACATCCCCCACCAATTCACGCCCCAAAATCCTCGTCACCAGACGCCAGTTCCAGGATCAGGTTGATCGCCTGAACGAGGTATCAGACGCTCTGGTGCTCGACCGGCCTGCTCCGGCGACGCCGGAAGAGCTACAAATGGCGGCGGCGGGCGCACACGGGGTTTTTGCGCATATCACGGACACCATCGACGCAGCGGTGATGGACGCCGCTGGACCAAACTTGAAGGTGATCGCCGAGTTCGGTGTTGGCTACGACAACATCGATGTCGCCGCCGCGTCCGAACGCAACATCGCCGTCGGCAACACGCCGGGCGTGCTCACCGAGACGGCGGCCGACTTTGGCTTCACAATGATCCAGGCGGCAGGCCGTCGCATCGCCGAGAGCGAACGCTTTGTCCGACGTGGCGAGTGGAAATGGTTCGAGCCACTGGACCTTCTCGGCGTCGACATTTACGGATCTACGCTCGGCATCGTCGGGTTCGGGCGCATCGGCAGCGCCGTCGCACGCCGCGCCATCGGGTCCGGGATGAACGTGATCTACGTAACCCGTAGCCAGCCGGAAGACGACCTCGGCTGCGAGCGCGTCGGCACATTAAACGAGCTGCTCGGACGTTCCGATTTCGTGACGCTCCACTGCCCCCTCACGCCGGAGACGAACCGCCTGATCGGGACCGAAGAGCTAAAGCGCATGAAGCCCGAGGCGTCGCTCATCAACACCGCTCGCGGCCCCATAGTGGATACGGAAGCCCTGACCGCGGCACTACGAAACGGCGAGATCGCCTACGCTGCGCTGGACGTCACTGACCCGGAGCCGATTCCGGCGGATCACCCGCTGGTGAGCATGGAGAACGTCACGATCGTTCCACACATCGCCTCGGCCACCGTTGGAACGCGCCGGAAGATGTCGGAGATGGCGGTGGACAACATCCTAGCGACGATCGAGGGGAAACTGCCGCCGAACTGCGTAAACGCTGGAGATATCAACTGGAGTTGACCAGGAACCTGGATCTCCCCTCTCCCAGTGGGAGAAGGTCGGGATGAGTGAGAAGTTAGGCCCGGACCCGAGGTCAATTCACCCCCGAGGCGCATACCCGGTTAGTGGGTGCTGCCGAGTCCTCGTTGCCATGCGAAGAAGGCGACAACGACCGGGAATGCCAAGAATCCCAGCACAACGAACGGCAGGGCCACCTTGATCAACGTGTTCATGCGGGCTCTTTCACATCCAGGGAGAAGACAGTGGGTAGTTGACCGCCGGTAACCGGGACATCATACCGTCAAAAACGCGGGCGCGGTCCCACGGGTTTACGGCCGGGTTGGAGAAACAATGTTTGACGTCGTGATCAAAAATGGGCTTGTCCTGGACGGCACGGGAGCGCCGGGATACCGGGCTGATATCGGCGTCCGGGGCGACCGAATTGCCGCCATCGGCGATATCCCCGGCGAGGCGTCCCGGGTGATCGACAACGCTGGCTCAGTGGTTACTCCGGGGTTCATCGACCTTCACGCCCACAGCGACCTATCGTTTCTCATCGACCCGCTCGCCGATAGCAAATTACGACAGGGCGTGACCCTGGAGTTGGTCGGCAACTGCGGCATGAGCTACTGCGCCCCGCTGAACAAGCGCACAGGCGATATCTACGCCGGCTGGCTGTCCCGCATGGGCGGCGAGCCCCAGGACGAAGGTCCGGGCTGGACCGAGTTCGGCGGCTGGCTGGACACCCTCTCAGACGCCGGTTCCGTCATCAACGTCGCGACGCAGATCGGCCACAACCAGGTCCGCAGCGCCGTGATCGGAGCGGACGCCCGCGCACCCTCGTACGAAGAAATCGAAGCGATGCGCAGGATCGTCGCTGAAGCACTTGACGCCGGGGCGATGGGCTTCTCGACCGGCCTCTACTTTCCGCCTGGCTACTACTCACTGACCGACGAGATCATCACCCTCAACCAGGAAGCGGCGGATCGCAACCGGCTGTACTCAAGCCACACGCGGTCAGAATCGGATGAACCACCGGGCCTTTTCGTGGCGCTCAACGAAGCGATCGAGATCGGCCGCCGCACGGGCGGTCGAATCGAGGTGTCTCACGTAAAGGCACACGGGCCGCGCGTGTGGGACCGCTCCTCACGGATACTCGAGACGATGCGCGACGCCCGCCGGGACGGCGTGGACGTCGCCGGAGACCAGTACCCGTACACGGCGTGCGGCACTCCGCTGAGCGGCGCGATCTTCAATCGTTGGGCGCACGATGGCGGCAGACCCGCGCTGTTGGAGCGCATCGGAGATGCCGATCTCAGGCAACGGCTGTCCGACGAGGCCGAGTACGCGATGGTCAGATTCCAGGGCCCAGCCGGCTGTGTGATCTCCGGCTACGACCCGGACCATTCGCTGGAGGGCCAGACGCTGGCGGAAGTGGCAGAGACACGGAACGCTGACCCCATCACGACAGCGTTCGATCTGCTGCTGGACGGAGAGGTGTCCGTAGTGCTCACGTCTATGTGCGACTCGGACGTTGACATCATCGCCGGGGGCGAGATGATCTCGGTGGCCTCAGACGGCATGTCCCTCCGCACTGAAGGTCCGCTCTCCGCCGGCAAACCACATCCTCGGAGTTACGGCACCAACGCCCGGTTCATCCAACGCATGGTGCTTGAGCGCAACGTGGTCGGGCTGGAGGAAGCGATCCGGAAGATGACCACCCTGCCCGCCCAGCGTCTGGGCCTGGAAAACCGCGGCCGAATCGCACCCGGGGGATTCGCGGACATCGCTGTGTTCGTTCCGGAGGCCATGAAAGAACACGCAACCTTCGCCGATCCCCACCAGTACTCGACGGGCGTATCGCACGTGCTGGTGAACGGGCGATTGGCGATTGATTCAGGCGTCCCCACGGGGAAGACGGCGGGACGCGTGATCCGGGACAACGCCGGGTAGGCGCGTTTTGCGGCTATTGCTCCAGAAACCTTTCCGGCGTTGCCGCATCGCCTCCCTGAGATGTGCTGAACCATGTCACGAACGCATTTACGCTGCGTGGCACACTGCTCCGGTTACCGTCGTACCCGAGGGATATCGGTCGGACATCCCGAATATTGAGTCGCACAGGCTTCTGATTTGATCTTTTACGAAGACCCGGAAGAACAAAAAGGCTCATTGAAGGTGCGGGTCTTCCGCAACATCATGCTAGGCTGGGCCATGTTCATCGCCCTGTTTGGGGTCGGCGTCGTCTCGTTGTTAATCCTGTTTCCACCCGGGGAGGCGATCTACCGGTCGATAACCGGCGACAGTTGCGAAAGCGGCACTACGCACAATTCGGCGATCGACGTCGGGGACGCCACCGTGCTGCGTATTGCCGGCGACCGTGGCGATCTATCGGTCGAAGGCAGAAATGGCCCGGCAGCGGTCCAGATTGAAGGCCGTCCCTGCGCATCCCGAGTGTCGAAGCGCCACCTCGATTCGATCGTACTGAACACCTCACGCAACGGCGACGAGATCATCGTTACGGTGGATATGCCCAGGGGGGTGGATGACATCCGGATGGACGTGCGGATATTCGTTCCTAATAACTTTCCCCGTGTCGAAATCACGAATTCGGACGGCCCGGTTTTCGTGTCGAACGTCCGGGAACTCCAGGCGGCGATCGGCTACGGCAGCCTGGATGCGATGCGCATCGACGGGAACGTGAGCGTGCTGGAACTTGAGGGGTCGATGTCGCTGATCGATATCGAAGGCGACGTGGCGGTGGAGTCGATACGAGGGTACGGACAGGTGGACCTTACCGGTATCGGCGGCAGTGTTGTAATTGCCGAAAACGAGAGCGGGCCGGCACGGATCTCGGACGTTCTGGGGAACGTCACGATCGGAAGCGCCGGGTTCGGTCATCTCAACGTGATGGACGTTGCTGGAAACCTGTCCGTGCAGGAAAATCCGGGCGGGCATATCACCCTCGACGGAGTCATCGGCTCCGTCCGAATCCCCGGAAGCGAGGAACGTCCCGACACGTGATCGGACGCATAGTCTTCACAAACGTCAACGTGATCGACGGTACCGGCGGCGTGACGCACACTACCGATGTGATCGTTAACGGTTCCTCCATCGAGACCGTTGGACCATCCAACTCTGCGGGTTCCGCTGACGCCGCCCCTGCGGTGGTCAGGACCATCGACGGCCACGGCGGCTGGCTCATGCCTGGCCTCATCAACTGCCACGACCACCTGTGCAACAAATGGCTCCGGACCACGCCCGCGAACGACTACCAGTCCGCTCGTCTGCAACGTCGCCACAGCAGCCCGGGCACGCACGCGCTTGAGGCCGCCGGCAACGCCGTATGGGAGTTGTGCCAGGGAGTCACGACCGTACGGGAGCTCGGCGGTCCGGGAATAGCCATCGGACAGGAGATGTTCACAAATGTGGATGTCCGTGACGCAATCGAGTCCGGTCGAATCGCCGGTCCCCGCGTTATCGCCAGCCGCCTCATCATCGCCATGACCGGCGGGCACGGAACGCCCTGGTACGGCGTTCGAGAAGCGGACGGCCCCGACGAAGTTCGGCAAGCGGTTCGCGAGCAGCTCAAAGGCGGCGCCGACTGCATCAAGATCATGAGCACCGCAGGGCTCGCCAACTACCCTCACGAAAGCCCGGATACCGACGAGTACACCTTCGAAGAGCTATCGGCGGGCGCGGACGAGGCGTACCGCTTCAACAAGCTGATCACGACACATGCCATGTCCGACTCCGCCGTGAGACGTGCCGTACGGGCAGGGATAGATACGATCGAACACGCATTTCTCGCCACAACGAAAGGTATCGAGGCGATGGCTGACGGAGGCGTGTCTTTCGTACCGACAGCACGTGTCGCGTGGCGGATGGCCCGGAACTCCCCTCCGGCGCTCGCCGAACTCCTTGAGAGCGCGGGGCATCGCTATCGAGTGCTTGAGGCTGTCGAGCTGGGTGTTCCGGTGGGAATCGGAACCGACTCGCGTTTCACGGTGTTGGAAGAGATGGAAACGCTGCTGGAATACGGCGTCCCGGTAGATACGGTGCTGCAGGGAGCGACCGGGATCGCCGCCCGGATCTGTGGACTGGCCGATTCCGGCGTGATAGCGCCGGGCAAGCGCGCCGATCTACTGCTGTTGCGGACGAATCCACTTCAGGGGTTGCGATCGGCCTTTGAAGGGCTAGAACTGGTCGTGAAAGCAGGAGAGATCGTGGTGGCATCCGATTTATCCGACATCCCGCTACGGCCATTACGGCCGTCCGCCCCGCTCACCTGAAGCGCACAGCCCCACCCGGGCTAACTCTCACTGTTAACCGTCGCTTCAAGCTAAAACCAACCTGAGGTGATCAAACCCACCCTCACGCGATCAAATCCACCCTGAGGCTCTCGAAGCGTGGGCACTTCAACAACAGCCCTATCCGGGCGGTCGATGCTTTTCGATCAGTTCGACCACGATAGGGTCGAACTGGCCGTCGAGCGGGCGTTGGGCGTCGAAAAGAGCTATCGCAAGATGCGCCTGTTTCAACAAACGGTCGTAGTCAGATGTACTGCCATGCGACCCCTCGAGGTCGCCGAAAAGCGCGTCCAGATCAGACATTTCGAACAACGGCTCACTCCTGTTGCTACCCGGTGCAAAACGACAACGGCAATTCGAACAACCCGGTGATATCCGGGCGGTCCGACTACTCGTCGCCGACGGTGGAAGTCCCTATGTCCAGGATTTCCTTCAATTCTTTGATGAACGCCGATTGTTCCTCCGGCGTAGCCCCGTCACCGTCCGCAACCTTGTCCTTGAACTGAGCGAAAAGCCACTCGTCCTTCGTCCCGTGAGGAAAATCGAACAGGCTTCGATCAAAGGACGGCAGCTCGCCAGGGCCGAAATAGCCCTTTTCACGCAACGAGAATCCTTCCAGGTTGTGAGTGCGCTTGCCGAGAACCTCGCCGGTCTCGACCCAGTGATCCATTACCGGCTTCATGCCGTAACGCTGGATCGGGCAGGCCTTCATGCAGACGGCGCAGCCCTCGTAGGTAGACATCACGGGCCGGCATCGGTCGTAAATCAACTTGTTCTTCTGGACGCCGCGGTACCAGACTTTGTCTCGCATGATCGCCCGCGCCGGACACCGGTCCGCGCAGACCAGGCATTCCTGGCAGAACTTGTGGACGCCGTAATCCACCGGCCCGTCGTAGGTCAGCGGTCCGTCGGTCGTGATGATCGCGAGCCGGGCGCGTGAACCGAAGTGCGGCGACAGAAGCTGCCCGTTTGCGCCAAGTTGGCCCATGCCGGCTTCCACAAACATCGGCAAGAATGGCGAGCTGTTGTCGTTGGGGCTGTGGACCTGTGCGTGATAGCCGAGCGACCTGATGAAGTCAGCCAGCACAAGACACTGTTCATTTTCGGTCTCGTAAGTACCGAAGTGGGCGTACTCCGCTTCCAGACTGGGGAGGCTTTGCGTCTGGGCGTAGTCCTGTTCCAACGCGACGCAGATAGCGCCTTGGAATTTGGCCCACTTTTTCTTGGCTGCGAAGGTATATCGACGGTCATACCGCGTGAACCCGACATCCCCGAAACCGAGCTCGTAAGCCTTCCGACAGATGTCCTCGGTGATATCCCTGCCAACGGGTTCGGCGGTGGGTTCGATCTCGCCTGTGACAGAAGCGGCGTCCACAAACGGCTTGTTGGCCGCTTCATGGAGCTCCCGGTACTCAAAAACCTCAGGCGTGTAGACGCTCCAGGACCATTCACGGTCCGCAGCTTTTTCTACGTTTTGAGTCTCCAGCGGATACTCCCGGCTGAAAAAATCAACGTCTTTTTCTATCTGCGGGATCCCGGGAACCCCGGCGATATCCTCCGCTATAGGGATCTCGATAATCGGATCTTCGAGCCTCGTGCCAGTACGTCGCACCACGTGATGCACTTTCTTCGGCATGGGGGCCTCCCTCCTCAAGTCGCGATGCGCACTATATAACGCGCCCGTCAATAATGTTTGCCGGAACTCGGCGCGGGCGGCTTCCAGCCCAGCCTCAACCACGGTCGACAATCCCGGGAATGTCACGGCCAGGCATCAAAAAACCGATCTGTACTCAAACTAGCGGTAGGTGGGATGACTGCCCCGCCCGTATCACATGACGGATCACGACGGCAAAACCGCCTATCCCAGGAAACTCAGAACCAGCCCGACGATGCTCAGTACCCCGCCAGCGACCCGTTCCCGGACCCTACTCACCACGGATTCTTCGTCCCTGCCCATCGGCACGCCACGCATCCGCAATCTCTGCTCATAACGCTCCCGGCCGGAACGGGACGATGGCCGCCCCAGTCGCGCCATCTGATGGGGCAACAACAGGAACAACGGCCCGATCACCAGGAACAAAATCCCGATCGCAATCATCGCCCGACCTTTCGCGTGGTGCGTCTCCCATCGCTTCCAGCAGCACGCATGACTTGTCGCCTCCCGTTCGATTCTCCCTGACTTCGCGCCCACCGTACAGTTGAGCGGCCTCCCCGATCAATTTCCAACACGGCCTTCACGTGTCAATAATCGCTGCGGTCAATCCCCCTGGATGTATTGGCAGAATGTACGGGATCACGGTCCTACAAATGACGGAACACGCCGGGCGCAACCTGGCGACCCTGGCGCGCTCCGTATTTTTCGATGGCGCCGCAACCGGACGGAACGTACTGGTGGTGGCTGGTCCGGGAGGAAATGGCGACGGCGGACTATCGGCGACCCGACAGCTTCACAACTTGGGCGCAAACGTCACGCTCATGCTGACGGCGCCCTGAATCGCGTGACGCCGCAAGTGTCGATTCACTTGAGTACGCTGCAGGCCAGCGAAATCCAGGTCCTCCACGCCGACGATCCGTACCTGAGCTGGCAGGGTCTCGTGATCGACTCGATATTCCGATACGGCCTGCGGGGCGACCCACACGGGGGCACGGAAACCCTGATCGAAAAGATCGCTGCGTCTGGTGTCTCGGCCCTCTGGAACGATCTCCCGACAGGCATCGAGGCGACCTCTACTTCGGCAATAGGGCGATCCCGCCCGACCTTTACGGGAGGAGTTTCCCGGAGCTTGGCCCCGCAGCGATGAACGCGAATCCGTTTGAGAAGAGCGAAATCGTCAGAATCTAGTGATCTGCCGCCCACTTTGGAAGGGAAGGCGGGCATACTGGCCTCGGCCCGCCACTCATCAAGGGCCAACCCGTACCCCGATCCCGTTTTTCGCCGCCGCCGGAGATTCTTCCAACCGTGAACATCAAGTCGATCAGGGTCATTCCGCTTGGCTACCAGAAGGACTTCCCCGTCCTGAACCGGGCCTTTGCGCTGGTCCGAATCGAGACCGATTCCGGGATTATCGGTTACGGTGAGGCGTCGACCTCCTACGGGCATTTTTACCCCACCGTGATGAAGACGATGGTTGACGATATCCTGACACCCGCGCTCCACGGTAAAGATCCGCTTGAGATACGGCTCCGAAAGAAAGAGATGGAGCGATATCTCAACCCGTGGCTCGGCGTAAACGGCATCTCCGCACAGGTGATTGGGGCGATGGAAACCGCGTTGTGGGACATCAAAGGCAAGGCGCTCGGAGTGCCGGTGAATCAGCTGCTCGGTGGGAAGATCGTGGACTCCATCCCGCTCTATATGACGGGCAGCACGTTTCCAGAAAAAGACGCCGCCTGGCACGGGCAGTTCTTTGACCAGGCGCTGGAACTTGGTTTTGTTGGAGTCAAAACGCGCATCGCGTCCGGCGCAGCCAGAGACATGGAGCAGGTGGAGGGCGTGCGTGAGCACATCGGCCCCGACATCAAACTCATGGTGGACGCCTACTGCAACTACGGCGTTGAGTCCGCCATCAGGATCGCCAAGCACATGGGCGACCTGGATGTTTTCTGGTTCGAGGAGCCGATACCCCAGACCTGGGTCAAGGGGCTGGCAAGGTTGGCGGCCGCGTCCCCGGTTTCGATCGCCGTGGGTGAACGGGTGTACTCAGTGCACCAGTTCGAGGAGCTGGCCGACTACCATGCCGCAGACTACTGGCAGCCGGACGTGACGGTTTGCGGAGGGCTGCTGGAGTGCCTGGAAGTGGTCGGATTAGCGAAGGCGAACGACATCCGGGTGTTCCCGCATATCGGCGGTCTCACGGCGGTAGGCCAGGCGGCAAATATGCACTTCGCATCCTTGGTCGACGAGGTGATTCTCGAGTACGACGGATCGGAATATCAACCGTTGCGTGACGATATCCTGACAGACCCGATCTTCGATCTCGATCACGTGAAGGACGGCAAGCTGGCCATCCCGGATGGGCCCGGACTGGGGATCGAGATCGACGAATCGAAGTTCGAGGACTACCCCTACATCCCCGGAAACATTTACCCCGACATCTATCCACAGCTGGGTTCCGGAACACTCTAGTTCGAGCAGCGGATCTCCCACTCCCAGCGGGAGAGGGCTGGGGTGAGGGAAAAACATGACTTTCCCGGTCGCCAATCTTTGACATCAACATACCTCGACTTTCGCGACTGGTGCCGCCAGCTCCCCAAAGTAGAGCTGCACCTGCACCTTGAGGGCGCTATCCCCATCCCGGCCCTCTGGGAGTTGATCCAGAAGTACGGTGGCGACTCGCGCGTGCCGGACGAAAACGCGCTGCGTGAGTACTTCCGGTTCCGTGACTTCCCGCACTTTCTCGAACTGTGGATCTGGAAGAACCAGTTTCTCCAGGAGTACGAAGACTTCACGTTCTTCAGCGCTGGCGTGGCCGAGTCGCTCAAAGCGGAAAACATTCAGTACGCTGAGGCCTTCTTCTCACCGGGCCGTTTCAAGCAGGAGGGTTTCGATACCGCCAGGATGCTTGAGTCGGTTCGCGCCGGGTTGGACAGCGTCTCCGGCGTCGAGGTGGCGCTGATCCCCGATCTTGTGCGCGACCTGGGTCCGGAGTACGCCTCGGGCGTGCTGGACGAGATATCCGAGTTGCGATCCCTCGGGGTGATCGGAGTGGGTCTTGGCGGGTCGGAGCACACACACCCGCCCGAGCTGTACACCGATGTGTATCGACGGGCGAGGGACATGGGACTTCACGCCACCGCCCACGCCGGGGAAGCCGCCGGAGCGGAGAGCGTCTGGGGCGCCATCAACTCGCTGGAGGTGGAGCGAATCGGCCACGGCATTCGCGCCATCGAGGACGCCGATCTGATGCGTCACCTGGCCGAAACGGGGTTGCCGATCGAGATGTGTCCGCTATCGAACGTCGCAACCCGAGTCGTTGAGTCCGTAGCGGTCCACCCCATCAGGAAATTCTTGGATCGAGGTCTGATGGTCACGGTGAATTCGGACGATCCCGCTATGTTCGGGAACTCGCTCAGCCAGGACTTCATGGCGCTCATGACCGAGCTCTCATTCACCCCGGCCGAAGTGCGGACACTCATCCTGAACGGCATATGGTCCTCGTGGCTTGATCCGGACCAAAAACGGGCGTTAGAAACTACGTTCACCCGAAGCGCGACGTGGTTAGAAACCCCGGTCGACCATCGGTAACGCCCCGAATCGGAGGTTAAATGCCCGCGAAGGCGGCCGTTTCGTCTGACGTATCGGCTCAGACGGTGTCCCGGGTAATGCTAATAATCAACGTAAAGGGCCTCGCAAATATGCGAGGTCCTTTACGTGCCATTTAGCTTTGGTACGCCCGGAGGGATTCGAACCCCCGACACCCAGGTTCGAAGCCTGGTGCTCTATCCACTGAGCTACGGGCGCATGTCAGGTCCTGGGCCGCTGGCGCACCACCGGGCTTCTACCCGGGGATCAACGCCCCGATCACGTCCCGGTAGTTGCGGCTGCCCGTCAATTCTAGGCGCACGCCGTCCGCGCCCTCAACATCGTGGACCACCATGTCGCCACTTTCTTCCAACAACTCGACATGGGATATCGTCTCGGACGCCGCCGACATCAGGTGATAGCTGTCTGTCAACGGCCGGTACGAGAACAGTTCCCGGGTCGCGGGCTCAAGGTCGGTGTGTCCGCCATCGATCGCCTTCACCAGAGCATCGCAACGCTCGAGGTGGAACGCGATCGTCTCGGCCGCCCGTCCCTCGTCGGTCATCCGGAACTGGTCCCGATTGAACAGGCGGTGCGCCGGCATGACCGTCAACCCCCGTCCCAGCTTGTATACCCGGTGGAGCGAATTCAGATAGGCGCGCAGTCCCCACACCTCTCCGGCATCCCGGTATCGGGCCGGCAGTGTGCTTGCGAGGTTGGCCGGGTGCTTGTACGCCATCGACGGATGCGGCGTGATCTCCGGCAATATGTGATCGCCGGTGAAGATCAGATCCCCGAGCCTGATGGTCAGTTCGTCCGGCCAGTGGCCCGGCGTGTGCAGATACTCCATCGATCCTTGCTTGAAGCCGTCGACCAGTGCGTGATCGACCTTCATCCCGGACCGCACAGCGTCGTAATTATCACGACCGCTTCCGCCCGGTTTACGTTCGGAATCTCCCGGTTCACCGGTCCGGTTCGACTTGCTGCTGACGGAGCCGCCGTACCTGCGGGGTCCTGCGTCACGCATGCGCTCTCCGATGCGCGTCATCTCGACCCGAAGCGGTGATTCATCCGCCCGCAGGAGTTGGCCGTACGAGTACGGTGAATAGGCGCGCCACAACTCGTGCGCCCAGAACTCTGCGCCGGAGGCTTCAGCGAACTCCACCACCCCTCCGTCATGGTCCCAGTGGCCGTGTGTGACCACCACCCGGTCCACGTCGGACGGCTTCATGCCCAGAACTTTCAGCCCGTCGGCGAGGAACCCGAAGGAACCCAGATGCCCGGGGTCGACCAGTGTTACGCCGTCGTCCTCGATGACGTAGGCCCAGGTCGGGCCGTTCGCCCGTGAGGCATCAGCCGGGGGTTCAACGCCGATGCCGTGGACCCGTGAGCCGCCGCGGGTAACGACATCGATGACCATGCCGTCGCCGTTTCCAGCGCCCCACCGGTGCACCGTTATTCCGGCTGGCACATCCGGGTGCGTCGTTCCAGTCATTCAAAACTCCGGGTACACGCCCCGCAATCCGGGGGGTCACGTCCACACATGAAAACAGGCCCTTTGAAAAGGACCCGCCTGATCGTATTTCAACCAGTTTTCGCAGGGGATGCGTGGGGTGAGCGGAGGGGATCGAACCCTCGATCTTCAGGGCCACAACCTGACGTGTTAACCACTACACTACGCCCACCACGGTGCATCGCCGTTCGTGCGCCCGACGGGGCCCAAATCTGGGCCAACCGACATGCGCAATCGCCGCCCACGCGATAACCCGCCCGGGCGACTACAACGAGGTTATCACCGCAGCGACACCGTCTCAATTGTGGGAACGTTGAATTTGCGAGGCGTGAGGACGGACAATCCAACCTTCGAGTGCCCCGGGGTAGACAGTGAGACGAAAATANCCCGTTAGCGCNACNNNCGNAGGGGCGTATGGCAATACGCCCTCACCTTCCGCCAACACATTCGGATAGACACACCACGCCAATATGTCATCCTGAGCCGGCAGCGAAAAGCCTGTCCTGAACTTGATTCAGGAATCTCCTGGCCAGCAATCCTTCAGGCCCATAATCCGCGTCATCGCCATCGTACGGGTCGATCGAAATCGACCCGAAGGGTGTACTGTCACACGACCCCTACAGTGTTCCCGTCAAACACCCCTGATCGGGCGAAAACACTGACTTGCAACAACAAAGGCCCCTCCAAGACCAGGTGCGGGATCACCTGCCCTGCTACTTCTGGGCGCGCCACTCCTCCCAGGTCTCGGGGGACGGCGGGTAGTAGCGACCGGGAGGCACGTTGTCCCGTTCGATCTTCATCTTGACGTAGGCCTCGACAGACTCGTGATCCTCCACGATCTGGACGCACTCCTCCGCATACCAGGACGGCACGACAACGACGCCATCTCCGTCGCCCACCAGCACATCGCCCGGCCGCACGAGCACGCCGCCGCACTGGATCTGCGTGTTCTCTTCCGCGGGGTGCGCCCAAGGGTTCGATGCGTAAGGGGTGCGTCCACGGGCGTACACGATCAGGTCGTAGCCCTCATCCTCCATCACGTCCAGGTCACGCATACCGCCATCGGTGATGATGCCGTCGGCGTTGTTCATCTTGAGTTGAAGCGCCTTCACGTCTCCGAAAACGCAGGCCTCCGTGTTGCCCATCATGTCGCAGACAAGCACATCGCCCGGTCCGCATCGACCCATCGCAACGTACTCGGGAGCGTGCTCTCCAGAAGCGACCTCGGATAGAAGGTCCGGGCGTGGCGGCAGGAAACGCAATGTACGAGCACGGGCCGCAAGTCGCTCCATACCGGGCGTGTACAGGGTCAGTCCCTCGATGAACGGAAGGGCGACACCTGCGTCCCTGACGACGTGACTCCATATGGTCGCTACCGGGAGTTTCTTGAACCGGGCCAGGACGCTATTCGGGACGTCCACCGGCGTGAATGATCGATCTGCCATAGGTCCTGTTCCTTTACTTCGCAGTGCTTAATTTAGCGTTACTTATTGCCAGATATCTCGGCAATCCAATCGTAACATCCCAAAACCGACTCGGCGGCCTACTTGTCTCGGTTGCGGTAGTTTTCCATCAGATTGTTCCCGTAATACTTGCCGGGAATTCCGTTCTCGGCGACCGTCTTGGCCTTCACCCAGGCCTCCGCTTCTTCATGCTCTTTCGTAATCTCAAGGCACTCTTCGGCGAACCATGACGGCACCACTACGACGCCGTCTTCATCGCCCACGATCACGTCGCCCGGACGCACCAGCGCGCCACCGCACTGGATGTCGATGTTCTCCTCGGACGGCTCGCCCCAGGGCTGCTGTCCGTACGGTGTACGTCCCTGGGCGTACACAATCAGGTCGTAGGTCTCGTCCCGCAACACGCTCATGTCGCGTATCGCGCCGTCGGTGACCAGGCCCTCCGCTTTGTTCATCTTCAGCTGGAGAAGTTTCACGTCGCCTGCGATGCCGGCGTAGCGAACGCCCTGCTGGTCCGCCACGAGCACGTCGCCGGGACCGCAACGGGCCATCGCCCGGTACTCGGGCGAATTCTCGTTATCCCGGACCTCGGCGATCAGGTCGGGCCGCATCGGGTGAAAGCGAAGGGTCCGTGCACGCGCCGCCAGCCGCTTGCCACCGGGGGCGAATATCAGATTGACGCCCTCCATGAACGGGAACGGAATGCCCAGTGTGCTCTGCACTGTGCCCCAGATGGTGGCGACCGGCAGCTTCTTGAACTCCTCCAGGAGCGCGTCGCCCACGTGGACCGGTTTCATCGACCTTTCAGTCATCGTGCTCTCTCTTTCATGCAACGTTTACGAGCGATTTATGTGGCGGCAGTGTTACGGGTGTGTTACGGGTGTGTTCGTGGTCTAGGAACCGAGATCCAGCGCGAGCTGAATCAGCGCCCGGGTCGGGACGCCGGTGGCGCCGGACGGCTCCCAGTCGTGCACGGAACGCCCCATGTTGGTGGCGGCGATGTCCAGATGCACCCAGGGCGTGTCCCCGGCGAACTCGCCTATAAAGTGCGCCGCAGTAATTGAACCGGCGCCGCGGCCACCGGAGTTCTTGAGGTCGGCGATGTCCGACCTGTTTTGACGTTTCGTAATCGGGTCAAGCGGCATGCGCCAGATCGGCTCACCCCTAGTCGCCCCCGCCGCTATCATCTGTCCGACGAGCTCGTCGTCGTTACTGAACGCGCCGGAATGACCCGCGCCGAGCGCAACGACCATGGCGCCGGTCAGCGTGGCGATATCGACTATCCGGGTCGCTCCTTTGGATTTGGCGAATCCGATCGCATCGGCGAGCGTCAAACGGCCTTCAGCGTCCGTGTTGTCAACCTCGATACTTTTGCCACCCATCGCAATCACGACATCACCCGGCCGCTGTGCTCCGCCGCCCGGCATGTTCTCCGTCGCGGCGCACACCATGTGGACGTTCAGGACGGGCTTGAGCGCCGCGATGGCCTGCATGGATGCGATAGCCGCCGCACCCCCGGACATATCGCCCTTCATGGCGCCCATTCCTGCGCCGCCTTTGAGCGAGATGCCGCCGGAATCGAAAGTAATTCCCTTGCCGACGATCCACAGATTGTTCTCCGGGTCACCAGCATCGCCCTCGAAAGCCATGTGGATGAACTTCAGCGGCTGATGGCTCCCCAGCGAGACTCCGACGTACGCACCCATCTCAAGGGCCTCGCAGTCCGCCTGCTCAAGGATCTCGATCTCGATCCCGCCCTCGGACGCGATCGCGGTCGCTATTTCCGCTAATTTCGTGGGGTGGAGCACGTTGGCTGGCTCGCTCACCATGTCACGGGCCGCGTTCGACGCCGTCGCGAACACCTCGCCGCGCGCCACACCGGCTTCAAGTGCCGGGGCCTTTGAACCGTCGTGCTCTACAAGCGTCAACGTTACCGGCCTGGTCTCGTCAAATTTGGGCTTGCTCGATGTCCGGTATTTGTCGAACCGGTACAACCCCAGGATGGCCCCCTCCGCCAGCGCTTCCGCGCTCGCCCCTGGATCCAACCCGTCGATTTCCGCGCCGTGGACGATGGTCGCCGCGCTCTCGACGTTCAGCCTCCGGAGGCGCCGGGCGACGATGGCGCTCACCGAACGCACACCGTCCAGGTCAAAGTCTTCGGATTTGCCGAGCCCGGCCACCAGCACCCGGTCCGGTGCGAACCCGGCGTAAGCGTCTCCGATGGCGTGGATCACCGTGATCTCGCCGCGGCTGCCCTTGATCTCGCCGTTGGCGATCAGGCTGTTTATGGCGCCGCCAAGCGCCGCATCCACGGCTCCCGTTCCGCCGCCGGGCGTGTCGACGTCCTCAAACAGGTTGACGACGACGGCGTCGACGGACTGAGCGGCGATGTCTCCCGTCAGGACGGATAGTTCCATGGAGAGGGCTCCTTTATACGGTTGAGCACGGGTGCGGCCCTGGGCCTCGGGACCTTCTCGCTCGGGCGCGAGGCGGCGTAAGTGTAGACGCGTTTGGACCCAACACTCGTTTCAGGAACCAAGAGGCCCGGGATCTAAACGCCGGGAGTGACGGAGCAGAGGTGCTCGGCGGGGGTTTGAGCCATGCCTGGCAACGTAACCAAAGATCGTTATTGGACTTAGTTCAATACAAGTACTAAACTAATTTCTGAGTACGAAAGTAATCTAGTATTTATTTACGACCGCCGATAGCGTGCGGAACACGTCGCTGAATTTTCCCGATTCCCCCGGCCTGCACCGGCTAGGAAATACGGACCCGATCAGCGGGGAGCCGGACCCGGCAAGGGTCGACCGGGGGGTCGATCTCGGGTCATGCGGGGGCGAGCCTCAACAAGTTGCTCAAGAGCCAGGGGGGCATCATGCAGCTAGGCAATAACCAGGTGCGAATCATCAGTGACGGAACCTACCTGCTCGACGGTGGGCTCGTCTACGGTCAGATCCCGAAAAGGGTCTGGGAAAAAGACTCCAAGCCGGATCGGCAGAACCGTGTCCGGCTGGGTCTGAACTGTCTCCTCATTCAGACCCCGGAACGCAACATCCTCATCGACACCGGCCTGGGCGCACGCCACCCGGAGCGTAACAAAGAGCTTTACGGGCTTAGCTCGTCCAAGCTCCTCCGCAACCTGCGCGCAAGTGGCCTCACCGTCCGGGATATCGACACCGTCGTGCTCACATGCCTGCATTTCGACCACGCAGGCGGCATTACCCGGCTCGATCGTCAGGGCAACGTGATCCCGACCTTCCCGAACGCCACCATCATGGTTCAGCGCTCAGCGTTCGAACGGTTGAAGTTCCCGAACGAGCGCACGATCGTCTCGACCGGTTACACCGCCGAAGAAGATTTTGAACTAATCGAGGAGAACGAAAAACTCTTCCTCCTTGACGGCGACACCGAGATCGCTCCCGGCATCAACGCCGTGGTCACCGACGGTCCCGCCGATGGGCACCAGTCCGTAATGATCGATCTCGGGTCGGAAAAGATCGCTTACCTGAGCGACCTCGTCCCGACACCTTCGCACATCAACCTGCCGTACATCACTGCGTACGACCGCCGACCGGACGCCACCCTCGAACAGAAGAAACTATTCCTGAAAAGGATTGAATCTGAGGGCTGGCTGATGATCTTCTCGCACGGCTACACGCAAGTAGCTGCGTACCTCGAGCGTCGTCGTGATCAGCTTTGCCTGAGGCCCGTACCGAGCCTCTAATCCGATCAATCGACCATCCATCAGGCTTGAGACAGCCGCCCTCTGCCGGGCGGCTGTCTCGCGTCCGGGGTAGTTTCGCGACCGATCAGGCGAAACCGCCAGTGTGGCGCCCGGACCGCTTAGACCGGCTCCCCCACAATGACGTCGCCGTCCAGCCCGACCAGCCGTACGGTTTCGATCACGTTCTCAAGCCTGTCCGGATTCGCAACACCCCCTGGGCCGGCCCTACGTACACGCAGGTAGGTGTCGGTGAGCCCGATCGCCGGCGCATCGCGTTCCCACAGCACCGGACGGACATCGCCGAGCGCCTTCCGTCTGTGTTCTAGGGCCATCCGTGAGGCAAGCTCACGTATCTCGGCAGCGCGGCGGGACCGGGTGGGTTGATCGACGGGATCATCAAAGTGTGCGGCGCTCGTTCCGGGCCGCTCTGAATACGGGAACACGTGAATATCGGCAAACCCGACTCGCTCAATCACGCCGATGGTCGCCTTGTGGTCGTCCTCCGTCTCTCCCGGGAACCCAGCGATAACGTCTCCGGTGATCGTGGCGTCTGGCACCGCCGATCGCACTCTTTCGGCGGCCAGCACAAAGCCATCCCCCGTATAACGCCGCCGCATCCTTTCCAGCACGGCATCACTACCCGATTGCAACGCCAGATGGAAATGTGGGCACAACCGACCCTTTCCGACGCCGGACCACAGTCCGAGCCGCTCTTCGCTGATCTCGGCGGGCTGTAGCGAAGACACCCTCAGCCTTTCGATACCGGTCTCCGTCAGCACACGGCGCAGCATCGCCGCCAGATCGCTCTCCGGAAGATCGAACCCGTAGCTGCCCAGCTGTGTGCCGGTCAGAACGACCTCACGAACGCCCTCGTCAACCAGCCGCGCCACCTGTGCAACAAGAACATCGACCGGCACGCTCCGCTCTCTCCCGCGGACGCGCGGCACGATGCAGTAGGCGCAGACCTGGTCGCAGCCCTCCTGGATCTTGAGCGAAGCACGCGAGCGTCCGAGCGAAGCGCCGGACCCGGCCGGCAGTACGCCGCCGGCGCAGGGTGTCAGGGAAATATCGAGACGATCCGTCACGATGTGCACCAGCTCAAGTTTCTGATGGTTAGTCACGACCAGGTCTACGGCGTCCCGTGCATCGACCTCTCCGGGGTCCCGTTGCGCCATACAGCCCGTCGCCACGATCAATGCGTCCGGAAAGGCACGTCGCGCCCTTGAAAGCGCCTGCCGCGCCTTCCGGTCCGCCACGTGGGTCACGGTGCAACTGTCCAACACGAAAACGGCCGGCGTCTCGCCGTCCCGTGCGATGGCGTACCCGGCCATTGCGAAATCCCGTGCCATCCGCTGACTGTCCGCCATGTTCAGCTTGCAGCCGTGGGTCTCGATCATCACGCGCGGCGCATCCACCGCCGTCACGAAAGGGGCGAGAGCGGCCTGGGGGTCCTGATCGATAGATCGAAGCGCCGGCATCTGTTTTTCGGAAGTCATTGGGAAATCCGGGCTCTCCCGAGTTTCGTTTCAGGGGTGATGGCGATCCAGCGACCGTTCAAGGGCGTTCCCACGAGACCATTATCAGGCCGAACTCCGTAGCTGGAACACATCAAATTGCTAACGAACTGCGGCTTGATAAAGTGGCGTCCAGCGCAAACCTGCGAGCGAGGGTCGTTCAGACCCGGGCGCGCTGGCCCTATAATCCTGCGGTACGCCGGGAAGGTTTTGTCCTGGCGCGCAAAAAGCACTTTCCCCAATAGAGCTTATTCGAAATGTCTGGCGAGACGTCTGGACGCCGGCCCCAAACCGGCAAGAATCCCGGGACCGAACGCCGGTTTGACGTAAGGAAGGCATCAGCGCATGACCGAACGCGTCGTGGTTACGGGCGTAGGCCTGATCACTCCCGTCGGCGTCGACACCCCGACCACATGGAAGAACCTGGTGGACGGACAGTCCGGCATCGACAACATCCAGTCGTTTGACGCCGAGGGATTCGAGAGCCGAATCGCGGGAGAAATCCCGGAATTTGATCCGCTCGAGCGCCTCGACCGCAAGGCATCCCGCCGTCTGGACAGGTTCGCCCAGTTCGCCTGTGTGGCGAGCCTTGAGGCGATGGACCAGGCCGGTCTGAACATGGACAAGGAAGACGCCACGCGCGTCGCTGTGCTCATCGGCAGCGGCGTCGGCGGCATTCAGACACTCTCCCAACAGTTCGACGTGATGCGGGAGAAAGGCCCGACCCGGGTCAATCCCTTCCTGATCCCGATGATGTTGACCGATCTCGCAGGCGGCCAGGTGTCGATGCTGATCGGCGCCAAGGGCCCCAACTTCTCCGTCGTGTCCGCTTGCGCCACCGGCGCAGATTCGATCGGTGAAGCCAAAGCCATGATCGAACGCGGCCAGGCCGATGTCGCGATCGCCGGCGGGACCGAGGCTGGCGTCTGTGAAATCGCGGTGGCCGGCTTTAACGCCTGTATGGCACTATCAAAGAGGAACGACGACCCGCAGGGCGCTTCGCGGCCCTTTGACGCCGAGCGTGACGGCTTCGTGCTCGGCGAGGGCGCGGGTGTGTTGGTGCTGGAGTCGATCGAGCACGCCATGGAGCGCGGCGCCGAACCGCTGGCGGAGCTCGCCGGCTACGGCGCTACTTCCGATGCCCATCACGTGACACAGCCGGGCCCGGGCGGCATCGGCGCAGCCCGTGCGATGACCATCGCCGTGGAACAGGCCGGCATCGAGCCCGGCCAAGTCGACTACATAAACGCCCACGGCACCTCGACGCCGCTGAACGACAAGACCGAGACCGAGGCCATGAAGACCGCGTTTGGAGACGCCGTCACAAACGTGCCCGTTAGCTCCACCAAGTCGATGACCGGGCACCTGCTCGGCGCGGCCGGCGGGGTCGAAGCCGCTATTTCCGTGATGGCGATCGCTAAATCCGCCATCCCGCCCACGATCAACCTCCAGAACCCGGACCCGGATTGCGACCTGGACTACACGCCGAACCATGTTCGAAGGGGCGTGGTACGCACCACGATGTCCAACTCACTCGGCTTCGGCGGCCACAACGCAAGCCTCGTGTTCAAAGCGATCGAGGATTAGGCGCATCCGCATCGATTTCAACACCGGACCTCACCGCCCTGTCCCGATTCAACACGCGGCCTGGCCCCACAGGTACAGGCCCAACGGGCGAAGGTTCCGTTGACCGGTCGTCGCTGGACGATCACGCCTGAACCTGAGCCGGAAGCGCTATCTCCGCTCATGGGCGGGCCCTCAAGGGTCGGCCAGCTGGGCGCACGCCTGCTCCACAACCGCGGCCTCCGCAAATTTGATGAAGTTCTGTCTTTCCTGAACCCGGAGCTGGACCAACTGGCCGACCCGTTCGAGCTCCCAGACATGAGGCTTGCCGTGGATCGCGTGTTCCGGGCCATCGGCAACAAGGAAAAAATCGCCGTGTACGGTGATTTTGACGTCGACGGCCTTTCCGCCACCGCGCTGCTACTACATGCCATCCGCGATCTGGGCGGCACTGTGATCGCCCACATCCCGGGGCGGGACGGCTCGGGCCACGGTCTCAACAACGACGCCCTGAGCCGACTTGCGGACGATGGTGTGTCTCTCGTCATCACGGTCGACACCGGTTCCAACGACGCCGACGAGATCACCTTCGCCGGGTCGATAGGCATGGACGTGATCGTGACAGACCACCACATCGTCGAGGCGGGCCTCAGACGCTCCCTGGCGCTCGTGAACCCGCATCTGAGCGGCGTAGCCGCCGGCGATGGCCTGACCGGGGCCGGCGTGGCTTTCAAGCTAGCACAGGCACTTTACTCACGCACAGACCTCAACTGGCCCGGCCACGTCATCGCGCTCGCAGCACTCGGCACCGTCGCCGATGTCGGCCCACTGCGGGGTGAGAACCGGGTCATCGTGTCTCATGGCCTGCGACAACTTGAGACGACAGGCCACGCCGGCCTTCGGGCGCTGCTGAAGCTGGCGCATCCAAACGGCGGCGATCTCGACACGGAAGCCCTGTCTTTCAACGTCATCCCGCGGCTGAACGCTCCCGGCCGGCTTGGCGAGGCAATCCCGAGCCTGAATCTACTCACCGCAAATGATCCCGCCGAGGCCGGCGCTCTGGCACGCCAGGTCGATGAGATGAACTCGGAGCGGCGACGGCTCAGCCAGGAGGCGTGGGATTCAGCGAGGCTGGAACTGGGCCTTGGTTCGGGGGCCGGGACGCTGCCGCCGGCGCTGATCGTCAAATCGCCCGACTTCAGGACCGGCATTCTCGGACCGCTGGCCGGACGGCTCAGCGGCGAGCACGGGCGGCCGGCCATCGCCATCGCTGTGGGGAAAACACACGCCCGCGCCTCCGCAAGGAGTCCGGAATCCGTCGATATCCACGCCGTCCTATCCGCTGTGTCTGAGCGATTCGAGCAATGGGGCGGACACGCCCGTGCGGCCGGGTTTACGGTCGCCATTGAGCACCTGGACGAGGTACTGGACGCCGTTCAAGAAGGCGTCGCCGCAGCCGGCAACGAGCCCGGGGACGGCCTTCCGATACAGGCCGATGCCGAAATCGTATTCTCTGACCTTGACGCACCGACGTGGGACTTCATCAAGGCGCTCGGCCCCTACGGCGAAGAGAACCCGGTCCCGGTCTTCGTCACCCGGAAACTGACGCCGCTGCAGGTGCGCACCATGGGCGCGGGCGGGCGGCACCTCCGGATGGTGCTCGGTGACGGTGTAGACACCTGGGACGCCATCGGGTTCGGGCTGGGGGATGCGCCCCTTGGCGGCGGGACCGTCGACGCCATCTACTCGCTGCGAACCAACACGTGGCGGGGCCGTACAAAGCGGGAGTTGCATCTGCTGGATGTACGGCCGTCCACAGTCTAGTACCGACGCCGGGAACTAAGCCTTAGCTTCGCCGCCTGGCCCGGCGCAACCTGCCGCGCGAGACCCGCTCCGGCGTAGATGGCTCGTCCGGTTCGTCGCCCGGCTTTCGCAGCCGCACCTTCAGGATCACGTAGGTCACCGAAATCGCCATCACGCCTAAGGCGATCAGATGCGCCTCCTGCAGGTTCCAGAACTTCTCTTCGTCCAAGCGCAGGAACTGGATCCAGAACCGGCCGAAGGCGTACGACCCCAGGTAAATCATCCAGACGGCGCCGTCCGGCCTGAACTTCTTGCGGAAGCGCCACAGAACGGCCAGCACGAGCATGTTCCAGAAGATCTCATACACCACCGTCGGGTGGCTTCCCGATGTCGGGTCAAACTCGCCGTCCAGCCGTCGCGGCGGGTTGGCGCCCGGGCTGCCGGAGTGCGTGAACACCCAGCCGAAGAACAGGTCCGTGTTCTTGCTCCAATGCTCGCCGTTCATGATGTCGCCAAGGCGGCCGATCGACTGCGCCACGAGCAGGGCCGGCGCGGACAGGTCCATCAGCTTTCCGACCGGGTAGTTCGAGTACCTGGCGTAGACCATCCCTGTGATCCAGCCGCCCAGGATGGCACCCCAGAGCCCGATGCCACCGCTCCACACAGCGATCAACCCGATCGGATCGTCGAATCCGTACACGCTGCCCCAGTTGTCGGCCACGTGCACCACACGTGCGCCCACAATCCCGCCGAGGATGGCCCAGATTGCGGTGTTGTAAACCATATCGTCATCGAGTCGCTCCGCCCGCGCCCAACGTGCGACTAGCCAAACGGCCACGGCCACGCCCACAAAGCTCAGGAGCCCGTGCCAAGCTAGCACGAATCCACCCGTGTCGATGATGTTGGGATCGAACGGGATCTCGACCTCTAGAAGGGGAAGCATTGGTACTTTCTACAGGCTTTGGAAATCAGAGGGGCTATCGTAAATCTGCGAGCGAAGTAAGCCCGGGGTGACGGACCAACCTGCTGCACAGCCTATTTGATACAGCAGATTCGCTATCGGATCGAGTCTAGGTACACCCCACCGAAGGGTCAATCACGAGGCTGTCACGTTTCATTGAGCGAATCCTGTCCACTGGTCCCATAACTCAGGATTCCCGGTTTTGGGAACCCCGTCAGACGGGCGTCACTGCCCGGCGGAATGCTACCGTCATCTGCGTGCATGAACAGATCGATTCTTTCCTGAACTACCTCGCAGTTGAGCGGGGCCTGTCCTCCAATACGCTCGATGCCTACTTCAACGATCTCAGCGGGCTGATCGAGTTTCTGGAGGAATCGGGGCTGGCGCGCACCTGGGCAAATGTAGACGCGTCGGACGTATCGGCCTTCGTCGACGATCTTGACGAGCGCGGATACGCTCGCAGCACACGGGCCCGGAAGATCGCCGCGCTCAAGTCGATGTTCCGCTTTCTGCGGGAAGAGGACCTCGTAGACGACAACCCGACCGAGGCCCTGCGCTCCCCTCGCTCGGGCCGCACCCTTCCGAAAGCGCTGTCGATCCAGCAGGTGGATCGTCTGCTGGATGCCGTATACAGGGACGACTCACCGGAAGGCGTTCGCGACGCCGCCATGTTCGAGATCATGTATGCCGCCGGGCTTCGTGTAAGCGAGCTCGTCGGTCTGGACATCCGGGACCTCGATCTCGAGGCTGGGTCGGTCCGCTGCATCGGCAAAGGTTCTAAAGAGCGTGCCGTGCCGGTCCATGGGCAGGCGCTCGAATCCGTGAGCGCCTACCTGGAGACCGTACGGACGTTGTACGAGCGGGGGCCACAGAAGCAAGCACTGTTCCTGAACCGGAACGGCCGCCGTCTCTCGCGACAGGGGTTCTGGTTGCGCCTCAAGCGCGCCGCACGGGCCGCCGATATCTCGGACCACATCACACCCCACACGCTGCGGCATTCCTTTGCGACCCACATGCTCCGCGGGGGCGCCTCCCTTCGCCACGTACAGGAAATGCTCGGCCACGCCAGCATCGCCACCACGCAGATCTACACGCACCTGACCTCCGAGCACGTTCGGGAAGAGTACGACCGGGCGTTCCCGCGGGCGTGATCGCGGGTGCGTAAATCCCCATAAATCCTCGGGCCGACTGCGATAAACTGCCGATCTCGGAACGTGATGGGATCGGGGACGTGAACCTCTAGAGGGACGTTTGGACGGACGTTCCCGCAACAGATCCTCACGGGGCCGAGGTGAGAGGGCCGAGATTTGACCGTAATCGCTATAGAAGGCCAGGCCGGCTCGGGCGTTGTGGACGTTGCCAGGGTGGTGGCGCGCGAGTTGGATCTGGACTTCGTAGACCGGTTGCTGCTGGCTGAAATCGCCCGCCGGGTCGGGGCGACCGTCGAGGCCGTGCACGACTCGACACTGCGCACGCCGGGCCGTGGCGAACGGATCGTCGGCCTGGTTCAACGCATGCTTGAACGCTCGACCGTCGCCGGGGCAGGCGGTGACCCGTACTTCGGGCCCGGGGTGGACACTCTGATCGCCCGTCCGTACGCCGAGATGAACGAATCACCGGTCACCTCCGGCCAGGAGCTCGACGAACAGCACTTCATCAGCACGACGGCGGAGGTGATCCGGGACGTAGCGGAAGCGGACAACGCCGTCATCGTCAGTCGCGGCGCAGTCGCCATATTGCGGGAGCGCCCCGATGTGTTGAGGGTCGGGCTGGTCGCAAACGAGGCGGATCGCGCCCGCCGGATCATGGGCCGCCTCCAGTTTGAGGATCTGGAGATCGCCAAGCAGTACGTCTCCCAGTCAGATATCGCCCAGGCTCGCTATTTTGAGCGCGCTTTTGGCACCAATCCGTTGGATCCCTTCCTGTATCATGTGATGTGGAATCTTTCCGAGGTCAGCGACGAGTGGGCGGCAGCCCGGGTCATCGACGCCTCGGAGGCGCTCACGGGGCGGGAACTGCGCTGAACGCCCTGCCCTTTTCCTGCATATAACCAATCCCTTTCACGAGTTACTAAACCGCCAATGCCTCGTAGCAATCGCCGTACTTCCCGGACACAGAACCGCCTTCGCGGCCGTCGTGAACGTCAGCCGAACGTCTTTATGGGACCGGTTCCCGAGGACAAGGAGATTGAAGAAGACGAACTGCTGCTGGAGGATGACGACCCGGCGGAATCAGACGAGGACCTGGAGGCCGACGCCGCTTCCGTTCCGGCGGGATCGGCACATGGGAAGCGGGCCGAACGGCGACGCGCAGCCCGTGCCCGGCGCGGCGCCGGAGCGCGCAACCGCGTCGCCGTGTTCTCCCAGAACCTACCCCGGGAGCTCAAGAAGCTCGGCGTGATGGTCGGGGGAACCGCAATCATCCTGGGCGTCCTCACCGTCGTACTGGGTTAGCACACGAGCCACCCTGATCTATCAGGACGTTCCAGCGGACCTTCGTCACCCTACTTCGACGCCACTCAAACACGGTGCGTTGCTGATTCGGCTAGGCTAGACCAAATGCCATCGACCGCCGACACAAAACCAGCAGCCCGCAAACGCCGCTTTTCGAGCCGGCTTTCGGCCGTCCCGCTGTCCCCGGGCGTCTACCTCATGCGGGCCGAGACCGGCGAGATCATCTACGTCGGCAAAGCGTCCGCGCTGCGCAACCGGTTGCGATCTTACTTCGGGGCGAATTCCAGCCACGACGCCAAGACGCGAAGGCTGGTGTCGCGCATCGCCGACTTCGAGTACATCGTCACCGAGTCAGAGCAGGAAGCGCTGCTCCTCGAAAACAGCCTGATAAAGCAGCACAAACCGCGCTACAACATCAGGCTTAAAGACGACAAGACCTACCCCTATATCAAGATCGACGTGAACGAGCCTTATCCACAGGTCTACGTCACCCGCAGGACCAGCAACGACGGCGCCCGCTACTTCGGCCCGTTCGCCAGCGCCGGCAGCGTCCGCAAGACGCTCGGGCTGCTCAAGCGGCTGTTCCCCTACCGCTCTTGCACAAAGGTGATCACCGGCACGGACCACCGCCCGTGCCTGGATTTCCACATCAAGCGCTGCGTCGGGCCTTGCATCGGGGCCGTCGATCGCGACGAATACATGCACGTGATCGACCAGGTGGTGATGTTCCTGGACGGCGATACCCACAGCATCGTGAAGGGCCTTAGCAGCGAGATGATGGTCGCCTCGGACACGCTGGAGTTTGAGCGCGCCGGTGCGCTGCGCGATCAACTCAGGGCGATTGAGCGCGTGTACGAAGGACAGAAGGTTCTCTCCATGACGGGCGAGAACATGGACGTGATAGCACTGGCCAACGACCGCGACGAGGCCTGGGTAGAGGTTTTCTTCGTCCGGCGCGGCAACCTGATCGGCCGTGACCACTTCATCATGACCGGCGCACGCGATGAAGGTGTGCCCGGCATCCTCACCCAGTTCATCAAGCAGTTCTACGGCTCGGCGTCCCACGTGCCGCGCCGCGTGCTCATCCCGGAAATAGTCGACGATACAGAGGTGATCGAGTCCTGGCTCTCGGAGCGCCGGGGCGGCCCGGTTAATCTGGCGGTCCCAAAGCGCGGCGAGAAGCGGCGCCTGCTGGAGATGGTTGCCCAGAACGCAGCGCAGGGCCTGGAGCAGCTGAAACTCAAGTGGCTGTCCGATTCCGACGTGATGGACGCCGCCATGCAGCAGCTGCAAGAGGAGCTCAGCCTGCCACGACTTCCGACGCGCATGGAGTGCTACGACATCTCCCATATCCAGGGAACAAACACCGTCGCATCTATGGTGGTGTTCGAGGACGGCAAGCCAAGGACGTCCGACTACCGGCGCTTCAAGATCAAATCTCACGATAAGAACGACGACTTCGCTTCGATGCGCGAGGTCCTGCGCAGGCGCTTCGCACGGCTCCAGAAGGCGGTCGAGGCCCGGGAGGCCGGCGAAGCCACGAAGGACGACGCCTTCGGGATCGTGCCCGACCTGGTGCTGATCGACGGCGGCAAAGGCCAGTTGAGCTCGGCGCTCCAGGTGATGCTTGAGCTGGGGATCGAGGGCGTCCCGCTCGCCAGTCTGGCCAAGCAGGAAGAAGAGGTCTTCATCCCGGACTCGGCCGAGCCTTTCATACTCCCCCGTGGTTCGCAGGGCTTGTTCCTGGTCCAGCGAATCCGGGACGAAGCGCACAGGTTCGCCATCACGTTCCACCGCAATTTACGTTCAAAAGGCTCCCGCCAGTCGGCGCTCGACCTCGTGCCGGGGATCGGGCCCAAGCGCAAGAAACAGCTCGTACGGCAGTTCGGATCGCTCAAAGGCATACGCGAGGCGTCGATAGATGATCTTGCGGCGTCGCCCGGCATGACGCGCAAGCTGGCGGAGCGGGTCAAAGAGAACGTGTGAACGGCGTTCTATTTCCGCGAGAGCTTGACCCGTTGACCATTAGCGCCCACGCCCGGTCTGCATGCTTGCGTTAAGTTTCACCAGTCCCAGCCGCATCGAGATGATGGAACGCCGTGCGCCGCGCATCGTGGATGGTTCGGATGCCATCGTCCGCGTCACCACCACCGCCATAGGTCCCCGAGACCTCGCCGGATACGCTGGTGTTGACCCCGCTCCGGGAACCGTACCGGGCACCGAGTTCTGCGGTTTTGCCGATGAGGTGGGCGCCGAGGAATAGGGCGTGTCTCTCGGCGATCTCGTGACGGGAATAGGCGTGTTTAATACCTCTGACCCCTGGGACGGCCGCCAGGCTATTGGCGGGAACGCTCTGGACGGCGGGCAGGCGCTTCACGTCCGGGTTCCCCGTGCCGATGACACACTGTTCAAAGTATCGGCGCTGGCGCTCACAAAATACTGCTGAAGCTGTGAGCACCCGTTCGGGCGCGTTATTCGGTCGTGAGACACTCGCCTTCCGTGAGCCGTGGGGCCGCGCGCTGTGGTTCAGAACGCCGCCGGGCCGCTCCCGCGTGACAGGTTGCCTCTGCGTTCCTGCAGCACCTGGATGATCACGTCCAGGCTGGCGATCGACTCCGGGAGTGAGATACGGCCGCCCGGGAACACGACCTCGATGCGTGGCTCGCCGGTGTCCACAGGGGTCTCCGCTACAGGGGCATACTCACCGGACACCGGCGCCGGCCCGTCCAGGAGCGCCGGTATGTCCAGAAACCCGAGCCCCTGATCATCTGATTCTCCGCCGGATCCGATCCGTTCGTCGCGCCGACCTCCGTCGGGCCCGTTTGAGGTCGGCAGCAAGGGCAACACGTCTTCAAAAACCCGGGCGACCACGGGAAGCCG
The DNA here is from genome assembly GCA_002730555.1 of Chloroflexota bacterium. GTDB lineage: Bacteria > Chloroflexota > Dehalococcoidia > Lucifugimonadales > Lucifugimonadaceae. Next base: position 136,174 of record PCAM01000003.1, read on the forward strand.
TCTCTCGATCTCCATGCGGCCCGCGCCGGTGATGTCTTCGATCAGTAGCGCCAGCCGGGTGCGATCGGGCGGGAGGCCGTCGAGCCGCCCGGCCAACTCCATGAACAGCGGGACAGATGTCGCCAGATCACGGCGCGCCATCGAAGACTCCTCCGGGGTGAGAGGGTTGACCGCACGCAGACCGTTGCGCGTCAGACGAATCGTCCCGCGTCCTTCCACGATGCCCCAGATGCGCATAGCGCCGATTCGAGCGCCAAATCCTCCGCCGCGGTCGCTCATCTGTAACGCGCTGGCAAGGGTAGCCCGGGAAACCGAGCCCATGAACTCGCGCGCAATTCGGCGTCCGATATCAAGCGAATTGTTTAACGGGACATCCGGATACTCGTAGTGGCTCAATTTTCCCAATATTACCGATCCTTCATGTCGTACCATTCGCCAATTTTATCTCTGTGCAGTCCGGAGAACGTTCCAAAAAAGGAAACGGCCTTCAAGTGCCGTCATCGCCGTTAAACAGTCTCTGCGCGGCTTCATCGTACTGGGCAGTCCGACAGTTTTCTTTGGTGGCTGGAATCAAATCGGCGCCCATTTTCCCAGGACGTTCAGCAAATACCCGATCTATTTGCCGTTTATTTCAGCATTATGCCGGCATGTCCTCTATTTGTCCATGATGGTTTTCCACTTGTTGCCGTCGCTGCCAGCTAAATGCTTTTGTATAAAGGCGTAATGGCCGTCATCTTGCCCGTGTCGCCCGGGGTACACGCACCCGTGTAGGGAAACAGGTTGTTGTATCGTGCGTTTACTTCGCTCGCTACTCCAGCTTCTTTCGTTCCTTCGCCCAAAAGTCGCCGTCACACGAGTCATCCGGCGGATCAAAGCTCCGCTCGGAGCCGGCATGCCGTCTGAGCGTCGACCACACGTCCTGGGCCAGCGCCTCAGGCAGCGGCGGCCGATGGCAGGAGTCGAACTTTTATCGGCCGGGGCAAACCTCTGTCACCGCCAGCCCCATCCCGGTTAGTAACAAGCCGCCCACGAGGCGATGGCCTCACGTATACGACCAGGCCTCAGATGCCGTCGGGCACATGGTCTCCAGGCATGAAACCCGTTGTGATCCACGCGGCATAACGGAAGATCATTCCGTCAACGTTCGCGCGGCGCCTTATCCAGGATTCTCAACGGAATCCCGGGATCCCAGGGTACGATCCATCTCGCCTGACACTCTCACCGGCCGCAAGTCGCTAATCGCGGTTAACTACGGCGAAATCGCAGTTTCCGGATTTTTGCTTTTTAACCAGCGTTATCCAAAGCATGATTAGCGTTATTAATAGCTAATGATGCTTCGCGAGATTATCTCGTGCAGGTACGAAAGTACCCGGGGGTTCTCGGCACGTCCGCGCGTTTTCGGAGCGAAGACGACAATATTTAGAGATCACATTGGGGTTATTTTTGCAGTACAGCAGCAATTCCACGGACTTAATCTCTGTTCTGGATTTGTCCTTATTTTGCATAAATACACATTCATTCATATGACATAATTGTGCACATGCGGCACATATCGATGATTAATCACAGGCATCATTTTGCAGTGTTGATACACGCCGGTCTGAACGAAATACCACGCCGCTAACACGTCCAGAACGGGCTTATACTGCCGCTGCCCCACTCTCCCCGGTCCACTCCGCTACGGCCACCATCAGACAAGAGGCCAGCCCTTGAAAATCACCGACATCAAGACCTTCCACAGCAACGACGGCCACAGGAATTCCGTGTTCCTGCAGGTGTACACGGACGAAGGGATCACCGGGGTCGGCCAGCCCTACAGCATCGGTGCTGATGAGGCGATCATCGCCGCCGCCGAATCCAGCAAGAACTGGTTCATCGGCCAGGACCCTTCCCGCATCGAGTGGCTGCTGCGCAGAGCGAAGAACACGATGCGCTTCCCTCTCGGGGCCGTCGAGTGGTCGTTTCTGTCGGGGGTTGACCACGCGTTGTGGGATATCGCCGGCAAACGCGCCGGTGTGCCCATTTACAAACTGTTTGGCGGCCCGACCCGAGACCGAATCCGCGTCTATCACCAGATCCACGGCGACACGGCCGCTGTGCAGGCCGCAGAGGCAACGGCACTGCTCTCAGAGGGTTACACCGCCTTCAAGGCATCACTCTACCCGCCCGGCTGGGAGGAAATGCCCTGGCTCGCCGTCGTCAGGGAGGTGACAAACCGGGTCGGCACACTGCGCAGGGCCATCGGAGAACACATCGATCTGGCGGTCGACGTCCACAGCACACTAAGAGAGCCCCATCGCGCCAAACAGCTGGCAGAGGCGTTGTCCGACTTCCGGCTCATGTTCGTGGAAGAGCCCGTCCGCCCGGACTACATTCCGAGCACCGCCCGCCTGCGCCGGGAGCTACGTGTCCCGGTTGCGACCGGCGAGAACCTGTTCGGCATGACGCAGTTCGCTGAGCTATTCGACCAAGACGCGGTGGACATTATCCAGCCCGATCTGCTCGTTTGCGGCGGGCTACTGGAGGGACGCAAGATCGCCGCCATGGCAGAGACCAACTACGTGACCGTGGCACCGCACAACCCGCTTGGCCTCCTCTCCACGGCGCTCGGCGTCCACTACGCAGCGAGCATCAACAACTTCACGATCCTGGAGTATCACGGCGACCACAAACGGGAGAGAGCGAAGTTTGTGGACGAGATGTGGGCGCCCGTGGGCGGCTACTTTGAGCTGCCCACGAAGCCAGGTCTCGGCATGGAGTTGAATCTGGAAGAGATCTCCGCCCACCCTCCAAGACACTGGAATCGCGGGTTCCGCACGTACGCAGACGGCGCTCCGGCCTTCCTCTAGCCACCTCCCGTATCACTCTCTCAGATACCCGCAACAAGAAAGACCCGGATCCCCACCCATGAAAATCACAAACGTCGAATGCCTGGTCGCCAGCCGCTCCACCCCCGACACGCCCCGCGCCGGCAACAGCACCTTCGTCGTAACGCACACCGATGAAGGCATCACCGGCATAGGCGAGGCGTACACCGTCGGCCCCGACCTGGCCACAAAGGAATGGGTCGGCTACTTCGCCGATCAGATCGTCGGCCACGACCCGACCCGTATTGAGTACCTGTGGGCGCTCATGTACCAGGGAGCGCGCTTCCCCCCGGGCTCGTCCGGCCTGGCCGCGCTTTCCGGCATCGACCAGAGCCTGTGGGACATCACGGCGCGCTCGTACGACTTGCCAGTGTACGACCTGCTGGGCGGCCGTTATCGGGACAGGATCCGCGGCTACCTGGACGTCCAACTCGGCGACAGCGACGGGAGCGGCCTGGACGCCATGCGTTCGACCGTTGCAGAGGCCATCGCCACCTCCGGTTACACGGCTTTCAAGGTCAATCCCCTGCCGAACGACTGGCGTGGCCTGCCCTGGCTCAAGGCCGTTGACGCCGGCGTTGAACTCGTCGGAGCACTTCGTGAGGCGGCCGGGCCGGATGCCGAGATCGGCATGGATGCACACGCCGCCGTGTTCGAGCCTGGCAGACTTCTGGAGTTAGCGGACGCACACGTGGTCAACCACCCCATGTTCATGGAAGAGCCGCTCCGGATGGAGAACCGGCACGCCATGGGCCAGCTTCGCGAGAAGATGCCCTATGCGCTGGCGACAGGCGAGTGTTTGTACACCAAGTTCGAGTTCAGGGAGCTGTTCAGGGCGGGTGCGGTGGACATCATCCAGCCGGAGATCTGCATCGTGGGCGGGATGACGGAGATGCGCAAGATCGCCGCCGACGCCGAGGCTCACGACGTCTCCGTGGCACCCCATAACCCGATGGGCCCGCTGGCAACAACGGTCAACCTGCACTTTGATGCCGCCATCCCCAACTTCCTGGTCCAGGAGATGCGGCCTTTCACCGAGATCGAGGTGTCGTTTGTCAAATCGTTCCCGGTGGTCAGGGAAGGCCACCACCAGATACCCGATGGGCCGGGCTGGGGCATCGAGCTGAACCTCGACGCCCTCGCGGATCGGCCTTATGAATCGAACTGGTACCGCGGCGACCGGCTGCTCTCCGACGGAGCGATCGCCTATATCTAGACGCGCAAAGCCTTCTCCCGCCGAGGGAGAGGGCTTGTCGGCCCGGGATACGCGGTTGATCTTCGTCGTCAGACCCATCGGAGCCGTTATTCCCGAACATGGCGCCGAGCGGCCCGAGGAACTTCGTGAACTCCATCGGAAGATGATCTTGGAACAGCCGCTCTCGCCGAGGCTCTTCGGCGCCTCGAAATACGTCTTCTCGTCTACCTCTGGGCAACTCCGTACACCGTGTTGAGCGCCTCGGCGCAGCCTTCGGCACGCAGGATCGGTGCCTGCCGGTCACCTTCATCGGCAAGTATTTCCGCCTGTCTTGAGCCCTCCACCTCCGTCACCACCGCCCCGCGGTCAATCCGACCCGGTCCGGCTCATGTCCGCCCACGTGCCCTGTGCCATCACCCCGCCGTCCACGTTCACGAACTCGCCCGTCATGAAGGACGCCCTGTCCGAGCACAAGAACACCACCACGTTTGCGATGTCCCTCGGCGTACCGATACGGCCGATCGGAGAAACGGCGCCGGCGGCGGCGATCGCAGCCTCCATGTCGTCGGGCTCTCCGGAGATGGCGTCGCGCATGAGCGGCGTATCTATCGAACCCGGACACACCGCAAGCACTCGGATGTTCTGTCGGGCATAGTCGAGCGACATCTGCCGGGTCAACGACAGCACACCACCCTTGCTGGCCGCATACGCCGTCACCATCGGAGCGGACTGCTGGCCCTGGACGCTGGCGTTATTCACGATCACCCCGCCGCCACGGCTGCGCATCACCGGGATGGCGTACTTGGCCATCAACCAGTAGCTCTTCAGATTTACCGAGAGGATGGCGTCCCAGATCTCCACGGTCGTGTCCTCGGCGTTGGTGTAAGAGGTCTTAGGCTGGATACCGACGTTGTTGAACACGAAGTCGACGCCACCGTAGTGAGCGATCGCCCCATCTACCACCCGACGGGGATCCGCCGAGAAACTGAAGTCGGCCTGTACGAACTCGGCATCGCCGCCATCGGCTATTATCTCGTCGACGGTCTGGTGCCCGGCTTCGGCGTTGATATCCGCCACGATCACCTGGGCGCCCTCTTCCGCGAAGGCACGCGATGCGCCGCCGCCGATGCCGAGCGCGCCGCCGGTGACGATTACGACCTTGTCATCATGGATCCCCATGTATGCCTCTCCAAGTGGGTATAACCGTGATGCGCATGACGCTGGCACGCGCGTTTACCGTTGTTAATAGCGGTAATTTACGTTTGGAGTTAGTCCGGGCTTACCACTGGACAAACATGGGCATCACGACGTGCGTGTAGCCATCACGATCGGTGGCTCGGATCACTCCGGGGCTTGACGGGGTGGTCGTCTCCAGCGTGACGTCGCCGCTGCCGAGAACGCCCAGGACGTCCAGTAGATACCGGCCGTCAAAGGCCACCTTGGCCTCGTCGCCATCGATCGTCGCCTCAAACTCGACCTCGTTGTCGCCAACCTCTTCGGCGCGCGAAGCTACGGTCACCTTGCCGAGTTCGCCGTCCTCGCCTGGTGTCACGATCAAACGAACGATGCCGCTGCCGTCCCGGGCGAAGATCGATGCGGCCCGGGTCGCCTGAAGGAAGTCCTGCAACTGCACCGTGGCCGTGGTGCCGGCGCTCGCCGGGATCAGCTTTGCGTAGTCCGGAAACGCACCCTGTACAAGCTGGGACACGATCTCGATGTCGCCGAACTTGAACAGCACCTGGCTGGCCGGCTCGGTCACCGTAACAGTTATGTCGTCCGCCCTGTCGCCGATGAGCCGCTGCACTTCCTGCATCGTACGTGCGGGGACGATGAAACCCATGTCCTCTTCAGCTTCGGCGCCAAGCTCCACCGTTTCCACGCCCAGGCGGAACCCGTCCGCAGCTGCGAGCGTCAGCTTGTTGCCTGCGATCTCCACCTTGATCCCGGTCAGCACCGGCCGGGAATCCTCCGTAGCGGCGGCGAACGCAACGCGTTCGATGGCGCCCTTAAGGACATCGCCCGGCACGGTGATCGTGGTTCCGTCTTCCACCGTCGGGATGGGCGGGAACTCTTCGGCGTCCGTGCCGTTCATGTTGGCCTTGAAGAGGGCGCACTTGAGCGCCACGCGCTTAGGGGTGTCTACGAGATCGATCTCGATCTTGGCGTCGGGAAGCTGGTTCACGAACTCCGTCAGGAGCCGTGCCGGGATCGTCACCGAACCCTCGTGATCGATCTGCGCGCCTATCCAGGTGCTGATCGCTATCTCAAGGTTGGTCGCCGTTAGCTTCAGACGCGACTGGTCCGTCGTCAGGAGAACGTTCTGCGTGACGGGCAATGTGGCGCGCGTGGCCACCGCACGACCGACGACGCCGAGTCCACGTGACAGGTTCTCTTGAAGACAGGTAATCCACATAGTTATCTAAACCCCCAATATGTGGGGCCGAGTATATGTGTGACCACAACGTATCGTCAATCTCGCGAGCGCCCGCGCGTGACATATTCGCCGCCAGACGGTGTGGACCTATAATTGGCGGTCGGGGAGCCGCCGTGCGGTGCCCTTTTTATCGACTTCCAGGCTGCCCAAGCACACATACGAGATTGGCTTATCGACGCGCAAGAGATACGACGCATCCTTGAATCGGTGTCCATCGGCAACACGAGCGCCGGCGATGCGTTCGAGAGCTTGGGACGCCTGCCATACGAAGACGTCGGAGATGCGCTCCTGGATCACCACCGCGCCGTCCGCACCGGCTTTCCGGAGGTCGTCTATGGGCCAGGAAAGACGCCGGTCCAGCTTGCGGAGATCTCGAAGCGGCTTTACGAGCGCTCGGGCGTGATCATGGTGACCCGGACGGACGCCGAGGGCTTCGCCGCAGTGAAGTCCACCGTTCCTGATGCGCAGTTCAACGAGCTGGGCGGGATCGTGTGGGCAGACCGCAGGTCGCCGGAGGAGCCGATCACCGGCGTGGCGGTGGTGACCGCCGGAACCGCCGATCTGCCAGTCGCAGAAGAAGCTTCCGAGACGGCGCGACTGATGGGCTGCGACGTGGTCCGCATCGTGGATGTAGGTGTGGCGGGGCTGCATCGCACGCTCGGATCGCTTCCCGATCTAAGAGCGGCGAAGGTGCTCGTGGTGGTCGCCGGGATGGAGGGCGCCCTGCCGAGCGTCATCGCCGGGCTTGTGAAAGCGCCCGTGATCGCCGCCCCGACCAGCACGGGGTACGGCGCCAGTTTCGGCGGTGTGGCTGCGCTGCTGGCGATGTTGAACAGCTGTGCGGCGGGCATCGCCGTCGTCAATATCGATAACGGCTTCGGCGCAGGCGTGATGGCGGCAAAGATCGCACGCTCGATCGCCGGACGGGACTGAGCCCTTCCGACGCTTAATTTTGGACGGGCTTATGGGCGTCAGCCCCACCCGTCCTACGGTCGCGAGATGTCCCCGATACGCCCAAGGTGACTTTCCGCCTCTGCCGTCGAAAGGCAGAGGCGCGGTCTCCGGATTACGGAAGCGAGATCAGGTAGGCGACCAGGTCCGCGACTTCCTGTTCAGAGAGGCTCTGCCCGAAGTTGCCCGGCATGATGCCCGGGAAGTCCGGCACGAGGAAGTCGTTGGGCGCAATGATGGCCGCAGTCAGGTATTCGTCTGCGGACTCACCGGCGACGCGTGTTTCGGCAATTGTGCCGATACCAGCGAGGCCGGGCCCTATCACTGTGGCGTCGCTGGTCGAGTGGCACCCTGCACAGCCACTCGTTCCACTAAACAGCGTTTCCCCGTTTACTGCATCGCCGACAACGGCCGCCGGAGCCTCTGTGGGTGCGGCTGTCGGGGCTACCGAATCGGCGGGCACGGCTGTGGCCGCAGGCGCGTTACCCGTCGGCGCAGCCGTGGGCTCAAATACGGGTGTCGCAACAACCTCTGCGTCGTCGGCGGCGCCGCAGGCAGCGATGAAAATGGCGCCAATGATGAGAAGGCCGGTCAGGCTCATTAGCCGGGTCAAAATCATTTGTTAAGAGACTCTCCGTTCATGCGTGCCCGTATCCCGATCAGTTGTGTATCTCGGGATGCGCCAGGATCCGCACGTTGTGCGAATTCTAACGGAGGGCGGACGGTGAAAGGTATTGTTCCGTGTTTCACAAACGGAAATTTAGCAGCCAGAACGGACTGGGTCAATCGTGATGGGCGTGATATTTGCGTGTGCTCTGCCCCATCCCGTCACGGGTCCGGGATCGCTATCTAGAGCGCTCTGCACCTGTTCAAATGGGGGTTGAACGGGTGCGATTCCCGGTGTCCCCGGGTGCCCGCGCCGAATCAGGGCGACGAGCCGGCGCGCCCGTTCGCATTTTAACTACTGGGCCGCTTGATCTCGATCTCTTCGCCGGGTGCGAGGGCCACGCGGCGCACTTCGATGCCGAGCTTCAGCATCCAGTAGTTGAGGGTCGCTTTTGACAGCTTCAAATTATTCGCTGTCTCGGTGAAGCCCACGTCGTTCAGCATCTCAGGGATGGCGCGTTCCAACTCCCGACCGTTGAGCATGCGTTTCTCTACGTCGAGCATTTTCTTGGTCTTCCTGGCCATGCATTGCCCTTTTCTGCGCTTCGGCGGCTCTTAAACGGTGTTTCCGCGAGGTGACCCTGCGGCCATCCTTCAGGTCGATTCTGACGGGTTTTAGGGTATTGTACACCGTATTGAATCTTGCATGTATTTCTTCTGTTTCTTTCTTGTACTTATTTACATTTATTACAATATTACATCTATCAAACATGCCTTCATCAAAGCTGAATTAGCTTTGACTGTAAAACGTACAATCACGTCACTCCCTGCCGGTGATTTCGGCCGGCCCGGCTCGAACTGTCGCCGGGGCACAGTGATCTGCCCAGCGCATATCAATGATTTCGTTATCCGGAGCCGTGTATCCCGCCCCGTATTACCCGGCGAACCGACTTTCTCCGGCGCCCTTTTGAAGTTCGCCCCACCGTTTGGACATGAAGCTCTCGCTAGGGATCGCCGAAATGGGCGAGGCTCCATGCGAGGGGTCTCCCCGTCCACGGTGGCAATCAACGCCATCCGGGACGAAATAGAACCCCTCCGGGCACCGTTACGTTCAAACCATTCAAAAGATGCAGGCAGCCCGAATGCGGAGCGCGCATCGTAGCTTTGCTAAACTCAATGCCCTTGGAAGACTCGTTACGGGGGAGGTTTTGCGGAACAACGCCCTGCCCTACCCGAAATTGATCCGCCCACCAGAAACGACCGGAGGCCCACCCCATCGATTTCATTCGCGAGCTGATCGATGGCACCGAGGACTGGATCCTCGAGTTCGTCACAACTGTCTTCGACGCGATCGGGTGGCTGGGACTTATCGGCCTGATGGCCATCGAGAGCACGGCCGTCCCACTTCCGAGCGAGATCGTGATGCCGCTTGGCGGTTGGAAGCTGGTCGAAGAGAAAGATCTGGGATTCTGGTTTGTCGTGCTGGCCGGACTGGCCGGGGCGATCGGAAGTCTCCTCGGCTCCTTGATCGAGTATTACGTGGCTCGCGCAGGCGGGCGGCCTTTGATTGCGAAATACGGCAAGTACCTGCTCATCACACACTCGGACCTGGACCGGGGCGATCGCTGGTTTGCCACGCGAGGGGAGTTGACGGTGTTCGTGGCGCGTATGATCCCCGGGGTGCGCGGTTTCATCGCCATCCCCGCCGGCATCGCCCGCATGAACGTCTGGCGATTTGCGCTCTTCACCTTTATAGGAGCGTTCCCATGGACCTTCGGGCTGGCGTTAGGCGGTTTCCTACTGGGCGCCAACTACGACGACATCAGATCCGTCACCCGCCCGTTCGACATCCCGATCATTCTTGGCGTACTTGGTTTGATCGGCTGGTTCGTGTGGCACAGGGTGCGGGAGATACGAGCCGAGTCCCGCGCCGTCACGTTATCCACCCCTTCATCGGACTCGGGCGAAGACGGATGAAACAGCGTCGCCCCAAACATAGGTCCGACCGGGGGACCGTACTTGCGTGCCGAATGCTGCCCATCCCCTTTTTCGCCCTGTACGGCCTCGCCGCGGGCGGTGTGACATGGATGGTTGCGGCGTGGCGAGACCGGCGTGCTAGCCAGCGATTACGCGAAGAGATTCGGTCGCGTAACCGAACGGATGACGACGATGGCGGGTCGCCGACAATGTAGGGGCGAACTCCGATCGTTCAGCCGTGAGACCGTGTGGGCGGCGCTTGCCCCACCCTGTAGCAAGACGACCTGAAGCCAAGGCCAGGGGGCCATCGGGTTGTTCACAATGTACTCTCGGGCCGCGTCAAGTTCTCTTCAGTACAAATCACCCGGTCGTAATAGCTTCGCTGCCAAACCCTGCCTCCGCTACGACCAAGAGATCCATTTATCTCGCGAGTGGAGACCGATGTGAACGTGCGCACGACGTTGCCCAATGTTGGTGTGGGCGGGGCAAGCGCCGCCCCTAAGTCGTTGGCGCTGAGCCAGAGGATGCCGTGGGAATAATCTGGCATCACAACAAACGTCTCGATTGCGACGTTTGAGTATGGTGTCGGCAAAGCCTCCCGGACGTCCTGTGTGATATGCCCCGGTATCGTCAATCTCATGTCGCTCCCGGGTGACACTTGGCCCGAGGTCTTCCGGCGTCCGAACGTACAAGTTGTGACGGATTAAGCGCCCGGAGTGCCGTAGTTAAATTCCGCGAGGCGGGGCGCAAGTTGGCGGCTGGCCTTCATACGCGTAATCTCGCGCAAGCTCATGGAAACTGGAATCAACGCCTGACAATTCCCATCTCGCCACAGGTCCGCCGCCACCCCTATCCTTCCAGCATCCTCATGATGTCTTCCTGGATCTGCTCCAGGTATCGCTCGTAAGGGGTGTTCTGGTACGACAGCGCCGCCTGCCCGTCCGACGACTGGTACCAGTCAAAGTGCCCGGGGTTCGACTGGTACACCGCGAGTGCAGGATCGGCCTCGACCAGCTCATAGTAGTCGTTCACGTATTTCTCGCCGGACATCCGCCAGGTCGGTCCGCCGCTCACGTTGAAGACATTGCGTCCCGAGTCCGGCGCGGTCAGCGCAGCGGATAGAGCGGATACGGCGTCGTCACGGTGGACGAATTCTATTCGCTCATCTGGAGTGAACGGCCACTCGGCGGGCGGCTCCTGGAACACGGGCACTGCTACGCCTGATATCCGGAGCGCCACCCAGTCGAGACCCGACTCGACCACGATGCGTTCCGATTCGGCCTTTGAAGCGGCATACACGTCGTCCGGGTTCGTCGGGTGACCCACCGTGATCTCGTCGCCCTGCGGCGTCGTGTCTCCGTAGACGCTGACGGATGAACTGAGCACAAGGCGGGCGGATGGCGCTTTGGCCTGAACCGCTTCCACCACGACGCGCGTGCCATCGATATTGACGTTCCGGGTTAGTTCAGGCCTAGCCTCCGCCACCGGCGGGAGGATGGCGGCGAGGTGTGCGATAGCGTCCATGCCCTCACAGGCAGCGCCAACGTCGGATGAATTCGTCAGGTCGCCGCGTGCGATTTCGACGCGCGGTTCACCTTCGAGGCCTTCGTAATTGACCGTTGGGAGATCGAAGACGCGTACGGTGTGGCCCTGTTCAAGCAGCTTGCCTACGACCAGGCGGCCCATGCTACCGGCGCCGCCCGTTACGAGTATTGTCGACAAGTGTTAGGTCAGGACCGTGCCGGGGGCATCGGCCTTATCGTCTATCTCTGCCGCAACCGTTTCCAACGCGCCTACGGTGGCGTCACTGGCGGAGGTGGCGAATGCCTTGGCTATCTTGTTTGCCTTCACAGCAAACGGCAGTCCGGTTAACGACTGGAAGAAGAATTTTTCGCGGTGGATTTCCATCGCGGAGGCGGCTGCTTCTGAGCGGCCTTTGAGGTCATCGGCAAGTCCGGCTGCAGTCTCGCGAATGATGCCGATAGCTTCGTCGAGCTGGTCTTGTGCCCTAGCCAACTGATTCTTTCTCCTTGTTGTACGGATGTGATGCCTTCAGGATGGCCGATAATCCGGCCCGAGGCAAGGCCATTACGGCATACAGAAAAGAGGCGCTCCCCTTGAGAGAACGCCTCTTTTCTGTAATTGCGACGGCCAGGTCAAATTCAGGCCGCACGCGGCCTAGTCGTCGCCGGCGGGAGTTTCGGCCTTGTCTGAGCCCATGCCGCTGTTCGATGCCGCTTCTTCCATGCCCGGGTGCCACACGCCATCCCCGTGGTACGGAGCATCGGCGTGCGAGTGCGGGTCTACGGTCGGGCCGGCGTGGCCCTTGACGGCGTCCAGATCCACCTCCGGGAGACGGTTAAACCCGCGTGTGTCATAGCGGTCGAACGGGAAGGGCTGGAACTTAGCGAACAGCTTGCCGAAGCGCTGCCGGGACGGCCGCGTGTCCGGCGGGAAGCGGAACTTCTCTGCTCCTGCACGTTCCACGTGGACGAGCTCGTGCTCTCTGGAGCCGAGTCCGTTGACCACGGCCGTGTTGATCGTGGTCTGCTCGCTCGCTCCTTCGAGAGCAGAACCTGCCAGGTCAAATTTGCGCTCGCCCGGTGCGTCCACGCCCACCTCTTCGGAAAGAGATCCCGGAATGCCCGGGGCATGCTGAGCGGCGTCAACACAGGCCTGGTCGATGGCGACCGGGTCGGTACTGGCAAACACGCCCAGATGCGGGACTATCGGCACGTCCGAAAAGCCGGCGCAGTCACACTTCGGTGACACATCAACGGCGACCGTGACAAAGCCACAGCGCTCGGGGCCGACGGCTTTGACCACACCAAGCGCGCCGTCCGCGATGGCCGCGTCCGTGGCATCAAAGTTTTCCAGATTGGGCCGGAAGATTCCACGTGGGTTCATGATACCCATGCAGCCCAGGCAGTTGATGCAGCGCTCCCGGTCCCACTTCAGTTCGTCGTTGTCGGTAACCTCAAACAGGCTGAGCGGACAGCAGTCTTCAAGGATAGTCCAGTCCGGATCCTTCTCTTTTCCGACGAAGGATTCCGGGTGGTAGTCCATCGCATCGCCTGCGCCGTATTTCGGGTGCCTGCCCATGTGCACGTTGAACTTGCCGCGCTTGGACTGACCGCCGATGCCCAGGTTCTTGAGCGCTCCGCCGATGACGCCCATGCCGTGGCCCTTGAAGTGGGTCAGGGCGATGAGAACGTCCGCGGCGGCGATCGCCTGCGCCACAAATGCCTCTTTAAGGATGTAGCCTTCCGGAATGTCGACCCGGTAGTCGCTCGTTCCCACGTAACCGTCTGCGCATATGAAGGGGCAACCCAGCGTGGCCGAGTTGTAGCCGTTGCGCTCCGCCGTGACGAGCAGGTCAAGCTCCGTTGCGCGGCTTCCGTAGGGGTTGTAGGTCTGGGTGGTGGTGTCGCATACGAACGGCCGGCCGCCGAGTTCTTTAATGCGGTCTGCCAGCGCCCGTGCGTAAACGGGTCGCAGGTATGCGCTGCTGCCCCACTCACCGCAGTGGAGCTTGATGGCTACGACGTCGCCTTTGTTGACGAGCTTGTCCAGCCCGGCGGCGTCAAACACGGTCAACGTCTTGGCAATGAGACTCGTATCCGCCGAGTCACTGCGGGCATCCATGAAATAGACCTTTGAGGTCATCACTGCCTCCTGTCGGGCGGGCATATCAGCCGGTGTGTTGCTGTGCTTTGGGCCACGATTATTCACTCGGTCAAATATCGGAGCCTATGGCAATTGCGGGGATTATACCCGCGCCCACGATTCAGGGAAACGGTACTCAGCGAACCGAGGAGGGGGACCGGTTTCAACCGGGGCTCATCGCGATGACATCCACGGCGTCGTAACTCAGCCGGTGGAAGATCCAATCGGGTGAAAAGGCACGTACCCAGTAAGGTGGCAATCACAGCAGAACGTGATCGCTATACGTCATGAATCATCGAGTCAGCCGTCGGCGTGGCAAGTGGACGAACCGAGCGCAACCCGGATACCCTTGATTAATCATGCGCCCACGCCCCCGTAGCTCAGCGGATAGAGCAGCTGCCTTCTAAGCAGACGGTCGGGGGTTCAACTCCCTCCGGGGGCGCCATTCGTATTCCGAACTTGCGGTTGTGACCGTGACCTGCCCCCCTTAGACGGTACCAGTCAATAAATTAGAGACTGGACGTTTCCAGAAGGGGGAAGACATGCCGAGAAGAGGGCATTCACCAGAGCAAATCCTGAACAAGCTGAGACAGGTAGAAGTTTCCGTAGCCAATGGCAAGACGGTAGCGCTGTCCGTGAGAGAGATCGGCGTCACCGAGCAGACCTACTACCGGTGGCGTACCGAATACCGCGGCTTGAGCCTTGACCAGGCAAAGAAGCTGAAACGGCTCGAGAAAGAAAACGCCAGGCTTAAACGAGCCGTTGCAGAGTTAACACTGGACAGGCTGATCCTGAAAGAAGCGGCCGAGGGAAACTTCTGAGCCCTTCCCGTCGCCGCAAATGCGTCAGTCATGTTCGATCCCGCCTGGAGATAACTGAGCG
>PCAM01000034.1 GCA_002730555.1 Chloroflexota bacterium
AAGAATCAGAAGGCCTAGACGTACAACTCGCCTACGACGGACAACGCATCCCGATCGATCTGTAGGGGCGTGCACCGCCCGTGGGCGCGATCCCGGTCGTAGAGGCGTATGGCAATACGCCCACGGTCTTCTGGATTGGCGTTGATTGCATCTTACAGATCGTGTGGGAAGTACGATGCGGGCGTGTTGCCATACGCCCCTACATCGGGGTGACAACCTTACGCCAAAACAACGCCCTACAGCGAACCATGGCCCCTGAGGCGTCCCACCGTGTCCTGAGGCTCTCGAAGGATCGGGATTGGCGACTACGCTCGTACTTGCAGAAGAGGCGGATCCTGAATCGAGTTCAGGATGACGACGCCCCTAAAAATTAAACTCCGTGCCGACGCCACCCTCTACCGCAAGGTCGTACACCAGGCGTGCGCAGGACAGGTCCTGGATGGCGAGTCCTACGCTCTTGAACAGCGTCACCTCTTCATCGTTCTCCCGCCCGACTGTCGTGCCGTTAACCACGGCCCCGAGCTCGCCGTGGATCTGGTCGGCGGAATAGTCGCCTTCCGAGATCGGGATCATGATGTCCCCGGCTTCCAGCAGGCAGGCCTGGGTCTGGTCGCAGATCACCTTGGCCCGTTGGATGGACGCCGTGTCCAGCTCCCGCAGGGCAGGCGCGTGCGAGCCGACCGAGTTGATGTGTGCGCCGGACTTCCACCAGCTCGCTTGCACGATCGGGTTCGGCGCGGTGGTCGCCAGCGCAACGATATCGGAATCGCCAAGCAACTCCTGCGTGCTGCCAGCAAGCCGGACCTCGACCCCGGTCTCCTCCGTGAGCGAGTCCGCAAACGCACGCCGCTTGTCGTCCGGGTCCAACGAGAACGCCAGGATCGTCTCAAGGTTTCGCGCTGCCGCCATACCGGTGACCTGCGTGTACGCTTGGACGCCGGTGCCAAGGATACCCGCCACGCCGGCGTTCGCTCGCGCCAGGTGTTTTGTGGCCACGCCGGATACCGCTCCCGTGCGCACTGCCGTCAGGAAGCCGCCATCCATGACCGCCAGTGTCTTACCGGTCTGGTTGTCCTGGACGATGATCGTCGCAAGCGTTGTCGGCAGATCGTACTTCTCGGGATTGCCCTTGTAGACCGTGACCGCCTTAACGCCAAGCGCGCCGGAAGAACCGAGGTACGCCGGCATGTAGGCGATCCACCCGCCGACCTCGTCGTCGGTGATCACCGTACGGTCCGGCATCTCTGCGGTGCCGTTCGCCAGTTCCGAGAACGCGCCTTCAACGACGTCGATCGCTTTCGACATCGGGAGCAGTTGTTGGACATCGGAGCGCGAAAGCAGAAGTGCCACGTTGAGCCTCAAATGGATCGGAGTTGAATGTCGGAATCTCCGGTCGGGCCGAATATTCCACGTTAAGGCCGCAAATTATAGCGTTGACTCTCCGCCCGGCGGCGTAAGCCCTCGTCGGGAGCAATGTAACGTGTACCGGAGACCCTTTGGGACGCGTACGGAAAACCTGTACATTCGAACGTGCAGCACAATGTTTGTACTCCGTGTTATCCAGCCACTCGTACGTTGACCGACGCAATCACTCGAGCAGAGTCAGAAATGACGCCGACCAGCCAGAACACTCCCGTCAGTTAAGTCAGGAACGACCACCGTCTCGTACATTAGTACGGGACATTCATGTACTCACTCGGACTCAACATCTATCGGAGACGCCGGGCGGTCGTTGCCCTCTGGGCGGTGTTGCTGCTCATCGCGCTCCCCCTTGCTCCGCGGGCCACAGACGCGCTGAAGCCGGGCGGATTTTCCAACGAAAATCTCCCGTCGGCGCAGGCGCGCGCCGTCTTCCGGGACAAGCTGGACCTCACTCCGATCTCGTTCGAGCTGATCTTCCGGAGTGAGAGCCACAGCGCGTACGAAGTCGGGTTCACGGGGAACCTCCAGAACGCCCTAGCCCATATCGGCGCGCGCCCGGAAGTAGCGAGGGTCGTAACCCATCTGGACGACCCCACACGCGTCTCTCCCGACGGCATGTCGGTCCATGTGACTGTCGGGTTGAACCTGGATCTTGAGGACGCCCGGGATTTTCTGGAGGTGGCCCGGCCCCTAATCGAGTCCGGGGATCTGGAGCTGACCTTCACCGGCGGTCCGCCGCTCTACGCAGACATCAGTCTCAGCAGCGAGCGCGACGTCCGCCGTGCGGAAATNTTCGCCTTCCCGCTATCCACCATCGCCCTGTTACTGGTGTTCGGAACTCTCGNCNCCGCCNTCCTGCCGGCCACCGTCGGCGGAGTCGGCGTCATGCTGGCCCTTGCGGTCGTAGCNCTCATCTCGCGCGGCGTGGACATGTCTGTTTTCGTTCTCAATATCGTCACCTTGCTCGGCATCGGCCTTGGNATCGACTACTCCCTGTTCTTCACGAGCCGATTCAGGGAGCAACTGGCGGCCGGGGACACGGTGGAACAGGCCGTCGCGAGGGCCCAGGCCACGGCCGGGGCGGCGATCCTCTTTTCCGGGGTGACCAGCCTCATCGGCCTCGCCAGCCTTATGGCGTTCGAGTTCATGATGCTGCGCTCCGTGGGTATCGGGGCGGTGATCGTGATTACTGCGGCCATATTGGCGGCCCTGACGCTCATGCCCGCCGTGCTCGGGATCCTGGGACCGCGTGTCAACTCATTCCGCGTGATGCCAGCGTTTCTGGGGCGCAAAGGTGGCGACATGTGGGGACGGCTTTCGTACTGGGTGATGAAGCGTCCCTTGCAGGTCGCCGTGCCAACCGTCCTGTTCCTTTTACTGCTTGCCACACCCGTCCGGGATATCCGGCTGGGCACGGTCGACGCCACGATCCTTCCGCCGGAGCTTGAGTCGCGGCGGGGCTTCGACATCCTTCGTGACGAGTTCGGGCTCCTAACCCAGACGCAAGTCCCGGTCGCGTACGTATTCAGCGATGCCGAAGACACCGATCCGCTGTCGCCGGGCAACCTGGATCGGTTGTACGCCTTTGGCCGCGCCCTGGAAGGCCTAGACGGTGTGACACGCGTGCGCAGCATCGTCAACGTCTCTCCGGACCTGGACGCCGCAATGTACACAACCCTTTACCGGGTTCCGGAAGCCGTGACCGATGTGGGCGTCCAAACCCTGCTTCAAGACAGCGTCAGGGACGGGGCCGTGCTCTTCCTCGTTGAGTCGGACGTAGAACCGTTCGGGCCCGAAGCGTCGAGCCTTGTGTCGGACATCCGCGCTTTCGACCCCGGGCCGGACGCCGCGCTGTTCGTGGACGGAGGATCGGCGGAGATAAAGGACGTAGTGGACCGCCTCTACAGTCGATTCCCGATCGTCGCCGGTGTTGTGGTCCTCGCCACTTACATCTCGCTCCTCATCCTGTTCCGATCCGTCGTGCTGCCCATCAAAGCCATCCTGCTGAACGTCATGAGCATCCTGGCCAGCTACGGGGCGCTCGTGTTCGTGTTCCAGCAGGGACATTTCAGCGGCTTGCTGGGCTTCGAGCCGATAGGCGTGATCGAGGCTACGACGCCCATACTGCTTTTTAGCATCATCTTCGGGCTGTCCATGGACTACGAGATATTCCTGCTCGCCCGCGTTTCGGAGGCGTACAAGCGCACCGGGGACAACACGGCTGCGGTAGCCGAGGGGCTCAGGCGAAGCGGTCGGATCATCACCGGCGCGGCGTCGATATTGATCGTGGTGGCGCTCAGTTTCCTGGTGGCGGACGTGGTGTTGGTGAAGGCGGTCGGGCTGGGGTTAGCGATCGCCATATTTGTCGATGTCACGATCGTACGCGCCCTCCTGGCGCCATCGATCATGCGGCTGCTGGGGCCGCTCAACTGGTGGATTCCGCGCTGGCTTGATCGGTTGTTGCCGCGTATCGACATAGTGCCATGACACGACGTACATGGTTGATCGCGTTGATGGCTATCGCACTTCTGGCACCTGGGTGCGCCGATACGGACCGCACGGCGCCGGTGCCGGATCCACCGCCCCTCGCGCCAACGCCCACGCCGGGGACTATCGTTTTCCCCAAGGACAGAGAGCCGCACGACAACCGGTTGGAGTGGTGGTACTACAGCGGCCACCTGCAGGGCGAAGATGGCGGCGAGTACGGCTTCCACTTCGTCGTCTTCCAGTCGCGCGATTCATCTGATCCCGACGACGGAGGAGACCCCGGTTACTCCGCCCAGTTCGGCCTGACGGATGTCGGCGCGAACGCGCACACGCAAGATGCCCGGTTTTCCAGAGGCGAACAGCCGCAAGACGGTTCCGGCCAGGGCCCAGAAGACCTCAGACTGCAGATCGCCGACTGGAGCCTGAGCGCGAACCCGGAACGGCACGCCCTGAATGCCGAGAGCAATGGCGCGTCCCTGGTGTTGTCAATGACACCCACCAAACCGCCCGCTCTGCACAACGGCATCGGGTGGCTCGCTGGTCCTGCGACAGGGTGGACCTACTACTACTCTCGCCCTCGCATGTCCGCAGAGGGGTCGTTAAAGCTGGGTGACCGTAGTTTCACGGTCAGCGGCGATGTGTGGATGGACCACCAGTGGGGCGAGTTCTTCGTGCTCGGCAACCCGGCGGGCTGGCAGTGGTTTGCGATAGGGCTTGACGACGGAACCGATTTGATGGTCACCCAGACCAGAAACGTCGATGGTGAGATCGACTCCCTCTATGGCTCCGTCATCGATTCGGACGGAGACCTGACCTCGATCCGCCCCGGAACAGGTGAAATAGCACTCGCAACCACGGGATTCTGGACGAGCCCCCACACCGGCGCCGAGTACCCGAACGGGTGGGTAATCGATTTGCCAGGTGAAGACCTGAAAATCGAGATAAATCCGGTGGTCGCCGACCAGGAAATCATTTCGACAAGGCCGGAATCGGCAATCTACTGGGAGGGGAAAGTGGCCGTCCGTGGAACGCGAGCTGCAATACCGGTAACGGGTAATGGTTTCGTGGAGCTCACCGGTTACGTCGTCCCGCCCCCGTTGCCCTGGCGATAGGGGGGATCTCGGTATGGTTGGATTCGCCTTCTCCCGGAGCTACCCGCTCTCTATCGGGATTCTGTTCTTCATGGGAAAGGCCGCCGCTCTGTCGGAGAATCTTGTGACGGCCCTGGTACAGACGATGGCGTCCGACGAGACACGTGGCCGGGTGATGAGCGTCCTGCGGATGGCTGACTCGCTCAATCCTGTCGGTATGATCCTTGGCGGGTTGCTCACCGCGGCCTTCACGAACGAGATTGCACTCATTCTTGGCGCAGGGATGGCATTTGGCGCGGTGGCGCTGGCGATCGGGCTGTCGCGTTCGGCGCGAGGCCTGTAAATGAGCGGCACGCCGGATAAGACTGGTACAGAATCTTCGAGGCTGGCCCGGCGCAATAATCGGTGCGAATGCACGTCAACACAGGAGAGGTACACCACTTGAAGATCACCGCCGTATCTGCGGTCTACCCGAACTACCGCAACGTTCCCGCCTCATGGCGGACGCATTTCTGGCAGATCGTCGTCAGGGTCGATACCGATGCCGGCGTGACCGGTTACGGGTACGGCGGCGGCGGCAGGGCTGCGGTGGAGGTGGTCAACCGTCACTTTGCAGAGCTGGTTGTGGGGCGTGATCTTGATTCGGTCGATGACATCGCTGCCACCTGGGACCACGTTTACTTGGAATCACTCCCGTATGGCCGCAAGGGCGTCGCTGTGATGGCGCTGTCCGGGCTCGACCTGGCGTTGTTTGACGCGCTTGGGAAGACTGAGAACAAGCCGGTTTACGAACTGCTGGGAGGCGCACAAAAAGGTCCGATCCGCTCGTACGCCACCGGGGTCGATCAGCTCTGGTACGGCAAACTCGGCTTCACCGCCACCAAGTTCCCGCACAGGTGGACCGGGGATTCCGACTACGACTCGGCGGTGGAGAGTGCGAGGGTCGCCCGTCAGGCGATGGGCGACGACGGACTAGTGATGATCGACACCTACATGTCGTGGGATACGGACGTCACTACCCATATGACCGAGCTGCTGAAGCCGTTCAACATCTACTGGTTTGAAGACGTGTGCACGCCCGATGAACTTGACGCGCAGGCGCGGCTACGGCCGATCGCCGCGCCCGTCCTGATAGCGGGCGGTGAGCACGAATTCACGCATCACGGGTTCGGCGAGATAGCCAGAGCCGGCGCACTGGACCTATGGCAGCCGGACATCACCTGGTGCGGCGGAATCACGGCAGGCTTGCGAATACTGGACATGGCACGTGAAACGGGCATCCCGGTCGCACCACACAGAGGTGGCGAGGTCTGGGGACTCCATCTGATAGCTGCCTCAGACTGCATGGATCTGGCGGAGGTTCTTCCGGGAATGCGTGGGGCTGACCGAGACGACCTGTGGATCGGCGAACCGGCCGCGGAAAACGGCTACATCGCGGCAACGGACGCGCCCGGTTTCGGCGTGTCGCTAAATGAAGACCTGCTGTAACAAACGAGCGATGCACCACCGCGCCACGCCCGTACACTCAGGATCAGGCCCTCAGCTCGCCCATGATGCGTTCACAGGCCTCCATATAGACCGTAGCGTCCACGTTGTAGGCCAGGTATTGCACGCCGTTGCTGAGGAGCCAGCGACCCATGTCGATGTCACGGGCGTAAGAACCGACCGACTTGCCAGCCTCTTTGGCCTTGCCGCATGCCTCGACCAGCGCCTCTTCCACGATCGGGTTTCTGACATCGCCCGGGATGCCGAGCGACTGTGAAATGTCGTAAGGCCCAAGGAAATAAACGTCAATTCCGTCTACTTCCATGATGTCGTCCAGGTTGTCCAGCCCGCGCTTGCCCTCGATGTGACCGATCACCACCGTCTCGTCGTTCTGGCGATCGGTGTGGCCAGGAGCGCCGTCCTTGAAGTAGTCACCGGCCCGGGTGAAGATCGAAAGCCCGCGCTCACCTATCGGCGAGTATTTGGCGGAATTCACCAGCTTCCGGGCGTCGTCAGGGTCGTTGATCTGCGGCACCTGCACCCCGCCGGATCCGATGTCCAGTGCGCGGAGGATAAGCCGCTCGTCGTTATCGCCCACCCGGATGATCGGCGCCACTCCCGTGCCGTCCGCCGCGATCACCATGTCCGTCGCCGTCTCCATGCTGATCGGCCCGTGCTCGGAGTCGATGATGCAGAAGTCCATCCCGGAATATCCGAGCGTGTCGATCATGGTCATCGACGGCACGATGACGAAAGGACCGATGACCGTTTCGCCGGCTTGAAGTTTTTCCTTCAGCAGTCCGCCGCGAGATCCCATATGGATGAACTCCGTTCGTGTATCTGGGTCTGAATCTGTCTTGTTACGAGGGTTTGTTGCGCCCGCGTATCGATACCTGCTCCTGGCAGATGGGAGCGGAACGTTCGACAGTTTATCGGGCTCCGGCGTCTCGGCGGCACCAGGTTCGATGATCCGAAAGCCGCTACGGAGTTTCATCACATCGCGGGTGTACTATGCGGCAGCCCGCCAGAATTCTCCTGAACTCTGGTTCGCGCGCGGTTTTTCGGAGATGAATTGGACAGACGCGGCCTCACAGGAGACGAATCCTCGCCCCGGACGGGCGCCTCGCGGTTCGTCCCGACCCGACTGGCGAACTCGTTCTCTTCGCTCACCAACCGCAACTTTCGTTACCTCTGGTTCGGCCAGGTCGGCGCAGCCACGGCCATGCACGCAGACCTCATCGCGCGCAGCTGGCTCGTATTTGAACTCACCGGATCGTCACTTGCCGTCGCCGGCGTAAATATGGCACGCGCCATTCCGATGCTGTTGATCGGCCTCTTTGGCGGCGTCGCGGCTGATCGCTGGGACCGGAAGCGACTCCTGTTGATCATCCAGACCTGGAGCCTGCTGCTGAACGCCTCCATGGCGATCATCGTGATCGGCGGCTGGGTCGAGATGTGGCACATATACGTTCTGGCGTTCTTGCTCGGCTCCGGGATGGCGATGAACCAGCCGGTGCGAACAGCGATAATCCCGCAGCTGATTCCGAAAGAACAACTGCTTAACGCCGTGGCCTTGAACTCGATAGCGATCAACGCGACAAGGTTGATCGGCCCGGCGCTCATCGGCCTGGTCATCGCCGCCTGGGGTGTCGGCCCGGCGTACATCTGGTCTACGGTCGCTTACGGCATCGTGATCTGGACCACAACACGTGTCGCAATGCCCCCGATCAACGCTCTGGCCAGACGCGGATCACTGGTCGGGCAGATGATCGAAGGCTTCCGGTACATAGCCACCAACCGTCTTGTCCTGGCACTTGTATTGCTCGGACTGGGGCCGTTGGCGTTCGGCTTCTCGCACCAGACACTTCTCCCGGCGCTGGTCGTCGACGAGCTCAAGAGTGACGCCGCGATCATGGGCTTCATCATGGCGGTCGGTGGTGTGGGCGGGATCATCGGCGGGTTCTTCATGGCGTCCCGTATCGACCTGCGTCGGAAAGGTCTGATCATGCTGATTTCGGCGACCATTTATGGCGTGGCGTTGCTCCTGTTTGCCGGGGTGAGCATGCTTGTGATGGTGTTCCCGCTGATCATCGCCATCGGCATCTCACAGACCGTTTTCCGGTCCACCAACACCACCACACTCCTGGAAAACACTCCGGAACACCTACGCGGGCGGATCGTGTCGGCCACCCTCCTCGACACGGCCCTGGCGCCGGTCGCCGGCATCATCGCCGGGGCGGCGGCGGACAGGGCGGGCGTGCCCGCCGGATACCTGGTGCTCGGCGGGATGTGCCTGGGCATCGTGGTTCTGGCCTTGCTGGCTTACCCGAGGATCCGAAAGGTTTAGACCCTAGTTCGGGCCGGGCGTGGGGGCCTGGGACAGGATTGTCCTGATCGTCTCGTACCAGAACTTGATGTCGTCCACGTGCAGGGCGAAGAAGGTGCCGAACACCTGGCTGTTGCCGTCCGGAGTGGTCGCCCGGATGCCGCGGTTCATGCCGATCACCTCGCCGTACTTGTTCAGTACCGGGCCACCGCTTTCACCTGGATCGATGGCGGCGTCCATGGTGAGGTTGATGCCCGCTGGGCCCAGGTCTATGAGCTGGGACAGAACACCGACCTTCACCCGGGCCGACCCCACCGAGCCATCAGGTTTCGGGGACCCTTCTGAGTATCCAAGCGCCATAAGTGGTTCCGCGATATCGTCGGCCGTGAGAGAGCCTGTCAAAAGTGGGATGGACAGGGTCGCCGCAGGGTCGAAGAACAGCAGGGCAAGGTCCCTTTCGGGGTCGGTCATCGCCACCACGGCCTGGAACGGCAGGTCGATGGCTTGCCTGACGAGGACGATCTCGTTGTCGCCCACGACGTGCTGATTTGTGACCAGAACGCCTTCATCGATCAACCAGGCGGAGCCTTTGGTATCACCGAGGTCCACCTGAAACACGCCGAATACCTTGTCCTGATAGATCCTCGCGAAGTTCGGACCGGGCGTGACTCTGGGCTGCGGCGTGGGCGCAGGTTGTGGCGTAACGGTTGGCGCCGGTGTCGGGATCGGCGGTATCTCCGAAATCGCGGTGGCGACCGCGTCGTTTATCGCCGTCTGTTGTGCGGCTGCGATGGCCGTGATCAGGTCCTCATCGCTCAAGCCACCTCCACACGCCGCAGCGAGCAGCACAACGACCGGCGTGAGCAGCACAAAGAGGGATCGTGTGCCACGTATGGAAGAGCGATAGTCCGGTCTGGAATCGATTACGAATACGGACATATGCCGGGTGGCCCTGACTTTTGCCTGTCTGGAATGATTGAAATGACCGTAAAAAGGCCAATGACTTGATACGAACGCCGAGCCGATTCGGAGCGCCCAAAGCCCGGAGAGTCGTTACGTCGAACCGAATTATGCGCCGAAATACAACAATATTCGGGATTTCTTAAGGAGCGAAGAAGGCGAGATCGATCAGGTGTGGGTGCCCTTCCGAGCCGGGCGGAAGATCGACCGCAAGCCGCGAAAGTGCGATCGCACGGAACTCCTCGATCAAGCTGGCGCCACCCGCAAGTCTCGCATTTACCCAGGTGACAGGGTCCTGGCCGTCGATCGTCAACAAGTAGTTGTAGAACGATAGCGCCGAACCCGCGCTCAACGCGCCCGTGGTCCGAAGTTCGTCCGCCAATCCCAGCCCACCCACATCTTGCAACGCGGCCAGCCACATCACCTGATATCCAAGGCTGTGCTCCTCCAGCTCCACCGCCCTCTTCACATGGAAGTCTATGAGGTCGTTCACATCATCTTGAATTACCACGAGGTCTGGATACTGCGTGAACTTGACGCCAAGAAATTCCTCAATGTGCCGAATCCCGACCGCCTCAAACACCTGCGCTTGCGCCTCACCTATGGCGGAACTGGCATCGCTTAACACGGTCGATGAGGTCGCCGGTACCAGGATTCCCTGTCGTGCATGTCCCAACTCGTGTAAAAGCGTGGCCAGCACCCTGGCCGGTGTTGTTGAGGCATCGATCTCGACCCTTGCAATACCGCTGCCGGACCACGTCAATCCGGCGGATCCTTCTATCGTTGTGCGACATTCCGAGAGCGTGGAATCGTATTCAGCCGTCGTGAGGGTGTCCTGGTCTTCCAGGCAGATCGCCAGGCTTCGGGCGTCGTATTCGGCACGCGACAACAGCGAGATTGCGATGCGTTCGTCGGACAGAGCCGTTCCCGTGGCGAGGTAGTAGGCCGCATCCGCCACCGTGTTGACGGCGGCCAGCCAGTCGATCCCAGAACCGTCCGAGGCGTCGGCATTTGCCGTCTCAAGGAACAGCTCCGGGACGATGTCTAACATCGCCGTGAGCTCGGCGTCGCTGTAGACCAGGGGTGCAGCGAGGTCCGGTGCCGGTCCCGCCACCACATCAAAAATGGTCGTGATCGAATTGTCGGTCTCGTCCGACTCGGTCACCTCACCGGCGGAGTCGATCTCCAGTTTCAGGGTGTGCGTCCCTGCCGTGAGCCGATCCGCCGGAATGGTTACATCCACCATCCAAACGCCGCCCGGGCCGCCCCTTGCGAATCCGGAATCGTCGATCACGACGCCGTCCAAAAGTAGCCTCGAACTGAACGGGTTAAGATTTGCGATACCGCTGTTGTTCGTGATCGCGTAGTCCACGACCCCGGCCGTGAAAGCCCCCACGTGACCGTTTCGCCCGCTCACGGATCCTCCAGACGTTGCCCCCCTGATCACGAGCGGCGTGTCCCAGTCAGATGGCAGGTAGGTCGCCAGATTCGGCAGTGTGAGTTCCTCGTACGGCGGGGCCGGGACCGGCGTGATTTCGGGCAACGGATCCGGCGGCACGGCAGGCCCGCTGCCCCACGTGAGCAGGACGGTCGCCGTGTTGTCGGTCTCATCCGATTCCTGGATCAGACCTCCGGGGTCAACGATGACTTCCAGTGAGTGCTGCCCGGGCGTGATCTCTATCTTGTCCGCCAGCTCATCCCAGTCGGTCAACGTCGCTTTTGATAACGCAGCCAGGCCATCGATTATCCGGTTTTCCACAAGAAGACCGTCAAAGTAGATGTGGATCCCAATCGTGGCATCTGTCGAGGCGAGTCCTGTGTTCCCCACACCGAACGAGACAAAGGTCGTGGAATCCACCGTGAGCGGCCCGGAAACACCCGCCCCCGCCACCGCCGCCGTCACCACGGATTCACTTCTCTCGGGCACCGGTTCGATTACGAGATTTACGTTTCTGGAGAGCAGGGCTTGCGAAGACAGCGACTCACCGCCCCATGTAAACGTACGTTCGAAGACGTTATCGGTCTCGTCCGACTCTGGAATCTGATCGAGCGCGTCGATGATCAGCTTGAAGACGTGGTCCCCCCGGTCGAGCCGAACCCGATCGTTTAGTTCGCTCCAGTCCCGAACGCCAAAGGTCTGGAAGGGCGGCGCTTGCGAACTGACCCAGTTGTTGACGAATACGTTGTCGACATAGACATGTGACACAAATTCGTTCTCGGTCGGGAAGGGCGAATTGTTCTCGAAGAACCAATCGATATAGACCGTGGCGCCGGTCCGCAGATCGCCCGGTTCGCTTGTTCCGAGTTCGGCATGGACGGATAGCGGCAACTCACCGGCGCCCGGGCTTATCGGCCGCAGGTTGATCTTCGGCGTCGGGGGGGGCGTTGATGTGGGAGTGGGCGTCTGGGTCGGTGTTGATGTCGGCGGAGGGGGGGGCGTTGGCATGGCCGGTTCGGGCGTTGACGTGGGCGTGGGCGTCTGGGTTGGTGTTGATGTTGCGACAGGCGTCGGGGGCGGACTGGCAGTCGCCGTCGGTAGCGCGGTGGGCGTGGGTGTCTGGGTTGGTGTTGATGTCGGCGTCGGGGTGGGAGTGGGCGTAGGCGTGGGCGTCTGGGTTGGTGTTGATGTTGCGACAGGCGTGGGGGGCGGACTGGCAGT
>PCAM01000004.1 GCA_002730555.1 Chloroflexota bacterium
AATTTCGTCCGCGACGTGCTGGCGGTTCAGCGGAACGAACACCGTGAACGGAACGTGCTCGCCCCAGTCAAGGATGTCGCCCTCCGGGAGGATCTTGGCCGGCAGGCCCTCACCCTCAAGAAGGTTTTTCCACATCTCAGCCGTCAACAGATTTGCCGTCTTTTTGTACTCAACCCACACTAGGTGTATGTCCCGTTTGGTGTTGAAATATGGCTCGTTTTACGTTTGCACATCATCATCCGCGCAACGTATCCAGTTCACTCACGTCCGCCGTCTCACGCTGACGATAGATGGCGATCACCAGCGCTAACCCAAGGGCAACTTCGGCGGCGGCGGCGGCGATGATGAATATGGCGAAAACGTGCCCGGAGAGCGCGGACCCCACCGTGTCTGCCGTGACCTCAGCGGGAGTTCCGGTCAGCGACATCGGCACAGTAAAGCGGGAGAATCCGATGGCTGCGATGTTGACGGCGTTGAACATCAATTCGATCGACATGATAAGGACGATGGCGTTGCGCCGGGTCAGTGCGCCGTAGAGGCCGATCGCGAACAGGATCGCCGAGACGAGCAATGCGTTCTCAAGGGTCATTCAGACGCCTGCTCTCTGACGAGGGCTATGGACCCGATGATCGCCGCCAGCAGGAGTACACCGAGCGCCTGTAGTGCCAGAACGTAGTCCCGCACTAGCAGCTCGCCCAGCCAGCCCGTCGAGTCGGCAAATACGCCGTCCTTCGCTGCGGTCTCGTCGACGCCCGTGTACTCGATGAGGGCGGTGTCGCCTGAAATGTTGACGGACTCTTCATACTGGCCGGTCAATGCTGCAACCACGTCAAGATCAGTAAGTCCGGCCTCTCGGTCGGACCAGGTCGTGTCGTAGGCGGCGAACCCGGCCACGACGACGAACAGCGCCGCCATCACGCCGCCACCTATTACGAGGAGGCGGTTGCTCTGCGTCGGGTTGCCCTGGCCCATATCCCGGGTGAGCAGGATGGCGAAGGCCACGATTATCGAAATGGCGCCGACGTATACAAGAATTTGCGCCACGGCCACAAATTCGGCCTGCAGCAGGAAAAATAGTCCCGCAACCGCAAGGAAAGACGCCGCGAGCGCAAGCGCGGCCCGGAACACGTCACGGACCGTCACCACGAGCAGTGCGGCGCCTATAGCGCTGGCGGACATTATCCAGAAGACGACATCGACGGTCGTGTCCATCAGTTGTCCACCTCCTGGTCCGTCTTCCGGTCTGCGACCCAGCGTTCCGTCAAACGTTCAACGCTCGGCGTTTCGTGGCGACCGGCCTGTTTCATATCCTCAAGCGCCCCGGCGAACGGTGAGTAGGCCCGTTCTTCCATCTGCTGCCGGAACCAGGTGGATGGGTGCTTCGGCTGGTCGATCAAGTCCTGTTTGGACAGAACGAGGTCCATGCGCTGGAAGTTCCCGCGCTCAAAGTTGGACCCCATGTGGAGGGCGTCGTACGGACACGCCTCCACGCACAGGGCGCAGAACATGCAACGTCCGGTGTCGATATCGAAGGTCTCGATTGTGTAGCTCTCGCCCTCCTGGACATTGATGCCGCCTGGGAGTGTCATGATCTTGATGATCCCCAGCGGGCAGTACTTGGCGCAGCTCGCGCAGCCGGTGCAGCGATCCTCGTACCAGGTGAACTCGTTACCCCTGAACCGGGCCGCCTGCGTTGGCCGCACCTCAATACGCTCAAATCCGAGGACCGCCCTGATCGCCTTGATCGGGCGTTTCAATACGAGTTCCGGCGTGCTGATGCCCGA
The DNA here is from genome assembly GCA_002730555.1 of Chloroflexota bacterium. Lineage (GTDB taxonomy): Bacteria > Chloroflexota > Dehalococcoidia > Lucifugimonadales > Lucifugimonadaceae. The sequence goes on from PCAM01000004.1 coordinate 1,785, forward strand.
TGCCCGCGCCGCGCCGATAATCCCCACCCGCCGATCCGGGTACTGGATCGTGAACGCGGGCCCGATGAGCGTCTTTAGCGTGATGCCCAGTCCTTTGGCGAGGCCGAATCCGTAAACCATTAGTCACCGCCCCCTGCCGGAAGCGCCGGGGCGTCGGAGTTCGACNGCAGGACATCCTGGATATTGCCTGCGCGTACCGGGTCGTGTTTCGGGCCGAGCACCCTGCCNAAGATATACACCGAAGCCAGGAACACGAGCCAGTTGATGCCGGCCATGTACCAGAGCTCCGACGTGGACGGCGAAGGCCAGATCAGGACCAGAACTCCGCTGACGACCAGGTTGATCAGCGTCAACTCGAAGAGCGCCTTCCAGGCGAAGTTCATGATCTGGTCGATCCGAAGTCGCGGCCAGCTCGCCCTGACCCAGACGATGACGGCCAGAACGGCCACCATCTTGCCCACGAACCACAGCTGTGAGGGGATCGGGTCGAAACCGTGCCAGCCGCCCAGGAACACGGCAGTGATGACGCCGCTGGTGGCGATGGTGGCGGCGAACTCGGACAGGAAGAACAATCCGAACTTCATGCTCGAGTAGTCGGTCATGTAGCCAGCGACGATCTCAGATTCTGCCTCGGCGACGTCGAACGGGGTGCGGTTCAGTTCCGCCATGGATGCCACGAGGAATACGAAGAAGCCAAGAGGCTGCACGATGAAGAACGGGATCGTCTGGGCGTCGACGATGGCCACCAGTGAGAGCGAACCGGACAACATCAGCACACCGATGAGTGATATGACGAGCGGGATTTCGTAGCTGATCAGCATGGCGACAGCGCGCATCGCGCTGAACATGGCGTAGCGGTTGCCGGAGCCCAACGCCGCCGCCACGATGGCGAGCACGTTTGCGCCGCCGATGGCGATGATGAAGAGAAGCGCGACGTTGATATCGGCCAGCCACGTGCCTGCGCCGAACGGGAGAACGGCGTAGATCAGCAACGCCGGGAACAGCATGAGTACCGGCGCCAGCGTAAACACGAGCCGGTCGGACACCGTCGGCACCACGTCCTCTTTGAACATGGTTTTGACGGCGTCGGCGATCGGCGTTAACAGACCGAACGGCCCCCACCTGTTGGGCCCCGTCCTGCCCTGGAACCTGCCGAGCAATCGCCGCTCACCCCAGATCATCATCAACACGCCGCCGAGGATGCCGTTTATGAGCGCGGCCACGATAATCACGGCCGTCAGCAGGAACGCCAGCCACTCCAGTCCACCTGGAAGCAGGCCGCCGCCAAACAGGCCCGAGCCCACGCAGCTTGGGTGGTCGGTAGACGACAGTGTGCAGTAGACGTACCTGTAGAGGATGCTATCGAACGGGTCGGGCATTAGCGGTCGACCTCGCCCATGTTGATATCAATGCTGCCAAACGTGACAAAAAGGTCGGCCAGCTTGTCGCCGATCACCATGTCACGGAGGAGCGTCAGGTTGATCAAGGATGGAGCGCGCACCTTGCAGCGGTACGGGGCGATGCCGCCATCGCTCACCAGGTAGAAGCCGAGTTCGCCCTTGGGGCACTCGGTGCCGACGTAAGAATCGCCAACTGGAGGCCGAATCAGGGCCGGGATCTCCTTCGGTCGGACCGGACCGGGTTCTATCTGCGCGAAGCACTGCTTGATAATTTCAAGGCTCTCGCGCATCTCATGGATACGCACGATGTACCGGGCGTAGTTGTCGCTCGCCGTCGCCAGGGGTCGGTTGAACTTGACCCTGTCGTAGTACTCGTATGGCTGTCGGTGGCGCAGGTCCCAGTCCACACCGGAAGCCCTGAGCACGGGCCCGGTGACGGAGGCGTCAATTAACGACTGGCTGTCGACCACGGCGACCCCGTCACAACGAGCGGCCACTATCTCGTTCCCGCTGATCAGGTCTTCGTACTCGTCGATGCGATGCGGCATCTCAGCCAGGAAGCGGTCCAGCGCTGGCCAGAAATCGTCCGGCGCGTCCATGAACACGCCGCCGGGACGCATGTAGCTGTTGGTTATCCGGGCGCCGCAGAGGCGCTCGAACAGCTCCAGCACCTGTTCACGTTCCCTCATCATGAAGATGAGCGGCGTGCCAAGGGCACCGAGGTCCTGCAGGAAGAACCCGGTCGCGACCAGGTGGGAGACGATCCGCTGCAGTTCGGCGGTGATCATCCTGAGCCACACGCCGCGCGGGGAGGGGTTTATGCCGGCGAGTTGCTCTACCGACAGGATGTAGGAGAGGTTGTTGGTCATGGACGCCACGTAGTCCATGCGGTCCGTCAGCGTCACGATCTGCGTGTAGGTGCGTGACTCGGCCAGTTTCTCCGATCCGCGATGCAGGTAACCGAAGATCGGTTCGACGTCGATTATTTCTTCGCCGTCAAAAGTCACGCGCATCCTGAACACCCCGTGCGTGCTCGGGTGCTGCGGACCTACGTTGATAGTTATGGGCTCTGTTTTGAGAGGCATGGTGGGGTCTGGTGACCGTGGCGCGCCCACTGAATCAGGACGCGTGGCGGGCGGACTCTACAGAAAGTCCTTTCTGTGTGGATGGCCCTCGAATCCCTCCCAGAGGAAGATCCGCTTCATCTCGTCTCGCCCTTCGAAGCGAATACCCATGAGGTCGTAAACCTCACGCTCCTGGAGTTCGGCCCCCCGCCAGATTTCTAGAACGGACGGCACCACCGGGTCTACGCGGCCCTCGCCGCAGCGGACCTTGACGATGGCACGTCGGTTTTGGCTCAGAGACAGCAGGTGATACACCATTTCGAAATAACCGACGTAGTCCACACCGGTCACACCGATCAGCATCTGGAAGCCGGCGGCCTTCAGACCACCCATGACTTCTGGCAACCGGTCCGCGGATACCCAGACATCGGTATCGTTGCTTCCGGTAACCGATCCGGCTGCGATCGCCTCGATCTGCGTTGTCAGATCTTCTCCAGAGGAGTGGAACGCCGTTTTGGATGGCATTACTGGCCTTCCACCGCGCGCTCTGCTCCGGCCGTCGTGCCGGACAGGCTGTATCGCTTCACCTTTTCGTGCAGCTGCATGATCCCGTACAAAAGTGCATCTGGGCGCGGCGGGCAGCCCGGGACGTAGACATCTACGGGAACGATGTGATTTACGCCGGGCACGACGGAGTAGGAACCGTAATACGGACCTCCGCTCGTCGCGCACACGCCCATGGAGATGACCCATTTGGGCTCAGGCATCTGGTCGTAGAGGCGTCGCAGCGCAGGCGCCATCTTCCACGTGACGGTCCCGGCGACGATCATCAGATCAGCCTGCCGCGGGGAGGCGCGCATCGCCTCCATGCCGAAGCGCGAGATATCAAACCGGGACATCGCCGCGCCGATCATCTCAAACGCGCAGCACGCCAGCCCGAACTGCATCGGGAACATCGACGATTTGCGGCTCCAGTTGAGCAGTGTGTCCAGAGAGGTGACGGCGACGTTGCGATCGAGGTCGTCCAGAGAGTCCAGCAGCGGTTCCGGGTAAGGGTTTGTGTGCGTGTTGCGCATCTGCGCGACCACATCGCCTTCTGCCCTATCGAGATCCCACGTCAGTTCAGCCAGGGGATGTTCCGGCGTCGGGGTAACCTGCTGGTCGTACGGGTTGCTGCGATTCAACCTACACCCACTCCAGCGCTTTCTTGCGCCATGCGTAGACGTAGCCGAGCGTGACTACAGCGAGGAACACCAGCACCTCCGCCAGCACGATCCAACCGAAGGTCTCCGAGAGGACGCCGTAGCGCACCGCCCACGGGTACAGGAAGATCGTCTCCACATCGAACACCACGAACAGCAGTGCGAAGTAGTAGTAGCGGAAGTTGAACCGCGTCCAGCGTGAGCCCACGGCCCGCATGCCGGACTCGTAGGTTGCCAGTTTGACGATTTGTGAGCGTCTGTTGACCTCTTCCGGGGTGATCGCGATATCGATCGGTTCCGGCTCGGTGGGCGCCGGCCTTGTGGGCCGCATTCCGGTCAGAGTTCCCAACTTCGACAGCATGAGCATGCCGATAGGTACAGATACAGCGATCAATCCAAAGATCGCGACCAGACCGTACTGTCGGAAATAGTCTTCGCCCAAACCGAATTCCCTCGTCTTCAGGTTGCGGGCTGGAGCATATCAAAGCCCCGATACGCCCACAAGTGAAATAGACCACAATCGGATCAATCAACCCCACCCGCGCATGAAATAACGGATGATTCGTCGCCCGATACGGTTATGGATTACACGTTGAAGTCGGTGATACCTCGGCCATCTGCGCGCCCTGAATCACATCGAACCCTTGGCCGCCGGAACCGAAAACTGCGACCGTCATTCCCATTTTCGAGGTGGGGCTGTTGATCACGGCGCCCACCCCAATGGTGGCGGAATATCCAATCAGCGCGGCAACGCCCATGGAACACCATCCGGGATCACCTGACACGCCTGCCGTGGCGCAATGATCGCGACCTTCGCCATCTGGTAAACGTCGGCTCCGTCGTCGTGTAGTCGAGCGGCGCCGTCGTACTGGAGCGCGCCCATCTGGGCGTTCGTGTCGCAAAGTTGCGGGCTTTCGATCCGGCAGGACCGGCAGTGGCCGTAATTGGAGACGAAGGACATGATGCAGCGATCCCCAGGCTTCACCCGGGTAACCCCTGGATCAACCTCTTCGACCGTCTCGGCGACCTCGTGCCCGCGCACCACAGGCAGCGGCAGGATGGCCGTTCCGTGCATTACATGGATGTCGCTCGGACACCCCACGGCGGCCTCCATGCGCACCCCAACCTCGCCCGCTTTAGGAGGGTCCTGGTCAACTCTTTCACTTGGAGAAGGGTTCTCGCTTCGTGCAGTACGGCTGCCTCGGTCAACGACGGACGTCTTTTGGATTCGGTTACGTGTGAATTGTGGCGGTGTTACTTTAACAGCGAACGGCCTAGATTCGCGGGGAAAGTTCATATGAAAACGAGCACATAAAAGAAGGCCCCGGAGGTTTCCGGGGCCTTCTTTCTGTCATCTTTCAGGTCGGACTAGTCGGCTACGCCGACCGGGGCCTGGGCAACTTTCTCTTGAAGCAGCTTCTTGAGCGCTTTCACGTTGCCGTTGAGGTCCGGGAACTTCCCATCGTTTTGCGCCTTGTCGAAGACGATCTCTCCGTCAAACGCAATCTTGAAGACGCCACTGCCGCCGGGTGTGACGGTTACCGCCACATCGGCTCCAACGGCCTCGAAAAATTCGGTTGCCATCCAGGCAGCCACGTTGTGGTGGCCTCAAGGAACGCAGTAAGTGATCTCCGCCTGTACTTTGCCTTCAGCCATGTGGCTCCTCTCCCCTTTGCGTCGGGAACGTGGTTCTCAAACGATAACGTAGTGCTGGCGCCGGTCAATGTCAAATAAGGATCAGCACTCATCCTGCGATCTGGCACTCCTCAAACGGAGTCTCCGCTTCCCTCTATAATTGCCCAACACAGCGCCCCCCCCCCAAATCACGAGGAGGCCTCATGCGATTCGAAGTTGTCCTGGCCGAAGTCACACGAGAAGACGTTGGGCGAATCGCCGAATGGCTTGAGGATCCAGAGGTTTCCGAGATGTGGTTCGGGAGATACACCTACGGCGAACCCGCCCATCTTGGCTATGAACCGCTCAAGATGCTCGACGCCACCCAGGCCGAATGGGATGAGGTCTTCAACGATCCACACCACGAGCCGCATCGGTCGATCCTTTCAGTACGCACCACTTCGGGAGAGCACATCGGCGAGGCGCAACTGGCGATCGATGAGGCTCTGGGTGATGCCCAGCTTTCCGTCCTTATAGGGCGCAAAGAGCTGTGGCACCGCGGCTACGGAACGGCGACGGTGATCTCCTGCCTTGACCACGTCTTCCGGAACCTAGGTCTGTTTCGGGCGTGGGTCGATGTGCCGGAATACAACACCGCCGCCCGAGACATGTTTGAACACCTGGGCTTCATCCACGAGGGAACGTTACGGCAGAGCCGACCGCACGACGGTGCCCGCCACAACTCCGTGATCCTGGGGATGCTCGCCAACGAGTACACACGTCTGAGCGAAGCGATCAACCAGGGCACCCATTCGGTCTAACCCAGGCCGAACCGGCGACCCCTAGCGGCCCTTCCACTCCGGTTGGCGTTTCGTGAGGAACGCGTCGATACCCTCATGGGCGTCGTGGGCCTGCATGTTTTCGGTCATCAGCTTTTCAGCCACCTCGTACGCCGGGCCGTAATCGAGGCCGATCTGGGCGTAAAAGGAACGCTTGCCAATCGCCAGTGTGTACGAGCTGGCGTCGGAGACGTGCCGTGCCAGTTCCATCGTGCGCTCGTGTAGTTCGTCCGCCGGAACAACCCGGCTTACGAGCCCGAACTGAAGCGCCTCGTCGGCCGTGATCGGCAACCCGGTGAGCAACATTTCCATGGCTTTCTTCTGAGGCACCGCACGCGCCAGGGCGACACCCGGTGTGATGCAGAACAGGCCGTTACGCACGCCCGGCGTCGCAAAACGCGCCTCTTCAGATGCGATCGCCAAGTCACATGAAGCCACGAGTTGGCAACCAGCCGCCGTGGCCAGACCGCCAACCTCTGCGATCACCGGTTGTGGAAGCAGGCGGATCGCCTCCATCACCACCGTCGCCATATTGAACACGTGAGCGTTGTTCGCCTCATCGCCTTCGAGCAGCTCCTTCAGATCGTGGCCGGAGCTGTATACGTGGCCCTCCGCCCGGATAATGACCACCCTCACCTCTTCGTCCACAGCGACGATATCCAACTTCTCCTCCAATCGGGAGAGAAGCTGCGACGACACGGCGTTCCGCCGGCGCGGATTGTTCAGAGTGAGGATTGCGACCCCATCCTGGATTTCGTCCAGAACCAGGTCCTGCGCCTCAGTTGATGCGCCTGTCATGTCCGGCCCACTCCTTGTCTCGAAGAACGAATTTCTGGATTTTGCCTGTCGCCGTCTTGGGAAGCTCGCCGAACTCGACGTGCTTGGGCGCTTTGAAGTGCGCTATCCGCTCCCGGCAGAACTCAATTATCTCTTCCGCAGATGCGTCGGCGCCATCGTTCTGGACGACGAACGCCTTCGGCACCTCGCCCCAGCGCTCGTCCGGCACTCCGACGATGCACACCTCCATCACGGAGGGATGCTCCATAATCACCTTCTCGACCTCCTGGCTGGAGATGTTCTCTCCCCCGGAGATGATGACGTCTTTGGCGCGGTCTCTTAGCTCAACATACCCGTCCGGGTGCCATACACCGAGGTCGCCGGAGTGGAACCAGCCTCCGGTGAACGCCTTGTCCGTGGCCTCCTGGTCGTTGTAGTAGCCAGACATCACCATGTTTCCGCGCATCACAACCTCGCCCATCGTCTCGGCATCGCGCGGCACGTCGCTCATGTTCTCGTCCACAACCCTCAATCCCGGCTCAGCCAGAATGAATGCGACGCCCTGCCGTGATTTGAGATTCGCCCGCTCATGGATGTCCAGCGAGTCCCAGGCCGGTTGCTCGGCGGAGACGGTTATCGGGCCATACGTTTCGGTCAGGCCGTAGGTGTGCACAATTGTTGCGCCCATGTCCTCGATGGATCGAATGACTTGCGGAGCGGGCGGCGCCCCTGCGGTCATGATCCGCACATCGGCCAGCTTCCCCTCCCCGGCGAGCGGCGAGGAGTACAGAGCGGTCAGCACAGTGGGTGCGGCGCACATGTGGCTCACGCCCTGATCGGCGACGAGGTCGTATACCTCTCGGGCGTCGATGCGGCGCAGACAGAGGTGCGTGCCGCCGACCGCCGTTACGGCCCAGGTGAAGCACCAGCCGTTGCAGTGGAACATCGGCAGCGTCCATAAATACACGCTGCGCCAGTTGATCCCGATCTCCAGCGCCTCTCCAAGCGCCGACAGATAAGCACCGCGGCCGCTGTACTCAACACCCTTGGGCATACCGGTCGTGCCGGAGGTGTAGTCGATCGCCACCGAGTCCATCTCGGAATTGAGTCTTACGGAAGGGTCGCCATCGGGCGCAGCCGCCAGGAATTCTTCGTAATCCGGGCCGACGATGTCGTCGGCGCGCGGGAACGTGTCCACCGACTGGACGAAGGTCGTCACCCCGGGCACGTCGCCCTTTAGGGAACGAACGATCGGGGCGTACTCGGAGTCGAAAACGAGCACCTTCGCTCCTGAGTGGTTCAGGATGTACGAGATCTCACGTGCTGACAGGCGGATGTTGATCGCAACAAGAATCGCACCCAGCCGCATCGGCCCGTAGTGGCCTTCCAGCATCGCCGGCACATTTGGCACTAGGAATGCGACCTTGTCGCCGTACTCAACTCCCACGTTCGCCAGCGCCGACGCCAGCCGGCGTACGCGATCGGCTAACTCGGCGTAGGTATAGGTGGTATCGCCGTAAAGCACGGCCGCTTTGTCCGGATAAACGGATGCGCTCCGGTCCAGGAACGATGTCGGGCAGAGTGACTCAAATCCGACCGGGTTGTTCATGACGCCTCTCCCTGTTTTCTTGGTGCTTGAACCTGGATGAGTTACGTTCGATCTGCGATGCCGTCGCTTCGACTATTCGTCGTTCGGTATGTCGACGCCCGCCACCGTGGCCGATGCACCGATCTGTGAATCGGCCATCGAGAGCCAATTCATTCGCTCCGATGCGTTGCCAACTGTGAACACGTTTTCCGGGCTCATCGGCAGACGGTCCATCCGGACGCCGATAGCGTTGTAAATGGCGTTCGCCAGCGTACCGGCGGGCGGCACAATCGGCACCTCACCAACGCCCCGTACACCATACGGCCCGTCTGATGCGGGAACCTCGATCAACTCGGTCTGTATGCGGGGAAGGTCCAGCGCCGTCGGCATGCGGTAGTCGAGGAAGCTGGAGTTCGTCATCTTGCCGTCTTCGTTGTAGACGTAAGACTCGTGGAGCGCCCAGCCGATGCCCTGCGCCACGCCGCCCTGTATCTGTCCCTCTACACCGGCCCGGTTGATCGCCTTGCCCACGTCTTCAAACACGGTGTAGTTGAGCACCTGCACCTTGCCAGTCTCTTTATCGACTTCTACGTCGGCGACGTGTGCGGTGAACGCCGGGGCCGGTTCCATCCCCGTGGCCGTGCCATTGACGCTGATCACGCCTGCGCCCCGGACACTTGCCTGTGCGAGCTCCCGTAAAGAAACCTGCCGGTCCTGGATATCACGGGCCGTAAAGACGCCTTCCTGGTAGTCCACCACGTCGGGAGTCACACCAAACGCGTCGGCGGCGCGTCCGCGCAGGATTCCCAGCGCGCTAAGGCAGGCGTTATGCACCGCTGCTCCGGTCACATACGTCACCCGGCTTCCACCCGATCCGTCCGTGTACCCGACCGTATCCGTGTCACCCATCTCCACGTGGACGCTGTTGGTCGATATCTCAAATTCGTCGGCCGTGATCTGCGCAAATGCCGTGCGTGCGCCGCTCAGGTCTACCGAGCCGATTACGACGGAAATGGAGCCGTCAGCCTGGACCGTGAGCGAGCAGCTGGAGGTGTTCGTGCCTCCGCGCCAGTAACCGACTCCAAGGCCACGTCCTACCGCCCCGCCGGATCGGGCCGGTGGCAGGTTGGACGTCCATGCGCTGTGGGCCTTGACCGATTCAAGTACCGTCTCGAACCCGATGCGGTTGAAAGCCAGATCATTGGGTCCGCGATCGCCTGTTTTGGAGGCGTTCTTCTGCCTGAATGCAACTTGATCCATGCCAAGCTTCTCGGCGACTTCGTCCATCACGGATTCAACCGCGAAGGTGATGGGCGGTCCGCCGGGCGCTCGATACGCCGCACCCTTGGGGCGGTTCGTGACGACGTCAAACCCGATGATGCGTAGATTGGGCGTCTGGTACGGGCTGAACCCGACCAGCGTGCCGCCCGCGAGCGGCGAACCGGGGAATGCGCCGGCGTTGTAGATCATGCGGGCGTCGATGGCGGTGATGGACCCGTCTTTCTTCGCTCCCACTTTGACCGCCGTTGTTGTCTTGACGCCCGGTCCGGTGGCCCGCAGTACTTCGTCACGGCTCAGAACGGTGCGTACGGGGCGACCGCTCTTGCGTGAGAGGCCCGTCGAAAGGGGCGAGAGTCGCAGCGCGCTTTTTGCGCCGAAACCGCCACCGACCTCCATCGGGATCACCTTCACGAAGTTGAGGGGAATCCCCAGGAACGTGGACAGTTGCGCCCTGAGGCCGAAAATGCCCTGCGTGTCCGCCCAGATCGTGAGCCTGTCTGGACGCCACCACGCCGTCTCGGCCTCGGGCTCGATGTAGCCCTGGTGTACCGCCTCGGTCTTGAAGCTGTGTTCAACGACGACATCGGCGGCAGCAAAACCCTGATCCACGTCTCCCCGGCCCATCTCAAGGTGCAGGGCCACGTTTGAAGGCTTGTCCGGGGTCTCACCCAGACCGGCGGTGAACAGGTCGTCGTGGAGGATCGGCGCATCGGCCGACATCGCTTCGACCTCATCGAGGACGTGAGGCAGCACTTCGTATTCAACCTTGATCAGGTCAAGCGCACGCTCCGCTATCCCCGGAGAAGTCGCTGCCACCGCGGCGATCGGGTGGCCCGCGAACAAAACCTTGTCACGGGCGATAACCAGTCGGCTGATTCGGTACAAATCCAGGCTCATGGCGCCGATCTGCACCGCCGTACCGGCCGGCAGCAACGGGAAGTCGGCCCCGGTGATCACGGCCCCAACGCCTTCAAGCGCTTCGGCGGCCGCGGTATCAATACTCAGCACGCAGGCGTGCGCGTGAGGGCTGCGCAGGACCTTGCCGTGGAGCATCCCTGGCAGGTGGATATCCGCTCCGAAGCGAGCCCGGCCGGTCACCTTGTCGATCCCATCAATCTTCGGGTACGCAGAACCAATAGCTGGCGTGCGGCTTGCGGAATCGACCATAAATATGAATCCCTCGTCGTGAACGTGCCGGGTTTTGCGGCGGCGCTAGGGTACTACGACCGCCGTTTTCTCGGAGCGTTCCCTACCGCAGAGCCACCAGCGCGGGCGTGAGCACGTCCAAGTACTTCAGTCCCGACCCAGTGACCAGCAGCAAAACCCGCTCATCTCTGCTCACAGTGCCGTCGTCCAGCATTTTCCTGAGCGCGGCGACCAGCGCCCCGCCCTCCGGCGCTGCGAACAGACCCTCTTGGGAAGACAGATCGCTCACCCCCCGCACCATCTGTTCGTCCGTGACGGTCAGCGCCGTACCGCCGCTCTCTCGAACAGCGTCCAGAACAAGGTAGTCGCCGATCGCCACCGGCACGCGCATCCCGGCCGCCAGCGTGTGAGGGTTAGGGAACAGTTCTGCATGACGCTCTCCGGCTTCATACGCTTTCACAAGAGGTGCGCAACCCTCCGCCTGCACGACGACCATGCGCGGTCGATCCGATCCGATCCACCCCATGCGCTCCATCTCGTCGAACGCCTTCCACATACCGACGACCCCCGTGCCGCCGCCGGTCGGGTACACGATCACGTCCGGCAGTCGCCATCCAAGCTGCTCGGCGATCTCGTAGCCCATCGTCTTCTTGCCCTCGGCCCGGTACGGTTCTTTGAGCGTAGAGACGTCAAATAGCCCGCGTTCTGCGGCCGTTTCGCCGGAGATACGTCCGGCGTCGTTGATGAAGCCGTCCACCAGCGTCAGGTTGGCGCCGTACGCTAGGCACTCGACCTGGTTGGCTGACGGCGCGTCCTTCGGCATGAACACGTTCGCTTCCAGCCCACCGGCGGCGGCGTACGCGGCCATCGCTCCGGCGGCGTTTCCCGCGGACGGCATGGTGAGCTTCGTGAGCCCCAACTCTTTGGCCTTTGACACCGCGGCCGAAAGGCCACGCGCTTTGAACGAACCCGTCGGGCAGACGCCCTCGTCCTTCAGCAGCAATCGGGGCGATCCGACCTCTTTCGCCAGCCGCACCGCATCGATAATCGGCGTCATGCCCTCGCCCAGCGTGATGATGTTGGCCTCGTCCTTGACCGGCATCACCTCGCGGTAGCGCCACATGTTGGGGTCTCGGCCCTGCAGATCAACCTTCGCTCCCGCCGCTTTATCCAGGTCGTAGCGGGCGAACAACACCTTTTCGCAGGACGGGCAAGTGCGCATGGGGTCCGTGTGCTCGTACGTCAGTCCGCAGTTGCTGCATTCGAGGTGTGTGATGAAGCTCTCGGGCACGGATATCACCTGATTTGCTCGGATTAATGGAGATGACGCTGGAAGTGCAGCGGCTCGGGAATTTGAACGCATAGAATAGCAGCGAATCGGTGCTCGACATCGTTTTGCGGCGAGCGCTAAAGGGTTCACCAGCAAATATGCATAACAAAGAACACGGAGGCCTAACAAATGGCTCGGACCGCTATCGAGGACCGCTACTACGAGTTGCACCCGAAATCGGCTGAGCTGTATGAGCGGGCAAAGTTGAACTTCCCCAAGGGCGTCACGCACGAGGCCCGCAACATGACGCCGTTCCCGGTGCACATGGAACGAGGTCAGGGCAGCCGCAAGTGGGACGTGGATGGCAACGAGTACGTCGAATACAACACCGGCCACGGCTCCATGATCCTCGGGCAGGCCCACCCAGCGATAGTGAGGGCGGTACAGAACCGCATGGCCCTCGGAACGCACCTGAGCGCGTCGTCGGACCTTGAGATCCGGTGGGCAGATCTCGTGAAGCACCTCATCCCGTGCGCCGAGAAGGTTCGGTTCACGTCATCCGGCACAGAGGCCGTCATGATGGCGATGCGCATGGCGCGTGCCTACACCGGGCGGTCCAAGATCATCAAGTTCTTCGACCATTTCCACGGCTGGTCCGACTATGCCAACGCCGGCAATCTCACCGGTATGTCCGGCATCCCGGGCGAGGTGCTGAACACGATGATCGTGCTCCAGCCCGGCGACATCGCCGCCGTCGAAGCCGCCATCGAGGTCAATGACGTCGCCGCCGTGATCATCGAGTCCACCGGCGCACACATGGGCGGCACACCGATCCATCCTGACTTCCTGCAAGGGATTCGGGACGTGACCACGACGCACGATGTCGTGTTCATCCTGGACGAGGTGGTGACCGGGTTCCGTTCTTCCAAAGGCGGCACGCAGGAGCTCTGGGGCATCACGCCCGACCTCTGCACCCTCGCCAAGATCCTGGGCGGCGGGTTGCCCGGTGGCGCAGTCGCAGGCAAGGCGGACATCCTGAACACGATCGAGCGCGGCGAGATGCTCCACCAGGGCACGTTCAACGGCAATCCGCTCTCGGCGGTCGCCGGTATAGAGGCGCTTGAGATGGTGGCGAACGGCGATGTTAACGAAAAGGCGGACGCCGCAGGACAGAAACTGAAAGCCGGAATAAACGAGGTGTTCGGTCGGGTGGAAATTCCCGGCCACGCGTACGGCATCGGCTCGATGATCCACACCCGCATCGGTATCGACGCCGATGTGGACGAATACGGCATCATCCAGGGCACGCCGTCCGGTACACCGATCGGTATCGACGCCGATCACGAGTTCAAGATGGCGATGTTCAACAACGGTGTCGACAACGGCCGCCGCTTCCTGATGATGGCCGTGCATTCGGACGAGGACATCGCCAAAACCCTGGAGGCGTTCGAAACCTCTCTCAAGCAGGTCCGGGAACAGGGAATGATCTAACCCCGCAGGGGTGATTATTCGAGGGTGTTTTGGCCCGTTGGTTCATTTTGCCAACTGGATACCGTGATTGAATTAGGGAGTTCTCACCGGGATGTCTGAACAGGCTGAGGTTTTTGATCTTGTAGTGATCGGCGCTGGGGCCGGTGGATTGACCGCCGCAATGTACGGCGCTCGCCTGGGCCTCAAAACCGTGGTCTTGGAAGGAATGATGCCGGGCGGGCAGATCATCAACGCAGAAAAGATCGAAAACTTCCCCGGGTTCCCGGACGGCCTGTTAGGGGCAGATCTCGTTCCGTTGATCGAGAAACAGGCCTCGGCCGCCGGCGCCGAAGTGCGCATGTTCAGCGAGGTCGAATCGTTGGAGTCGGAAGAGCCGTATCTCTCGCTTTCCACGCCCGACGGCAAGTTCCGCGCCAGGGCGGTTATCGCTGCCACCGGATCGGGCTTCGCGGACCTTGGCGTGGACGGTGAAGAGGAGTTCCGGGGACGCGGCGTCTCCAACTGCGCTACCTGCGATGGCGCTTTCTTCCTTGACGAGACAGTCGCTCTGGTAGGCGGTGGCGACAGCGCGCTGGACGAGGCGCTATCGCTCACGACTTACGTTTCTAAAGTCATCATGCTGGTCCGTAGCGATGAGTTCACAGGCCAGACACTTCTCCAGGAACGGGTTCGAGACAACGACAAGATCGAAATCCGTTTCGGCCAGACGGTGACGGAGATACTGGGCGGGGATGCCGGGGTGAACGGCGTGAAGGTGAAGGACGCGGCTACAGGTGAAGAACCCACACTGGATGTCGCCGGCGTGTTCATCTTTGTCGGCACCGAACCGCGCTCGTCCTACCTGTCGGGATTCGTGGGGCTGGACGGCGGCGGCCATGTCGAAACAGACGTATCGATGAGCACATCTTCGCCGGGGCTCTATGCGGTCGGCGATATTCGCACGGGTTCCGCCAGACAACTTGTGACATCGGCCGGAGACGGCGCAACGGCGGCGATCGAGGCGCATAGGTATATCGAGTCGCGCTCCTGGCCTGAGTAGAGGCGAATCATATGGAATTAGGGAGGTTTATGGAGACGGGAAGTAGGCCTTAAATGGCGACCGAGCAAGACCAGCAAATTGCGGAGGTCACCGCTGCTCTTGAAACCGATCTACGAGATGTAACCGGGCTCGCCAACCTCCGGCTCCCCGTCGCTCTTCGGCGTTTGACGGGCGGGTTCGATACCGATACCTAAGAGTTTGAACTTGAGGCAGAACCCGGAGCGTCGACATACCCGGCATCGCACACGAGGGCTATGCCTGGGGGATTCCGGTGGTCTATGAGTTGGTGCGACGGCGGTTGCTAGAGATCACCGGTATCGAGGTCTGGTTGCATCCAACGGCGTGATCCTGGGCGACCGGTCAAACCGGAATCAGCACCTCGGCCAGTTTCTCCGCCAGCACCTCTGCCACGATCTTCACCGGCGGAGCCGCCCCTTGTTCGGCCTCGATAGACGTCACGTCCAGCCCGGGCATCCCGCAAGGCACTATGTGGTCGAACATGGACAGGTCCGTGGACACGTTAAGCGCCAACCCGTGCATCGCCACGCCGCGGCTTATACGCACACCTATCGCAGCGATCTTCCGGCCGACCGGATTGTTGCCGTCCCCAGACTCTTCGCCGTCGCCGGCTACCCAGATCCCTGTACGCCCTTTTACCCGATGCGCTTCTACGAAATACACCGCCAGCGTCTCGATGATCGCTTGCTCCAGCGCGGTGACATAGCTGGCTGGGCCAAGGCCCAGAGCGCGCAGATCGACGATCGGGTACGCCACAAGCTGCCCCGGCCCGTGGTACGTGGCTTCCCCGCCCCGGTCGGTCTCTTCCACGTCGATACCGGCGTCCGCGAGCACCGTCGGTTCAGAAAGGACGTGGGTCTCGAGCGTCCGGCGGCCCAGGGTGATGACGTGCGAATGTTCAAGCAGAAGCAACGTGTCGGGAATTTCGTTCGTGACCCGTGATTCATGGAATTCCCGTTGCAGGGCCAGCATCTCCACGTAGTCCACGGTTCCGAACCAGGTGAGCTTCATGGCGCAGACAATGTCCGGGTAAATCCCGGCCTAGTCGAGCTCCGAATCGGAGGTCCATGCCTCAAGCCCGTTTTTGAAACTCTGCATGAACGATGACGCCTCAGCGCCGTCAATGATCCGGTGGTCAAACGACAGGCAGATGTTCATCATCGATCGTATGGCAATGGCGTCGCCGGCAGGACCGGAGACGACGACAGGCCGCTTGACGATCGACTCCGTCGTAACGATGGCCGCCTGCGGGTGATTGATGATCGCCCCGCCAAGGATCGAACCCAGGGTTCCGGTGTTGTTCAGCGTGAATGTACCGCCTTGCACGTCCGATAAAGCCAGGGAGCCGGTGCGAGCCCGCTCGACAAGCGGCGCAATGCGTTGGGCCAGCCCCGAGATGCCCTCACGATCGGAATCATGGATCACCGGCACCACCAGCCCGTCCGGTGCTGCGACCGCCAGCCCCAAGTTCACCCGCCCTTTGAGCCTGATCTTCCCGTCTTCCCAGCTTGAGTTGACTAGGGGATTTTCCCTAAGAGCCCGGGTCGCGGCGTGTGCGGTGAAGGCTAGGAAGGTCAGGTCCACACCGTGCCGTTCCCGGAAAAGGTCGCGCTGCGCCGTCCGGCATGCGACCAACCCCGTCATGTCTACTTCGACCGTGCTCCACGCGTGCGGTATCTCGCGTACGGAACGCACCATGTGGTTCGCGATCATCTGCCGAATCGGCGACGGGTCGATCACGCGGTCGTTGCCAACCGGCCCGTCATGTGCGGTGGGCGCAGCGGTGCTTGAGGAAGTTCCCGCGGCGATCGCCACCTGCACGTCGCCTTTGGTCACCCGGCCGTCCCGTCCCGTCCCCGTCACGGTAGAAAGATCGATCCCGTTTGCTGCGGCCAGTCGAGAAACTACCGGGGAGTAAGTCCGCTCGCCTCCGGCCGGCCCGGTCACAGGCGTGGTGGCCGGGGCGGGAGACGCGACCGGGGTGCGTTGCGCCATCTGATCCTCAAGCGCCGTGTCCCGGAACGTCCCGCCGGTCGGCCCGACGTTCGCCCCCTGTACAAGCGTCCCCACGCGATTCGGCGCAGGAGCTTCGGCCTTGACTTCGGAGGCCACAGCGGCCGCCTTCGAGGTCGCATCGTCGACATCCATCTCAGCGATCACGGCGCCCATCGGGACCGTCTCTCCCTCGTCGGCGATGATCGATTTCAAAACACCGGTGTGTGGCGCAGGGAACTCCATACTGACCTTGTCGGTCACAACTTCTACGAGGGCGTCGAACTTCTCGATCGTGTCCCCGGGCTGCTTCAACCACTTGCCGATGACGGCCTCCGTGACGGATTCGCCGACCTGTGGGAGTTCGATTCCGATGACCGCCATCAGTACGCCGCCAGTTCCCGCATAGCCGTCGCGATCTTCTCCGCTGAAGGCATGAACTCGGCCTCCAGAAGGGGCGAGAACGGCATGGCCGGCACTTCCGGACCGGCGACGCGTTTCACAGGGGCGTCCAGGTCCTCAAACGCCTCATCTGCGATCACGGCTGCGATCTCCCCGCCGATGCCGATGGCCTTTGTGTCCTCGTGCACCACCATCGCTTTGCTTGTCTTGCGCACGGACTCAAGAACCGTATCGGTGTCCAGCGGACGAAGTGTCCTGAGATCGACCACTTCGACGTCGACCCCCTCCTCGGCAAGCGCCGCCGCCGCCTCCAGGCAGTAGTGCATCACAAGGCCGTAACTGACGACGGTCATATCACTCCCGGCCCGCTTCACATCGGCCTGACCGATCGGGATCGTGTAGTCGCCGTTCGGTACGTCGCCCTTGACGAGCCGGTACGTCCGCTTGTGTTCGAAGAAGATGACGGGGTCGTCATCCCGCACGGCGGACTTCAACAGGCCTTTGGCGTCGTAGGGCGTGGACGGCGCTATCACCTTCAGACCGGGCTGGTGGGCAAACGCCACCTCTATGGACTGCGAGTGGAATAGCCCACCCCGCACGCCGCCTCCGTAAGGAACACGCAGCACCAATGGAGCCGAGCGTCGTCCCTGTGTCCCGTAGCGAACTCGTGCGGCCTCGCCGATGACCTGGTTCACGGCGGGCCAAATGAAGTCGCCGAACTCGATCTCGGCGACCGGACGCATGCCGTTGACGGCCGCGCCCAGCGCGACCCCGCCGATAGACGCCTCCGCAAGTGGTGTGTCGATCACCCGTTCTGCGCCGAACTGCTCTATGAGTCCTTCTGTCGCAAGAAACACCCCACCGCGTGCACCGATATCCTCGCCGAGCGTGAAGACGGCAGGATCCCGCTCCATCTCTTCACGGAGGGCCTCCCTTACCGCCTCGATCACCGTCATCTCGGCCATTAGGACTGGTCCCCCGGGGAGCCCGGTGCGTACACCTGATCGTAAAAGTCGTGTGGCTCCGGGAAAGGTGCGTTCTCGGCATCCTCCGTTGCCTGATTAACGATCTTCTGCGCCGCCGATTTGATCTCTTGATCAAGGGCGTCGTCCAAGGCCCCGCTGGCGCGCAGCAGCTTCTCTGTTGCCGGGATCGGATCGAGATCCCGGATGCCCTCAAGATCTTCGGCCGGTCTGTAGCGGGTGTCGTCGTCGTCGCTGGTGTGCGGCAGGAACCGTTCCACGACGGCCTCGACAAGGGTCGGGCCGTCCCCGGCCAGCGCCCGGTTCGCAGCAGCTCCAACCGCCTCGTAAACGGCGACGGGATCGAAGCCATTGACCTCGATCCCCGGTATCCCATAGGCCGTGGCGCGGGTGGCTACAGATTCGATGTTCATCTGCTGCGCTAGCGGCACCGAGATCGCGTACTTGTTGTTCTCGCAGAAAAAAATGACGGGAAGGCGGTGGATCGCGGCAAAGTTCATCGCCTCGTGCGTCTCGCCCATGCTCGAGGCGCCGTCTCCAAAGTAGGCCACGGTCACTCGCTTCTCGCCCCGCATCTTGTCGGCGAGGGCGACCCCGACGGCTTGAGGCAGTTGCGTAGCGACAACGTTTGAGAACGACACGATGTCACACCGTTGGCGATCGATTGCCCCGTGCAGGGGGAACTGTCGCGCCCCGGAAAGCGGTTCACCGTCCTTCGCGAGGAAACCCAGCAGCAGCTCGAGCGGCGTAATACCCAGGGCGAGCATCGTCGTGAGCTCGCGGTAGTAGATATAGAACCGGTCCCGCTCCGGGTCCAACGCCCGTATGGCGCCGACCTGTGCCGCTTCATGGCCCTGTGCGGAAGCGACAATGGCCGCCCGTCCCTGGCGATTCATCTGCCAGATGCGCTGATCAAGCACCCGACTCAGTACCATCGTTCGGTACATTTCAAGCAGGTCGTTGTCGTTCAGCGTTGGCGGACCTGCGTCATTTTCGGCGGATCCAGCCGGGCGGCTATTTGTTTCGGGATTGTTCGGGGAGGTTTGTTCGCTGAGCATATGGTTGCAATTATAGGGACGGATATGCCTGAACTACGACCCCGTTCGGGCAATTGGCGATCCGGGCGTTCATTCAATGGGTGAGTTGATCATCGGCGTGGCTTTCGTGTTCGCCGCCTATCTGGTTGGAGCGGTTCCGACGGCGCACATCTTTGGACGTCGAACGGGACGCGAAATCCGCTCCATGGGCAGCGGAAACGTCGGCGCGCTAAACGCGCTCCGTTCACTGGGCAAAGCCGTGGGTGTACTGGTGTTCGGCGTGGACACCGGAAAAGCGGCGCTGATGATGGTGACGGCCACGTTCATAGGGGTGCCCGACTGGTCGATGTATGCCGGCGCGTTATCCACGATGCTTGGCCACAATTTTTCCGTGTTCATCGGTTTCTACGGCGGCAAGGGTGCGGCGGTCATGAGCGGCATCTCGTTGGTGATCGTGCCCTATCTGGCCCTGCTATCGATACCGGCGTTGCTGCTGGGATACGTCATATTCAGGTCGGCCTTCTGGGGGATGATGATGACCTTCATCTCCATCAACATATTGACCGTGCTGACGGGACAGCCGGTGGAGCAGATCGTCCTGTGCGTCGTATTGACCCTGCTGGTCGGCATGACACACTTCTTGCGGACGTACCGGACGCTCTGGCCGGCGATCAAGACGCTAGACTTCCATAGAATTGGTGAGATCGAATAAACCCCGGGGCTCCGTATGCCTCTATGCATCCGATTCGCATCCGATTCCCGCAACCAGAATTTAGAACGCCCTAGGAGTAACGATGAAACGTTGGACCCTTCTTGCCGCGCTCTCGATCGCGCTCGTTGCGGCGGTCGCGTGTTTTAGCGACGAACCCAAGACCACGGCGGTCCCGATTCCGACGGTGGCGCCCACGGCAAGCAGCGGCCTGCAACCACCGGACGGTTCCCTGGACACCAGCAAGACGTACACAGCCGTATTTGAGTTGGCCAAAGGTGAGGAATTCGAAATCCTGCTGTTTGACGACCTGGTTCCGACCATCGTCGAGAACTTCGTCAACCTGTCGAGAGGCGGTTATTACGACAACGTGACGTTCCACCGCGTTATAGCCGACTTTATGGCCCAGGGTGGAGACCCCACTGGAACGGGCGGAGGCGACCCGGGATACAAGTTCGCTGACGAGTTCCACGTGGACGCCCGGCACAACAAGCCCGGCATAATCTCGATGGCGAACTCTGGCTTCAACACGAACGGCAGCCAGTTCTTCATAATATTTGGCCAGACACCGTTCCTCGATGCGTTTGATGAAAACGATCAGCCAAAAAACTGCGCCGGGTTCTCGGTCTCCTGCCACGCCGTGTTCGGAGAAGTGGTAAACGGCATGGATGTCGTGAACAACATCCGGATCCGTGACCCGGGAACCGACCCGAACCCGGGAGACGCAATCAGCACCATCCGCATTATCGAGAGTTAATCGCTCAAATCAACCGAACCTCAAACCGATGAGGATCCACACGATAAGGAACACAATTGCTTCAGCACGGAGATAGCCCCAAAGCCCCCAGCGGCGCACTCGACACCAGCAAGAGTTACTCGGCGACCATGGAACTCGCCAGCGGCGGGAAGATCGATATCAACCTCTTCGGGGCGGAAGCGCCTTTGACGGTCGAGAACTTCGTCAACCTGTCGCGCACCGGCTTTTACGATGGCGTGACCTTTCACCGCGTCATCCCGGGTTTCATGGCCCAGGGCGGCGACCCGACCGGCACCGGTAGCGGCGGCCCCGGCTACGACTTCGGGGATGAGTTTCACAGGGATCGGAGGCACGACAAGCCCGGTATTCTGTCGATGGCGAACGCCGGCCCCGGAACCAACGGCAGCCAGTTCTTCATCACCTTTGGACCCACGCCACACCTCGACGGCAAGCACACGGTATTCGGTGAGGTGACGGACGGTATGGACACCGTGATGGCGATCCCGGAACGCGACCCCGGCATGTCCCGTGAACCCGGCATGGCGATCAAGTCGATCACCGTCACGGAGAGCTAAAGAACGCAGTTCCGTCTAACTAGAAAAAGGACCGCCGGTCTCCAACGGCGGTCCTTTTTGTTATCCCTTGAGTCGAGCGGCTTCTAACCCGCCGCAGGCTCTGGCGAAGCCGTCGGAACGGGGGCAATCCGTCGCGCATGGCGGCGGGTGGTCGTGTACTCAAACAACCGGCCTGAGTATCCGATCCGTGACCCGTCACGCAGTTCAGTGACCCGCGGCGCCGGCTGACCATCCACACGCATGGTGAAGTTGCCGGAGTTCTCGTATCGAAGCTCAACTCCGGAACGCTTGAACACCATCGTTGCGCCCGGGACGGGCAGCTCCGGGGCGTCGGCCAGGGAAACCACTCCTCTGGATGTCAAACCCTTCAGACCGCCCCTCCGGACCATCGACAGGTCCAGGATTAACTGCTGCCGGTCGTCGTATATGTAGCCGTAAGGCATCACGTGCCGCCGGTTGATCACGAACACCACTACCCCCAGCATTATCAGCAGACTGATCATGACGCCGCCGATGACCGGAAGCATCGAACCGTCCGCGGTCTCATTAGCGGTCTCGTCCGCGATCTCGTCAAAAAGCACCACCGGGTAGTTGACCGTCACCGATGTCTGTGCGGTCGGTCCAGATGTGATGAACGTCCGGCCGACGTACTCGACGTTTAGCTCTGCGGTCACGGCCTGCCGCCCGGTCTCACTCGGCGTCACGAAAACCTCGAACTTCCAGGCAGTCCCGTCGTCCAGGGCGTCAACCATGCGCAGTGAGCCGGTAACTGATTCCCCGGTGGGCCCGGTAACCAGCACGGTCAGGGCCGACGGGGCTACCGGATGGGGGTATTCACCAACCCACACCTCTATCGTTCCGACCTCGATCTCGAGCCCGGCTTCTATCGCTCCACCCGCAGAGGGTTCTAGCCGCAGGGTCGGGAACACTTCCGTCTGGAACGAATCTCTGGCCTCGATAGTGGCGTCGTAGTTGTCCCATCCGAGTTCGAGGACAACATCGTTGAATCCCTGGTCCGGAGAAGCGTCGAACACGACGGTGAAGATGCCGTCCCCGAGGAAGGCGTCGCCGCCCTCTCCGTTGTCGGCCAACCGGTACACGACTGACGCGCCCTCCGGCGAGGTGATTGTTGCGGTCACGATGGATCCGGGCAGCCATCGGGGTTCGCCGTTCACCGTCGCCATCGCCATCAGGACGGACCGCTGGCCCGCCTCAAGAGGAGGCTGTTCCACCAACGTTAATTCCAGCGGGCTCAGCAGCTCCACGGAAGCCATGATCGGGAGGCCATCGCCGGTGGCGCGTAGTGACCATGTCCCCGGCTCGGGAGAGGTGATAAACGTCACAAGAAGATTTGGCGTGGTAACGAATTCGGCGGCGTTGGAGGTCGAACCCACTTGCACGCCGTGAGGATCGAACAGATCGAGTGAAGCGCCGGGCGAGTTGCGGACCATCGCAACGCTGAGCTGTGTCGATTCCGGTGCTACTTCGATCACCTGGACCGCGCTGTTGCCGGAACGAAGTGCGATGTCCAGCACAAGTTCGCCATTCATACTTAGAACGTTACTCGTGAACATTTCCATCCCGGACAGCGTGCCGGTGTCATCCCAGCGACCCGAGGCACGTTCCACGATCGACGACAGGAATCCGCGCGCTTCGTTTGTGGCCGAGGGAAGCATCACGGCGTTGATCTTCCAGCCCTCTGCTATGAACAGGTCGGCAAACCCAATGATCCGGTCGCGATTCTCCTGCGACCCGTCCTGCATCCGTCCCGTCACGAGGACGATCTCGGACCCTGAAAGTGCGCCCTCGCCGGATAGATACCCGAACGCGGAGGCGAGAGCGGCAAACTGGTCGCTGCCGCCAGCCTCGGCGCGGCTGGCCACGCGTTGGACGAGAGTGGATACGGCGTTAGCGAGTTCAGCGCTCCCGGCACGGTGCCCGACGGCGGTTCCGGCCGCGTCTGAGTACGGCATCAGGGCGACGACGCCATCGCTCACAGAATCCACGAGGATTCGCAGCGCCGTCTCGGCGACGGCGGCGTCTTTTTCGCTGACCGATGTACTACCAAGATCCAGGGCGATCAGAGTCACCCCGGCGTTCCTGGCCTCATGGTCGTCTGCGGAAATCGTCTGCTGGCCTCCAGCAAAAGCCGTGGCTATCGCTGCGATTCCGATAAGCGTTACTAACAGTCGTAGCATATTTACCCGTCCAAGCGTCTCGCGCGTGTTCCAAAGCAATACGTTGAGGCTAGGAATTTGGCCACGGGAAACGCAAGGCGATTTAGCTACGGATTTCGAGTGTAATGCCGGGGGGGAGGGGGGGACATGTGGAGGCGTTCTTGAACGAATCATCTAGGCGCGTTCTCGATTGACCGCCTCCGATCGCCCATCTACACTCGCCGGGCCGTTTGAGAGCATCGGCACAGCCCGGCGTCGTGGAGGTATTTCGGGCCCGAAAAACGACCTTTTCGGTGAGATCGCCTGAAACCTGAATTAGAACAAATGCCGAAAACCGACGTTAATTCGGTCTGGAACACTCCTGGAAGGAAACGCGTGACCGTGGGCGCAACTATGTCGGCGAGAACTTCTTCGGCGGGGTGTTTGGTGACGCCTGGAACGGATAACCCGGACAACCAGATGTAGGGGCGGCGCTTGCCCCCCTCCCCTCACTGATCAATACAATCAATACAAAGGAACCTAATTGAAAATCACCGCTCTGAAGACCTTCCCCGTCGCGGACTCTGAAGGAAACAAGTACTTCTTCGTCAAGGTCTACACAGACGCCGGCATAGACGGCATCGGCGAGGTCGGCATCCGAAACTGGGGGCACGCGATCGGGGCGGCTGTGGAACACCTTTCGGAGGCGCTCGTCGGCGGTGACCCGTGGTCGACCGAGCGTCACTGGCAGAAGATGTTCCGTGGCAACTTCTTCCCGGCCGACAAGGTGTACATGTGCGCCATCAGCGCCATCGACATCGCCCTCTGGGACATCAAGGGCAAGTCGGTGGACATGCCCGTCTACAAGTTGTTGGGCGGGCCGGTCAGGGACAAGGTGGTCTGCTACCCGCACACGCAGGGCAAGACGCTGGCAGGGTTGGTCGACAACTGCAAACAGGCGGTTGATGAAGGCTGGAAGTTCGTGCGATGGGGCCAGCCTGAGACACACGGAGAGCTTGAGTACAGCGGAAACTACGGACGGCTTGAGCCATTGAAATCGATGCGGCTCGCTGTAGAGCAGATGGGCACCGTTCGTGAGGCGGTCGGGCCGGACATAAGTATCTGCTTTGACGTACACACCCGATTGGACACCAGCCACACCATCGAGATGTGCCGGGATCTGGAAGAGTTCAAACCCTTTTTTGTCGAAGACCCGATCAGGTCGGAAAATCCGGCCAGCTACCGCAAGATCGCCGCCAACATCAACCTGCCCATAGCCGCCGGGGAACAGTGGGCGTCCAAGTGGCCCTTCCGTGAGGTGATTGAGCAGGAGACGATCGACTACGCACGGATCGATCTGTGCATCGTCGGCGGTCTGACCGAGGCGCTCAAGATCACGCACTGGGCGGAAACGCACTACATCGACATCGTCCCGCACAACCCACTTGGCCCGGTTAGCGCCGCCGCCTGTGTCTCACTCACGATGGCGTCTACCAACGTCGGCGTTCAGGAGATGCCCAAGCGTCCCGGAACATTTGCCACGGACCTGTTCCCACAGCAGATTGGCTGGGAGGACGGATACGCCTTCTGCCACGACGCCCCCGGCCTAGGGATCGTATTCGACGAAGACGCAGCGGAAACAAACCGGGTGGACCCGCAGGGCTGGATACCGCAACTGTACAGGGACGACGGCGCCCAAACCAACTGGTAACTGCGAGCGATGTTTATTTGATACCTGTTGAGGCGGGGCTTGCCCGCCCGGAAACGACCATGGGCAATTGGCGAGGGATTCAGGTGGTCCCACGAACGGGCGGAACAGGCCCCGCCCCCACAACGAACCCCACAACAACGAACAGGAGAGGAACCCCAGTTGAAAGTCAGCGCAATCAAGGCATACCCGGTCGAGGACGGCGACGGACGTGGTTATTTCATCGTGAAGGTTGAAACCGACGCCGGGATCTACGGTCTGGGCGAGATCGGCATACGCAACTGGGGCAACGCCATCGAGACGGCGATCGCACACCTGTCAGAGGTAGTGGTTGGGCAGGACCCGTGGTCGACTGAGAAACTCTGGCAGAAGATGTTTCGGGCCAACTTCTTCCCCGCAGATACCGTTTACGGATGTGCAATTAGCGCCATTGACATCGCTCTGTGGGACATCAAGGGCAAGTCGGTCGACATGCCGGTTTACAAGCTGCTCGGCGGTCCCGTCCGTGACAAGGTCGTCTGCTACCCGCACGTGAACGGCAACACGCTTCAGGAGTTGATCGATGACTGCAAGGCGCACGTCGATCGCGGCTGGAAGTTCGTCCGCTGGCACCAGCCGCAGACCGCAGGCCTGTACAACGACCTCGACGGACACGGCGTGCTGGAGCCGCGGGAGTCAGTGAAGCTAGCCGTGGAGCAGATCGGCGGCGTTCGCAACGCCCTACCCGACGTAGAAATCTGCTTTGATGTCCATACCCGATTGGACACGACGCACGTCATCGAGATGTGCAGAGACCTGGAAGACTTCAAACCCTTCTTCATTGAGGACCCGATCAGGTCGGAAAACCCGGCGAGTTACCGCAAGATCATGGACAACATCAACCTGCCGATCGCCGCTGGCGAGCAGTGGGTGTCCAAGTGGCCGTTCCGCGAGGTGATCGAGAACGAGACGATCGACTACGCACGGATCGACCTGTGCATCGTGGGCGGCATTACCGAGGCGCTCAAGATCACTCACTGGGCGGAAACGCACTACATCGACATCGTCCCACACAACCCGCTCGGCCCGGTCAGCGCCGCCGCCTGCGTAAACCTGTGCATGGCGTCCACCAACGTCGGCGTTCAGGAGATGCCCCGACAGCCCGGTACGTTTGCGACAGACCTATTTCCAAAGCAGATCGAGTGGGAAGACGGTTACGCCTGGGTGCCGGACGCGCCGGGACTTGGTGTGGACTTTGACGAGAATGTTGCGGAATCGAACCGTGCGAACCCGCGTGGATGGGTGTCACAAC
Source organism: Chloroflexota bacterium (assembly GCA_002730555.1). Lineage (GTDB taxonomy): Bacteria > Chloroflexota > Dehalococcoidia > Lucifugimonadales > Lucifugimonadaceae. Next base: position 28,124 of record PCAM01000004.1, read on the forward strand.
TCAAGCGAAACGACGGGGCTTTCACGAACTGGTAGACGGAGACTGGATTGCGACGGTTCACGCCCAGGAGGACGACATGAGCCGGAACCACCTGGTCGCGATCGGCGTCGGTTTGCTACTGCTTGTGATCCTCTGGTTCTTGGTCGTGCCGCTCCTGCTGGATCTCGGCGAAAAGAACGGCCCGGACGCGGCGCTCGGCTGGTTGGTTCTGATCGGGGCGACACTCATCGTGGGCTGGATTATGTTTCGCCCGCCCGGATTCCAGGCTGAGGTCGGGGCATCACGTATCCGAAAACGCCGGGGTTTACGGCGATCACAGGATGAGCGGCGCCGACGAGATCAGCCCAACCGCTAGCCTGATCCCCGACGTTTAACTGGCGACCACATCGGCTCCCACGACAGGGTGTGGTGCTCGCCCACCCAGAACTCGTGTACACCCAGCTCATCCGATCGGACGGGCAGCTCCATGTCCTCGCTGTGACACTGCGCCAAGCCTTTGGACGGATGCTGGAACGACACGATGGAGATGCCGTTTTGACGAGTTTCAATCGGGCCTCGGATTTCCCAAGGTCTGCGGGATTCAGATCAGGTGATGATGTCCGGAGAGATTCGGATGATGACGCGCGTCTCAGCCGGGTTGCGGCCGCCGTAAGTGTCAGCGCCTGAATATTTTTTGGCGAGACTGTCGATGTGAGCGTCAGCGCCCTCTTCGCTGATCTCGCTAACATGGCCGCGGACGTTCACAACCCGTGAGTATGAGTTGACCGGGTCGTACACCCCCACCGCCACCCGGGGATCCCGCTCCATGTTGTTCGTCTTTACCCTACCCAGTGCCGTGTTGATCAAGATGTCTGTGCCGTCCGTATCCACCCAGACCGGCGAGATTTGCGGCGATCCGTCGGCCATAAGCGTCACGACCTGAGCGATGTGGGGTTCTTTCAACAGGGCTATCTGCTCAGAACTCAGTGTTGCCAAATCAGGTACTCCATCGGTTGGTATGTGCGGGCAGACATCGCTCTGATCCTCGTGCGACGTCCTGACGCCGCATTGTAGGTATGCAGTTCCCGGTTGAGAACCAACTTCCCCACGAGTATCGATCGCTCCGTATCCATCACTTCAAATCCATCAGGGGCCTCAGGACGACCGGAATGATGCGCTGGATGTTAAGCGTGTTTCCATTCGCCATGGGGAAGCTGGATGGTAAATTCATCACCATCGCCCAGCAGATCGGCAGTGGCATCGATGTACAGATCGCTGGCCCCGGCGCCGTACATCATGCCGGTAGAAGTATCCGGAAGGGATCCGTCGGGGCTCAGTCGATGGTCGCTCCGCCGTCAATGACAAGGTGCTCGCCCGTGATGAAAGACGCCTCGTCGGACGCCAGAAACAGCACTCCGTAAGCGACTTCACGCGGCTGTCCAACGCGTTTGACCGGAGCGTCCTGTCCGAAATCGGCGAGCGCGTGTTCACGATCAAGTCCCAGCGCATTGATGTGCGTTTCCGTAGCTCTTGTGTGGATGGTGCCTGGGCACACGGCGTTGACCCGGATGTGGTCCACGGCGAGATCCATCGCAAGGCAGCGCGTGAGCTGCAGGACGGCGCCCTTGGACGAGTTGTACGGGATGAACGCCGGTTGGGCGACGAAACTGCTCACGGACGCCAGGTTTACGATCGCTCCTCCGCCGTTGTCTCGCATCACTGGCAGCACGGCGCGCACGCAGTTGGCCGGTCCCATGACGTTCACCCCCAGCACCCGGTCCCAGTCGTCGCGGGTCACGTCTTCGATCTTGCCGAAAACAAACGCGGCGGCGTTGTTGACCAAGATGTCTACGACGCCAAAGGCGTTCACGGCGGCTTGGATCGCCCCGGCCGCGGAATCCTCATTCGAGATGTCTGTGTGCTGGAAAACCGCCTGCCCGCCTGCTTGGTTTATCTCGTCCACCACGGCCTTCCCGGCGTCGTCTTCGATATCGGCTACCAGTACTCTTGCGCCTTCTTCGGCGAACAGCCCGGCTATCGCCCGGCCGATTCCGTTTCCTCCGCCCGTAACAATGGCGGATTTACCCTCAAGCCTCATTTGGTATTCTCCTCAAGTGATTAGCCTGTGCACGTACGAACCTGGAAATAACTTCACCCCGGGCAAGCGCTGTACGAACATCTGGATGTGCGCCGGAGTATAGACGCCACATTTCCCTGAAAGGCCCCGAGCTACTCATTCGTAGCAAACGAAGTTCGGGATACAATCGAGCCTCCGTGGCCAGATCGGCGTACCGCTTCGTCGTGATGGGATCCACGGGACCATCCCGGGATACACCGGGAAGTTGAATCAGATCCGTAATTCTGTGAAGGATCGCTGCCGTGCTCAGTCGAGGTTTCTCCGGTTTCCGCCGCCCACAACCGCCCCGGGAGATACCGTCAGGTCAGTACTACGAGACGGGCTTCCCCGTGCTCACTTATGGACCGACGGAGAAAGTCCCGCAGGACGAATGGAAGTTCACCATCAACCTGGGTGAAGACGGATCAAAATCGTGGAACTGGGACGATCTGATGGCGATGCCGCAGACCGAGATCCACACCGACATCCACTGCGTGACGAAATGGTCGATGCTCGATAGCGACTGGAAGGGCGTGGACTTGGATGTTTTTTTCGAGCAGGCGGGGCTGGGAGACGATATCGACGAGGACTACCTGATGGTCCGTTCGTTCGGCGGCTACACGACCAACCTCCCGGTCGCCGACGTGCGCGATGGGAAGGCGTTTATCGTCCACGAGTTCGACGGTAAAGGGATCACGATGGAGCACGGCGGACCGGTCCGGATGATCGTCCCGCACCTGTACTTCTGGAAGTCCGCCAAGTGGGTGGAGAGCATCCGCTTTATGGACGAAGACGCCCCCGGGTTCTGGGAGGCCAACGGTTATCACATGTACGGAGATCCTTGGAAAGAACAGCGCTACTGGGGCGATTAGGACGGCGGCGGTCGTGACGAGCCCCCTCTCTCACAGGGAGAGGGTTAGGGGGAGTCTGGACGGACATGATTCGGTGACGATGCAAGAGCCTGAAGTACGCCAGCCCGACCAGCTCCCGTGGCAGGTCGCCACGGTTGAGTCGATCACCATCGAGACGTATCGCGTCAAGACTTACCGTTTGCGTCTGCCGAACTGGGAGCCCTTCCTCCCCGGCATGCACTACGACGTCCGTTTGACTGCTGCTGACGGCTACCAGGCGCAGCGCAGCTACTCCATAGCAATCGGCCCTGAGACCGCCAACGTCGTCGACCTTACAGTCGAGAAGATTGATGGCGGCGAGGTATCGCCCTACTTCCACGACGTGGTGATCGTTGGAGACCGGGTCGAGGTACGTGGGCCTATCGGCGGGCCTATCGCGTGGACTGGGTCCATGGGCGGACCGCTGTTACTTATCGGCGCCGGTTCCGGGATCGTTCCGCTCATGTCGATACTGCGGCATCGAGAGAACGCTGCCCGTCACGTCCAGACGTTATTGCTTTACAGCTCACGTTCCCCGGAGGACGTAATCTTTGGTGATGAACTCGACGCGCTTGCCGACGCCCGAAACGGTCTGCAGGTTGCGCACACTTTCACCCGGGTCACCCCGGAAGACTGGGACGGTTTCGACAGGCGCGTCGACGCCGAGATGATCTCCGATGTGTTCGATCGACTTGGCGCCGTTGGACGTGCGTACGTGTGCGGCCCGGAGGGGTTCGTGGAGACGGTCGCAAACGCGCTTGTTGCTGCGGGCGTGAACCCGGAGCTCATCCGCACCGAGCGTTTCGGTCCGGTCGGCGGTTAATCCAGAGCGGCCCCCTGGTAAATCTCCCCGCATCCAGGGTTTTGTGACATTCCCCCGGGAGTTGTGCGTTGAGACCGCTATCATCCGGCTGTATCGAACTCCTCACACGAGTCTTTCCGGTTTGGCTACACCCTGATTACCGAAATCCCAGAGAGCGCCAAAGCCATCTCGGCGCACCACGACAAATTCACGGCCCTGCTCTTCGACAAATTCGGTTACCCGGGGCTCAGGCCCGGACAATCCGAAGCCCTGAAAGGCTTGGACTCCGGTGACGTGCTCGCCGTGCTCCCGACCGGCAGCGGAAAGAGCATGACCTACGTTCTTCCGGCGCTAATCTCCGGGCGCGTGCTGGTCGTGTCGCCGCACATCGCGTTGATGCAGGACCAGGTCGAGAGCCTTGTCGCTAACGGCATCGCTGCCGCCTTCATCAACTCAAACCTCACGAACAGCGAGAAACGCAACACCTACATCGCCTTTCGTGACGGGGCTCTTGACCTCCTGTACACATCGCCCGAGTCGTTGGCCAATCAGCGTTTCGTGACCGGGCTCGCCTGTGCTGGCATAAACCTGCTCGCCATCGACGAGGCGCACTGCGTTTCAGAATGGGGGCACACGTTCCGGCCCGATTACCTGAGGCTCGACTCCGTGCGGAAACAACTGGGTTCTCCACGGACGATTGCGCTGACCGCTACGGCAACGAGCCTGGCTCGGGACGATATAGCCCGCCGACTCGGCTTGGACCACGCAGTGCGTGTCGTGCACTCGGTGGATCGCCCTAACCTGACCTTCGCGGTCAACTTTGGCGGGGGCAACAGCGAGAAACAAGATTTCTTGCTCGACTATTGCGGGAAGAGACGTGGCAAAAGCGGCATCGTGTATGTCGGCTCGCGCAAGCGCACCGAGGAGCTGGCCGAACTGCTTTCTGGGGCGGGTCTGAACGCTGCGCACTACCACGCCGGGATGGGTGCGAAAGACAGGTCTGAAGTCCAGCGGCGCTTCATGACGGACCGAGTCGACGTGATGGTCGCGACCAACGCTTTCGGGCTCGGTGTGGACAAACCGGACGTGCGTTTCATAGTGCATCACGACATGCCCGCCCGTCTCGAGGCGTACTACCAGGAGTCCGGCCGGGCCGGTCGTGACGGCGAGCCCGCTGAGTGTGTCTTGATCTACACGCCGTATTCGGCCGCGGGGCCGCGCCGATTCATCGACAAGGATCATCCGCCGGCGTCCGAGTTGCGGATGGCGTGGCGGCGTTTGTGCGCCGGTGTAGGGCCCGGGTCGCGGATGCCGGAGTCCAGGTTGGGGCGCTTTGACGGCGAGGTGATGGCGGTCCGCGCTTTCCAGGAGTCCGGACTCTTGGACTCCGCGGCAGATTTCCTGCTCTCGGACAACCCGGACGCCGTTATCGACTCGACCGTAGTGGACCGCCACCGAGAGCATGAGTTCGAGATGCTTGAGCGGATGCTCGGGTACGCGCAGACGCTTGGATGCCGCAGGAACTACATCCTCGAATATTTCGGCGAGAAGTCGACAGACTCTTGCGGCAACTGCGACAACTGTCTTAACAGCGCCGGCGGCAACGGATCGGGCCTTGCCGAGCGAATCATTCGGCTGCGATCCGACTTGGCCAGGAAGAATCGTATGGACCCGGTTGACGTGTTTGAGGATCGGACCGCACGGGAGATCGCGGACGCCAGGCCCGGGTCCGAGGCTGAACTTCTGGAGGTCTGGGGCATCGGTCCCGTGCGGGCACGACGTTTCGGAAAGCAATTGCTGGCAGAGGTTAGGAACTGGGAGGCGGAGCACCCCGACGCCGCTCCCCGGGCGACCGCTGGCCCCGCTCGCAAAGACGCTGTTAACCATTCACGCCGGCCCGACCACGCCGACATACCATTGTTCGATGTGCTCCGTGAGTGGCGCAAGGCCAGGGCGACGAAAGAAGGTGTTCCGGCCTATGTCGTGTTCGGGGACCGGACCCTTTCAGCTCTTGCAGCGGCGCGACCGAAGGACATGGACGAGTTGTTCACCGTGTTCGGCGTTGGCGCCGCAAAACGTGATCGCTTCGGGAAAGCGGTTCTGGAGGCCATCGCCGATTTCGAGTCGAAGTCCGATGAGACCGCGTAGGCTGTTTCGTGCAATTGATGGGAAATGGACGCCTAACCGACGTGTGGGCGTAATGCCATACGCCCCTACAATCTGGTCCAACACGTGATCAGATTCGCTCCACCTATATCTGTTTTGGGAGATCGAACAACAAGATGCCAGAAAATCTCGTCACCACCGACTGGTTGGAGGAGCATCTCGACGACCCGTCGGTTCGGGTTCTCGAGATCGGAGCGACAGACACCGACGAAGACTACCGGTCGGGCCATGTCCCAGGCGCCATCAGGTTCTTCTGGAAGGACCTCTCATGGCACGAGACCGACCGGGTGTTCGTCACACCGGCCGAGATGGCGCACAGGCTGGGCTCGATAGGCATCAGGCCGGATGCGACGCTCGTTATCTACTCCGACAAGGTGCAGTACGGCACCTACGCGTACTGGGCGCTGACAATGGCCGGGCACAAAGACATCAAATTGCTCGATGGGAGCCGCACCAAATGGGTCGCAGAAGGCCGACCGCTTAGCCTGGTCGTCCCGGTATTTGAGGGCGTGCCGTACGAGCCGCCGGACGCCGATATCAGTTCTTGCGTGGGCCGGGACGATGTACTGGCCAATCTGGAAAACGACGACCGCTTGATGTTGGACGTACGTTCCCTGGAGGAATACTCCGGCAAACGAGTCATGCCACCGCCCGGATTCGACCACGGAGCGGAACGCACGGGGCGTATCCCCGGGGCCGTCCATCTGTTCTACCAAGATCTGGTGAACGACGACGACACGTTCCTGTCGCCGGATGAGCTGCGTGCGAAATTCGGCGACGCTGGCGCCGGTCCGGACCAGGTCTCGGAAGTCGTGTCCTACTGCCGGCTCAGCCACCGCGCCACGCTGGCGTGGGTAGCTGCGACGCAGATCCTTGGCTGGAACCACATCCGCATCTACGACGGATCCTGGACCGAGTGGGGCTCCATCGTCGGCTTCCCGATCGAAAAATAAAGTCCCGTACGGACCTTACGGGTGGCCGTGGCCCTCATGACTGGCGTGATCCGCGTGCCCGGCATGGGCGCCGTGGTCGCCTTCTGAAAGCGACATCAACCCCTCCGGCTCTTTGTCCCAGAACGCCGGGGCGACCCTCTCGCAGAACAGTTCGATCGACCGGTTGATCTTGTCTTCCGGCATGCGCTCTCCGGCATTGAACTCGAGCACCATCCCGCTCAACTTGAGCGCGTCCACGATGATCTTGACCTTGTTCGCCACCAGGTCCGGCGTGCCAACTATCGCTTTCTCTGACGTGTGGATCGATTTCCAGTTGAGTTCGTCGAGCGTGTCGATGCGTTCCGCCCGTTCGTCGAGGTAGTTCGCCTGTCCGGAATCGGCCAATCGCACGAGGGTTCGCATAGCCTCGTCGTAGCGGTGCACAAAACCCTCTTCGGGCGTCTTCAGAGCGTCGTCCATCGTGTCCGAGACATAGATCGGGATGCGCAGATGTACATCACGCGATCCGGTGTATCCGGCCCTTGCTCGCGCCTCGTCGTAGACTGCCAGCAACTCGACGAGTTGATCGATATCGAGCTGGAGCACGCCGACAAAAATCGGCATGTTCATCTCGCCCGCCATCTTGAAGGTCGCCGATGAGTTAACGGCCCACCTCATTTTGGGATACGGCGTCGTTAGCGGCCTCGGCGCCATAAGCACGTCGTCGAACTTGTAGAACTGCCCTTCATACGAGAACCGTTTGTTACTGAGCGCTCGTTTAATAACCTCAAGGCACTCAGAAAATCGTGCCTGGCTCTCGCCGTAGTCCATGTTGAAGCCGCGATACGCGCCGACTCCGCCGCTGCGCCCTACCCCGAATTCAAAGCGGCCGCTGGTGAGGTGGTCCAGCACGGACACTTCCTCCGCCACATGGAGCGGATTATGCGTGGGGAGAACCACGACGGCGGAGCCTACCTTGATCCGTTCGGTTGCGGCGGAGACGGCACCCGCCATGACCATTGATGCCGAGCCAAAAGATCTCTGCGGGGTGAAGTGGTGCTCAGACAACCAGACGAAATCCATCCCACCCTCTTCGCAAAGTTGAACCTGCCGGAAGAACTCTTTGAACGCCTCGTGATGCTCCGCAGCGCCGACGCCGCGGGTGTGCGATTCCATCGAGTATCCGAATTCCACTCTGATCTCCTTGTCGTCGGGTAATGCAACGCCACTCTCCCGGTCCGGCGGAGATTATGCCCCTAATTCGGGAGTTATGGGGTGATGCGTCCGGGAAGGAGGCCTCTCCCGCGGTACCATCATCGGCGAAACGAGTTAACCATGCCTGAAGACACGCCCCGAGAGCCAGTGAACGTAAAACCGTCGGTCTTTCAGCCGATGGATATGCCGCTTGCCGAAGCGGTGCTCAAAGAGGCCAAAGAGATCCTCGATAGCTTAGGCATCGTGTTTTTCCTGCGGCACGGGACCTGCCTAGGAGCGGTGCGGGATGGCGCCCTGATCCCGTGGGACGACGACCTCGATATCGCCTCGATAATCGGGCTCCACGGACTCACGGAAGAAGCGATAGCGCCCGTTGCGGACGTGTTTCGGGAGCGCGGGTTCGAGACGGAGCTCACGATTGCGGATCTACACGTCAGCTTGGAGTTCCACAAAGAGGGCATCGCGCTCGATTGGACCTGCTACCGCATCATCGACGACTGCATCTACCAGTGGCCGGTGCTGAGAATCCCCGTCAGCCTGCACACGGACCTGAAGCCGATTCCGTTCCTGGGCGAACAGTTCAACGTCCCTAATCCTCCGGAGGAGTACCTCGTACTCAAGTACGGCCCGGAGTGGATGACACCGAAGCGGTTCGGATATGAACAGGACGTTTTGAGCCTGATGCCGGATGCGCCGGACGGTGATTCCCCGGACCATCTTGGCGCCACTTCCGGAAGCCTACAGGTTCTTGACTTCGATGGTCTTCCGGTCGAGGGTGCCAGGGTCGTCGTCGGCTCGACAACGGTCCTGTCGGGGTTGGTGAGGACTACGACCGGTGCAGACGGAACAACTCCGCTACATCTTCCCAATGACGGCTATTACGTCCTGGAAATCCGTCACGGCGAGCATGAGGAAGTGCTGTTTCTGGAGAAGCTGCAATCGGCCACTGCATACGTTTACAGGCCCGACCCGGAGGCGCCCGCGGGCCGGATGAACGTACTTGCGACGTACAAGCAAGCCGCCGATGAACTGGCAGCGAAGGATCGGCCATGACGGTCGTTTACGTGGACATGGTCGCCGACCTGTTTCACTACGGTCATGTGAACTTCCTCCGCGCCGCCCGGGAACAGGGCGACTACCTGAAGGTGGGAATCCACTCGGACGAGGTCGTGCAGGGCTACAAAAGGTCGCCGATCCTCTCGATGGAGGAGCGTATGGGCGCCGTGGAGGGTTGCCGCTACGTGGACGAGGTGATCGGGAACGCCCCGCTCTCGGTCACACTCGAGTGGCTCCGACAACACAAAATAGACCTCGTGGTGCACGGAGACGACTTCAACGAAGAGCTGAAAGAGCTCTGCTATAAAGCGCCGATCGAGATGGGCATATTTCGCACGGTCAGCTACACGCCCGGCATCTCCACATCCGAAATCATCGCCCGCTGCAAGGCCGTGGAGACCGATTAACTCCGGCCTTTACTCCCCGATCTCGCCGGTGCTTGAACGCCTGAGGTGCTGAAAAATCTCTTTAGACGACCCGCCCACCGAGGTCTGGAGGTAAGAGCCCCCGCGTTCTGCGCAGAACTTTTCAACGATCGGCTGTGCGTCCTTGAGTTGGTTCCGTGGCATTGTAGGGAAGAAATGGTGCTCGATCTGGTATTTGAGACCGCCGTACCAGTAGTCGATGAGTCAGTTGCCGTGTACGTTCCGAGCGGTTAGCACCTGCGGCCGCATGAAATCGAGTGCTTCGTCCTCATCATCCATTATCTTCACGCCCTCGTGATCGGGGCAAAGACGGAACCCATGTACAGACTAATAGTGACCTGGCTCACGAAAAGAAAAAATCAATGCCCCCGGCCATCCACTGAGCTGCGTCAGCAAGAGTATGAGAAGTCCCCGGTGCAGGGCCGGTCGTGAACGAAAACCTGCGTAGTAGATCCGCCGCCACGGGAATCATACGCAATGGTTACGCCGTCGGGGGAAGTGGCTGTTTTCTGTTGTGTCATGCGAAGTCTCTTTTCGGGTCGATGCTGCCTGGATCATGATCGCCGCAACCCGATCAACGACTTGAGTCAATCCGCCGTTGAGTCTTCCCACCTGACGCCCCAGACATCCGGGCGGCCGTTCATGAACATGCGGTCGTGGGGAAGAGCTGTCATGAGGTCCCAGATGCGTGCAGCGTTCCCGCCGAGGATCAGATTGATCTCGTCCTGCGTGGCGAAATCTTTCACCTGGTCGACTCGATGCAACGAAGTGCCCCACCAGTCCACCTGGTACGGCGCTTCCATCTTCCATTTGGGCATGAAGGTCGCGTACGCCGGGCCGTTTCGGTCAAACGGGCGGAGCATGTACTGGCGCGACCCGTAATCGCCGCCCCAGACCAGTTGCGTTACGCCGACGTTGGGATCTTGCAGAGCAATCTTGAAGTACTCAGTTGGCCAGCTCCCGGTCTCCAGATAGATGTTGTTCTTGCCCCCACGCCAGTTGCCGCCGACGACCCTCAGCACTTTTGGCAGTTCCTGGTCGCCATCGCTGTAGGAGCCAACGGAGTGTCCGGCGTGGCTCACAACGATGGGGACGTCCGGGTATTCACCGGCGAGCCGTCTGAGAAGCTTCCAGTGGTCCCATTCAAAACCGCCGGAGAACTCGTGGTAGTCGATCGTCACTTTGTACTTCCGTGCCAGGTCCATGAACACCCGCCACTCGCCGAGCCGTTCCTCCAGCGTGTACACCTTGCGCGGGTGCCAGTCGCGCGGTACGAACTCACCGATGCCGATGAAGTTGCCTGTATCCAGTGCCTCTTCAATCTCGGCCGCGCTGGCCCTGATGTCCCATTCCGCCTCGCCGTGAGCAACCTTTAATTTTGTTTCCTGATCCAGGCAGAACGCCCGGAACTTGTCGGGATGCGCTGCCACCATCGCCGCATGAAAAGCGTTGGTCGGCCCAAGCTGGCTCGGAGGCTTCATAAAAGTGATGTCGACTCCGTAACGGTCCATGTCGTACAAGCACATCTCCGAGTTGTCGTACACCTCCGCCTCACCGGGCCAGTTTGGGTTCACTGTCGGGACCGGCGTGTAAATGGTCGAGATGTGGGCGTGGGTCTCGACTATGAACCGTGCTGCATACGACATTGGTGGTTCCTCAGGGGAGCCTCGACAGGATCATCCCTGACGACTCTTGAATACCAGGCGGACGGGCAATCAGCCCGGGCAAGAGACGTCGATGGGCCGTTCAAATGGTGGACGAATCGCCAGGCGCCTGAATGCTACCAGCACGCGTTCACGTTGAGCGGACGGACTTGACGGGTGAAGGAAAGGGGTGGGTCCGATCCCACAGGTTCTTACGGGTAAACCAGTTCTACATCCAAACCCAGGAAAGACTCGGACGACAGCGAAAAGCTTGATGGTAACAATGGACTAGAAGCCGTTTAGCCTCACGTACATAGCAAGAGACGGTGTGAGGTCTCAACCCTTCGATTTTGAGGGCAAGCTCAAATGATGAGACATAACCGATGTAACCGACCGCTCTATCTGACTTTCGCATACGTCTACTCCATGCGATTGGAGGAGCGAAAGGAGCGAACTGCAAAGCTAATTACAGTTGTCGGTTAATGAAATGGTGGGCCCGGCAGGGATCGAACCTGCGACCGATCGGTTATGAGCCGACTGCTCTAACCACTGAGCTACGGGCCCCTACTGCAAGTTGGGCGCAGCAAGTTAATTGCCAATGTACTGACTGATTGCCGCGTCTGTCCCTCTACTTGAGTAGACCTTCTCAGATTAACTGATCTGCACACCAGTTGAGCGACCAGTTATCGATTGCCCCCTGACTGGAAGCAGTTGTTGGAACGTAGACTTCCTTTGGGCAGGAATTCCGTTTTGGAATCGATTGACTCCTGTGCTGATTGCCTGCCCTCGGTCACACGTGAGTCTGGAGGGCTCGGCCTCCGTCATTTCCAGCCTCAACAGCCGTCATCCATGGAACGGGGTGTGTCGCTCCACGTACGTTTTCTGGTTATGTGGAACATACTGGGAGTGGAATACGGCGATCCGCACTCGAGCACGCCATGGGTATGATCCGTGCAACTCGTTGGAAGAGTGGTTTGTCAGTCGTTCGACACCAGGAAAAAGCACCGAGATGAACCACTACAGACTTGCTCATCTGTACCAGTCACGTGATAAACCGTTCAAGTCGTGAAAATAGACGGTAAGTTTCCCCTCAACTCTTGCCTGAAAGGACATCGGAATGGAGAAACTGCGAGTCGGGTTTATCGGGACGGGAAACGTCACCGACATGCATTACCTAGGCTACAAGGACAACCCTGCGATAGAACTGTATTCCATTTGTGATACGGATCCCGAACTGCTGCAGCGTAGATCCGAGGAATGGGGAGTGAAACGGGCTTACCTCGATTACCGTGATCTGCTCGCCGATCCTGATCTCGACGCGGTCGAGATCATCACTCCTCATCACCTCCACGCCGAAATCGGTATCGCCGCGTTCGAGGCCGGCAAACACGTATCAATGCAAAAGCCTATGGCGCTGACTGTCGGGGAATGCGACGCACTGATAGCCGCTGCGAAGGCCTCCGGAAAGATACTCCGTAACTTCGAGAATTTTCGTCACTACCCACCCATAGCGAAAGCTAAGGAACTATGGGAATCAGGTGCGGTCGGAGATCCTGTGTCGATACGCATGAAGGTAGTGCTGGGTAGTGAGGGTGACGATTGGGAGGTCCCGTACAGACGTTGGGAGTGGAGGTTCGATCCCAAGAGGGGCGGAGGAGGTCGAATCATGTTCGACTATGGGTCCCATCTGTTTGCTATCGCACTAATGTTCATGGGCGACGTCGACAGGGTTTATGCGTGGATCACTCACACACCTATCCAGCACGACTGGTTGATCGATTGCCCCGCAATGGTGATGTGGCAGTACAAAAAGGGCGGGCACTACGGCGTGCTCGAGGCCGTGCAATCCGACGACATCCTAATTCCTACGAAATATGGTCGACCCGAAGATGAATGGATTGAACTGACCGGTTCCAAAGGTTTCATTTGGATAAACCGGTGTTCATCCGAACTCCTGGACCGACCCCCGGTCGTAATGTATCGCGACGGCGTGACAACCGAGTTCTCGGATATCGATTCGGACTGGGGGACGAGTTTTATCGACGGTGTCAACGACTTCATCGCCGGAATAGCCGGACAAAATGAACTCCACTTGACCGGGGAGGAGGGTAAAAAGGTGGTGCAGTTGTGTCGAGCAGTAGAACTATCTGCAGCCGAGCGTCGTGAGGTAAGACCTGACGAGATAACTTGATTTCGACAGTGTTGTGATTGAGAACAGGACTGGATCATCACTCTGTGAGCGCCCCCGGGAATTGAGCATCCGGTACCTGACAGGAGGCCTCCTCCTCCTCGATGAATCTGCTCGTCTCGGTCAGGCCCACTGGGGTTCGGAATGTCGAGCACCGGTAGTGTTACGGATCCGCGCGAAGCGGAGTCAACCTTGTTCCGCCGGTGCTAGACTCCTGCGGGCCCAGACCATGGTCGATATGTCCCAGGTAAAGGAACCTTCCGAGTGAAGATCACTGACGTCCGCATGGAGGTTTACAGTTGGCCGCGTGAGAAACCGATCACGAATGGCCTCTACACCTACACGCACTCCGGCATCCGCCCGGTGATCATCGACACAGACGAAGGTATCACCGGCATCGGGCTAGCCGGTGGTGACCAGGTTTCGCCGGCCGTCACGGTGTCGATAGTCGAACACTTCAAAGAGGCCCTGATCGGCAAAGACCCGCTGGATAACGAGCGCCACTGGCACGAGATGTGGCGACCAAAGCTGGTCGGCCGCCGCGGCATCACGACACGGGTACTTGGCGGCATAGACATGGCGCTCTGGGACATTAAAGGCAAGGTCGCCGGGCTGCCGCTTTACAAGCTGCTGGGTGGATTTACCAACAAGATAGACACCTACATCGCGGGCGGCTACTACGAGGAAGGCAAGGGCCTCAAAGAGCTGGCCGAGGAGATGGAGCACAACGTCGATCTCGGCGTGCGCGCCGTCAAAATGAAGGTCGGCGCTGCATCCATCAACGAGGACGTGGAGCGCGTGCGTGTGGCTCGTGAGGCGATCGGCCCAGACGTCCGGCTGATGGTCGACGCCAACAATGCATACCGCCACTACCAGGCGATCGAGTTCGCACGCAAAGCCGAGAAGTACGATTTGTTCTGGTTTGAGGAGCCGGTGGAGCCGGACGACTACATCGGGCAGGCGGAGGTCACACGCGCCACCAGCATCCCCATTGCAGCCGGCGAGAACGAGTACACCCGTTACGGATTCCGGGACATGATCAACGCACGGGCCGTCGACATTCTCCAGCCGGACGCGCTGGTCTTGGGCGGCGTCACGGAATTCATGAAGATCTCAGCGCTGGCGCAGGCGAACGACCTGGACATCGCACCACACGGCAAACAGGAGGTCCACATCCACCTGGTGACTGCGATACCGAACGGATTGATCCTGGAGTACTACGCAGACACCTTCGACGCCATGCACGGCAACGTGTTCAAAGATACGCTGAGGATCGCAGACGGCTACGTCTACGCGCCGGACCGCCTTGGCCTTGGCATCGAGCTCAACTCCGAGTTCCTACAGAAATATCGCGTGGGCTAATTCCGATCCGACGCTCGGAGATGCATCAAGTAGATGTCCTCCCGATCCGGGTCGAGTGGGTCGAAATCCCGGGAAAACTTGAACCCGAGTTTGGCGGCGACTTGTTGCGATGCTTTGTTCTCGCGCCCTATCGAGGCCACAAACACGCCCACATCGTGCTCCCGGTGCGCCCACTGAATTAACGCCCTGGCGGCTGCCACTGCGTAACCGCGCCGCCGAAACGGGGGGAACACCGTGTATCCGATCTCCAGACCGTTGGAGACGGCGTCGCTGAGAGAGTGCAAGCCGGGCGCGCCATGGAAACCGACGTGCCCCACCATTCGCCGGTCGGCGCGCCCGACGATCGCGTACATCAACCACTGAAGCAGTTCCGGCATAACGCGTAACTGCGCCAACCGGAACGGGATCCCGGGGTCATCGACGGCGTTCCAGCCGTCCCAGAGATGGATTCCGTCGAATTCGGCACCGCGCCGCCCCTGCCCCGCAATCATCGCCTGCAGGAACCCGGTCGTCACCGACACCAGTTCAAGACCGAGTGCGTCCAACGACTCCGGCGCCCCCCTCCGACCGCGTTTATCCGCCACGAGAACATCCCATCCGGGTCGCCCGAAGCAAACCCGAGACCCTGTGGAGAGTAAATTCGAGTTGTGACGGCATGGCACCCGGAATATACTCGGCACCGCCCTCGGGGATCATCCCACGCCCGCTTTCCCACGCAATACACGCGGGTACGGCGTCGCTGCTCAAGATACGGAGTGACTGTTGCCTGATTTTGATTTCGCCCAACCAACCTCTCTGAACGAAGCTCTGGAACTGTTCGCCGCCGATGGCGAAGTCAGAGCACTTGTGGGCGGGACCGACATAGTTGACCAGCTTAAGACTGGTCGTCGAAACGCCGACATGGTTGTCGATCTTAAGCGGATTCCCGAACTCCAGCGCCTGGAGATCGAGGCCGATGGCCTGCACATCGGCGCAGCCCGCTCCCTGACAGACATCGCAGAATTCCCGGTGGTGCTTTCCGACTACAAAGGGCTTGCGGACTCTTCCGTACTGGTCGGTTCGTGGCAGATCCAGAACCGGGCCGGGATCGGCGGCAACGTCTGCAATGCGGCGCCTTCCGGCGACACTATCCCAGCACTTCTCTCGCATGAAACCAGCGCCATCGTCGCCAGCTCATCCGGTCGGCGGGAGATAGCGCTTTCAGACTTCTTTGCCGGTCCCGGCCAGACGGTCCTCCAGAAGGACGAGATCCTGGTCGAGCTGGTCCTCCCCCCGATTCCCGACGACAGCGCCAGTTCATATCTGCGATTCATCCCGCGGAACGAGATGGACATCGCGGTGGTCGGCGCCGGCAGCTTCCTGCACCTCGGCTCCGATGGCGCCGTACAGAAGGCACGCATCGCGCTGGCCTCCGTTGCGCCAACACCCGTCAGGGCACGGGCGGCAGAAGGGGTCCTTGAAGGCAACGTTCTGAGCGACGAACTGATCGAGACCGCAGCCGTAGCGGCCGTGGAAGCCGCGACACCGATCTCTGACGTAAGAGGATCGGCCGAATACCGGCGCGAACTGGTGAAGGTTCTCACCCGTCGAACTCTCGGGATCTCCCGGGACCGCATCGTCGGTTAGTCCATCCATCCTTTCCTCTTCCCCGGAAATCACCCTCCGATTATTCCAAGGACCCGACACATGAAGCACATCTCGATCACGGTTAACGGCGACCAGCACGAACTACTCGTGGAAGCAAACTGGACGTTGCTGGAAACACTGCGAGACCATCTGAGACTAACGGGAACCAAAGAGGGTTGCAGCAACGGCAACTGCGGCGCCTGTACCGTCATGGTCAACGGTCGTACCGCCAATTCTTGCCTGGTCCTCGCAGCCGAGATGGACGGCAACGAAATCACGACGATTGAAGGCATCGCCAGCCAGGGCAAGCTCAACCCTGTCCAGGAGGCGTTCATCAAGGACGGCGCACTCCAGTGTGGGTTCTGCACACCCGGCTTCATCATCTCAGCAACGGCGCTGCTGCAGCGCAACCCGGACCCGTCCGAGGAAGAGATCCGAACACGCCTCGCCGGCAACCTCTGCCGTTGCACCGGCTACGATAAGATCGTCATGGCGGTCGAAGACGCGGCGGCGATGCTCCGGACCTAACGATCGGTCGCACGCAACCCCGTAGGGACGGCTGACTCTCCGCCCTCGCCTCAGGGTGATTTTGCGAACGTCGTACGTGATCGATTAGACCCCCGGACCACGCCCGCACCCCCCAAGCCGTGTAAATTCGACCCATCTGTCACGATATTCGGCACTTTTACTCGTTCTATGACGGCGCACCCCGGTTGGCGACCGAAGGCCCATTTCACCTGTGGTAACGTTCTTTCATCGGGCCTGGTCGCTTCCTCGCCCAATCAAGAGACCGTTTACCGGTTCGGAAGGCCACTCATGGAACCCGTCTTTCGGGAAGCCGTATCCCAGCTCAAAGATGATCGGCAAGTAGTCGTCGCCACGGTCGTCAAGACGTCTGGCTCGACGCCGCAGAAACCCGGCGCAAAATTGCTCGTCAGGGACGATGGCAGCGGCGTCGGCACGCTCGGCGGCGGGTGTGTCGAGGGTGACATCTGGTTCGCCGCGCAGCAACTGTTGAAGAGCGGTGGCGGCGCCGAGATGCGCTCTTACGAGCTCAACGAAGAGCTGGCGGCAGAAGAGGGACTGATCTGCGGCGGAACGATGTACTTTCTCATCGACCCCGTCCGCCAGCCCGTGGACTACCAGATCCACGCGGAAGAAGTCGTATCCGCGTACGAAGGCGGGCCGCCGGTAGCGATCGCCAACCTGATGGTCGCCCCGAAAAGCTCCGGATTCACCGTCGGCGCAAAGTTATTGATCCGTGAGAACGGCGAGATGGTGGGAACGCTTGGCGGATCGGCCCTAGACAATCGATCAGCACGGATAGCCACCAACCTGATGGCGCTTGGCAAGCAGGAATATGTCGTCGACGAAGAGACCGGAGTTGAGATCTTTGTTGAGGCGTTCACCACGCCGCCTACGATGGTCCTGGCTGGTGGCGGGCATGTCTCCAAAGCGCTTGAGCCGATCGCCCGCTCGGTCGGCATGCGTGTGTTCGTCGTTGACGACCGCCCGGAGTTCGCAAACGCCGAACGCTTCCCGGAGGCCGATATCGTCCTCACACAGGACCTCGTCAGCGGCATCGCAGAGCTCCCGATAAACGCCAACACCTTCGTAGTGATCGCCACTCGAGGGCATCGTTACGACGACACGGCCCTTGAAGCCGCCGCTCGCACGCCAGCGCGATACGTCGCCCTGCTCGGCAGCAAGCGCAAGACGATCATGATCTACGAAGAACTACTCAGACGCGGCGTCCCGATCGAGCGTGTCCGTGAACTCAGGGCGCCAAGCGGGTTGGACATAACCGCCCGGACGCCGGAAGAGATCGCCATCAGCATCGTGGCCGAGGTCCTGATGTTCCGACTCGGCGGCACCGGCCTCCCGATGAAGCTGGACGAGAAGTTGCTCCAGGTCGCGGCAAAGCACGCCAACGCCGAGGCCGCAACGTCCGCCGCCGACTAGAGAGCGGCAACCAGAGCATTGTCGATCTGCGCAATCCTGCTCGCCGCGGGCGAATCCAGCCGCATGGGCACGCCCAAGCCGTTGCTCGAGTGGTTCGGCGCGCCGCTTATTCAACGCCAGATCGAAGCGCTGCTGGATGCCGGCGTGGACGAGGCTTTCGCCGTCACCGGAAACGCTGCCGAGGATGTCGAATCGGCGCTCCTGGCTAACCTGCCATCGGTTCCGATGCGCGACCATGTTCACTTCGTGAGAAATACAGCTTTTTTGACGGGCAAGACAACCTCGGTCAAAGCCGGTCTCGCCGCCCTGCCCCCGGATGTTGACGCTATCGTCCTGCTGGCGGTCGACCAGCCGAGGCCGTCGTGGTTGATCCGGGATGTGCTTGAGTCGCACCAAACCAACGGCGCGCTTATCAGTTCTCCCTTTTACGACGGCCACGGTGGGCACCCGCTCGTATTTGACGGTTCGCTCCTCCCCGATTTGCTGGCCATCACGGAGGAGGGCCAGGGAGTCAGGGAGGTCGTGCAGGGGAATGCAGACGGCATGAACCGCCTTGTGGTCGACACACCCCTCGCCCGGCTCGACATGAACACGCAGGAAGAGGCTGACGCGGCGCGTAATCTCTTTCCGGATCCCCGGGCTGAGCGAATATGACTATCGGGGAGGCCCTTTCCGGGGCGCGTGAATATCTGGACCAATCGGGCATCGACGGGTGGCTCCTGCAGGACTACAGGGGCTCCAATCCCATCCTATGGAATCTGATCGGCGGCGTTAACCACATCACGAGACCGTGCTGGTTCCTGGTCCCGTCAAACGGCGACCCGGTCCTACTCGCCCATGAGGTAGACGCCGGTCGTTTTGATTCGATGGTAGAGGCGACCGGTACGGAAGGCGTCAAGATCCAGGTACGCCGCTTTGGCAGCCGGATTCAGATGTTGGAACAACTCGGCGAAATGCTCGCTGCACGACGCAGGGTCGCCATGGAGTATTCACCCGAAGCCGTCCTCCCCCGTGTAAGCAGGATCGACGCCGGGACAGTGGAAATGGTCCGATCGTTGGGCGTGGAGGTCGTCAGTTCGGGCGATGTGCTCCAGTACTCGACCGAACGCTGGACGCCTGAGCAGCGGGAGTCCCACCGCGTTGCGATGGAAGGCTTGATCCGCACGGTTCACGACACTTTCACCTTTATCGGCGAGAACATCAACTGGAAACTCACTGAGCACGACGTAGCAGAGTTCATCCGTGGCCGTTTCGAGCGCCTGAACCTGGTCGCCCCGGACGGGCCCATCGTCGCTATCGACGCGCACGCCTCCGATCCGCACTACGAACCCTCCCGGGACAACTCCGCCATCGTCCGGAAGAACAGCCTCCTGTTGATCGATCTCTGGGCCGTGTCCGCAGAGCCCGGCTCGGTTTTCGGAGATATCACATGGACGGGCTTCACGGGCGAGCCGAGCCCAAAGCACGAAGATGTGTTCGCTGCAGTGGCAGAGGCCCGGGACACGGCGGTGTCTTTCATGGGCGATGCGTTCGCGCAGGGCCGAGAACTTGAAGGCTGGGAGGTAGACCGCGTCGCCCGCGAAGTGATCGCAAAATCCGGCTATGCGGACTACTTTGTGCACCGTCTTGGGCACAGCATCGGTTTTGAGGTCCACAGCAATGGGGTTAATCTGGACGACTGGGAGACACACGACACTCGCGTATTGATCCCCGGCGTTGCCGTTTCGGTTGAACCTGGGATCTACCTGCCGGAGTTTGGGATTCGGTCCGAAATTAACGTGTTTTTTGGAGAACACGGACCGGAGGTTACTGGCGAAATACAACGCGAAATAGTCAAAATTAACTTCTGAGAGATTCGGTATAGACGGTCTGGGACATGCGTGATGGGTTCCGGTGGAACCAGAACAACACGAAGACCGTGTTACGTCCGGAGTAAATAAGCAAATGTCATTGACCGCATTCCTTACCGGCAACGCGCTGCTCGTGCTTGTGCTGCTGACGTGGAACCTGTACACCGCGGCATCGCAACGCGCCGACTCTCCGGAACGTGGATCACGGTGGACCATCGCCGTCAGCCTTCAGTGGCGCTTTGGCGCGGCGACCGCGGGGCTGATCGCCGTGACGGTCGCGCTGTTCGACGCCATCCTGTTTGGTGAAAACGGCAAGATCACGGAAGTCGCCGCCATCTTTTCCCTGCTGGCGTTGTCCATAGCCGTGACGCACGCGATCCTGTCCCTGCCTTTATTCGCGGACCTCGTGGGCAGGTACGTGGACACCAACGGATCATCGTTCGGCGACGATTCTCCGTGGCGACGCCCGATTCAGTGGGTATCGGTCGTGCTCGTGCCGGTGAGCTTGATCGGTGCGCTCATCCTGGGCATCGTCACGTGGCTGCTCGCCTGAGCCACATCCGTCCTGGGGCCGGTTAAACCTTGATGCAGGCCACCTGATGTCCGCCGCCGTGATCGACCAGATCCGGTAACACCTCTCCGCACTCATCCGTGGCGATCGGGCAACGTGTCCGGAATACACATCCTGAAGGCGGATTGATCGGGCTCGGGATATCGCCCGCAAGCACTATCCGCTCCCTCTGGCGCTCAAGCGCCGGGTCGGGAATCGGCACGGCGGACATCAGAGCGCGGGTGTACGGATGCATTGGGTTTTCGTACAGTTCAACGCTCGTCGCCATCTCCATTATCTTGCCGAGGTACATCACGGCGACGCGATCGCTTATGTGACGGACCACGGACAGGTCGTGGGCGATGAACAAGTATGAGATGTTGAACTCGGTCTGGAGATCAGACAGCAGGTTCAGGATTTGCGCTTGGATCGATACGTCCAGGGCAGACACCGGCTCGTCGCACACGATGAAAGAAGGCGCTCCCGCCAACGCCCTGGCGATCCCGATGCGCTGGCGTTGACCGCCCGAGAACTCGTGCGGATAGCGGCCCATCATCGCCGGGTTCATCCCGACCCGTTTCAGTAACTCGGCGACCCGCTCGAGGCGCTGGTCCTGATCGCCGCCCAGTCCGTGTACGGTGAGCGGTTCGCCGATGATCCGGCCAGCGCTCATACGCGGGTTTAGCGACCCGTAAGGGTCCTGGAAGATGATCTGCATCTCGGAACGGAACGGCCGCATTTTCTTAGCGGAAATGGACGTTAATTCGACCCCGCGAAATTCCACGGAGCCGGCGGTCGGCCTCTGAAGCTGCAGGATGGCGCGCCCCGTCGTGGTCTTGCCGGAACCGCTCTCCCCCACCAGGCCAAGCGTCTCTCCGGGTGCAATATCAAAAGTCACCCCGTCGACGGCCTTCACGGCGCCCGTCTGACGGCGTATCAGGAATCCAGAAGTGATCGGAAAATGAACTTGTAGGTCACGGACCGATAGCGTGGGCCCATCTGGCGAGGACGCCGCCGCGCGTTCTCCATCTGCGTGTCGGCTCTCCCCCGTCAAGATTGCTGCAGCTCTGCTAACCGGTCATGGTCGATCCTGTCCTGCTCCCAGCACGCGGCCGTGTGGCTGCCGCCCGAAGGTCCAAGCTCCGGCGATTCAACCCGGCAGCGATCGACCACCCACCGGCACCGGGGCGCAAACGCGCAACCCTCCGGCAGGTTCACCAGGTCCGGAATTTCGCCTTCGATGGAAGTAAGACGAGTAGTCGTGATCGCGTCCAGGCGCGGGACGGAGCTCAACAAGGCCTTCGTATACGGGTGACGAGGGGTGGTGTAGATTTCGTCCGCTGCGCCGGTTTCGATGATCTTCCCGGCGTACATGACGGCAACTCGTTGCGCATACCGGGCCACGACACCCAGGTTGTGCGTGATGATCAACAGCGCCATCCGGAGCTCTTCGCAGAGCGACTGTAGCAGCTCAAGGATCTGCGCCTGGATCGTCACATCAAGCGCCGTGGTCGCCTCATCGGCGATCAAAAGCTTGGGGTTGCAACTGATCGCCATGGCGATCATCACACGCTGACGCTGGCCGCCGCTCAAGTGATGCGGGTAATCGCTGAACCGGCTGGCGGGATCGGGCAATCCGACCCTGGCCAGGATTTCGATGGCGCGGTTACGCGCGGCCCCCTTGTTCAAATCCAGGTGTATTCCCAGCGCTTCTGTGATCTGCCTTCCGATCGTGAGAACCGGGTTCAGTGAGGTCATCGGCTCCTGAAAAATCATTCCGATGCTGCCGCCCCGGACACGCCTCATCTCCCGCTCGGACAGCGTCTGCAGGTCCGTGCCCTCAAACAACACGCTGCCGTCGGTTATCTCGCCAGGGGGAGTCGGGATAAGTCGCATGACCGACAACGAGGTCACGGATTTGCCGCATCCCGATTCACCCACGAGTCCGAGCGTTTCCCCTTCATCGATGTGGAATGAGACGCCGTCCACTGCCTGCACACAGCCCTCTGCTGTGGCGAACCGAGTTGCGAGATTACGCACGTCGAGGAGGTGCGGGGCGGCATTTGCCACGGGAGCGGGATCAGAGGTCAACGGAGCCCCCCGGCGTGCCGACCTGTATTCTGGCCCGACAGGCAATATTCCACCCGGACGCTAGGCCCGGACGAGCACTGAGAGATCACGATTACGAGGAGATGACTCATGGCATGTCGGTCGATTCTAGCTTTGCCCGCCGCCGGGGTGGGGCTTTTCTTCAGCGCGTTCATCCTCAAGATCGGGCTCGGCTCGGTCAGCGGAGACCTGGGGATCAATGATTTTGGCTACCTAACTTCCATGTACATCACGTTGGTACTCTGGGTCGTTATCGCGCCGGCGGTTTCCGTGATGGTACGAGTACAGTTGAGGCCGCTCACCTTTAGTGCCAGGCGCGGTCGGATCATTGATATCGACTAGTTGTTATCCGTTTGCGTGAGGTGAAGTGGATTTACGAGATGTAACGCTACTGGCCATCGACGATTTCAACGCGCAGCTGGATACGGCGCTCGACAGCCTTGCGCACGAGCAGTGGCGATGACGTCCCACACCAACGGTCAACCACATTCTGTGGACAGTGTGGCCCTTGACAGGCATTGAAGACGCCGGGTTCAACTGGTACCTGAGCGGCAACGGCGAAAAAAGGAAAACCGGGGTTGGGCGGACAGATTCGGCATGCCGGCCGTTGACCCGTACGGGGTTGGTCACACCCCGGAGCAGGTCGGGCCGTTCCTCGACGTGTCCCAAGAAAGAGTCGCGGAATATCTGGTGGACGTCCTCGACAGCGCGCAACCGGTAAGCCGTGGATTGGCTGCGACCGATCTGGAAACGACCAATCCAGACCGAAATCCACTTCAGCCCCGGTCGCCGTCGACGGTAGCCTGGGTCCTGGCCGGGATTTCGGCGGAGTGCTCCCAGCACATCGGATAGGTGCCTACGTACGTGGGCTCATGCCTGATCAGGAGAACTGGCGAAGGTAGACGTGTATGTCCTCGCTCCCGGTGGGAGAGGCCCAGATATACAGAGTGTGAGGGAGGTTTGAGTTCCTCGAGTTGTCGTTGTGTAATCACCAGACACAGTCGCGGGGAAGCCCCTCGTCCTCCCGGTACCGGAAGGATAGGCATGACAAATCACGCTGTTTCGGTGACGATATTTGCCCCTATCCCCCTCCGCGGGAGAGGGCTGGGGTGAGAGGTAAGTCCGTTCGAAGGACGGACCTTGCAGGAAAGGACCTAAAGACTCCCGGGTTCCATGCCACCGCCGGACAGTTCCGTACCGATGCCACGTTCCAGCGCCATGTCCAGGACCCGCTTCCCAACCGCGATGTCCTCCATCGCAACACCCTGCGACTCGAACAGCGTGACCTGCGAGGCGTCGGTCCGGCCCGGGTTGTTGCCAGCGATGATGTCGCCAAGGTTGATGACCTGCTCCCAACGAATACGCCCGGAGTCCGCCGCCGCCATGAGGTCCGCACATTCGGTCTTCGCCTGATCGATATCGTCAGTCGCTATCACGTCGCACTTCACCACGGCCCGCGTGTCCAGCTCCCGCCTCTGCCACCCGTTGGCCCCGGCGGCATTGATGTGGACGCCTGACTGTACGGAATCACCCAGGAGTACTGGCTCACGGGTGTTCGTGATGACGATGATGATGTCGGCGCCTTCGAGGCATTCATCCACCGAGGTCGTCGCGGTCACCGGGATCTCTAGCTTCTCCGTCATGGATGTCGCGAAACCGTCTCGGTTCTCTGCGGTACGGCTGTAAACGGACGCTGTTTCTATCTCCCGGACCCCGGCCACCGCCTCAAGTTGAGTCCGTGCCTGATATCCGGAGCCGATCACGGCCACCTTGCTGTTCTCGCACCAGCGCGCCATATGCTTCGTCGCCACGCCGCTGGCCGCCCCGGTGCGAATCTGCCCCATCAGATTGGCGTCCAGGATGCCGAGCAACCCTTCGCCAGACGCGCCGTAGATCAACACCTGAAACGAAATTCCGCCGGCGCCGCCCACGTAAGACTTCGATCCAACGACCCCCTTCTCGGGCCAGCCGGCGGACATCAGGTTGTAGGAGCCGCGTCCCAGCGCGATCCGGGTTCGGGGATGGTTGATGACTTCACCTCGACCGCGTGCGTCAAAAACCTCTTCGACCATATCAAGCGCCAGGTCCATCGTCAGAATTTCGCCGACTTGAGCTTCCGTCAAATACAGAGTCATGCCCGATTTCCCCTGCCTTTAGTATTTCTGGGAATCGAATGTTGGCGGTATTCGCCAGATTCTATAGGCGGGCGGTGGTCCTGGCGCTGCGGTTATCCGGACCCGAGGGTTATTTTGTGTGTCGCTCCGCCCTTCCCACTGGACCCGTCGTTGGTCCACCAGCCGAATAGATGATTTACCGGTCCATTGCCCATGCCCACCGGGAACGCGTGACTTAACGTGTCGGTCAGATACGCTTTTGCATCGGTTATGGCGTTTGGAATCGACCGGCCGTGGGCCAACCCGGCGGCGATAGCCGACGAGAGCGTGCAGCCGGTTCCGTGGGTACTCGTCGTCGGGATCTGGTCGGCCGTGAAAACGGTGAATGAAACGCCGTCGTACAGAACGTCGCTCATCTTGGCTTTTATGCCAGATCCGAATCCATCTCCAGCAAAATGACCGCCTTTTATCAGTACGGTCCGCGCGCCCATGGAATGAATCTGGATCGCAGCGTCTTTCATATCGGGCAGGTTATCGACCTTAAATCCCGTCAGCGTTGCTGCTTCGTCCAGGTTCGGGGTCACGACAGACGCTAGTGGGATCAAGGAGGTCTTGAGAGACTTCAGGGCGCTCTCTTGCAAGAGCCTGTCTCCGCTCGTTGCCACCATGACCGGATCTACCACGACTTTGGTCAACTCATGCTCGCTTATCTTGGCGGCCACCTGGTCCACGATCTCGGCGCTTGCCAGCATCCCGACCTTGACGGCGTCCGTGCCAATGTCACCGAGTATGGCGTCTATCTGATCGCCAATGATCTGCAAGTCAACCGTTTGCACGGCGGTCACGCCCCGCGTGTTTTGCGCGGTGATAGCGGTAACTGCGCTTGTCCCGTAGACACCAAGAGCGGCGAACGTTTTGAGGTCCGCCTGGATGCCAGCGCCGCCGCCCGAGTCAGACCCGGCGATAGTCATCACCCTTGGCACGTGCGTTTCGATTGGATCGGTCACCAGGACTCTCCTGAATACACCATATCCCAGAACTTGATCTCGTACCGGAGTGTTCGCTCGCCCACCACCGAAATTCCCATCACGACTGAAGCCGGGATTTCATCGACAACAGCACACACAAACTGTACGAAAGGCCCCAGCACTAGCTCCATGTGCAACGAAATCCACTCGCTGTAGAAATCGTTTGCTGGTTCGGCGTCGGAACCAGTGAGACGCTGCCCCAGTCCATGGACGCCCCTTCGCGGTAACGGCGAACGCAGCGCAGCCATCTGAAAATCCCCTCGCGTACGTCGTCCGCATAAGGAAATCATCGAACGCCGCAGTCATCGGCAACGGTGTTGCGGAACGCCACTCACTTTCATCGATCCCCCGGGGTAGCGAACGCCCTCAAATACAGGGCGTCTTCAGCCTCCATCAATGCCGACTGAAACTCCGCCATCGGCCGGGCAGCGGCGAGACCCGGCACCATCGCTTCCGCGATCCCCGGGGCTTCGACTGATCGTTTACAAAAACGTAGTCCTGGAAGAAGTAGCGGCGGAACTTTTCGATCGGTAATGATCCGTCGCCCAGGTCGGCGATGAAGCGATGAATCACCACTCGTTGCCAAAGGTCTGCATATGTTGTTTTCAGTAGGGAAATGTTGATCAAGCTAATAGCTTTCAATGATTTCAACTCCCGAGCGTCCGATTCTACAGGCGGTCAGACTCAAATCCTGACTCGCGGTTTTGGACAGCACGTTGCGGTGTAATCACTGGGGACCGATAATCCCGCATGCCTGAACACCCCTGAAATACACCCAGCGGAGGCCCACATGCCCCGGGAATGGACGTTTGAAGACGCGCTGCCGGTGATCGGCTCCATCACCGAAGGCAACGCCTGGGACGGCAGTAGGTTGCTGTTCACCAACATCGCGATGGATCGCATGCTGGCTTACGACCCGGCCACAGGCACGGTCGTCACGGAGCGCTCTGAAACGAACGGTGCCAACGGCCTCAACTTCGACTCGGAGGGCCGTCTCTTCGCCTGCGAGGGACGGGGCAGACGCATCGCCCGCTACGACGATGGTATGCCTGGCGTGACAGTGGTCGACCGGCTCAACGGCAAGCGCCTCAACGGGCCAAACGACCTGGCGATCGATCCCCAGGGCCGGATCTACTTCTCCGATCGGATCAACGACGTGTCGCCGGAGATGGGCATCGAGTACTCCGCTATCATCTCGGCCGATCCCCAACCAGACGGCAGCTACAAGGCCGCGCAACGGACGTTCGACTCCACCATGCCGAACGGCCTCCTGTTCTCCGTCGACTACAAAAGCCTGTACGTCGCCGAGAGCGATTACGCCGCCGGCCGATTCCGGCAACTCCGAGGCTACTCGGTGAACGACGACGGCTCTCTCGGAGACTACAAGCTTCTGCACGACTTCGGACCGCATCGTGGCATCGACGGGATGACACTTTCTTCCGATGGTTACATCGTCGCCTGCACCGGCTGGGAGGTGTCCGGCCCAGGCGGGATGATCACGGTTTTCGAGC
This sequence comes from Chloroflexota bacterium, assembly GCA_002730555.1. GTDB lineage: Bacteria > Chloroflexota > Dehalococcoidia > Lucifugimonadales > Lucifugimonadaceae. The sequence continues at coordinate 55,648 of PCAM01000004.1, forward strand.
CGGACGGCAGGATAGTGGCGACCCACCCGACGCCGGCGATACGCCCGACCAACTGCACATTCGTCGGCGAAGACCTTTACGTCACCAGCATCGACGGGCACCTCCTCGTTGCAAAAGACACCGGCATGACCGGCCACCTGCTCTACCCGTAAGGACGGCAAATGCCCGAATCTCCCGAAACCCCAGAATCCCAGGATGCATGGACGTTCGAGTCTATCGCCGAGCGCAACTCACTCACTGAGGGTCCGGCGTGGGATGGGACCGGCCTGCTGTACTCCCACTGCGCCGCAGACCTGACGATGAGGTGGGATCCACAGACCGGGGAGAGTTCGGTCTGGCGGGAGGATACCGGCGGCGCCAACGGGATGGTGTTTGACCATAACGGACGACTGTTTGCGTGCGAGGGCAAAAACCGACGCGTAGTCGAGTACGTGTCGGGCGAACCTACACAGTTGATCGTAGACAACTTTGATGGATGTCCTTTCAACGAACCAAATGATTTGGCGATAGACGACCGGGGCCGAATCTGGTTCACGGATCCCAATTACGGTGGCCGACCGTTGAGCATTCCCACGGAACAGGTTTATCGTGCCGATCCGCAACTCGACGGCAGCTACACCGCAGTTCGTGTCACCGAAGACATGAGACGTCCCAACGGAATCCTAGTCTCGTCCGCCGGAGACCGACTCTATCTCGCCGACTCGCCGAGCGGAGAAAGGGTCCATCCACGCCTTGTGTCCTATCCCGTCAACCCCGATGGGGCTCTTGGCGAGCAGTCCACGCTGCACGATTTCGGTTGGGGGCGCGGCATAGACGGGATGTGTTGGGACGCGAACGGCAACATCGTCGCCACGGCCGGCAGTGACCGCTGCGGACCTGGACCGATGATCTACGTGTTCGCCACGACCGGCCGCGTGTTGGAGACGCATCGAACGCCGTCCGATATGCCCACGAACTGCCTGTTTGGTGGTCCCGGTTACGACGAACTGTTCATCACTTACGGAACCGGGACAGTACACCGGGTCCGAGACTCTGGACTGAAAGGCCTGCCGACATTTTGATTACGGAAACCTTTGAGTCCACAAAGACCGCCGCCCGGTTTCCTGCGACGCTCCCTAACAAGATACTGTTCCTCCGGACCTTGACCTCTATTGACACCAGGCGACTACGTTAATACTCTGACCGTAATTGAGTACGCCCCGGGGGAGCTTGGGAATCCAGGCTGAGAGGACAGTTCACCACTGTCGACCCCTAACCTGATCTGGGTAATACCAGCGGAGGGAGTGGTTTCCATACCTTCTGTACCGCCCGGATTGGGCGGTTTTTTTCGTCCCATGATGATCTCGATCGTTGGGACGGTGAATAGGAGGCTTGTGATGACCAGATGGACAGCAATTGCCAGCATCATGCTCGTACTCGCTTTCACCGTAGCGTGCGGTGAAGACGAAGACAGCGAGCTTGTGATCATGACCCACGACAGTTTCGATATCTCCGAAACGATTATCGACGAATTCGAAACGGACAACGACGCCACGGTTGTCATCCAGAAAGCGGGCGATGCCGGAGAAGCCCTGGTACGGGCGATCCTCGAAAAAAATAATCCGTCGGCTGACCTGTTGTACGGCATCGACAACACCTATTTGGAACGCGCACTCGAGCAGGAAATATTCGATGAATACCGGTCAGATCTCCTTGACCAGGTACCGGACGAATTCGAATTCGACAGCTCCGGACACGTTACCCCGATCGATTATGGCTACGTGAACCTGAACTACGATATCGATTTCCTCACCGAAAGTGGCCTTACTGCCCCAGAAACCCTGGAGGAACTGACCGGATCTGACTGGTATGAATCACTGGTCGTGGAGAATCCCGCGACTTCGTCGCCGGGCCTGGCTTTCTTGATCTCGACCATCGCTTACTTTGGTGAAGACGACGATTACGATTATCTGGACTTCTGGGCCGACATGAAGGCCAACGGTGTCCTGGTGAAAGACGGCTGGAGCGACGCCTATTACACCGATTTCACAATGTACGGCGGTGATAGGCCGCTAGTTGTGAGCTACGCCACCAGTCCGGCCGCCGAGTTTCTCTTCTCCGAGGAGCCGATCGAATCGCCACCGACTGGAAACATCCTCATCGATAATGCCACCTTCACTCAGATCGAGGGCATAGGAATTCTCAAGGGCACAAACAGCAAGACCCTCGCGAAGAAGTTCATCGACTTCGCCCTTGGGACCAGATTCCAGGAAGATTTCCCGGACAAGATGTTTGTGTACCCGGTGAACGAAAACGCCGCTACGCCTGATTCCTTTAAATTTGCCGAAGTCCCATCGCAACCGGTCGGGATCAGTGCAGAGGAAATAGGTGAAAAGCGTGAACAGTGGATACAGGCCTGGACCGACGTGGTCCTGCGCTAAATTCACTTGAGGACGCGGTTCGGGTAGTGCGCGAACGCGTTTTACCCGGGGCATGGGTGACGTGACGGTGGCGTTTCTGATCGTCGCTGTGATGTGCCATTTGCCGGGAAAGCAACGTGTATACAGTGGCCAATAGCCCACCCACAAACGGGCGAGACGGTTCCTACATAGTCGGATCGGATGTCGGATGACGGCTAGCCGATTACTGGTAGTCGGGCCGATATCGTTCATCGCCGTATTTTTTGTATATCCGCTCGTAGCGATCCTGGTGAAAAGTTTTGGCGGTGGTGCCGTAGGACTGGGCCCCTTCGAGGTATTGCTTGGGGATTCCTACTACCTGGGTAGGATCTGGTTCACCATCTGGCAGGCGGCGTTCTCTACATTCCTGACACTGGTCCTCGGCCTCCCGGTCGCCTATCTATTCGCACGCCATGAGTTTCCGGGCAAATCATTGCTCAAAGCGTTGACCACCCTCCCGTTCATAATGCCAACGATAGTGGTGGCGATGGGCTTCGTAGCCTTGCTGGGCTCCGGAGGGCTCGTGAACACGGGGTTATCAGGTGTTTTCGGCGATAACGCGCCACAGGTCCGTATCGCTAACACGCTGACCATTATTTTTCTGGCCCACGCCTTCTACAACTATTCGATAGTTGTAAGGATCGTCTCAGCGTACTGGGCTAACTTGAGCCCTCAGTTTGAGGAAAGTTCTGCAATGTTGGGGGCAGGTCGGGTTCAGACCTTTCTTCACGTGACGCTGCCCCTGTTATTACCGGCCGTATGGTCGTCAGCAATCCTGGTGTACATTTTTTCGTTCACCTCGTTCGGCGTGGTTATGATCCTTGGCGGATCCCAGTTCGCAACGATGGAAGTCGCCATATACGAGCTCACGGTGAAATTATTTCGCCTGGATATCGCCGGCGCTCTCGCGATAGTTCAGATCGCCTTCACATATATCTTCATGCTCATTTACACCAGAATCCAGACTCGCAGCGCTGTCCCGGTCACGCTGGTTCACCGTGAAGCGATTTCGAAAAGGAAAAGGAGCGTCCGAGACACCCTGTTTGTGGTTGGGATCATCTCTATCCTGTTAGTCGTTCTCTCCCCGCTGCTGGCTCTGGTTGAGCGTGCGATCTCTACCAATGACGGATACTCACTCATCCATTTTTCTGCATTGTTTTCCAATGACAGTGGCTCGTATTTTTATTTGTCGCCGTTGCACGTGATATGGAACTCGATTCGTTTCGCTTTCATGTCCATGGTCATAGCCATGCTGGTTGGTACGGCCGCGGCCTACGTGATAGTCAGGCCCGGCAAACGATCGAGTATCCTCGACTCCCTGTTTATGTTGCCACTGGTCGTCTCCGCCGTAACGCTTGGATTCGGGTTCTTGGTGGCGTTTAATCGACCGCCCGTCGACCTGCGTGGGTCGTGGCTCATACTCGTAATCGCTCATTCACTTGTGGCTTATCCGTTTGTCATCCGGACGTTACTTCCTGTATTGCGTGGGATGCCTCCACATCTAAAGGAGTCCGCCGCCCTACTCGGCGCGTCTCCCTTCCGAGTTTTTATCCATATCGAGCTTCCACTGATCGCGAGGGCCCTGGTCGTCGGAGCCACATTTGCGTTTGCTGTCTCCATGGGAGAGTTTGGTGCGTCCCTATTACTGGTGAGATCAGAATTCACCACTATCCCCGTAGCGATATTCAGGTTGCTGGGGCAACCGGGGACGGCAAACTTGGGGCAGGCCCTTGCTATGAGTACGCTGCTTATGGCTGTGGTCGCTCTCGGGTTCGTTGTCATTGAGCGGTTCCGTTACCGGGACATCGGGGGATTTTGATGGCAACGTCACCGATCCTTCAGCTTGATAAAGTTTCCAAGTCTTATGGTGAGACGTTTGCTATTCGCGACGTCTCATTGAATGTAGATCGGGGTGAACTGGTCTGTTTACTTGGCCCAAGTGGGTGTGGGAAAACAACTCTTCTCAGGATCATCGCCGGTCTGGAAACCTTGGATTCAGGAACAATATCGTTCCGTGGCGAAGACCTGTACGGGATGGCCCCTCATTCGCGAGGTTTCGGGTTCATGTTTCAGGACCTCGCTCTTTTCCCGCATATGGACGTTTTCGGGAACGTGGGATTCAGTCTGCGGATGCAAGGGATGTCGAGCGACCAAGTCCGGATGCGGGTCGATGAAATGCTCGAACTTGTTGACCTCGGTGACTACCGAAACCGAAAAGTGCATGAACTGTCCGGCGGCGAACGTCAACGCGTCGCCCTGGCACGTTCCCTTGCTCCAGCCCCAAAATTACTGATGCTGGATGAACCGCTGGGTTCTCTAGACCGGGTTTTGCGTGAGTCTCTTCAGGCACAGGTTCATTCGATCCTCAAAGAGATCGGAGTGACGGCGATCTACGTGACCCACGACAAAGAAGAAGCTTTTGCCCTCGCCGACACCATCGTGTTTGTAAACGGTGGACAAGTAGTTCAATCTGGCCCCCCCGAGGCGCTCTTCCGGGCACCTGCGACTGAAATGGTCGCTCGATCTTTGGGTCTCAGGAACATTATCGAGGGGACCGTAGTGCGAGCATCCGAATCGGTCGAAATCGCGTCATCCGCCGGGACCCTTTCAACTGCAGGCCCGCTGCCTGATGGTTTAGCCGTCGGAGACGGCGTTTTAGTGATCATCAATGAAAGAAGTGTTTCCATCGCACCGGTTCACCACGAATGGGCAGAGATGGGAATCAAGTTGTCCGGAGTTATGAACGAGCAGAAATTCCGCGGTGGAGAATCTGAAATCCACATGACGGTTGGCCGCAGCGAATTGGTTTCCATCGTTCCCACGTTAGATGCGCAAACCGAAATGACATCCGGAGACGAAGTTTCCGTACTTGTTCCACCCGAGGCGGTCACGCTTCTGCCGTCAGCAGAGGCGTGATCGAACGAACATTCTTTATTGACCCGGCGCATCAAACAGGCTGCGTAAGAACCCACTTGGCCGACCGACGTGTAGATACCGCCTGCCCAAGATTGCGAAGCCATCCATGCGTCATTAGAATCACGGGCACCCTGTTCGCGGGGCCATGTCGGGGCAGAATTCAGGAGCGATAACGATTCCCGATCTCACGTCATACACACGGGTGTACCACCTGAAATGTGCTCTCTAACGTGAGCAACACTCCCCGCAACATAAACGACGTGTTCACACGCGTAGTTTCCGTTCCGGCGTCCCAGATTGATCTCCTGTCTGCTTCTTTGTTGATAGCGGCTCGCGAGTATCCGGATATGGATATCGTTGCCGAGCGGGGGCGCGTCGCCCTCCTCGGGGAACGTGTCCGCAAACGCCTCCGCCGCAGACACGGCCTGTACGATGCCGTCCACGCCGTGAACGAGGTCCTGTTCAACGACCTTGGGATCCGCGGCGATAAGAAGCGTTACCACGATCCCCGCAACAGCTATATTCCGAACGTGCTGGACCGGGGGCTCGGAAACCCGATAACCCTCTCCGTCCTGTACGTGGAGATCGCTAGCCGGGCGGGTTACCGCTTCCACGGCATAGGTCTGCCCGGGCATTTCCTGGTTCGGGCGGGTGAGGGTTCGGAATCGATCTACGTCGATCCCTTCGACGTGGGCGGACTGCTGAGCCGGCGAGAGTGCATCGCCATCGTCCAGCGCGCCATCGGGAAGCCTGACCGTAAATCGGTCCCGATGAGCGTCGATGAAGCGGCGCCGTTTATGCGCCCGACCGGCAAACGGGCGATCCTGAGACGCACCCTGAGCAACCTGAAGCAAATCTACCTGGAGAAGGAAGATTACGCCCGGGCCCTGCAGGTCGCTGAAGGCATACGCACCGTTGAACCGACATCGTGGCATAACCTCGCAGACCTGGCGCGCATCCAAACAGAACTCGGCCGCTTCAATGCCGCCGCTGAGACATTGTCTACGTATCTGGCACGCGCCCCGCGTGGTCACGAACTTGAATCCGCACGCGCCGCCCTGTCTGAATTGCGAAATCGCGTCATAAGAAAACGCGAATCCGGTCCAGGAACGGACGCAGCGGGTACCGGTGGACCCGTCGGGGAATCACCGCGGAACCAGTAACCGTCCCCCGGAAACCGTGAAATGGGAAACGTACCGAGGGGAGCAGCGCAAACCGGTTTCCCGCCAGTGAGCGGGTGAATCCGAGCGCGTGGCCGCGCCCGTATCCCATTGTGGTGGACACCGCCGTGGACCGGGCGCAGCGCGCAACCGGCTCAAGCGGGTTACACCGCGGACCTATCCGCTGCACGAGGTGGCCCGCTTGGAATACAAAGAATTTACGGACGAGGCGCTGCTCGCCCAGATCGTCGAGCAAGACAGGCTGGCGCTTGAGTGTCTGTATCAACGTTACAGCACCAGGGTGTTCTCACTCTCTTATCGAATACTTTCAGACCAGGGAGCTTCCGAAGAGGTGACTCAAGACGTCTTCCTGAACGTCTGGCGCCGGGCCGCAAGTTACAAGCCGGGACGGGGCAAGTTCACGACCTGGCTTTTTGGCATCGCACACCATCGAACGATAGACGAACTTCGGAAACGGACGCGCGGCAAACAACTCAATATCGAGAACGTAGACGACTTTTTGAACCTGCAATCACCGGACATTCTTCCCGACGTTGCGGCCGTAACCAACTCGGAGTACGCGACGGTGCGTGAAGCCTTGCTCGACCTGCCGGATGCGCAACGCACCGTGATCGAGATGTCGTATTTCGGTGGATTCACGCAGGCCGAGATCGCCATAAGACTGGCTCAACCATTAGGCACGGTGAAGACCCGCATGCGCCTGGGCTTGAAGAAGCTTCGCGCCGCGCTGGCCACGAAATTGAGAGCGCCTGAGCTATGATCAACCCCCGCGACCACGAAATCATTTCGCCCGATCTTGCCGGGTACGCTCTGGACGCCCTCGAAGACGACGTTTGCCGTCGGGTCGAAGCGCACCTGGCCGAGTGCGAGAATTGCACTTCCGAGCTTGAAGAATTGATGGAAGGCGCGACCGGGCTGGCCTTCGCCGTGCCGACCGTGATGCCCCCCCCCAGACTACAGGAGCGAATCGGCGCGGCTATCGACGCAGACGCCGCACTCTCCACCGGGGAACAATCAACGCGCTCGGGGCGGCCGGCTACTGTCCTGATGTCGCCTGTGGGGGTCGCCTGGTACGCGAGGCCGCAGATTACCTGGATCGTTACCTCCGGGATAGCTGCGGCGTTCATCGGTCTGCTGGCGGTGGCTGTGGTGGCGGGCGTACGTCTTAACGACCGGATCGACGACCTCTCGGCGCAGATAGCGTTTCAGGACGGCAGCATCAACGCCGTGACGGCGTCCCTCAGCACCATGGAGCGCGACGCCGAGCGGGCGTTGAGCGAGGTCCAGGTGGTGTCCAACCTGCAGGAGTCGACCGACACACTGGAGCAACAGGTCAACGACCTCAGATGGCTCCAGTACGTGACCTCCGTGGGTTCCTGGAGCACGCCGTCGTTCTTCTCCGGTGGACTGCAACCGCAGGCGCCGCAGGGCATGTTGGTGACGCACTCCAGCGGTGATCAAGCCCTTCTCATGGTGAACGGCCTTGCTCCGGCTCCGACGGGGTCTGTGTACCAAGTTTGGCTCACGTACGAAGGCCACGTAGTCCCCGGCGACACCTTCACCGTCGATCAGGACGGGTACGCGGTGGTCAACCTGGAACTTTCCGGCGATGCCACGGAGTACATCGGCGCTTCAGTCACCATGGAGCCGTCGGGCGGTTCCGTGACCCCGTCCGATTTTGTCGTGCTGATCGGCAGCGACCAGTAGGCGTTTCGAGAGTCGGATATCCCCGATGTTGGATTGGGGTTGGAAGCGTCTTGATATACTTCAAGCGCTGCCGGAATCCGTTCTGAGGCGCTCCAATGGCCCCGATTAATCCCACGCCACCACCCTCCCCGCCGATCTACGTCTGCGATATTTACGGCACTGAGATACTGGATCCGCGCTGCGAGTTACAGTGCCCCACCTCTGGTTTCATGCGTGATTGCTCTGACCCGTAGACGTACATCGCCAATCACCGGACTGCTCGCGGGGTTAACGATGGCGCTGACCGTCGCCTGTTCTTCCGATGGTGCTTCCGATCCGTCAGACCTGCCGATTAACCTCGATTCGCTGTCGCCGATGCAGGTCGTCTCCCGTTCGGTCGACGCGTTAACGGGTTTATCGACGTTCCGGTTCGCACTTTCCCACAAATACGGGAACTCGATTCTGACCAACGGCGTCCAGGTCACGGTCGCCACGGGCACGGCGGCGGTGCCGGACAGTTACACGCTGAACGCTGACACGTTGGTCGCGGGCTTTTGGGTAAACAGCCGGGTTGTGGTGATCGACCAGGACTCGTACATGACCCACCCCATCACCCGTGACTGGCAGCTCCTGGAGCCGGGCACCAGCCCGTTCGGCACGTTCAACCCCGTGTCGCTGATCGAGGGCATTCTTGAACAGATCGAAGTGCCGACCCATGCTCCGCCGGGTTCGGCAAGCGCCGGCACGTACGCAATCGACGGTATCCTACCCGTTGTCGCTCTCAAATCGCTCACCGGCGGCGTGGACGAAAGTGCGCCCCCGCTCAAGGTTCGGGTGACGGTAGACGGCGCCTCGCAATTCCTGGTTGAGGCGCGAATCACCGGAAGAGCGACAGCTACAGAATCCGAGGATTTAATACGCACGGTACGTCTGTTTGAGTTCAATTCCGACATCACCATCGATCCGCCGATCTAGGCCGGGCACGAACGCGTGATGAACTGGCTCAGGAATCTTCGCGCCTACGCCGTGATCATTCCGGTTTGCGCCGGCGTTTTCATAGCGGCCGACGATCAGACATCCATCGTGGTCGTACTACCGGAGCTATTGCCCGATTTCCGTATCGGACCCGGCGAGCTTGACCGCGCCAGTTGGACCGTGACCGGGTACTTGATCGGCTACACCGCCGCCATGCCGATCATGGGCCGCGTATCAGACCGATTCGGCCACCGCGCCGTGTTCCTTGGTGCGCTCGCCATATTCATACTGGGTTCGGCACTGGTGGCCGTCAGCCCGGATCTCTCAAGGTTGGTCGGATCGGATTCGCCGGACCTCAACTGGATGATAGGAGCGCGTGTCTTTCAGGCCATCGGCGGCGGGGCGATGATCCCGGTCGCTATCGCGTCGGTGGGGGACGTTCTGCCCCGGGCCAGACATGCGATGGCGTTCGCGATCATCGGAGCAAGCGCGGAGGCGGGCGGCGTCATCGGCCCGTTGTGGGCGGGGTTGATCACAAACGTCAGCTCGTGGGAGTGGGTCTTCTGGAGCAACATCCCGCTTGGTCTGGCCGTCATCGTGTCCCTGAAGTTCTCTCCTGCGGGCGCCAGGAACCCTGCAAGAATCGACCTTGTGGGCGCTGCGCTCTTCGTCGCGGCGCTCGGGTTGCTCACGGCGGCGTTGTCCCGGGCGGGCGAAACCGACACCGCATTCGCCGTCTTGCTGGCCGGCGCGGTTGCCGCCCTTCTGGCGACCATCTGGTGGCACCGGAGAAACGACCACCCGCTGTTGCCGATACGGCTCCTCAAGACGATGAAGTTCTCGGCCGCCAACCTGGCCCACCTGGCCGTTGGCGTCTCGTTGATAACGGCCATGGTGACGGTGCCGCTGATGGCCAACACCGTCCTGGGGCGGTCCCCGCTGGACGGAGGCCTGATGCTCCTGAGGATGACAGCGGCCATTCCATTCGGGGCGATCGCCGGGGGGGTCTGGGTTCAGCGATGGGGTGCCCGCTGGCCATCGATGGCGGGATTCGTACTGGCCGCGATCGGGCTTGCGGCGATGTCCGGTTGGGATCTCGATATATCCGATCCCGCCATGACATTGCACCTGGCTATTGCCGGGTTCGGGTTCGGGTTACTGATAGCGCCGATACATCTGTCGGGCATGCTCCTGGCGCGGGGCGGCGAACGCGGATCGGCGTCGGCACTTATTACTGTGTCCCGGATGATTGGGATGACCATCGGGCTGGCCGTGATCACTTCTTGGGGCACGGCTCGGTTCGAGAACCTAGCCGGCGACGCCCCGCTGACCGTTGAAGGTATGGAAGAGATCACCCAGGCCGGACTGACCGTTTTTCGGGGCTTCTTCCTGTCGGCGGCGGCCGTGTCCCTAGCGGGCGTGGTACCCGCCTGGCTGATGAGCGACAACCGCGCCGATTCCGTCAATGTTGCAGCTGAATAAGGGCCCGGTAGAACCAGGTCCAAGCCGTCCAGATGCTCCTGAAAACGGAGACGAAATGTGCCCGACGAGAACGATGGCAGGCCGAGTAATCGTCGGGCGAACCAAACTTTATCCAGCGGTACCGCAGCTGAGTGCTTGACGATGTGGTGGGAGCGGCGATCATCGCTTGGTCACTTTTGGTGTCGTCAACTCCGTCTCGGGTGAAATGGATTTCGGTTTCACCGTCTATGGCTCGACAGATACGCTCGGGATCGACGACCAGAACGCCAGATTTATCTCCGGTATCCTGCCCGCCGTGCAGAGCCGAAATACCCGATTCCCAGGCTGCGTTCAACGAGTTCGGTGAGCGGGCGATTTTCTTGGGACTCGATGTCGGGCCGTATACAGGCCTCGGCACGAGGTCTGACGCCCAGTCCCTGCTCCAGGAACTTGGAATCAACTACCCGACCGCATACCCGGACGGTGATCCGACCCGGGATCCCCGCATAATCGGACTCCCACAAACGATCTTCTACGACACCGAAGGGGCAAAAGTGGCGCGTGGGGGATTCTTTAGCGGCACGACCATGAACCGGATCATGACCTCTACGCTGGGGCTGACACCTGCCAGCGAGGACGGTTCTTGACCGATCTTACCCACCGTTTTCGGCCCGCTCGTCCGCTCGGCGTTCGGAGTCGATGCGCTCCAGATCGTACTCGCCGTAATCGACGTACTTCATGGCGTCTGCGATCGCACGGTGCCCGGCTTTATCCCGGATCAGGCGGTGCATCTCCTGGCAGACCCTGCGGTAGTCCGGGTGCCCTGCGCGGGCGGTGCGCAACTCAAGTAGATGGAACGCCTCGCGGGCGTTCATCTGCATGACAAAACGAATCCTGTAGCCGAACGGGACGGCGTACTGGGCAACGTCGGACCTGAACCGCTCCTCCAGTTTCGTGTGCAGCTCTCCGGCGCGCGCCATGGCGGAATCCCACTCCGGCATGCGGCCGGTGTCGGAAATGACGTCTGGAGTCGTGTAACCGTGATTCGTGCCCAGGCGCTGCCACTCCAGCGTTAGCATCCGATGTCGCTGCAGATCCCGGAAACTTCCGAAATCGCTCTTGATGTCGAACCGGTAATCAACCCGCTCCATCCCCCGACCGGGCTTGTGCCGACGGTTGATTCGTTCCCCGGAAAAGGCGCGAATAACCCTGGCCCGCTCCTCCGGATCCATGCCCCGGGCGGCTTCAAGAAGCTGGTCATCAGACAGATCTGAGTATGCGTACAGCGCGGCCGCTGCGACTTTTGTCTCCGCTTCCGGGTCCCAGTCCACGAGCGCTACTTCGGGACCGTCGACGATATCGATATCCATGGCGGATACAAGCTCATTCATCCGTTGCGCCGTGTCTGATATGTAATCGCTCCAGGCGCGCCCCCGGTCCGCCAGATCAACCCGTTTGACGAAGGACGGGATGACCTCCCGGAGCTCGGAGAGCATCATCCCCCCGTACTCGCGCGCCTCCGCCAGTGGATGGGCCTGCATACGGATGAGCAGCGACTCATATGCCTGACCGCTGCCGTACACGCCCACGTTCGATGTCGTCGCCGCCGGCAACAGTCCGCGGGCGGCATCGCACGCCTTTGCGCGGATCGTGGCGTTGTAGGCGCGGTTGGAAGTGTCGTCAGTCTTCGGGAACCGGGTTTGAAAATACGGGACCAGTTCATGCACCAGCAACGAGTACTGATCGAACAGCGCGTCCATCGTCGTCCGATACTCGTCTTCCAGCGTTGAACCCGCGACCTCCGGCGGCACGTGATAGCGATAACTCTCGCCGAGCGGACGGTCGTAGTAAATGTAGCGGGTGCTCTGCTCAAGGTAAGCGGCGATCCGCCCCCATTCCAGCACTTTGGTGAGGAGATTGGACGCCTGCTCGCAAGCCAGGTGCGCCCCGCCAAGCTGGGCGACCGAGTCGTCCCCGTACTCGCCGAAAACACGGTCGTAGAGCGCCTCGGCCTTGTTGAGACGCACCCCGGGGTCGTCCTCCGGGATAGCGCTCGACACAGCGGCGATGCCAAGTTCCGGCTGGTTATGGAACTCATCCAGGAACAACCGGCGCAGCGACTTATGCGATCGTGAGTAGCGTGCGAAGAGCGCGCCCTTGACCACTTCCGGGAGATTTACCAGGCCGAAGACCGGTTGATCGGTATTCGTAACAAAACGCTCCAGGACGGAGCGCTCGTCGGGCGAAAACGGCTCTTCGTAGTACACGCCGTTATTGTAAGGATACCCAGCCTCTAGAACACCCTTCAACGTCACACGCGTGAAGGCCCGCCGGACCGACGGGCCTTCACTGCGGATCGAAATCCACATCACACCATCAGGGTGACAGGGCTCTCCAGCAGTCGTCTTATCTCGCCGAGGAACACACCGCCCTCTGCGCCGTCCGTAACCCGGTGGTCGGCGGACAGGCTCGCCTTCATCATCTGGCGCACGACTATCTCCCCGTCACGCACTACCGGTTGCAGCGAAACGGCGCCCACTGCGAGGATCGCCGATTGCGGCGGCACGATGATCGCCTGGAAGTTGTCGACGCCGAGCATGCCCATGTTGGATATCGAGAACGTGCCCGCCGTGTTCTCTTCCTGGGACAGGGTCCCGCCTTCGCCTCGCACACGGTTCGAGAGGCCCTTGGTGGCCGCAGAGATTTCAAGTAGGCTCATATTCTGCGTCCGCAGGATGGCGGGAACCATCAAACCGACTTCCAGAGCGATTGCGATGCCGATGTTGATGTCGGCGTGGCTGATGAGGTGGTCCTCGGCAAAGGTGGTGTTGAACTTCGGGTATTTGGCGATCGCCTTCACGCAGGCACGCACAATCATGTCATTGACACTGATCCGCGGACCCGCGTCTCCGATCTCCTCGTTCAACCCCTGGCGGAACGCCATCGCCTGCGTCATATCGATCGACAGGTCGATGTAGTAGTGCGGGTTCTCCGTTTTGCTGCGCACCGTCACACGGGCGATTGCCTGCCGCATGGATGAGAGCGGGATGTCTTCACCACTGAGCGTGGCCGCTTGGACTGGTGGAGAGGTGACGGCGGCGGGAGGTGGCGCGGCCGCTGCTGCCGGAGTCGCGGACAGGCCTTCGACATCAGTGCGCGTAATCCGGCCACCCGGGCCGGTTCCGGTGACCGTAGTCAGGTCGATACCACGCTCTCTGGCGATCGTGCGAGCTACGGGAGACGCCTTGATGCGGCCTGAGGCGACGGCGGGCTCCGGTGTCGCAACCGGCGCTACAGCCGGTGTGGCCTTCTCTGTTGTTGGTGCGAGTGTGGCTGGAGCGGGCGACGCGGGCGGCGCCCCGCCGTTCTCCGGCACATCATCATCGGCATCGCCCAAGTAGGCGATCAGATCACCGACCGGTACTTTGACACCCTCGCCGATGACGATTTTGCGCAACAGGCCTGAGCCGTACGCCTCCATCTCGACAACCGTCTTGTCCGTCTCGATCTCGGCGAGAATGTCCCCTCGGGACACCTCATCGCCCTCGGATTTCAGCCATTTGACGACGATGCCTTCTGTCATGTCGGCGCCCATAGCCGGCATTACGACTTCGGTAATCAATCCGGGACCCCTTCCTGAAACTTAGGTGCGGGTATGTTGCGCATGCCAGTTGAGATTAGAGACCGTAAGTCTTTTCGATCTCGTCAATTACCCATTGCGTCTGGGGGATCCCGAGTTGTTCAAGCGGGCGAGTGTAAGGGGCCGGAGCGTCCGCACCGCCAACGCGTGCGACAGGTCCGTCCAGGTAGTCAGAGTTCCGGTAGCCGATCTCGGCCGCGATCTCGGCGCCCAGGCCCGCGGTGCGCCAATTTTCATCCAGCACCAGCGCCCTGCCGGTCTTTTCGACGGACTCTATAACCGTGTCCATGTCGAGCGGTCGCAGCGTCCTGAGGTCTACAACTTCTGCGCTGACTCCGGTCTCGGCGAGCTTATCCGCCGCATCCAGCAGCGTGACGACGCCGTGCGCCCAGCCGACCAGGGTGATATCTGTTCCGGCGCGCTTCACGTCGGATTTGCCGATGGGTACGCGGAACTCATCGTCCGGCACCTCTCCGCGCATCCCGTAAAGCAGGGCATTCTCTGCGAACATGACCGGGTTGTCGTCTTCGATCGAACTCCTGAGAAGTCCAAGCGCATCGTACGGCGATGAGGGGGTAACGACCTTCAGGCCGGGGACGGATGCGAACCAGTTCTCAAACGATTGCGAGTGCGTCGCTCCAAGCTGCACACCACCACCGGTCGGCGCTCGCAGCACCATCGGCACTTTCACCTGCCCGCCGGACATGTACCGGATCTTGGCGGCCATATTGATGATCTGGTCCGATGCCACAAGCGAAAAGCTCATCGACATCAGCTCAACCACCGGTCTGAGTCCGGCAACGGCTGCGCCGACTCCTGCGCCGACAAACGCGGCCTCGGAAATCGGCGTGTCGCGAATACGATTCGGTCCGTACTTCGCAAGAAGTCCCTGGGTGACGGCGTACGCGCCATCGTACTTCCCGATGTCTTCACCCATAAGGAACACATCCGAGTCGGCGTCTAGGGCTTCCCTTAATCCCCTTTGGAGGGCCTGTCTGAACGTAATCTCAGTCATGCATGGTTCCCGCCGTTCCTGTTCTGGTTTTCGGCTTGAACGGTGTCGTTAAGCGTAAATATCGGTGAAAAGTTCTTCTTCCGGCGGGAACAGGCTGCCCTCGGCAAACTTGACGGCCTCCGCCACCTGGGCGTCGACGCTGGACTTGATCTCGTCCAGCTCGGCTTCGGAAATCAGATCCTGTTCGAGCAGTTGTTGCGGGAAAGTCGTGATCGGGTCACGTTCTTCCCAGGCTATTGTCTCGGAATTGTCCCGGTACTTGACCGGGTCTGCCATCGAGTGGCCCTGAAAACGGAATGTCTTAGCCTCTATAAACGCCGGGCCGTTTCCCGCACGGATGCTCTCAAGCGCAACCGTCGTCGCTTCCTGCACGGCGATCACGTCCATCCCGTCGACGACCGCCGCCTGTTCGATTCCGTACGTTGCTGCACCCGGGTAGAAGTCTTCGCCACCCGCCCGAACACGGTCGAAACGTGAGCCCATGCCGTACAGGTTGTTCTCAAGAAAAAACAGCATCGGCAGATTCCATACTGACGCCAGGTTCATCACCTCGTGGTAGGTACCCTGGTTGGTGGAGCCGTCGCCGAAAAACACGATGCAAACACCGTCCGTCTTCCGGTACTGATGCGAAAGCGCGAGGCCCGCAGCGAGCGGAAACTGCCCGCCGACGATGGCGTGTCCCCCGATGAAACCCTTTTCGGCGTCAAACAGGTGCATCGATCCGCCCTTGCCCTTGCTCAGGCCTCCGATGCGGCCAAACAACTCGGCCATGGTTTTGTTCGGGTCGACGCCCCGGGCCAGGGCGTGGCCGTGGTCGCGATAGTGGGTGACGATGTAGTCGCCGGGCCGGAGCTGGGAGATTGCTCCGACGGCGATCGCTTCCTCTCCAATGTAGAGGTGGAGGAACCCGCGTATCTGGCCGCGGGTATACATCTCCCCGCACACCTCTTCAAATTGACGAATCAGGTACATCTGCCGATACAAATCGGTCAGTTCCTGCTTCCGTGCCTCTCCCTCCGATTCGGTTTCGGAAGAAGCCATTTCCTTACTTTGAATAATCTTTCGACCTCCCAGTCGGGAACCTGTCTGGTCCACTGACTCCGGTGAACAAGCGGGCTAACGTCGAATTTTGCCAGCTCGGTCAATACTCCCCATTTTTCAGCGGCTCGCGGCGGCGGTTATCTTACTATACGACCCCGAAGAGACCGAACGGTTTCATACTGCGATTCAATCAGCCACCAGGTGACATTCACCCGTCCCATTGATGGGAACCGCCGGAGGCGGCAAGACGAGCCGCCTGCATGACGTTCTTCAGTAGCATGGCGATCGTCATGGGGCCTACACCGCCCGGGACCGGGGTGCGCAGCGAGGCCACGTCCCGGACGTCCAATTCCATATCCCCAGCGAGCCTCCACCCGCGCTCCCGGGACTGATCATCGACTCGCACCGTCCCGACGTCTATCACCACGGCTCCGGGTTTGACCATGTCTTTCGTGATCAGTTCCGGCACGCCCATCGCGGCGACCAGGATATCCGCCTGCCTGGTGAACGATCCAAGGTCTTTCGTCCGCGAGTGGCACACGGTCACGGTCGCGTCGCCGCCTTCCCCGCGTTTCAGGAGCAACGCGGCCAGCGGGCGCCCTACGATATTGCTCCGCCCGCAGATCACCACGTGTTTCCCGCTGGTATCGACACCCTCCTCAGCCAGGAGTCTCAGGATTCCGCTCGGCGTCGCCGGGCTAAGCCGCGGAGTGCCCCCGAGCAGCAATCCCATGTTGAACGGATGTATGCCGTCTACGTCTTTATCCGGGTCGATGGAGTGCATGACCGTATCGACATCGATGTGACCGGGTACCGGTAACTGCACGAGGAAACCTGTAATCCTGTCGTCGGCGTTCAGCTCCCTGACCACCTCCATCAGTTCTTCCTGGCTGGCGTCTCTCGGAAGTTTCCGCGTCTCGGAGTACATCCCGACTTCGATCGTGGCCGTCTCTTTGCCACGTACATAAGTTGCTGAGGCCGGATCGTCTCCCACCAGCACCACGGCCAATCCCGGTTGGGGATTTCCGGCGGCGATCCAGTTCTTGACATCGGCCGCAACCTCGCTGCGGACCTTTTCGGCAACGGCTTTCCCGTCGATTCGTTTGGCGCGAATGGGAGCCCTCCTCTCGGACCTGTGAATAAGTTGTTCCCGGGCGTACCGCACAGCCGGGAATCGCGATCAAACGAACGTAAGCTACCACTGGAAGATTAGCACCGGTCGTGTCCATATGAGCGATACGACGCCTGAATAATTGGAGTTAAGTGGAGCCCCCCGTGGGCCGGACCGCCGGGCCACATATAATTCGCCGGTCGCCCCGCCGATAACTCCGGGTAATACGCGACGGCAAACGGGCGGTTTGGCGGCGAGATTTCGTATCGTCCCCCGGGGATACAGGGAACACCAGGAACACGAAGACCGGCCAGAACTGGGAGAAAAACGTTGTACGTCGGCGTAGACATAATCGAGATCGAGCGGATCGGACTGACGTTCTCCCGCTACCCGAAAAGGTTCCTTGAGAAGATCTACACGCCCGAGGAGCAAGCGTATTGTCGGGGTCGCGCGCAGCAGCTCGCCAGCAGGTTTGCCGCGAAAGAGGCGGTGATGAAGGCGCTGGGGACCGGGGTGCGCGGGGTGAGCTGGCGTGACATCGAAGTCCAGCGCAAGCGCGGACACGCCCCTGAGATCGTGTTGCATCACCGAGCGAAGGCGCGGGCGGAGAAGATGGGAATCGTACGCATAGCCATCAGCCTGTCCCACTCCCGTGAGTTCGCCGTGGCCAGCGTCGTGGCTGAAACCGCCGGTATGCCCGACGCACCCAGCATTTCTGGTGATAAGGGAAGGTGGCTGCCGCAGTGAAGATAGTTACGACCCAGCAGATGCGGGATCTTGAAAGCGCGTCGGTGCGTGCGGGTGTCTCGCTGGACGCACTGATGGAGAACGCCGGTTTGGCAATAGCGGAGGCGTTGCGGGACCGGCTGCCATCCCCGGGCAGCGGCCCAGCGCTGGTGCTCGTCGGGCCGGGAAACAACGGAGGAGACGGGCTCGTCGCCGCACGTCATCTCGCCGAAAGGGGCGTGGCCGTAATCGCCTACCTCTTCACGTCTCGTGGAGCCGAAGACGAGAAACGCGACCTCGCCGTCGCGGCGGGCGTTGAGTTGGTTCAAGCGTTTGAAGACGATGACCACTCAAAGCTGGTTGCGGCGGTATCCGGGGCCACGGTCATCCTTGACGCCGTTTTGGGAACGGGGCGCGCCCGACCCATCGAGCCGCCGTTGTCGGATCTGCTGCGTGTCGTCAGGGACATCTCACACGCTCCTATCGTGGCGGTGGATATCGCCACCGGGATGGCGCCCGATACCGGGCATATGGACGCCAACGGACTGGAGGCCAGTGAAACCCTGGTCCTCGGTCGCCCGAAGATCGGTCACTTTCTGGATCCGAACGGCGCAGCGTGGAGATGCCTGGACATCGGCATTCCGGAGGGTGTCGATGGCGCGATCCAGACGGAACTCATGACCGCCGACTCTATCGGGAAGATCATTCCACAACGCTCAGCCCGTTCAAACAAAGGCACGTTTGGATGTTCGCTCATCGTCGCCGGTTCCGAGAATTACGTCGGCGCCGCCTATCTATCCAGTGCGGCCGCCGGGCGGGCCGGCGCAGGTCTAGTCACCCTGGCGCTGCCTGACACGATTTACCCCCTGATAGCGACGCGCCTTTCAGAGGCCACCTACATTCCGCTCGTGGAGCACGGCCGCAACGTGATCGATTCTGGGTTCGCCGCGGTCCAGGTAACCGACGCATCGCGAGCGGCGACATCGATGCTTGTCGGCCCCGGCCTTGGCCAGACACCGTCCGCCATCGAATTTGCCCGCTCGGTGCTGCTGGACCGCAGGGAAGGCCCTCGTCTGGTTATCGATGCAGACGCCCTCAACTCCCTCGCCTCGGTCGAGGACTGGCAGAGGAGGGTCCGGGGCCCGGCAATCCTCACGCCCCATCCGGGCGAGATGGCCCGTCTGCGCGGATCAAGGGTCGAGGATGTGGAGCGTGACCGAGTGCATACCGCCCAGATGGCGGCCGAGACCTGGCGCCACATGGTCGTGCTCAAGGGTGCCTGCACCGTCGTGGCACACCCGGACGGACGAACGGCGATCAGCCCCTGGGTCAACCCGGGCATGGCAACCGGTGGCACGGGAGACGTGCTTTCCGGATTGATCGTCGGGTTCCTCGCCCAGAACATGGACCCATTCGATGCAGCGGCACTCGGGGTGTACGTCCACGGGCTGGCCGGCGAAATCGCGAAGCGCTCCATCGGAGAGGTGGCGCTGGTGGCCGGGGACGTCCTGGAATCGCTACCGGCGGCGCTCAATCAGCTATCGAACTGAAGGCGAGTAACCCCGCCAGCACTGATATCATCGGGAAGTCGTGGAGAAACTGCTCGCCGTCGACGTCGGCAACTCAAACGTCACTATAGGCGCTTTTGAAAGCGAACGGCTTTTGGCAACATGGCGGTTCGCCACCGACGCACGCCGGACTGCGGACGAACACAACCTGCTGCTTCAGGGAATGCTGCGCTCCAAAGGCGTGGATCCGTCTGATTTTCCGTATTCCGTGATGTGCTCCGTGGTGCCACCCCTCACGGGCGCCGTCGAGACCGCCTTGGCTGACATGCTGGGGGTGACGCCGATGGTCGTCGGCCCCGGCACGCGCACGGGCATCAAGGTCAACTACAATCGGCCGCAGGATGTCGGTACAGACCGCATCGCCGACGCCGTGGCCGCCTACCGACTGTACGGCGGCCCCTGCATCATCGTGGATATTGGCACGGCGACCGTGTTCGACGCCATCAGCAGCGACGCCGAATACCTGGGTGGCGCTATTGCCCCGGGTATGACACTGGCCGCTGAGGCTCTTTACAGGGGCACCTCTCAGTTGCGGCGAGTCGATCTCCAGGCGCCTGAGAAGGCCATCGGCCGCAACACGACGGACGCCATGCGCTCCGGGCTCGTGTACGGGTACGTGGGGCTTGTCGAGGGCATGGTGAAACGATTCGCCGCCGAATTGAGCCCGGACGACCCATCTGTCTGCCGAGTTGTCGGCACCGGCGGGGCTGCACGGGTTATGGCCGCGCAATCCGACGTACTCCAGGAAGTGAACGAAGACCTGACGCTTATCGGCCTTCGCATGCTCCACGAGCTGAACAGCGGAGAATAGCGATGGCGACAATCCTGAACGGTAAGTCGATCGTCCTCGGTGTCACCGGGAGTATCGCCGCGTTCAAGGCCGCGGACCTGGCGAGCAAACTAACGCAGGCTGGCGCTCTCGTCGATATCGTACTGACACGCTCTGCGGGAGAGTTCGTCGGCGTTGCCACCTTTGCGGGACTGACGCACAGGCCTGTCTCGACCGGGCTGTTTGAGTCGAATTCCGAACTCGGGATCGACCACGTCGCCCTGGCACGTCGGGCCGACCTCATTTTGATCGCGCCCGCAACGGCGAACGTCCTGGCGAAACTCGCTCACGGGATAACCGACGATGTCCTGACGGCAACGGTTCTCGCCAGGTCGCAGCCACTGGTTGTCGCTCCAGCGATGGATGCCGACATGTACGAAAACCCGGCGACGCAGGCAAATGTGAAGACTCTGATATCGCGTGGCGTCCACTTCATCGGCCCAGAGTCGGGGCGGCTGGCGTCGGGTCTTGTCGGCAATGGCCGCATGACGGAGGTCCCGGAAATCATCGGCCACGTCCGTGCGATTCTGGGTCGGAGCGGCGATCTTGCTGATCGGCAGGTGGTCGTCTCTGCCGGTGGTACAGAAGAGGCGATCGATCCGGTGCGGGTGCTCACCAATCGTTCGACCGGGAAGATGGGATACGCCATCGCAGAAGCGGCCCGAGATCGCGGGGCCAAGGTCACGCTCATCACGGCGCCCACATACCTGCCCATCCCGGTGGGGGTGAATCTTGTGGCGGTTGGCTCGGCCATCGAGATGCAGAAAGCAGTTCGGAACGCGTGTCTTGAATCAGACCTGCTGGTGATGGCGGCGGCGGTCAGCGACTACCGCCCATCCGACCCGTCCGATAACAAGATCAAAAAGACCGGCGATGACGGACTCAGCATCGATCTCTCCCAGAACCCGGACATCATCGCCGGGATCAGCGGAGAACGGTTGGTCAAAGTGGCTTTCGCCGCCGAGACCAACGACGTGATCGAGAACGCAGACGCCAAGCTGCTGTCGAAGGGCGTGGACATGGTGGTGGCGAACGACGTGTCGGCCGCCGATTCCGGGTTCGGCACGGACACCAACGCCGTGACCTTCGTACGCCCGGGGCGCGAGCCGGAAACGATGCCGCTCATGGACAAATTCGATGTCGGCAACGCGCTGCTGGACCGCGCGCTGCCATTACTTAAATAACCCAACGACGTAACGGGGCAGGAGTTCAAGCACATGCGCATGTACTGGAAGGAGCACCCGAAGGGGCTCGACCTGGCCCTCCTCACCGATCAGGGTGAGGAGGTGAATCTGGGCGGCGTCCGTTCGTTGAAACGCGGCATCCAGGCGATCGCCGCCACGCGCGGATACGACCCGGGGCGCGCCGTGAAGGGCCTGGGTTCGCTCGATGAAGGCAAAGAATTCGTGCTCCAATTTCAGCCGTGGCGAGAGTTTGTCCGTGAAGATCTGGTCGTAGAAGACGAGGTCGTGAAAGCGAAGTAACGTTTCTAAATAACACCCCCGAATGAGGGCAGGAAGGCGCAATTGGCTTACACAGCGATCAAGTCCTGGCTTACCGCCGAGTTGGACGACATTCGGTCCAACGGCCTGTTCAAAAACGAGCAGGTGATCGAGACGCCGCAGGGCGCCCGGGTCACGACCAGCGCCGGACCACGCATCAACTTCTGCGCCAACAACTACCTCGGGCTCGCCGATCACCCGGAGATTCTGGAAGCCGTCAGGGCCGGGCTCCAGAGCCACGGCTACGGCATGGCGTCCGTACGTTTCATCTGTGGCACGCAGGACATCCACAAAGAGCTTGAGGCCCGGATCAGCCGATTCTTGAGCACCGAGGACACGCTCCTCTACAGCTCCTGCTTCGACGCCAATACGGGTCTGTTTGAAACCCTGCTCGGCCGGGAAGACGCCGTCATCAGCGACGAACTCAACCATGCGTCCATCATTGATGGCATACGGCTGTGTCGTGCCGACCGGAAGCGCTACAAGCACAGCGACATGGCCGATCTTGAAGCGAAGCTGCAGGAAACGGCGTACGCCCGATTCCGGATGATCGCCACCGACGGCGTGTTCAGCATGCAGGGCGACCTGGCGAAGCTGAAGGAGATATGCGAACTGGCGGATCAATACGACGCCATGGTGATGGTGGACGACTCGCACTCGACGGGTTTTGTCGGTCCGGGCGGGCGTGGAACGCCCGCACAGATGGGCGTCGAAGACCGGGTGGACATCATCACCAGCACCCTCGGTAAAGGCCTTGGAGGAGCGTCTGGAGGCTTCACAACCGGTCATTCCGAGATCGTGTCCTATCTCCGCCAGCGCTCCCGCCCCTACCTGTTTTCGAACAGCCTCCCCCCGCTGATCGCCATCGGCGCTGTGAAGGCGCTCGAACTGGTCGATGAACAACCGGAGTTGCGGGCGCGGTTGTGGGAAAACACCCGCTATTTCCGCGAGCGCATGACTGGGTTCGGTTTTGAGTTGATCCCGGGCGACCACCCGATCGTCCCGGTGATGCTTCGTGACGAACTCAAGACGGTCGAGATGGCGGCAGCCATGAACCGTCGGGGGGTCTTCGTGGTCGGGTTCAACTATCCCGTGGTTCCCAGAGGAGCGGCCCGTATTCGGGTCCAGGTGTCGGCCGCACACACACGAACCGAACTGGACAAAGCGCTGGATGCCTTTCAGGACGTCGGCGCGGAACTGGGTCTGATTTGAATCCTATATCTCCTCCAGAATTAACCTTTGACCAATCACGGCTTCCGGCAATCGTCCCGGATGAGTTGGCCGGAAAGGTAGCGATCGTTACCGGTGGTGGCAGTGGGATGGGACGCGCTGCAGCACGGCGTCTCGCCGCAGCAGGTGCAGCGGTTGTTGTAAACGACCTGTCGGTCGATTCCGCTGTGGCAACCGCAACAGGAATACTGGGCGCAGGCGGTCGGTCGATCGCCATCGGCGGAAACGTTACTGACGCAGTCGAAATTTCAGCGCTAGTGGCTGGAGCCGAATCAAAGTTTGGCGGGGTTCACATACTGGTTAACGCCGCGGGTGTGCTCCGTAGAACATCGGTCTATGACATGCAGGAAGACGAGTGGGACTTTGTAATCGGCGTGAACCTCAAGGGCACCTTCCTGCCCTCTCGCGCCGTTCTCCGGCCGATGCATGAAGCGGGTTGGGGTCGAATCGTCAATTTCTCGTCCACCGCCGGGAAGACCACTAGTACGTTAGGCAGCGCCGCATACACGGCCTCAAAGCATGCAGTCCTGGGTTTCACACGCCATCTAGCGATGGAAGAGGCGTCACACGGGATCACCGTCAACGCCGTGTGTCCGGGCTTGATCGATACAGAGATGGTTCAGGCCGAGGTCGACCAAGACCTTAAGCACGCCTATACGAGCAGCTTCCCCATATCCCGCCTGGGCGACCCGTCAGAGGTTGCCGAACTAGTCGCTTTCCTGGCGTCAGACCGCGCCGCATACATTACAGGTCAGGCGCTAGACATAAGCGGTGGAGATTTGATGGTTTAGGGGAATATTGAAGCCTCCTCACGAAGAGGGGGGAGGGTTGGTGGTGCGCTGCGTCATGCGATTACAAGAGTGCTGGGACCAAAATCTTTGTAGGGGCGGATAGCGATCCGCCCGCGCGTGGGTCGCTATCCGCCCCAATGCGTTTTCGCGGTCCAGAGAACTGAACCCCTGAAACACTGACCAGGTGATCTTGTCCGTGTCCAGGTTCCAGTGGAAGTTTCCGTTTCGAAGACCGTCAGTTGCGTTGTGCACCGTGATCGTGGCGCTTCAGATGCGTGCGATCGGAGTTCCCGGAGCCGTGTTGATGGCGCCTAACAGATCGACGTGCAGGTCCAGACGGATGCTGATGCCGTCGTTGGACATCAGCGCCTGCCAGTCGGCGTTGTTCTCACCGTTAAAACGCTCAAGCGCTGCTGGGCTATCAACCACGATGGTCCCGACCTCGCCACCGCAGTAATGGAAACCGCCGTTGTTGCAGATCGTCACGCCAGGTCCATGCGGTAACGCTGATGACGATGTTTTTCTTTACTGAGAAAGAGAAGAGGGTGAGGAGAGTGAGTGTCTGGGATCCACTTGAGCTCTTCAGCTGATCGTCCATAACGACGGCGGTTGCGGCGTAATCCAGGCGATCCGTTGCGATTACTGTCGCTGACTTACTAGCGACGCTCGTCGCCGTCTGGTTTTCCTCATGCCTAGCGACATCTTGGAGGCATCGTTCGAAATCATCTTTTTTTCGTCGAGGTTCACATGATCGCAATCCGATTTCTCGGTGGGGGAGCATGCAACCAGCACAAACCAAGAATCAACACGAGCCAGAGCGCTGAAAAATACCAACCCCCAAATATAGTTGTCTTGTTCTAACTACCTCCCTAGATAGCTCGAACTCAACTGCCTATTTCTGTCCCTGAGCCTCCGGATCGATCGTCGCGGTGAAGCGCTCCTCTTCCACGTCGCCCTCATCCATGTCCACGCCGGACGCATTCGCCCCATCACCGACATCGCCGATCACGCCGGACAGCACGGACAAACTATCGCCGTTTCCCATAAGCGATAGCGATGCCAGCGGACGGCCCATTCCGAGCCCCAGATCCGTTTTGGCTTTACGAACTGCTGCGATGGCGTCACAGGCCACAGCAAACGACTCAGCGTTATCCGGGGCCGGTACCCCTTCAAGCTCAGCAGCCGACGGCCAGTCCGCCACGTGGATCGATTGTTTACCGGTCTGCTCGGCGAAGGTCCATGACCACACTTCGTCCGTGATGGTGGGAACAAAAGGCGCGAACAACCGAATCGTCACGCTCAGGCCAACCCGGAGAGTTGCTATGGCCGACGCCCGTCCCTCCCGATCCTCGTCTGTACGTGTCCGCTTCTTGACCAACTCAAGGTAGTTATCGGTGAACGCTCTCCAGAAGAAGGTCTCCGTCTCCTCGAGTGCGCGTGAGTACTCGTACTCCTCAAACGCAGCCGTGGCGCGCTCAACCAGCGAACGCAACTCGGCAATGAATGCACGGTCGAGTTCGTTCGTGATGTCGCCCTCCGGTCCTTCCTGGGACAGCACGAACTTGCCGGCATTGTAGATCTTTGTGACGAGCCGCTTGCCGACCCGGAACACCTGTTCGTCAAACGCAGTGTCGGTCCCCAACCGTGCGCTGCCGGCCCAGTACCGGACCGAGTCTGCGCCGTACTCCTCCAGCATACCGACCGGCGTCACCACGTTACCCCGGCTCTTGCTCATCTTCTTGCGGTCCGGGTCCAGGATCCATCCGCTGAGCACGACGTTGTGCCAGGGGACGTTCTCGTGGTGAAGCAGTGCTTTGGCGACGGTGTAAAACGTCCAGGTTCGAATAATGTCGTGCGCCTGTGGACGAACGTCCATCGGGAACAACTCATCCATGCTGTCGCCGTCCTGCCCCCAGCGCGCCCCGATCTGCGGAGAGAGTGAACTGGTGAACCAGGTATCGAACACATCAGGCTCTCCGGCGAAACCACCGGGCTGCCCCCGCTGCACCTCTTCAAATCCTGGCGCAGTGGTCGACATCGGGTCCATCGGCAACATATCTCTCCTCGGGAGCATCGGATCGGAGTAAATCGGGTTCGCCGCATCATCGAGCCGGTACCAGACCGGAATCTGAACGCCGAAATAGCGCTGTCTGCTAATCCCCCAGTCCAACCCGAGGTTTGCCGTCCAGTCCTCATAGCGCTTGCCCATGTAGGCCGGATGCCACCGGATCTGGCGGCCCCGTTTGATAAGCTCGTCTTTCTTGTCCAGCAGACGCACGAACCACTGACGGTTGGTCAGGTATTCCAGCGGACTGTCTCCCTTCTCATAGAACCGCACCGCATGTTTGATCTGGCGCGGCTCTCCCTGGAGGGGTACGCCGCCACCCGTGAGCGCGGCATTACCGGCTTTCCCCAACTGCTCTACGACGATGCGGCGGGCCTGGTTGACCCGCTTTCCGATGATCCGCGCGTAGTTGGTGTTTGCGAGTTCCGGGTCGTTGCTCTCCCAGCCTTCGTCACCGTAGCGGCGCTCCACCACCAGCCCGTCGCGCCCCAGCACCTGCCGCAGCGGTAGCGACTCCTCACGCCACCACTGCACGTCCGTCTGGTCGCCAAACGTACAGACCATCAATACACCGGTCCCTTTTTCGGGGTCGGCGAGCTCGGTCGGGAATATCGGTACCGGCACGCGGTAAACGGGAGAGATGGCGTTTTGGCCAAACAGCGCTTTGTAGCGCTCATCGTCCGGGTGGGCAGCTATGCCGACACACGCCGCCAGCAATTCGGGACGGGTCGTGGAGATTACAAAAGTCCCGCCATCCTCAGTGCCGAACTCGATGTCGTGAAAGGCGCCGTCCCGCTCCCGGTCCTCGACCTCCGCTTGCGCGACCGCAGTTGCAAAGTCCACGTCCCACATCGTTGGCGCATCGACCTGGTAGATGTGGCCCTTCTCGTACAGGTCCAGGAAACTGAGCTGGGCGATGCCACGGGACCGGTCATCGATCGTGGCGTATTCCTCGTTCCAGTCGACCGACAGGCCGAGCATCTTCCACAGGTCTTTGAAAGCCACCTCATCCTCCGCTGTGACGATGTGGCAGAGTTCGATGAAGTTCCGGCGTGAGATCACTGTCGGACGAGGAAGATCCCGCGGCTTCGTGTTCGGATCAACCCGTTCGACCGTTAGATTCGCGTCGTAGGTCATGAACGGATCGGAACGCACGTTGAACACGTTCTGGACGCGCCGTTCCGTGGGCAGGCCATTGTCGTCCCAACCCATCGGGTAAAAGATGTTCCGGCCCTTCATCCGCTGGTAGCGGACAATCACGTCCTGGTGGGTATACGAGAACACGTGACCAACGTGCAGCGAACCGCTGGCCGTGGGCGGTGGTGTGTCGACTACAAAGGTTTCGTCCCGGGGGCGCGTGGGATCGTAACTGTGGATGCCCCACTGATCCCAGAGAGCCCGCCAGCGCGGCTCCGCCTCTTCCGGTTCAAAGCGCCGGGGGAGGTCCGAAACGTCGACCGGCTTCACCCATCCTTTGTTCGTCCTGGATTCCGTCGTAGCCATTGTCCGTCCTGTTGTTAAACCGATCCCGCCTCAAAACGGCGGGAAATAAAAAACCCCGTCCCTCAAAGGACGGGGCATTTCGCCTCGCGGTACCACCTTCGTTGCCTCGACCCTCTGACGGGTCAAGACCGCTCGATGCCGGTAACGGTAGCTGCCGTTCAGCCCTGGCCCTCCAACGGGGTTCAGGCCGACCGCTCGGGGACGACTTCCCGCGTGGCTGCGGCGCCGGGATCACAGCATCCCCGGCTCTCTCGGACCCGCCAAGCGGTACTACTTCCCGTCACTGCGTTTAGCGTTGTGAAGGATTTGACGCTAGCACGGTGCCTCGTCCCCGGTCAATCTGCCGTAACTACACCTGCGTCTTTTCGAGCACCTCGGGTTCCAGCCCGCATCTCACGCGCAGTCGATTCCATTCGCGGTCCACGTTGGCCTGGATATCCTCGATAACGCCCGGTTCCCGGTCACGCATCAGGTGTCGGAATCGACCCTGTGAAGACAGGTAGTCGGTGATCGGTTTGGACTTGTGCCGCGGCCCGTTCAGCTTGTACGCACCGTCGACTATTTCGTAGAGCGGCCACAACGCCGCATCCACAGCCAGCCGAGATACGGCCATCGTGTCTTCCGGCTCGTAGCGCCAGCCGCGATCGCAGGGCGCAAACACGTTTAGGAAAGCCGGGCCTTCAGCCGCCTCCGCCTTTCGGACCTTGGTCATCAGGTCCTTCCAGTTGTGGACGGCCGCCTGTGCGACGTACGGGATGCCGTGGGCGGCGACGATACCGGTCATGTCCTTGCGCCACTGCGGCTTGCCGGGGACAAGGTCGCCCGCCGGCGTGGTCGTGGTCCATGCGCCGAGCATCGTCGCTCCGCTACGCTGGATGCCCGTGTTCATGTAGCCCTCGTTATTCAGGCAGATGTACATGAACTTATGGCCACGCTCCAGCGCGCCGGAGAGCCACTGGAACCCGATGTCGTAAGTAGCACCGTCGCCGCCGAACACGACGAAGGTCATTGGGCGGTCGGCCATACGGCCCTTCCGGATGAGTGCCTTGTATGCGGCCTCGATTCCGGATGCACTGGTCGCTGCGTTCTCAAACGCGCTGTGGATCAGCGGCACCTTCCAGGACGTGTCCGGGAACCGGGTGCTGGAGACCTCGAGACAGCCCGTCGCCAGGGCGACCACGGGTTCGTTTGCGAGCGCAAGCAGCACCTGTCGGACGATGACCGATTCGGAACATCCGGCGCACAATCCGTGCCCGGACTCAAAACCATCATCCAGTAGCGTCAGGTCACGTAATTTCAGTGTCATTACTCGGAGACCTCCCCGTCTTCTCGTAATCCCAGATACGTCGGTTCTAACGGAACCTCGCCGGATTCCAGAGCGGACCGCAACTCGTCAAACGCCTGATTGAACTGGCCAAGGGTCACCACCCTGCCGCCGAGTCCATAAACGAAACCCTTGGTAAGCGGCCTGTTGGACTGCGTCCATAACGTAGATTTGATGTCCGAAAGAAGCGGGTTATCCACCGATCCAAACCCGATGGCGCGGTCCAGCACGCCGACGACGCGTGCGCCGGACAGCGCCTCGGCGACCGCTTTCGTCGGGAAGGGCCGGAACAGCCGTACACGCAGCGCTCCAGCCTTCAGACCGGTGGCCCGGGCAGCGTCCACCGCGGCGTGGGCCTGGCCCTCTGCCGATCCCAGCAGCACGAGGACGACCTCGGCATCTTCCATCCGGTACGGTTCCAGAATGTTGTAGTCCCGGCCCGATATCTCGCCGAAACGCTTCAACGCCTGTTCGACAATCGGCCGAGACCGGTACAGCGCCGCCTCCTGCTGACGGCGGTGCTCAAAGTAGTAGTCACGGAAGTCCAGCGCCCCGTACGTTGCGGTCGAACCCTCAGCCAGAAGCGACGTCTCCGGTTCGTACTCCCCGACGTACTCACGCACCACGTCGTCCGGCAAAACGTCTACGCGCTCCACAGCGTGCGTGACCATGAAACCATCGACGAGGTTTGCGGTCGGCAGCATCACATCCGGGTGTTCCGCAATGGTCTGCGCCACGAGGGCGAGGTCGTAAGCCTCTTGCGGGCTGCTTCCGGAGAGCATCACCCAGCCGGTCTCGCGCATCGCCATGGCGTCTGAATGGTCGCCCAGGATATTGAGCGGGGCGGACAGCGCCCTTGTGCACAGGTGCATCACGATCGGCAATCGCATGCCAGAGGCGACGCCCAGCATCTCAAACATGAGCGCCAGGCCGGGTCCGGCGGTGGCCGTTATTGCACGAGCGCCGGCGGCACTTGCACCGACACACGCACTCAGCGCGGCGTGCTCGCTTTCGACGTTGATGTACTCCGTGCGGACCAGCCCGTCCGCGCAGTACTCGGCAAACTTCTCGATGATGAGCGTCTGCGGCGTGATCGGGTAGGCGGCCACCACTTCCGGCTCGATCTGCTTGAGCGCGTAGGCGACGGCCTCACCGCCGTTGACAGCGATGGCGGTCGAAGTAGCCGGGCCGGCGCTGGCCGGACGTTCCTGTGTATCTACCAAGAGTTCTCCAAATCTTTCGGGATCACCGGCGCGAATAGCGCCGTACAATCCAAGATCAGTCCCGTTCCTCCAGGACCATTTCGATGCATTTCACGGGGCACTCGGTTGCGCAGATTCCGCAGCCCTTGCAGTGGTCAAGGTCGACCGACAGAAGTTTCCCTTCGGCGGTCTTGAAGCAACTGTCCGGGCACATCACCCAGCAGATCATGCAGTCGGTGCAGGCGTCGAAATCGATGACGGGGAGTTTGGTCCGCCAGGAGCCTGTCAGATTGCGTTCCGTGCTCCCCGGGAACAGAACCGTTCCGCCAGCGGGTACATCTCCCCAGGGTTCCGCTCCTGGCTGCGTCATTGAGCGCCTCCCTGAGCTATCGATTTAGCAGATTCAAATCCACGATGCAGCGCGGCGATGTTCCCGTCGACGATCCTGTCCGGGAAAAGCCCTCTCAGCTGTTTGCGCACGGCTTCTACCATCGTCTCCAGGTTAACGACCGGAAAGACCTCGAGCAGCGCACCCAGCATGGGGGTGTTGGGCAATGCACGGCCTATCAACTCAAGCGAGATAGCGGTGGCGTCCACCGTGCAGATGACGACATCGTCCCGGACGAGACGTTTCTGCTCGTCTTCCGGTGATCGAATGGAGTTGACGACCACGGCGGAACCGGGCGCCATACCCTCCAGAACATCCACGTTGCCGATCAGCGATGGGTCCAGCACAAGCACAAGGCCGGGGCTTTCGACCGGGCCCCGCACGGACGGCGGCTGATCATCTATGCGGGTGTAGGCGGCGACCGGGGCGCCGGAGCGCTCGGCGCCGAAATCCGGCAGCGATTGCGGGTAGTAACCGCCTTCAAGGGCGGCGGCGGCGAGCAGGCGGCTGGCGGTGACCACTCCCTGACCGCCGCGTCCGTGCCAGCGAACTGCCGCGGGTAGCGCTACCGGTGTCGTCGTCACCAATACGTGGCTCTCCTTGAGTGAGTTTGGGATTCGTTCGGAGGTTATTGGACGTAGTCCGTCGTGTCCAACCGCACACCGCGCTTCGGCGATCCTCTTGAACTGATGTGAAGCCAGTTTCCTTCGATAGTCGTGAGGAAGGCGTGAAGAAGGTTTGCTTCCGGAGGCCCGATCCGAGCGGGTTGCCACTACGGCTCACGGTGGCCTCACATGTCAGGAGGAACCATCATGATTCTCTCACGTCGCGCCGCATAGCGTGCAAGCACACGGCTTTTGAGCGAAAGCCCGAACGCCACTTCACGTAGCACCCCCGTAGAGGAGGCGCATATGGTACGCCCACGTTTCCTGGCATTCCTGATCCCAGGGGCCATACCGACGATCATCGCCCTGCTGGCGCTCACGGCCGGTGCCCCACCTGGGAGCCTGATCGCCATCATCGCCGTCGTATACGTCCTCTTGCTCGGCGCTTACTTTTCTGAACGAATCGCAGCGCCAGCAACCCTCATCAGGGGCGCCGA
This sequence comes from Chloroflexota bacterium, assembly GCA_002730555.1. GTDB lineage: Bacteria > Chloroflexota > Dehalococcoidia > Lucifugimonadales > Lucifugimonadaceae. Next base: position 87,342 of record PCAM01000004.1, read on the forward strand.
GGCGGTCGTCCACAACGCCAGGGCAGTCGGCATAGCGCTCACGCGTCGAGTACTCTACCGGGGCGATCGAAAGATCCTGAAGATCACCTCAAAATCCGGAGTTTGTCCCATCGGGTTAGATGCCGGTGCATCTTGGGAAATCGGCGAATCCGGCCGCTTGAACCGGCCGATATGCCGGCCCGCCGCTTTGGCGATGGGGCTGGTACTGGACGAAAACGATCCTCAGGCGCAGCAGGCGTGCGTCTGCCCGAAGGGGCCGCAAAGCGTGTCGTTTGCGGTCCAGTCGGTTTAAAGCTAACCCTGACAACACATTGCCGACTTCAGGGCCGACGGACTTCACTCTGAGGCCGAACATCCACGGGAGGACATGATGCAGCACGACGGCGGTTTGAATCCAACGGAATCCACTACAAGGGAGCTGTTCGCGATGGGGCGCACCTGCGGGGAGTGCCTTCTTCTTGCTTCCCAGCGGCTCGACGGTCCCGGCAGAGATGTGCTGCTGCGCTCTATCAAAGGCGTGTCCGCCGGGCGTGCCGGGACATGTGCACTGCTGGTGACAGGTCTGCTCGTCATCGCCGCGCAAGATGGCGAGGAACCAGATAGCGACATCCCGTACAACGATCTGTTGGAAACCTTCGTCCCGGACGGCGCTCCCGGTTCTCAATCCGTCCGGGGACATGCAAAGTTGAACGAGTTCCGGCAGCGCTTTGAGGAGCGTGTCAGGCTGGATCACACCGGCATCGCATGTGCCGAGATATCACGCGCCGACTGGGGAGCCGGTCTGCCGGTCACAAACCAGGCGTCGTTCCCGGACGAAAATTGCGTTCGGCTGGCGGATTCCACGGTCGCCGATCTAAACGAGATCCTCTCGGGAGGTTAAACGTCCCGGAGCAATGCATTCCGATCAAGTACGTACCGGCCGGGGACGCACGGGCCGAGCGTAGCGAGGCGGTGCCCGGTAGGTATGAAGATCGCCCAGGTCTATGAACGGTCTGGCGACGGTTTGCTGGCTGTTCTTTTTCGCCTGCGCCAGCCGCATCCGCTCCAGCAGTTCCAGACCTTTCCGCGTGTCGCTCGCGATGCGGGCCGGATCGGCGTTCTTGAACCGGCGCTGGAAAAGCCAGTACGTGAAATGGTCGACGTTGCCCAGATTCCCGGCGGCGCGCTCCGGACCGCGCGACGGACGGCGCACCCGGTTGCCTGTTTCCCCGGCGAATTCGGTGATCAACTCGTCGCGCGTCGCCCCGTAAAGAATCTCGTACGCCAGGTCTCCGCTGACATCGTCCGGCGCAAACCCACGGGCGTAGCGCTGCTTCCGTGCTTCTTCTTCGACCGCCAGGAGAATCGCCTGCTCGACGGTCACGCCGTAGAAGTAGTTAAGAAAGCCTGCACTCTTCGCGAAGCCGATCAACCGGCGAAACTCCTCTTCCTTCAGGTCCGCCGGGAGCGTCCAGTCCAGAAGCAGTTCTTCCCGTTCCTCCTCCGGGATGGAGATATCGGGTGCGCCCAGGATCCGTTCGGCGAGCGTTCGCCAGTCGAAGGCCTCACCGGCGAGAAGGTACACAAAATCCCGGCCATCGACCGTTTCTGACGAAAGCGGCCAGAGGGCCATCGTCTGAATAAGGGCAAGTTGCCAGTCCTCGTCCGAGTCCGAGATGGCGATGCGGAACTGCTCCAGCAGTTCTTCCGGATCGGTCGCGGCGGCCTCGGGGGTGATCGCCTCACCGGACTCTATCGGTTGCAGGTCCTCCGGCTCGATCGGGCCGCCCGGGGTCGCCATCGGCGTCATCCTGCCACCGCCTTCCCGGCCACGAACGAAGCGCGTCCGGGTTTGGGTGTGGCGATGAGCCGTTCGTATTCGGCGACCGGGAGGGCATTTAAGATGTCCGATTTCGCCATCCACCCGCCCCGTGCGTTACCGACGCCGTAGCGCAGCTGATCCAGATTGGCTGGCTCATGCGTCTTGGAAGCGATGGCGGCGGCGCTCCAGGGGATCTTTTTCAACAGATCCTCGTCCCGGGCGAGCGTGGCGACCTGTCCCGGCAGGCGTTCAAACTCCTCGGCGGCCCGGGTATACGCCCGGATCTTGAACACAGATTCATCCTTGAGTTGGAGCAATGTCGCTATGTCAGCGAAAACCTGAGCCACGCCCTGGTTATCCCGGGAACCGCCCTTCGGAGGGCCTGAAGTGTCCTGTCCAGAATCCGGCATACCATGCATTTTACCGGATGATTCGGTCAGTTCAGGCGGCCCGACCATGGCAGCGCTTGTACTTCTTGCCGCTGCCGCACGGGCAAGTCTCGTTGCGGCCGATCTTGCGGCTCATGGCGGCGTCTTCGCCGTGTCCTGTGTTGACGGGGGACATGACGCTGCGCCGGTCGAGCACCGCCGAAGCCGCGCGTCCCGCACGTGATGTCGCGACCGGAGCGGAGGCATCAGAGGGCGCATCGGCGTCCGGCCCACTCAGCGTCAGTTTGCCGCGTGCGACCGGTTGTACAGCGGGAGTTTCCTGCACCACGGCGTTGAAGAAGGTGTGCGTGATCTGGCGATCGATACCGGCGATCAGGCTCTGAAACATCTGGTACGAACGTTGCCGGTACTCAACAAGCGGGTCTCGTTGGCCGACCGCCTGCAGGCCGATCCCCTGCCGCATGTTGTCCATCTCGGTCAGGTGCTCGACCCACTGGGAGTCCACGGCACGCAAGACAACAGCCTGCCCCAGTTTCGTCGTCACCTCATAGCCGAGTGTTTCTACACGAGCGTCCCAGAGCGATCCGATGTGGTTAAGGAGGACGTTCTCGATCTCTTCCGGGTCGAAATCGAAGAAATCCTCCGGGTCGGACAGCTCCACCGGCAGTTCAAACATGCCCCGTAGCTCGCCCGACAGCACATCCACGTCCCAGTCGGCCGAGTCGCCGGGCAGGCCCGCTATGATCGCCTGGACCTCGTTCGCAACCCGGATCAGGATGTCTTCCTTGAGACCTTCTCCCTCCAGGGCGCTGCGGCGCATGCTGTAGATCTCGTTTCGCTGAGAGTTGACCACGTCGTCATAGTCGACGAGGTTCTTCCTCACCTCGAAGTGATAGCCCTCCACTTTACTCTGGGCCCCGCTCATCGCCTTTGTGATCATCCGGTTTTCGATCGGCACATCGTCGTCCAGCCCAACCAAGTTCATGATTCCCTTGATGCGGTCTCCGCCAAAGCGTTTGACCATGTCGTCTTCCGTGGACGTGAAGAAACGGGTCTCTCCCGGGTCCCCCTGCCGTCCGGCGCGACCGCGGAGCTGATTGTCTATGCGGCGCGATTCGTGCCGGGATGTGCCGATCACATACAGGCCTCCGAGTTCGATCACCCGATCGTGATCCCGTCGCCACTCCTCGTCGGCGATACTCAACTGATCTGCGTTGCCTCCCAGGATAATGTCCGTGCCACGTCCCGCCATGTTGGTGGACACCGTCACGGCGCCCGGGCGTCCGGCCTGGGCGATGATCATCGCCTCCCGGGCATGGTTCTTGGCGTTGAGTACTTCGATTTGAACACCACGCCGTTTGAGCATGTCCGTCAGCGCCTCCGAGCGTTCGACGCTGGTCGTACCCACGAGAATGGGCCGTCCGTTTTTGGACTCCTGTTCGATTTCCTCGACCACGGCCCGCATCTTGCCGTCCTCGGTCTTGTACACGAAATCAGGTTGGTCCAGGCGCATGGACTCTTTGTTCGTCGGAATCGCGACGACGTCCAGTCCGTAGATCTTGTGCAGTTCTTCCGCTTCGGTCGCGGCCGTACCCGTCATCCCCGCCAGCTTCCCGTACATGCGAAAGTAGTTCTGAAGCGTGATCGTGGCGTAGGTGATACTCTCCCGCTGGACCCGCACGCTCTCCTTGGCCTCGATAGCCTGATGGAGGCCGTCCGAGTAGCGTCGTCCGACCATCAGACGGCCGGTGTTCTCGTCTACGATCAGCACTTCGCGGTCCTGCACGACGTACTGCTTGTCCCGCAGGTACACGAACTCGGCGCGGACCGCGTTCTCTACAAAGTGGGTCAGTTCGTAGTTGGACGGGTCGTAGAGGTTTTCGATATTGAGCTGCCGCTCCACGAGTTCGATCCCCTCTTCCGTGAGGCTGATCGCCTGGGAACGGTCGTCGATCGTGAAGTGTTCACCATCCGACAACCGGCGTGCGAGCTGCGCAAATCGCAAGTACTCCTGTGAGGAGTCACGCGCCGGGCCGCTGATAATTAACGGCGTTCGGGCCTCGTCGATCAGAATGTTGTCCACTTCATCGACGATGGCGTATATCAACGGGCGCTGAACAAGCGATTCCGCCTTGTCGACCATGTTGTCCCTGAGGTAGTCGAATCCGAACTCGTTGTTGGTGCCGTAAACGATGTCGGCCGCGTATGCGTCCTGTTTGGTCGCCGAAATGAACGGGTCATCGTCAGGTTCCCGGCCGTCGCGATCCGGTTCAAAGCGCCACGAGAACTGGTTCTGGAGACAACCAACGGTGAGCCCGAGGAAGTGATGGACCTGGCCCATCCAACCGGCGTCACGTTTCGCCAGGTAATCGTTGACCGTGACGACGTGCACCGGGCCGACCAGCGCGTTCAGGTATGAAGGAAGGGTTGCGACAAGTGTTTTCCCCTCTCCCGTCCGCATTTCAGCGACTTTGCCCTCAAACAGGACAATTCCGCCGATGATCTGGACGTCAAAATGGCGCATGGCGAGCACGCGTTTAGCCGCCTCTCTGACCACGGCGAACGCCTCCGGAAGGATGTCGTCGACGGTTTCTCCGTCGTCCAGGCGGTCTCTGAACTCGTCCGTCATTCCTCGGAGCTCTTCGTCCGAGAGTGCAGACACTTCCGCCTCGAGATTTTGGATCTCAAGAAGGCGGTCGTCGAATTCCTTCAACGCCTTGTCGTTAGAGTCGCCGAGAAACGAAGTTATTTTTTTTAAGAAGGGCATGTAATCCCCGCCGCAGGCCGTCGTGCCGCGCAGGCATTCAAGTTTAGTACGTGAACATTTCTCCGACCGAGTGGCCGTTGTGAATCCTGTATATGGCTTCGCCCAGAAGGTCGCACGATTGAAGTACCGTCAATTTTGGATGGGACTTCTCTTCACTGATCGGCACCGTGTCTGTGACCACCAGTTCAACCAGGTCTTCCACGCCGCAAATCCGGTCTACGGCTCCGTTCGAAAACACTCCGTGGCTCGCGGTGGCGTACAACTCCGTGGCGCCGGCTTCCTTGAGGGCCCCAAAAGCGGATACGAGAGAACCACCTGTATCGATCTCATCGTCGAACGTGAGGACGGGTTTGCCGTCCACATCTCCGATGAGCGAAAGAACTTCTGTGTTGTCGTCGTTCCCGAGACGTCGCTTTTCAACGATCGCCAACGGGGCGTTCAGACGTTGCGCCACGTTCCTCGCCGCCTTTGAGATGCCGACATCTGTAGCGGCGACCACCAGGTCCGGGATTTTCTTGTTTAAGAAGTAGTCGACGAGCAGAGGGACGACGGTCAGTTCGTCCACCGGGATGTTGAAGAACCCCTGGATCTGACCGGCGTGCAGGTCCACCGTGAGAACCCGGTCGGCGCCGGCCGTCGTCAGCAAGTCGGCGACGAGACGCCCGGTGATCGGAACACGCGGCTGGTCTTTCTTATCTGTGCGCCCGTACCCGTAGTACGGGATGACGGCGGTGATGCGGCCCGCAGACGCCCTCTTGGCGGCGTCTATGGTGATCAACAACTCCATGATGTTGTCGTTCACCGGCGCCGATGTCGGTTGTATGAAATAGACGTCGCGGGAGCGGACGTTTTCCAGGATCCGGACGAAACTGTTCTCGTTGTTGAACTTCTTGACCTCCATCTGCCCCACAGGGATGTGGAGGTATTCACAGATGGCGGCCGATAGTTCCGGGTGGGCTCCGACCGAAAAGACGGCCATGTCGCCAAGTAGATACGTAGAGTTCAAGTTGCGATCTGTCCCGATGCGGCGCTGTATGCGGGTTCAGTCGGGCACGCGATGTATGCGTAGAGACGATGACCGTCCGTTAGCAACCGGATGTTGGCGCAACACGCGCATGCAGCCGTCGTGTGACGGCTAGCTGGATTGTAGCACCGGGTAACGATGTTTCCGCGGGGGCTGGCAGAGGGCTCTACCGCGCACGTCAAACGATTCGTCTTAGCGGTTCGTCCCGCTAGGTAACTGGCTCGTGGCAGCCCGGACAACTGTTCAACCGCCCTTGCCGCCCGGGTAGACCGGGAAGTTTCCGGCATGTACCGGGGAAAACCGCACAGCAGACACTTCACGTAGTCACCGTCCATACCGGACCCCAGCTCAACGTCGCCTTTGCACATGGGGCAGGCCTTGAACAGCAACGTCTTTTCGCTCCTTCTTTTCGCTCCCTCATCCATTTCAGATAACGCGCACCGCCAGATTTGCGTCACGCGCGAGTCTGGGAATACGAGTGCGGGTTTCACACCCGAGAGGCACGAAATTTGACGGACGTTGGGAGCAGGCACACACGCGCCCGAATCCAGCGGTCATTCCCGGGTCACTCCACGGCGATCGCTTCTAAGTCTGCGGCCCGGACGCCGAGGACGTGGCGGCTCGGATCATCCGTACGTATCGCTATTGGCCGCCGGATCAAACGCGGTTCGGCGATCATGAGATCGATCAGGTCGGAATCGCTCAGTTCGCCCCGCTTGTCCCGGTAACCCTTCGCGCTGGGGCTGCGCCACGAGAACAATTCATCGATCGTGAGAATGGAAGCCAACACAGCCAGCTCATTCCGCGAGAGCGGGTTTTTGAAGAAGTCACGCTGATCGAGTTCGACCCCTGCCTGCGAGAGCGCCGCCCCCGCTTTTTTGCAGGTGCTTCAACGTGTCCAGTGATAAAACCGTACTTTCACGGTCATCGGATGTACCTCCGAGATCTGGGTTCTCGGCCAACGTAGCGTCGGGCCTACTCCGCCCGGGATGGCCTCGTCACGTGTATTCCACTAGCATCGCACAGTGGCCCACTCCCCCCAAATTCATCACGACGACGGCAATCGGAGTATTCGGCAACCTCCGCCGATTTCCGCGTTCGGCGAGAAACGTGTACGAGCGCGGGCCGGCCAGCTTCACCAACCTGAGCGTGTACGCCTTCGGTTTGTCAGCGCTCTGGATTTCCGTCAACACCGCCCTTCTCCAGTTCCGTGTGCTAGATATCTCCGACGAAGACCAAAAGAACGGAATGCTCGGTGCGATAGCTCTAGTCGGTCTTGTGGCGGCGGCGCTCTCACAGCCCCTGATGGGAGCGACCAGTGATCACACCAACTCACGCTGGGGGAAGCGAGTTCCCTACATCGTGGCGGGCAATCTAGGCTTGATCGCGGTCGTGCCGTTCCTTGGAATTGCGGATTCGTTCCTCTCCATCCTGATCGTGATCGCACTTATCCAGTTCTTCCTCCACATGTCCCAGGGTCCGGCCAACGCTCTGCTCATCGACCACGTGCCAGCGCGAAAGCGAGGCTCGGGTGCAGGCGCTTTGAATCTGTCACGGGTGTTCGGCGGTGGTTTCATCACCGTGGTCGTGATGCTGTTGATGAGCAGGTCGACGACCGGCGACGGCCCGTCGTCCTGGTACTGGGCTTCGATAGGCCGCGTAATGATCATCTTCGCCCTGACGACGCTGTGGAGGGCGGGGTCGCTACGCCCTCGGCCCGGTTCCGCGAGGGTGCGAGAAGCTGATGAGCTCGCTCCAGAATTTCCCTCGTCGAGAGTCACAGTTGACGGTCCAGAGGAAACGCCGAATATGCCTCACGATATGAAGGGTTACTACTGGTTCCTCGTCGCCATGGCGATGATCGTCGGGGCGCTGACGGCCATGCAAATATTCGCCGTGTTTTTCATACGGGACAAGGTCGGGCTGGACAACCCTGCGGCCAGCGCAGTGGCCCTCACGCTCACCATCGCGCTGGGCGCCGCCATGTTCCTGAGCGGCGGTTGGGCCCTCATAACCGAACTCGTCCCCGGGAAAGACGCCGGACGCGCCCTTGGACTCACGGCGTTTTCGACCCTCGCCGGGACCGGTGTCGCGAGGCTTTCCGGTTTCGGCATCGACGCGTTGAACAGACGCTCGGAGAACCTTGGATACAACGCCCTGATTCTTGGCATCGTGGCGCTGCTTATCCTGTCCACCTACCCGCTGCAGCGGGTTAGGATGGGGTTATCCCGGACCAGATCCGACGGCCGGCCAGTCGGGTCTCCCTGAGGCATCAACGCCTTCGCTACGTATAATTCCTGAGTATCGACGGTGATGCCGCCCAGCGATTGACGGGCGACAACGGAACGTTCAGCTATATGCACACCGGGTCCAACTGGGGATCCGCTCAGGAACGAGGTTCTTTGCAAGTCTTTCTGGCCGCTCCAAGGGGTTTTTGTGCGGGGGTCGTGCGCGCCGTGGATATCGTCGAGATCGCGCTTGAGCGGTACGGCGCGCCGGTGTACGTGAAGCATGAAATCGTCCACAACCCACACGTCGTTGCGGACCTCGAGGCACAAGGAGCGATCACCGTCGAGACGGTTGATCAAATCCCGGAGGGCGCCATCGTCGTCTTCTCCGCTCACGGCTCCCCTCCGGCCGATTTCGAGGCCGCCAAGAAACGCTCATTGCGGGTCATCGACGCCACGTGTCCCCTGGTCACCCGGGTCCATAACGAGGCTAAAAAGCACTTGAGGGAGGGCAAGAAAATAATCCTAGTCGGCCACCGCGGGCACCAGGAAGTCAAGGGGACGACGGGCCAGGGCGAGATGGCCTTGATGGACGATCAGGAAGACCCGCCGCCGCCTGAGTGGGATCCCGACACAGAGGTAGCGGTCCTGACACAAACGACACTTTCGGTGGACGATACGGCGTCGATGGTGGACCGCATCAACACGGTGTTCGGTAACGTCACCGTCCGGAACGACATCTGCTACGCCACCACCAACCGCCAGTCCGCCGTCAAGGAACTCGTCGCTATAGTCGAGGTCGTCCTTGTGGTGGGATCGCAAACTAGCTCCAACTGCCGGAGACTTCGTGAGGTCGCCGAGCGCGCCGGCGTGCCGTCTTATCTCATTAACAGCCCGGACGAACTGGATCTGGGATGGTTTGAGGGGATGGCGCGTGTCGGTGTCAGCAGTGGCGCATCCACGCCCGAGTCACTTGTGCAGGCCGTCTGCGATGCGCTGAATCCCGAAAATGTGACGCATCTCGGGCTGGCCAGCGAGGATATCGAGTTCACGCTGCCGCCCGAAATGCGGGACGCCATGCCACCACGGCGATCAAGTTCTTGGGCCACCGCGGTCGACAAAGACGCCGGGGTCGCGAGCGAATAGCAGTCCGTTTTGTCAACACTGCCCCCTCCGGCCGATTACTCACCACAGGAGTTTCGCTTGAAGATCACTGATGTTGAATGCCTTGTACTGGACGGCGACTACCCGTTTGTCATCGTCAGTACAGACGAGGGGATTACCGGATATGGAGAGTGTTTTCGACGTTCGCCGGAGGTGTCCAAAGCAGCGATCGACACCGTGTTCAGGCCGCTCGTGGTCCGCAAAGACCCATTCCAGACCGAGGCGATTTTTGACCTGATGCTCAAGGCGGGCTCGGTGAGCGGTCCTCCCGGCGCTCTGCTAACGGCGGCATCGGGCATCGACATCGCTCTCTGGGACATCAAGGGCAAGGCGCTCGGTGTGCCGATCTACGAGTTGCTGGGCGGGATGAGGCCGGGGCGTGAGAAGGTTCGCGTGTACGCCAGCTCGCTTGTCCGTGATCTGTCCCCTACCGATGAAGCGAAACGTGCGGCCGACTTCCTGGAGAACGGTTTCACAGGATACAAGATGCACTCGGCCGTGCCGGGTGCGATCGACCATCCGGCAGATCACACCGTGGATTCCGTACGGGAGATGCGGGCCGCTATCGGGAACGAATTCGACATCCTGGTCGACGTAAACAGCGCGTACTCGGTGCACCACGCCATCGAGATCGGCAAGCAACTTGAGGACTACGGCGTGTTCCATTTCGAGGAACCCGTTGCGCTGCACGATCTGGAGGGGCTGGCGCGTGTTGCGGACGCGCTTACCATCCCGATCGCATCGGGCGAGAATGCATACAACCGTTGGATGTTCCGTGACTTGATCCTGCGGGGAAGGCCGGACATCCTGCAACCTGATGTCGTCAAGATCGGCGGGATTTCGGAACTAATCAAGGTCGGTCACATGGCCAATGCTTTTGGCGTGCCTATGACCGTCCACAACACCCAGCCCATCATTTCAACGGCGGCCCATCTGCACTGGATAGCCACGCGGGGCGATGTTCCCTACGCACAGGAGTACAACATCGAGCCGATTTCGATTCGGGACGAACGCCCGATCCTCAAAACCCCGCTCGAGGTCGTGGACGGACACATCGCCGTTCCCGTCGGGCCGGGGCTCGGGTTGGAGTTTGACGACGAGGCGATCCGCTACTGGGCGGACCGGTCAGGTGGGACCTCGCTCTAATCACGGATTACTGGTCCCGGAGCGGTGGATCCCGATCCTCCCACTCCCCTCCAGCCGAATCCTCTGGCGCGTATCCAAGCACCTGTCGGGCGCGATCGATCGAGAAGATCTTCCATTGATTGTCCGAGGTCACGTACGTCACCGCGTACCTCAGTGAATCAGGGGCGTCGATCGCCTTTGAGACGGCCTGCGCCGTATCCCGGTGGCTGAGCCAGAGCGACAGAGCGAACGGAGAAAAGGTCGGGTCGTCGTCAGACAGCACCCAGCCGATTCGCAGGTGGATGGAACTCACGCCATGGTAGTCGTCGTAGTAGCTGCCCAGCGCCTCGCCGAACGCCTTCGACACGCCGTAATAACCGTCCGGGCGAATCCGGTCATCCTCGTTCACCAACCGGTATCCCGGTTCCAGTTCTTCGAATCGACCCTCGGCAACCTTCTTCCACGGGTCGTCCAGGTAGAAACCGCCCTGGGAGTGGTTGGAGCTTGCGAACACGACCCGCTTCACGCCAGCACGCTTTGCCGCCTCAAACACGTTGTACGTAGCCACGATGTTGTTATCCAGCGTCGACGGCCAGTCGCTGTAAGCCCGGCGATCAGCAGCGAGGTGGACGACCGTGTGTTTCCCCTCGAACGCCAGAGTGATGGCGTCCAGGTCGGATAAATCCCCCACAAAGGAGGTAACACCTTCCGCTTCTTTGAGATCGAGCGAAGATAAGATGTACCGATCCGAGAGGTGCGCCCGGAGCACCTCGCCTACGAGGCCGGCGCCGCCGGTGATGAGAATCTTTCTCAGTTCAACCATGCCGTCTCCCTTGTCGAAATCGAATCGCCAGAACAAACGGGTAAGCGCCGGGTTCAGCGCACCACACGACCGTGCGCACCGCGCCGTGGCGAACAAATGTAGCACCGGTGCAGGGCCGTGAGACGGTTCCTGTTCATCGCCGTGCTGGCCATCACCGCGTGCTCCGGCGGAGGATTGCCGGGGTTCGTGAACACGCCGGAGTGTCAGTCCATCGCGGAACGCCTGCCGGATGAACCGCTCCGCGAGATCCGAGTTGAGCTCAGGACCGGCGGAGTCGCCACACTGGTGGACGCCGAAATCGCCGACGGTGAAGTGACCAGGTCACACGGGTTGATGTGCCGGTCAGAGGTGCCCGATGGAACCGGGATGCTGTTCGAGTTCGGCGGCGCCACGACGGGCGGTTTCTGGATGTTCAATACGCACGTTCCACTGGACATCATCTACTTCGATCGGGTCGGGGTCGTCGTCGGCGCCGCCGCCATGGTTCCCTGCCCGCTTGACGATGGAGAGTCCGAGAGGAACTGGCGTGATCGATGCCTTGAGGAGTCGCTGGCTTACAGCGCGGACGGCGCGTACGCACGCGCTCTGGAACTTCCCGGCGGCTGGCTCCTCACCCAGGGGTTGTCGCTGGACGCCCTGCCCGATGACTTGCGCCTGACCGTTTACGGAAACGTCAACTCGTAAGTCGTTCTTCCAGCCAGTTTTCCGTGAATGCGTGGTCGGCGGCCCCGCGCCCGGTGTTCACGTAAAGCTCCCCGTCTCCGCCGATTCTTGAGACAAGCGACGTCGCGACATCCCGATCCCAGTCTGGACACGCCACCAGCGCGTACCCGCCGTAACCGGACACGAACCGGATTGGATCAAAAAACGCCAGGGTGCGCGACACGTCCGTCGCGCGGTCCGGGTGTGATCGGACAAAATCGTTGAGCTCTTCCAGTGGATAGCTGTCCGGCCATGACTTTCGAGCCGACGCCACGCGCAGGATCATGGGGCCGGACATCAGGAGCGCCTTCACGGCGTCCGCTCGCATAGATGCCGCGATCAAGCCGGATTCGCTCCCGGCGACGCCCAGCCTTCCGGGATCGACCTTGGGCCGGCCGCCGAGCCAGTCTAGTCCGGTCAGCACGTCGGCGATGATGCCCCGATAACGGTAACCGGACGCGTCGATCACGCCGTCCGCGAGCAGGCCTGGGTACGCCGCGCTGTACTCCTCATCGGCCAGCCGCTGCCCGCGGTGCACCAGCGTGAGCACGGCGTATTTCTGCCTGCGCTCGTACGGCGATATATGAACGACGCTCCCGTACCCGGGTGCTTCCAGAAGTCCGGGGAACGGCCCGTCGCCGTTCGGGACGGAAAAGTAACCGAACACCTGACCGTCGCCGACCGATGGAAGGCGCACTGTGTACGCCACCGAGCCCTCGGTTGACCGCATCGGCAACGGTTCCATAACCGCCCCATCAAGAGACAGCCCTTTCACCTCACCATCGACCGCACTCCAGAACTCGTCGAACTCCTCATCGCTCACGCCGGGCGCGTCCGTTCTAACGTCCGGCGATCCTCCGGAAACGGGCATGGGCTTTAGACGCAGCGACAAAAACTCTTCAATGATCTCTTCATGCCCGACCGCCGTTCCGGCATCGTGGCCGCACTTGTCGTACGGGTACAGTTTCTTGTCGGCGCTCCCGATCTCGCCAAATACGGCAAACCCGGTCTCGGGCGGGCAGACATCATCCTGCAGCCCGATATTCACGATTATCGGGGCGCTGATCGCGGGCGCGAAGTTATGGATGTCGTAGTAATCAAGCACCTCCCGGATCTGGCTTTCCCTCTCCGGGTGGATCCGCAGGTATTCGTTCATTTCTTCGTAAGGGTACGAGTGCGTGAGTGACGCGGCGTCCAAGTAGGAGCACAGGTAGGGCGCACCGGCCGATGCCGCGGCGACGGCGTTTCCCCGAAACGCCGATATCAGCAGGGTCAACGCACCGCCCTGGCTCGATCCGGCGACCCCGACGCGACGCCGGTCAACTTCCGGCATCCCGGCGAGAATGTCGAACGCGCGCAATGCGTCCATGTAAAAGCCGCGGTACGCGTAGTTATCACGATCGGTAATGTTGTGCGTCAGGAGGCCCGGGTATCCCGGATTGAAATCGGCGTTTGATCGCAGTTTTCCCCTTGGAGCTGCGCTGAACGCTGCGTATCCCTGGCGCGCCAGGTCTTTCGGTACCTTTGGCTCGCTGACGTACCCGGGGACCGTCAACAGTCCCGGCAGGTTCGTCGTCCTGCCCACCGGGCAGGCGTACCAACCGGCGATGCGCAGTCCGCCGAAACTGCTGTACCGCACATCAAACACGTCGACTAGCTCATCGGACCGTAGATCGTCATGCGTGAAAGTCACTTCCGGAGGAACCGCGGCCAACATGTCTAGGGTTTCAGACCAGAAGACGTCAAAATCCGGAGGCCGTTTCGTCGTGCTGATGAACGCACTTGGGTCGCGTCGAGGCATCTCGTCTCCTCACTACGGCGGCGACTGGCCGCACGCGTGATGGACTGGATCGTCCATCTGACAGCTATTATGACTGTCTGGCGGCGCCGGACGTAAGGTCGTGATTTCTGGCAACCTGAATTGTCGCTGTCGGCGTACCCTACCCGGGTTCCCGTCCACGCCTTACAGGGTAACTTCCGCTGGGCTTTGGCTGCGACCGCGTTCCGATAACACTGGATATTTCTGGGAGACCTGATTGCCCGAGCGACGCGTACTACTCATCGTCCTGGACGGCCTGGGATATAGCAGGGAACGTCTGGCCACGCTGAAAGAGGAGGTCTGGAAAAACCTCCCTCCCAGTCTTTCCTCTCTACTGCTGACCCAGGCTGAATCTGTGCTGGCCCGCAGCCCGACCGCCGGTAACCAGAAGCCGGAAGACCTGGCTGCGGATGCGCTCCTCCCGGTTGCCGCAGAGAACCTGCCGGAGAACGCCGGGTTCGATGATGCAACGTCCCGGCTACAGACACTTGAGGCCCTGACATCGGCTTCCGCAGGGACGGACGTCATGGAGAACGTGGCGAGCATTGTTCGAGCTCAGGCGACTCACCAACGCTACGTCCCCATCGCCGCGAACGCTACCCATCTGGCCGAGATCCGGAACTCAAACCTCACGATTCCGACAAGCGCATCCGGCCGATGGGCCGGGTTTGAAGACGTGCTCCCGCCCGTACAGGGCAACTCGGACACGGGGCATCAGCAGATAGCTAACCTGAGGCTGGCACCCCAGCTCCCGCTCGAGATTACGCAGTCGATCAACGACGGCAGTTTCTTCAGGAATCCGGAACTGACCGGTGTCGTTTCGCGGGCCGTAGCCGATAGACGGTCTCTGAACTTCACCTTCCTCCTCTCCGGCGTTGGCGGTTCCGACGGTCGCGTTCATTCAGCCTGGAATCACCTTGAGGCTTTCCTGCGTCTCCTATTTGAGGTCCACGGGGCCGACCCTCGACTGGTCCGAATGCAGGCGATCCTTGACGGACGCGACTCGCCGGACACGTCGTCTATGACGTCCATCGGGGGAACCGGCGGCGGCTACATAGATCGTCTGGAGGAACTCCTGGGCCGGTACGACGCAAAGCGATCCCTCTCATGGGTCATCGGACGCAATCAGGCGATGGACCGGGATTATCGCGAGCCGAACGTTCGCGCCGACTATCTGTCGATGATAGGGGGCGAGACCGCCACGGAACGGGGGTTTGGCGGACTCAGACGCGCCCTGGCAAGGCAACACAGGAACGGCGTCACCGATGGCGACATCTCCGCCATTGCCGTACTCCACGGGGAGATCGAGCCCGCCCGAGTTGGTTCCGGAGACGCATTTATCGACCTGAATTTCCGGGCGGACAGACAGCGGGCCAAGATCGCGTCCCTTGCCGGCGCAAAGGATTTCCTGGATCGTGAATCGGGTGCACGCGGGCGCAATTGGACGTTTGAGTGGATGTGCCCGGACCTCAACCTGGACATCTGCGGCCTAGCCGATTATCACCCGGAACTGGGCGCACGGTACGGCGTGAAGGCGGCGTTTCCTAACCGACCTCACAAGGACAACCTGCTCTCATTGTTCCCGTCATTCGCGCCCAACGATCAGTACCTTCTCGTCGGTGAATCGGTGAAAGAACTGCACATGGGCTACTTCCTGCGGGGGCGCAGAGAGTCACCCATTTCATCCAACTGCGAGGTCCGCCACATCGTCCCTTCATTTGGCGAACAGGAGGGCGTGGTCAACGATTCAGACGTGTACAAGGTCCCGGCGATGCGCAGCGTAGAGATCACCAACGCGCTGGTGGAGGCGATGTCCGCCCGGCGTTACCCGTTGATCTGCGCCAATCTGGCCAGCACGGACATGCTCGGGCACCTGTTGCCCAGGCACTTCTACGCCGCAGTCGCCGCTTACGAAGCGGTGGACGCGGCCCTCGCCCGCATCGTGACCGTCGCACGGGATTTCGGGTACCACGTCGTCATCACGTCGGACCATGGAAACATCGAGCTCGACGCATCCAGCCACTCGGTTAACGACGTGCTGACAACCGTCGTAGCGCCGCGCGGCCGGCTGATGCTCGCCAGGCGCGAGGTCTACCAGGCGAAACTCTTCGATATCTCATGGACCGTCGGTAGGCTTCTGGGAGTGGAGGAAGATCTGAAGCGCCACATGGCAAGCACCGGGGATGCCGTTATCGGCGGCCCGGACGTCGGCCGGCCGATAGTGGAACCTGTCTGAAATACCGCCGCCAGCTCGGCACCATTCGCCCACCGTCGTGCGCACTCACATCGCCCACAAACTACACCTCCCCAACTCATGCACTTTGGCCTTCGTCGTGTTTCAGATGCCAAGATAGTTTAGGACGAGGATCGTTCCGTGAGATCGCTTTCCCTGCGGATCTGTCCAGATGCTTAAATGCACTCCCCGGAAGGGATGAGCTCAACAGACAATTACACAGATTTTGGACGCCGTACGTGTGACCGCCTAGACGAGTCGCCGGGATAGTTAGAAGACACCGGCCGACTCAAGAGCGGCCGGGCGGCGTAACCCGCAAACACCGGATCAATTTGAAACGTCCCCGCGTAGATCGGGGGCGTTTTCAGGTCACCTTCAGGCCGGGATTTCACAAAGTTTCCGTCAGGCGCTTTACTGGGCAGTCATCCCGCCATCGATCACAAGTTCACTCCCGGTCACAAAACTGGACTCGTCCGAGGCCAGGTACAGAATCCCGTACGCGATATCTTTCGGTAAGCCCATCCGCCCAAGCGGCGTCTTCCCCACCCGTTCATCGCGCACTCCCGGCTGTGAATGGAGGCCCTCCGTCATCGGCGTGTCCACGAATCCCGGATGCACGGAGTTGACCCGGATCCCTTGATCCGCGTACTGAATCGCCGCCGCCTTTGAAAAGGTCCGTACCGCTCCCTTGGACGCGTGATACGCCGTACCGCCCCGGCTGCCGACGTTGCCGTACACAGAGGAAATGTTGATGATCGAGCCGCCGCCGATCTTTCGCATCTCGGAGATGGCGTGCTTCGTCCCCAAAAACACGCCCTTCGCATTCACCGCCATCACGGCGTCCCAGCCCTCTACGGTCTGTTCCTCGGCCGGAGGGCGGCCCGGCACGGAAATGCCGGCGCTGTTCACGACGATGTCCAATCGGTCGTATCGTTCAACCGTCTCGACCACGACAGATCGCCACCCTGTTTCGTCGGTAACGTCCAGGTTCATGTACGCGGCTTGGCCGCCAACATCACGAATACCGGCCTGAAGCGCGGTCCCCAGATCGTCGTTCACGTCGGCCACTACCACCACGGCGCCTTCGCTCGCAAACAGCCGTGAGGTCGCCTCCCCAATCCCGGAAGCGCCCCCGCTGACGAGAGCGACTTTACCTTCAAGTCTCATCGGTGCCCTCTTCTCAGGTGTTAGATCCGGGTGGATGATGCCGATTACCCGGGGGCGGAATGTACCACGGCGGAATAGGCGACACCCGTCCTGAATCACGATCACGCGCCCGCACAACGCATCCTGCCGCACCCCGTTGTGCCCTCACAGGAATTGACCGATCTCGCCACTCGTGGAGACCATCAATCCGTGGCACAGTAGGTGACCGGGAACGGAAACACGCGGTCATAAACGGATAGCAGGCGAATTCAGCATGTCGAGAGATATTGCTCCCGGCCGAGAGGTGAGTGCCTGGATTTGAGCACCCTTAGATGAACCGCCTCACGACCAGAATTCGTTCTACCAGCTACGGTTGGTGGGTCGCGATAGCCGGCTCGCTCAATATGTCGTTGACCTCCGGGCCGACATTCCACGCTCAGAGCGTCATCTTCGCCGCCGTGGAAGCGCAAACGGGTTGGAGCCGGACACTCGTATCCGGTGTCGGGACCTTCGGGCGGTTCGGCGGCGCCATGCTTGGTCCCATTGAGGGCTATCTGGCCGACCGGATCGGGGCCGCATGGATGATGCTTGTCGGTCTGATAATCGGCGGCCTCGGCTTCATCATGCTGTCGCAGATGGGCGACAGTCCGATCATCTATTACGTCGCCTACTTCATCTTGTCGCTCGGTTTTTCCGGTGGCGGGTTCGTACCTGCCACAGCCGCCGTGGCCAAATGGCTGCCAACCCGCCGCGCAACCGGGATCGCTATCGTCCTGGCCGGCAGCAGCATCGGCGGCTTCATGGTCCCGGCCATCTCATGGGGCATCAAGCACCACGGGTTCGAGGCGACGATGATCTCGATCGGTGTCGCAGGGATAGTGGTGGCGCCCGGGTTTTTCTGGGCACTGTCCCGGCGCGGCATCCGCCCGAGCGATCAGGTTGTCGACGAGACCGACGTTATCGGAGCCATCGTCGACGACGGATCGTTCACCCTCCGGGAGGCGTTGCACACACGCGTTTTCTGGGTTCTTTCGTTCACGCACATGCTGGCCAATCTTTCCACCGCCGCGATATCGGCGCATCTGGTCCTACACCTGACTGATATCGGAATATCCGATCTCAAAGCGGCAGGCATCATCCCAATTTTTGTCGGTATCGCATTCTTCGCACAACTCGGCGGCGGGTTCGTCGGCGACCGGCTGGACAAGCGGATCCTGCTCTCGGTCAGTCTGCTGATACAAACGAGCTCCGTGATCGTCCTCGCCTACGCCACCGGTTACTCCGGAGCGGTCGCGTTTGCGATCCTCTGGGGAATCGGGTTTGGCAGCAGAGGTCCGGTTCTGCATGCATTACGAGGCGACTTCTTCGGCAGTCGATACTTCGGATCCATCCTCGGGATCGCGAGTTTCCCGATGATCCTAGGCATGACGGCGACGCCAGTGCTCGTCGGATTGGCGTTTGACCTGCAAGGCACGTACCGCTGGGCGTTCCTTTTCACGGCAGCGACCGCGTTCATAGCGGCCGGGCTGATCCTGTTCGCCAGACGCCCAATCCCCCCTCAACGAGGCGTTGTTACGGTTTCTACCCCCGCGGGCGGTACCGGGACCGACATCGCTTCCGACAGCTGATTCGCCGTCGGCGACGGCAACGCTGCTACGATGCCGCTCGTTTCACAGTAGCTCTGGCTATCAACTTCACTCTCCCCAAACACACCAAGGAAACGCTGACACATGCCCGATAGCGACATTTGTTTCATCCCGGCGACCGAGCAGGCACGCATGGTGCGCAACGGGGACATTTCCGCAGTGGAGTTGATGGGGGTACACCTCGATCAGATCGAACGGGTAAACCCGGCCGTCAACGCCGTGGTCACGCTGGTGGCGGACGAGGCGCTGGCAGTTGCGGCTGAAGCGGATCGGGCTCAGGCAAGTGGCGGCGAATTGGGGCCGTTGCACGGACTTCCAGCCGGGATCAAAGACTTGGTGGCAACCGCCGGAATTCGGACGACCATGGGCTCGCCTATTTACACCGACAACGTCCCGGACGCCGATGCGGACATCGTGACACGTATGAAGTCGGCCGGGGCGATCGTCCTGGGCAAGACCAACACGCCCGAGTTCGGTGCCGGGTCCCAGACCTTCAATCAGGTGTTCGGGGCGACACTCAACCCGTACGACACATCACGCACCTGCGGCGGGAGCAGCGGTGGTTCCGGGGTTGGGCTTGCGTGCGGCATGTTCCCGACGACGGTTGGGACCGATCTCGGCGGCTCTCTGCGTAATCCCGCAGCCTGGTCCAATGTGGTCGGACTGCGGCCATCTCCGGGACGCGTGCCGTCGGCGGGCGCACTGCCGTGGACGTCGATGAGCACAGCGGGACCAATGGGCCGGACGGTCGCGGATGTCGCTTTGATGCTCTCGGTGCAAGCCGGTCCTGACCCGCTGGTGCCCTCTTCTCTGCAGGATGACCCGGCGCGGTTTTCCGATTCCCTGGGCCGGGATTTCACCGGGGTCCGGATAGCATGGAGTCGTGATCTGGGTGGCCGACCCATCGAACCGGTGCAGACGGAGGTCCTGGACGCCCAGAGACACGTATTTGAGGGCATCGGCTGCATCGTTGTAGACGCCGAACCGGACCTGTCAGAATCGGATTCAGTATTCCAGGTTCTGCGTGCCTACTCCTTCGCCCACGGGCAGGAACAGAACCTGATCAACCATCGTGATCAGCTCAAGGACACCGTGATCTGGAACGTCGAAGAGGGGCTGGCCTTGAGTGCGCTCGACGTGGCGAAGGCGGAAGAGATGCGGACCGAGTTGTTCGGCCGGATGATCGCCTTCTTCGACGAGTACGACTTTTTAGCGCTGCCGGTAACAAGCGTCCCGCCGTTCTCGGTCGATATCCCTTACCCGATCGTCGTGAACGGCGTAAAAATGGAGACGTATATTGACTGGATGTGGCCGTGCGCGGACATCACGGTCATCGCCTGCCCGGCGATCTCGGTGCCGGCTGGGTTCACGCCGGACGGACTTCCGGTGGGGTTGCAACTGGTTTCAGCTCCCCGGACCGACTTCGAGTTGCTCCAACTGGCGCACGCCTTCGAAGGTGCGACAGAATTCTGGAAGCAGCGACCAGGTGTTGTGGAGTAAAGGGCGCGCAACCCCCTCTCCCGGCGGGAGAGGGTTGGGGTGAGGGAGAAGTTTTTCCCCCTCGTGAACCACATGTTCCAACTGAACAACGCACCGGTAAAAGTTTCTCAGCTACGTTCGAGATGACCGGAAACCTGAGCGCGAAAGCCTCCAGGCGCCCTACCGCCGCAGTAACTCCTCACGCAACCGCGCCCCAACAATCTCCGGCTCCCCAGATTGCATGTTGAAGGCGTTGATCTCCAACTCGTTGTGATCCGGGTCGAACCGGATGCCAATCCGGGGATCACCCTCCATGATCGCCGACCGTATCGCTGCCCCTGACGGCCCGGTCCATTCGGGGGTCAACTTCACAACAACGTTCGGAAGGAAGAATCGAAAATCGTCCTGGCGGACAGAAACTTCGATGCCGTCTACACCCTTCAAAGCTTCGACCACCGGACCAAGGGCGACTCGGTAACCGGCTATCTCTGCCTCTTCATCGTGCTCCACGTAAAGCTTTAGCGCCATCCATAGACCGACCATCGATTCACGCGAGACTTTGTGCGGACGCCCGATCGCATGGTTCGGGTTGTGACTCGCCAACGCCGCATCAACCAGATCCTTACGTCCGACCAACAACCCGGTCGCCTGCGGGCCACGGATTTCCTTTCCGCCCGAGTACGTCACAAGGTCGGCCCCATCCGCGATATAGCGGCTCAAATTGCTCCGGGGAGGCAGCATCGCGGCCGCGTCAACAATCACGGGAATCTCCCGTGCGTGAGCGACTTCCACCGTTTCTTCGAGCGTCGGGCCACGCCGGCTGATCCGTGGTGCCAACAGATAGGCGATGGCGGCCGTGCTGTCGTTGATGGCAGCGTCCAACTCATCCGTGGTCCAAGCCTGCGCGTCACCGACCTCGACCAGCGATGCACCGGTGAAGGTGTACATGTGGCTGTAGCCGCCGCGGTGCGCCTTGGCTATCACGATCTGATCCTTCATGCCGCGAGTGTCCGGCAGTTGGAGGATCTTCGCCTTGTCGGTCCCGGTCATACAGGCCGCTGCGGACAGGACGATTCCGCTGCCGGCGCCCGCAGTTACCATGCCCGCCTCCGCGCCGGTGATCTCCGCTATGAATTCGCCGACCTTGCTATTCAACTCCGCAATGGGCACATACGACTGCGACGCCTGGGCCATCGCCTCGATCACTTCGGGTCGCATCCGAGATCCGCCGTGGTCGGTGTTGGTCCCGCCGGCGTGGATCATCGGCCGGACACCGATCTCTTCATATATCGGGTTAATGGGCAATCGGTTTTCGGTCATCAGGCGGCGTCCGACACTGCAACTTCCAGCTTTTTGCCGAGTGCGGTGAGCGCCCGGTTGAGTTGATCGTGTGAAGACGAGTGGGTCACTTCTAACAATCTGTCCTCCTGCTTCGGGTTCTGCTCCAGACGACACGCCAGTTCCGACTCGCTCACATGCTGCCGTCGCATCTCCATGTAGATAAATGTGATCGTATCTTCTCCCTCGCCCTAGCCCTCTCCCGCTGGGAGGGAGGCTACTGAAGCGGCGTCGCGAATAAATCGCGCTTATCGATCCCCTACCGAACCGTCCTGTTTTATTGGTGTTGCGCCCTCGATGTACTTGTCCTCAAACGGCCACTTCATGAGGCCGGACTCGGACAGCGTGATTCCAAGCCCCGGAGCCTCGGGAACCGTCAGATAGCCGTCTTTGAGCTCGATCGGGTTCTCAATCAGGTCCACCTTGGGCTCCCTGTGTTCGCCCGTGTACTCCTGGAGCGCGAAGTTGGGGATGCAAGCGTCGAGCTGGACGCAGGCCGCCGTGCTCACCGGGCTCAGCGGATTGTGCGGAATGACCTTTACATGCTGCGCCTCCGCCATCGCCGCGACCTTCTTACTGCCAGACAACCCGCCCACGAGGCACACATCCGGACGCACGTACGAAGCACCCTTGTTCTCAAGGATCTGCTGGTACTCGAAGATTGTCGTGAAGCGCTCACCCGTTGCGATCGGAACGTTGCACTGGGCCTGGACGTCCCCCATGCGCGCCGGGCTATCTGGGAGCATCGGGTCCTCGTAGAAATAGGGGTTGAACTGTTCCAACCGACGCCCCAGCCATATCGACTCCGCCGGGTTCATCTGCCGGTGAATTTCTACGCAAAGATCGGCGCTTCGGCCGACCGCCTCCCGCACGGCGCCTACGCGCTCAACGGCGTTGTCTGCCCACTCCGTGTAAGTGTGGAAAGACGGGTAGTCGTGCTGGAACGCCGGAAAACGCACCGCAGTGAAACCCTCTTTCACAGCGGCCGCAGCATTGGCAGCGAGCTCTTCCGTCTTGTCGCCGACCACGTGGATGTAGCAGCGGACGCGATCGCGCGTCTTGCCGCCCATCAACTCCCAGATCGGCACACCAAGGCGCTTGCCCTTGATGTCCCAGAGGGCGATGTCGATCGCAGAAAGCGCCGCATTAACCACCGAGCCCATGAAGTGGGAGTTGCGGGAGAGAAACTGGAAGTGGTGCTCAATCTTCGACGGGTCTTTGCCGAGCAGGTACGGTTCCATCGTCTTGATCATCGTCTCGGTCGGCCGCTGCCAACCGTGCACCCCGGCCTCACCAATCCCCACCGTCCCGTCCTCGCAGTGGATCTTGATCAGCAGCCACTGACTCCAGAGGATAGTCTCGATTTTCTCGATCTTTGTGGGATTCAATATCTGCTCCGGACTTTGCTTACAGTTCGAATAAGCGCCGCAGAAAAGGTACGCCGGGGCAACAGGTGATGCAACAGTCGGCCCGGGAATGATATAAACCAGCGCAATGAATACCTCACATGACAAGTTCGACCTCATACTTCGCGGGGGCACGGTATACGACGGGAGCGGCGGCGACCCTTTTGCTGCCGACGTCGGGATCACCGGCGACCGGATCACCGCGCTCGGCGTTCTCTCGGGTGTTACTGCAAGTGACGAGATCGACGTCTCCGGGATGGCGGTGTCGCCGGGCTTCATAGACGCACATTCCCACGACGACTTCCACGTCCTCTCCAGCCCGGACGTTGAGCACAACACAATGCAGGGCATCACCACCGTCGTTGTCGGCAACTGCGGTTTTGGTGTAGCGCCGTACGACACAGCGGCAGGCCGTCTGGGGGAGCTGTTTTCGCTGCCGCCGGAGGTCAAACCGTGGGACGGATATGCCGGGTACCTGGCGACCATCGATCAGGTCAAACCATCGCTGAACGTCGCTGTTCTCGTGGGCCACAACACCCTGCGTTTGGACGCTATGGGCGACAACCAGGAGGTCCCGCCGTCGATCGACCAGGTGACGCACATGGCGGGCTGGGTGGCTGAGGGCATGGAAGCCGGAGCTGTTGGTTTTTCCACCGGCCTCATATACGAGCCGGGCCGATTTTCCACCACGGACGAGATCGCGGCGGTTGCGACGGTGGCGGGCGGCTATCGGGGCGTCTACGCTAGCCATATACGTAACGAGGCCGGTGGTCTCGTTGCGGCCGTGGAGGAGGCGGTCATCGTTGGCGAGATGAGCGGCTGTACCGTTCAGATATCGCACCACAAGGCGTCCGGGGGCGACAACTGGGGATCCATCGAACGTTCACTGGCGGTGATCGAGGCTGCACGCGAACGCGGCAAAGATGTCACCGCCGACCAGTATCCGTACACAAGCGGAAGCACCCGTCTCGCAGCCGTGCTTCAGAACGGAGCGTTGACGCACGGAAGCGGCGGCCTCGGCCGGGTCGGCGCGGAGGACGTGGTTCTGGCCACCTGCAGCGAACGTACTGAGCTCGAAGGCCGATCGCTTGCTTCGTTCGTTGAAGAGTGGGATTTGCCAGCTGAAGACGCGGCGCAGAAAATCCTGGATGAGACCGGGGACAACGTTTACGTCGTCATCTTCATGATGGACGAGGGCGATGTCAGACGCGTCATGGCCCACCCGACAACCATGATCGGCACCGACGGCATTCCGGCGGGGTCAAAACCACACCCTAGGGCCTGGGGAACATATCCGCGCATCCTCGGCAAGTACGTCCGGGAGGAGGGCGTAATCACCCTCCAAGACGCCGTCCACAAAATGACTGGCATGCCAGCCGATAAATTCCAGCTTGCCGGACGGGGCCACATCAAAGAAGGCGTTTTCGCCGATCTGGTAGTGTTCGACCCCGCTACGGTGATAGATAGGGCTACCTACGAAGAACCAAAGACGCCGGGGGCCGGCATACATCACAGCATCGTGAACGGCACACCGATTGTGCGCGATGGCGTCCACTCACACGCCCGGGTCGGACGGGCTCTGAGGCGCGGCCGGGAGTAGGCGAACAGCGGGCGAAGATTGCGGCGGACACCGGTCTGTTGAGCGTGTTCGAAGGTTTGTGCAGGCCGGTCTTCGCCAGGACTTTCGCCCGATTCTCGGCAGACGGGCAGTAGTCCAGTTCCAAAAGACGCCCCCAGCTACCCAGCCGGCACCGCCCGGTGGTGCTCCGTCGTCGCCTGGTATTCCATTGCGATCGCCAGTAACCGTGACTCCGTCCAGGCCCGGCCGGTGAACTGCAGTGACGTTGGCATCCCGCGGTCCCCAAGGCCATTCGGCACTGCGATGGCTGGCAGTCCGGCCAGGTTGCCCGGCGCCCCTATGGGTGCCGAAGTGGTCGATCGGGTTGAGCGGTCCAGGCCCTTCGTCAATAGCGGCGAAACGTCGCCCGTCGTTGGGCCGACGATCGCGTCGTACTCGGCCATGATCCGGTCGTATTCCACCGAAACCTGCCGCCTCACGCGCATCGCCCGCAAGTAGTCGCGCGCAGGGAGCGCGGCGTACACGTGCGGCTTCACCCTGCAACTCGGCGCACGAAGCTGCAGGACACGGCCGTCCTCGATGATATTCTCGAAGGCGGATGCGCCTTCGGCGGCGATGATGATCCGCGCCGCCTGGCTTGATGGCATGTCCGGCAGGGCGACCTCTTCGATCGTCCCGATCCCCCGCAGCGTGTCCAGCGACTCCTCGATGTTATCCACAATCTGCGGTTCCGTGCCGTCCCGCCAACCGGCAGGCACCGCAAACCGGAAGCCGTGACGCCGCTGCCCGGAACCTTTCGGGGCCGGGTGATGAAACGTGCGCTGCACAGACGTAGGGTCGTTTTCGTCCGGGCCTGCTATGGCGTCAAGCACCAGCCCGCAATCATCGGCGCTCCTGGCCAATGGGCCTAGCTTGTCCAGCGTCCACGACAGCGCCATCGCCCCGTATCGGCTCACACGCCCGTACGTGGGCCGCAGCCCACTGATCCCGCAGTAGGAGGCCGGTGTGACGATCGAACCAAAGGTTTCGGACCCGATTGCAAACGGCAGCAGCCGCGCCGCCACCGCAGCGCCGGAGCCGGATGACGAGCCGCCGGCCCACGAGTCAAGGTCCCAGGGATTACGGCCCGGGCCGGTCCATGCCGCGTCAAGCTCTTCATATCCCATCCCGCCGGCCAGCTCCACCATCGCCAACTTCGCAACCAGAACGGCTCCCGCGGCTTCCAGCCGCCTGACCACCGTGGCGTCGAAATCAAACACCTGGTCCCGGAAGGGCGCCGCGCCCCATGTCGTTGGCGCGCCCACGGCCGCGAGCAGGTCCTTTGCGCCCCAGGGGATACCGTGCAGCGGACCGCGATCGTGCCCAGACGCGAGCTCGGCCTCCGCCTTCTCCGCCGATCGCATGGCCCGTTCTGCCATGATCGTCGCCACGGCGTTCAGCTCGCGCCCCCTGGAATCCAGCGCCTCGATAGCGGCACGGGCAAGCGCGGTGGGTGATGTCTCGCCGGAGCGCAATTTCACGCACAACTCGCCGATGGACAGTCCGAGAAGAGGGTCGACCGCCATCAGGAATCCTGCCCGGTAAGAGCGCTGAAGTTGGTGTCCGGCTCGTCGCCGTTAGACAGTTCCCACGCCCGAAGGTCCTCGGCGGCCTGCCCAAGTTGGATCGCCGTCTTAATCAGGACTTCACGTTGATCGCCGTCCAGTCGATCGCCAAAGCGCGCCAGCGCCGCAATGGCCATGGCCGGGAGGTCACGGTCGCTCCCGAGCGTGTCAGGGTTTGCAGGCATGAAATCGTCTCGGCGTCGCCATCACAGACGGCCGCCAACTAAACTAATGGATGCGGTCGTAATACTCGTCGTATTCATCCGCCGGCTTCGAACCATCGGGAGGATTTGCGTCCTCGTCCGTTTCAGCCGGCAACTCCCACGGGTGGATCTGGGTCCGGCGTGTGGAGGATCGTTCCCCGGTCAATCCTTCGACCAGCCCGTCAAGCGCGCCGGCCAGTCCGCCGAGAAATCCCGTGCCAAGACCGGCGATATCCGCCCCAACCCCGGTCACATCACGCCCAAGATTACCGACCCGCTCCGCAACACCCCCTTCAGGGTCGTCCCGTTCTTCGGGTGATTCGTTCTGATCTCGTTCTCTCTCATTTGTATCCGGCATTATCAGCCCCCTGAATGCGTTCGCAGGTTAGCATCGCTGCGATTTCGTTGCCGCACCGGGCGCACCCCGGTACTCCCGTCAGCTTCAAGAACAGGAAGAAGGCCGTCTTGAAAATCACCGACATCACCATCGACGTCATCCGGCGCGAGGTCGGCGGCACGGGGTTGGAATCAGATCTTGGACGGTTCGGTGGCGAGGTGACTCAGGGCGTGTTACGGGCCAAGACGGGCCAGGGGATCGAGGGACAGTGCTTCATAGGCGATTTTCGGAGTGGTGGGCGGGGCCTCTTCGATCCCATCCTGAAGGTCTTGAAACCGGAACTCATTGGTAAAGACGCCAGCGCAAGGGAGTGGTTGTGGAATCGGTTCGGCCTGCTGGGAGCACGGCGCGGCGTCACTTTCCCGGCATGGGCGCCGGTGGACGTCGCGCTGTGGGACCTGGCCGGAAAGGCTGCCGGCATACCGGTGTTCCGCATGCTTGGAGCCGCCGGCGAAGAGGCGGGGTGTACGCCACCTACCCGCCCCGCCACGACTCACCCGAAGGCTGGGTGGAGGAAGGACGCGATATAACGGACCGAGGATTTCGCGCATACAAAATTCACCCCGGCATGCTGTCGACCACAGACGCCGTCAAGATGGCGCGGGCCGTTCGGGCCGAGGTGGGCGACGACATAACGCTCATGTTCGACCCCAACAACAACTATGATTTTCGGAAAGCGCTGACAGTGGGGAGAGCTCTGGACGCGAACGGCTTCCACTG
The DNA here is from genome assembly GCA_002730555.1 of Chloroflexota bacterium. GTDB lineage: Bacteria > Chloroflexota > Dehalococcoidia > Lucifugimonadales > Lucifugimonadaceae. The sequence goes on from PCAM01000004.1 coordinate 114,935, forward strand.
GTTTGAAGACCCGGTGCCGTGGGACGATTTCGACGCCGTGGTTGAGCTCTCACGCCGCCTCGACACGCCGCTCGCCATGAGTGACCTCGCCGGTTACCTGTTCCGGGAGCCTGCCCACTACATCCGCCTGGGCGCCCCCCGCATCCTCAGAGCCACGGCGCGCAAGCACGGCATCACCGGCATGAGGAAGATCGCAGGAATGGCCGAGGCGTTTGGCCTCAATTGCGAGATAGGCACGGCAGGCAACTCCTCCCTTAACGCGGCCAACCTGCACGTGATCTGTTCGATCAGCAACTGCGATTACTACGAGTGGTGGATGCCCGCGGAGGCGCACCAGTTTGGGCTGGTGGACCATTACGGGTTGAACGAGCGCATGGCACTTGAAGTTCCCGAGATACCGGGACTCGGCTGCGTACTGGACGAGGAGTGGATCGCGGCGCACCGGGTGGAGACGCTCGAGTAGCTGACGATTCGCCGGGTATCCGGTCCAAATATGCTGTGATTCGTACCGGGCGAGAGGTAAACTTCCCGTAGTTCTGAATAGCAATCAAGACTCCCGGATTAACGACGAACAGACATGACGCTCGCAACCCGACGCATCTCTTTGCGACTTCAACGCGGCCCGTTCATGTTGCTCTCGTCCGTATTGCTCGCCCTTGTCCTGACCATCTACTTCGGCGCGTGGGCGGTATCGGAAAACGTCGATGCCCGGTCACTGCGTGCCATAGAAGACTCCAACTTGACGCCGGACGCACAGGCGACCGCGTTGGCGAACGACGAGACAACCGGGGTAGAGAGTTCTTTCCTTTTCCTCTGTCCTTTCCACTGAATAACCACCTGATACCCCGGATACCGGCGCCAGCATCCCGCCGCACCGGCTCATATCGGAGACCCTTCTGAGTACGGACAACGGCACCCCTGAAATCGGTCCGGGCCCGCCCACCGCCGTCAACCAGATGGCCCCGGGCACCTATTTCCGGCACACCTGGCGTCATTACGCGTGGGTGATCGTCATCGTCGCCGCTGTTGCGCAAATGGTGGGCAGCTCCATCCGTATGGCATTCGGCGTGTTCATCGACCCTCTCGTAGAGGGCTTCGGATGGACGCCGGGCGCAGTGTCGCTTGCGTACTCAGCGAGCACGGTGGTGACGGCCGTCTTTTCGCCGGTGGCGGGCTACGTTGGAGTCCGGTTCGGCGCGCGCAAGGCCATGTTGGCGGGTACGATCCTGTTCTTCATCGGGATGATGGGGACCTCGTTGATCAGCGAGCTGTGGCACCTGTACTTCTGGTACGGCGTGGCGCTGGGCGCTGCGCAGGCCCTCTTCCTGATACCGGCCATGCCCGCCGTCGCCATGTGGTTCCGCCGGCACCTCGGCCTCGGCTCAGGACTGGTGATGATCTCGTGGGGCCTCGGCCCGGCGATCATGGTCCAGGTGATGGCCTTCCTTATCGTCTCGGCTGACTGGAAGGGAACCTTTCAGATCACCGGCGTGATCGGAACGATCATCATGCTGTTTTTGATTGTTATGTTCCGGAACTCGCCGGCCGACCGCGGATCCAAACCTTACGGATGGCGGGCAGGCGACCTACCTCAGGTCACGTCCGGAACGATCTTTGTCGGAAAAGCGAAAGAGTTCCAGCGCCACATCCGGCACACGAACGCCTTCTGGAACCTGATCAACATCCACTTCCTCGGCTGCGTCGGCCACGCCGTGATCCTTGTGATGATCGTGCCTTACGCCACATCGCAGGGACTTTCCGCCACTACAGCCGCCGGCGTTCTCAGCACCCTGTCCGCCGTGAGCCTGTTCTCCCGTTTCTCCACGCCGGTACTTGGTGACCGAATCGGCAGCAAGGGCGTCATGTTCGTCTCGTACCTTCTGCAGTGTGTGACGGTGCTTCTGCTGCTGAACGCAGATAGCGTCCTGGTGTTCTACGTATTCGCCTTTGCATTCGGCATCGGCTACGGCGGAGAGGGTTCTGTTTTCTCCGTCATCAACCGCCAGTACTTTGGCCAGGCTCCGCAGAATTCCACCTTCGGCTGGCAGCTTGCCGGGGCGGGACTCGGCATGGCCCTCGGCGCGGCACTCGCCGGGGTCACGTTCGACCTGACCGGCTCGTACAACACCGCCATCGTGCTCTCCGCCGTTTTCAGCCTTCTTGGCGCGGTTTCGATCCTGATTCTTGAAACCACGAAACGTATTCTCATCCCGGACTGGGATCAGGCGATGAACGAAGCCACGTCGGAGCCGGAGAGCTCTTCGATGGTGGCAGGCGACTAGCCCGCTACAGGGTTTAACGCCTCGCTATACGCGCGACGCGACATCGTTACGGGTTTCCAGAGCCCGAGCAGACCGGACGCCGTGGGAGTAACCTGACGCCGCCCGACTCCCCCCAACTCGCGCCGGTCACCAATCGGCGCGTTGGACCCTGGGCCGAAACAGCGTACCTCTGGAGGCAACCCCTGATGGCAAAAGCACCGATCGTGACCAGCGTCGAAGTCACCGAGATCGAATACGAAATCGCCGACGTGACGACCGAGCCCATTATCGGAGTACCGATCTACGAAAAAGGCTCGTCCATCCGACACAAGGCGCATGTGCTTCGCATCAACACCAACGACGGTATCACGGGCGAGTACTTCGGCGGGAATGCTGTCGAATACGCCGCGATCCCGGGCCTTGCGCGGCTGTTGATCGGCAAGAACGCCATGGATCGGGAGTTGTTCTACAACGACGCCAAGCAGGCGCTTCGGCAGCAAGCTGGTATGGGCCGGTCGCAGATCGACATCGCCCTCTGGGACATCGCGGGCAAGGTCCTGGACGTGCCTGTTCACCAGTTGCTCGGCACCTACCGGAAAGAGTTGCCGTGCTACGCCAGCACCTACATCTCAGACTTCGATCCGGACGGGCTGTCCAGCGCCGAAGCAATGGCTGATTTCGCTGAGCAGTGCTTCGAACTCGGCTACCCCGCGTTCAAGATCCACCCGTGGATGGGCCAGCCTTTGAGCAAACAGATCGAGATGGTGGTGGCCGTCGGCAAGCGCATGTCCGGGAAGATGGACCTGATGCTCGACCCGGTCTGTACTTACGAGACTTTCGGGGACGCGGTGAAAGTCGGCAAAGCCTGCGACGACTGGGGCTACTACTGGTACGAAGATCCGTTCCGTGACAGTGGCGTTTCCGCGTTTGCCCACAAAAAGCTGCGGGAGATCATCAACACCCCGATCCTCCAGACGGAACACATCCGCGGGCTTGAGCAGCACGTGGACTTCGTGCTGTCCGGTGGCACCGATTTCGTTCGCGGTGACCCGGATTACGACGGCGGCATAACCGGCCTGATGAAGCTTGCGCACGCCACAGAGGGGCTCGGACTGGATCTGGAAGTTCATGTGGCAGGACCGGACCGCAGGCAGACCATGGCGGCCATGCGCAACTCCAATTTCTACGAGATGGGACTGCTGCACCCGAAGCACCCGGGCATGAAACCCCCGATCTATCAAGGCGGATATATAGATAACCTGACGGCGATCGACAAGAACGGAAACGTGTCCGTGCCGGACGGCCCCGGCCTGGGAGTTCCGCTGGACTGGGGCTACATAGAAGCCCATACAACGGACCACGCGATCTATTCCTGACCTCCCCCGACCCCCCAGGATGGACTGGCGCGCAAGAAGCGCTGAAACATCCCCATCCCTCCGCGTCAAGACCCCGGTGATGCCGATAGCGTGAATTAGGTCCGTTGGTTCGCGTGCGCGTTAGCCCCTACACGGTACCGGTGGTTCGTCCGCGTGGTTGATCGGGATTCAATCGTAAAGATCGTCGGAAAATAACTAATAACCGGTCGCGCTTTTCCTTGGTGTCGCGGCCCCCTGTTGGCGCATATTTAGGGACAGTAAATATCTTTCCTGGGGGACCTGGGTCGAGAGCGCTGGGGGGCGGTTCGACCCGGTCGGGGCATGTCCGAGGTTTCAACCGAGTGACATGACGTCTGAGGGTGTTCTACACCCTCACGCTAACCCGTCCGAAACAGGGCAACAACATTCGGGGGGCACACCGTTGGGTGAGACTTTGGTGCTTGGCAGCGCGTTCATGTGGGCGCTGGCAACCGTGCTGGCGAAACCGATGATCGGGCGAATTCGTCCGTCAACTATCGTGGCCACGCACGCATGGGTGGCCGTCATCGTCGGCGCGATCCTGCTCGTAGCGCTGGGCCGTCTTGACCAGTTGACGTCCACCAGTCCGTCTCAGGTACTACTGCTCGGACTGTCCGGCTCGTTCGTCGTTGTCGGCGACATTTTTCTGGTCCGCAGCTTTACCTATCTTGACCCGGGCAAAGCCTTCACCGTCGCAAGCGGGCTTTTTGTGCTGTTCACGCTGCTCGTCGGCTGGATTTTCATCGGCGACCCGGTAACGCAGGTAACGCTAGCCGGAGCCATGGCGATCATCTTCGGCGTCTACATGACCCGCGGCGGCGCACACGACACGGCGACCACAGCCGTCCCCGGCTCCACAATGGCGGCCGCTCCCACGGTCCTCCTGGCGGGGCTTATGTGGGCCGCCGGACTGATCGGCTTCGATCTCGCCCTCGAGCACGTGGACCCCATCGCCGGATCCACCATCGGATACATGTTCCCCGCCCTCGCCTACCTCGTCTGGGCCACCCGCGAGCAACAGTTTGAAATCTTTTCTCTGGACGCCACGAACAGCAAGCTGCTGGCCGCGAGCGCCACGTTTGGTGGTTTCGCACTCGTCGGCTACACGCTTGGCATCAGGTACGCACACGCCGGTATCGTCGCCATGCTGGAGAGCACCGCCCCGATATTCGCCATCCTTCTCGCCGTCGCCTTCTTCAAGGAGCGACTGACGGCACGGACCGGCACAGGCGTTGGCTTCTGCGCGGTCGGGATTGCTGCACTGGTTATCTGAGGGGCAACCCAAACCGGCTGCGGGGTGCACCGCACCGGCTAAACGTAAAACAGGGCAACCCGGCCTAGCGGGTTGCCCTGTTTTACGTTTAGCGCACTACCTCTTAATCACCGTGCCCGTGGTCTGAACTCGCGTCGGAATAGTGTCGACCGAGCATGTCGTCGCCCCAGTCACTGATGTAGTCCCGCCACACAGAATGGATGTGGTTGGCATCGTTCTGGGTGTTGTCGTACTCGATCAGGAAACGTGGACCCTGGACGGCGTAGTAGTGACCGTCACCCACATCCGGTCCGCCCTTCCAGGCGAACTTGATCGTGTCCAGGCCGTCGCCTTCGATCCGTTTCCATTGGTTGGCGGCGATCTCGTCGGTCATTCGGTCGACGTAGACATGGATCAGCTCCACAAATCCGTCTCGCTGCGGGTCGTCCAGCGCCGACAGGTTGATGCCGATCGGATCGCCGGGCATCACGCGGGCGTTGCTGTCGCTGATGATGTCTGGTGGGGCGACCGGGTTCTGCAGCGCTATCTTCCGCTGGTCATCGCTCAGAGAGTACAGAAGGTCACGGGCGACGTCCTCTTCCTCCGGTAGAGCGCGAAACCCAGCGTTCTCGCCATGCAGTGAAACGGCCGGGTTAGCGCCGAAGAAGGTGGGAGTAACGGCGACGTACTCGTTGTCGACGACGGTGTAGTTGAGCGACACGTGGTGGCCGTCCACCTGCCAGCCCCAGGGCGCGCTTCCGCCCGGGTCGCCATATATGACGAAGTAGTACCGGGAGGGGTCACGCGGCCGTCCGGATACGCCCGTACCGTCCAGCGCCTCGTGATCGGCCAGGGTCGACTCCAGCGACATGATCGAAGTGGCTTTCTCGTTTGCTCGTATCCCGACACTCACCTCGACCAGATGCATCGCCGCCCTGCGGCCATTCGCACTCATATCCAAGAGTGGCACGCCGGCGCGCACGTGGGGCCTGTAGTCCCACTCAAATTGCTGCTCGTTGCCGAACTCGAACGCCAGCCGGGAATCGCTGCCGATCTCAGCTAACAGCGCCTTCGCCGCTCCGGCCATCGCAGCCGCAGTCGCGGGTGCCTTCGCAAGTGCCGGTCGTTCCGTCGTCGTCATATCGCCACTCCCGTATTTAATGCAGGTCGATTGGATCCAGCCGATTTAATTCCAGTCGCCGAATAGTGACGTTGCGGCGCCTCCCAGAAGCCATTCACGATCCCCGTCCGAGATGTGCGGGATCCGGTCGATGATCCGCGTCCCCTCCACGTATCCCCCGTGGCTCTGTATCCACGGGAAGTCGGTCCCCCACATAAGCCGTTCTGCGCCGAAAGCGCCCAGCAACGCCTCCACCATGGGCCATGTGTCCCGGTGCGGCATCGCCTCGTTGCTCGGTCCCACAAAGCCGGAAACCTTGATCCGTAGCTGCGGATGCTTTGCCAGGGCAAGTAGCGCGTCGAAATCCGGGTTCGACCCGGGCGCGCCATCCGACACCTTGCAACCGCCGAAATGGTCGATGATGGCGGGTGTGCCGGGGAACTCTGTCAGCAGTTCATCTACCTGATCGAAATAGGTCGGGGAGACCATGAACCCGACGGGGACGCCCAGCTCTCCGGCCTTCTCGTAGATCGCCTTGCCAGCGTCGTCGTTCAGGTGTTGAAGCTGGCAGTCCGGACAGACCTTGAAATGGTCGGACCGTTCCGCCGGGCTGAGGCTCAGGTGGTCGATCACCCCGTAAACCCACATAGCCGGGTTGAACCGCACGCCGCGATACCCCTTGTCGGTGACCAGGTGATCCAGTTGATCGACCGCATCAACGCGTTGCGGGTTGATCAGCGCCATGCCCTTAAAACGGTCCGGGTGGGCCTTTATAGCTTCGTTAACATATCCGTGATCGAAACCGTGGAAGATAGGTTGCACGATCAGTGCGCCGTCGACCCCCGCCTCATCCATGGATGAAAGCAGCCGATCGATGTCTCCGGGAACGTTGGGGACACGTCCGGGGGCATGGGAAAACGCTTGTCGTCGAGCGCCCAGACGTGGAGATGTGAGTCAATTTTAGCCAAGCGACATTCACTCCAGAGGCGATAGTGAGCCGCTATGGTACATCCGACGGCCAAACGTGAAGCCCTTTCCTGAAATCGCACTTTGATCGCCCGACCGTTCCCTTCTCTCGGTCGGGTGAAGGTGCCGAGCCCGTCTGGAACCTCTCAAACGGCCGGATCGTGCAACAACGCGCCGTCGACGATATCCGCCTTCGATCACAACACCGTAGGGGCGTATGACAATACGCTCGGGTTTTTCGGATTGACGCCCAGATCGCGAAGTAAGGGCCGCATCTGCAAAACCATGAGGGCGTGTTGCCATACGCCCCTACGATCCGAGTGGACCTGAAACGGGCGGAGCAAACCCGTCCCCACCGTGCAAAAACGGGCCACCACCGCGCGAGCCGGGATAAGCACCGGATCGGAATTCCCGGCGCCTCTGGCTTCCCACCTGCGTGGGAATTACGGTCGTTCTGGAAAAACAGAAAGACCCGGTCCAATGGGCCGGGTTTCCCAGATAAATCACCCAGAAGAGCCTTAAGCCTTGGTCTCCCAGAAGATGTCGCCGATTTCCTGCAGCGCCGCTTTGAAAGCAACTGCCGTGTCCATATTGACACCGATCTTGACGGCAGAACCCAGCTGGCAGGCCTTCCAGACCTTCTCGTGGAGGTCGGGGTACTTTCCCAGGTGCGGGGGCTTAAAGTAGTCGGTCCAGATGACGAGGATATCGTCCTTCGCCTTTTTGGCGTGCTCTTCTTTGACGAGGATCTGGCGCACACGGGTGTTCTGGGCGCCCAGGCTGTTGTCGCCCTCACCTTCCAGCAGCAGCTCCGTCATGCGGATGCAGGTCTGCGCTGCCTGCAGAGCGTCGTGCGGGTCGTAGATGCCACACGGGACGTCACAGTGGGCGTTTACAATCGCTCGCGGGCGGATGCGATCGGTCAGATTCGTGAACAAGGACATAATTCTACCTCCCGGGCTTGTCATCACCCGCACCAACACCGGTGCCTAGGCGACGATCTCATTAATGGATGTCGATCAAAAATGCGCGGTAAATCTAACACACATCAAATCCTCTTCAAGACCGATTTCGCGACGCCGCCATGCAGTTCCTGAATCGACTCTACCGCAGAGTAAGCGAGAGCACTCTTGGTCTGGAGATCACGGTGACCGGAGTCAGCATGTTTCCGGCCTTCTCGGGGGGTGATCGGGCGATCGTCGAACCGCGGCTCTATCGAGGCGATAATCCCCGCCGGCTCGATATCGTCGTCGTGCGCCCGCCCGGAGAGCACCGGGAGGACATTAAAAGGATCGTGGGGCTGCCCAACGAGCTCGTCGAAATCCGGGACGGGACGCTCCAGATCGATGGCGAGGTGCTGGCAGAGTCGTACATCTCAGAGCCCATGCCCCGGGAATGGCTTCACGCCTGGGGGACCGGCGATGCCGAGTACGTCATCCTTGGCGATAACCGGGGCGCTCTAGGAATAACCGATAGCCGCGCCTACGGGCCGGTGCGCCGCGACGCGCTGGTCGGCCCGGTCACGCGCCGCCTTAAATAAACCCGGTCAGTGTCCCCTTTCCGGTTTATGCTGCCGCTCGACCAACCAGGGCAACCTGTTTCGACAAAACCAACACTCACGGGCCAGGAGCTTATTTTGGGCAAGTTTTATGACAAGGGCGTCCTCCCGGACGAGTTGAGACGCGACTACGACGTGTACGACCGGATATCGAAGCTCGGGGTGAACCTCGGCACTTTTGAAAACACGGTCGTATCCATCGCCGGCGCCAACATNCCGGGNGCNGTGTTCCACGAGAGCGGNCTCGTCTACCTCTCCGGCATGGTCGCCGGCACCGAACCCATGAACGACGGTGGCAACCGGGTGAAGCACGGGCAGGACGCCGGAACGGAGATCGCCGACGGCCATCTCCGCCGCTTGCACTGGGCCCTCTCGTGCGGCGGCGAAGGCGGCGACCTTAACGATGTCCTGTACACCGTTAAGGCGCTGGGCATGGTCGTGTCGACGGACGTCGAATTCGGCTCGGGGCCGGCGGTGGTCAACGGTTTCTCAGGCCGCTGGCAGTCGGTGTTTGGCGGCGCGCTGAGCGAGTTCGCCGTGGGCGGAGACGACCCCGGGGGCTACGCCGGAGTTCACGCCCGCACGGCTATCGGTGGTTTCACCGGACGGTTCTCCCTAGAGGCCGAGATCATCGTCGCCATCGCACCGGCACTTGCCCAGGCGATCATCCGCAACCGGGGCTGGATATTCCCGCTCCCGCCGGTGATGTTGGACAAGGTCTTGGCGGCTCGCGGTTAATTGGCGCTCAATCACTCACATTCAGCAAGAATCAGGAGTACGAATGCACGTAGGAACGCAGGTAGGCGCAAGGGACGACTCAGACTTTGAAGTCTGGGCGCAGCTAGGTTTGAAAAACGTTTGTGCGGACCCTGCCGGGAACCCGCACGACTGGACGCTCCAATCCCTGAAAGACCACCGGGAGAAGCTCGAATCGTTTGGCCTCTCGCTGGACCTGGTTCAGCTTCCGCTCAGTTCTAAGCGAGTTGAGGAAAACCAGAGCCAGGCCGTAATGCTTGCGCAGGATCCGGACAGGGATCGCCAGATCGAGTCCATCCAGAAGATCATTCGCATGGTGTCTGAAGCGGGGATCCCTGCGGTCAAATACAACATGAACTTGATCGGCATCCCGCGCACGGAGCGCTCCGAAGGCCGGGGCGGCTCGTCTAACTCCACGTGGCGCTACGCAGAGGCCGATCCAGACCAGGCGCACACGGTCGCGGGTGAGGTATCGTCTGACGAGTTCTGGGAGCGGATCGACTACTTCCTGGAGCGCGTGGTGCCCGTGGCCGCCGAGAACAAGGTCCGCCTGGCCTGCCACCCGCACGACCCGCGCACACCGGACGGCTTCATGGGCGTCAACCGCGTCCTGGGTACTGTGGACGGCCTCAAAAAGTTCGTTGCACTGCACGAGAACAAGTACCACGGCCTCAACTTCTGCCAGGGGACCGTCTCCGAGATGCTGGACAGCCCGGGCGAGGAGATCTACGACGTGATCCGCGACTTCGGGTCGCAGAACAAGATCTTCAATGTCCACTTCCGCAACATTCGCGGGCGAGTAGGCGACTTCGTAGAGGTGTTCCCGGACGAGGGCGATGTCGACATGCTGAAGGCCATTCGGACCTACAAAGAGATCGGTTACAAATACATGCTTATGCCGGACCACGTGCCGGACATCTCCGGCCCCAACGCAAGCGGCGTCGCCTTCGCCTTCTGCTACGGCTACATCGCAGCGCTACTGCAGGCCGTGAACGACGAGGGGTGATCGGGAGTTAGAACCAGAGCACTTAATCGAAGTCCGGTGAGCCGGCGATAGGAGAGACATCTTGCGCACCATCGACGCCATGGCCCTCATCCTTAAGAAAGAGGGCATCGAGTTCCTCAGCGCCTTCCCGACAACGGCCGTGATCGAGGCCGTCGCGGAGTCGGGCGTCAGGCCGGTGATCTGCCGGCAGGAGCGCGTCGGCGTCCACATTGCAGACGGCTTCGCGCGTGTGACAAATGGTCGCAAGGCATCGGTATTTGCCATGCAGTACGGCCCCGGCGCGGAGAACGCATACCCGGGCGTTGCCACCGCGTTCTCGGACTCGGTGCCCATGCTCTTCCTGCCGCTCGGTCACCCGTCTGCGCGCGAGGGAGTGACGCCGATGTATAACTCGCTGAAGAGTTACGACTCGGTGACAAAGCACATAGAGCGGGTCAACTCGCCGGAGCGCGCCGGTGCCTCTCTGCGGAGAGCGTTCTCCGCCATGCGCATGGGCAAGCCCGGACCGGCGATGTTGGAGATACCGGCCGATATCGCCGTCCAAGATGTCGATCCCTCAATCGTGGATACGTACGTGCCGGTCAAAACGGCCGTTTCCAGCGCAGACGAGAACGACGTGATGGCGGCGGCGAAAGCGCTCCTGGATGCCCGGCGCCCACTACTGGTCGCCGGCCAGGGCGTCCTGTACGCCGAGGCCAGCGCTGAGCTGACGGAACTGGCGGAGCTGCTTCAAATAGCCGTCAGCACCACCATGGCCGGCAAGAGCGCCTTCTCGGAGATGCATCCACTGTCTGTAGGTTCGGTTTCTGAGGTCATGAACGGCGCGGCCCTGGAGTACATGCGGGAATCG
>PCAM01000005.1 GCA_002730555.1 Chloroflexota bacterium
CCGGAACTCGGTTTAACGGCGAGGGCGCAAGCCCACCAACGTAGACCACGGTAATACCGGGAGGGCCACGCCATTACGGCGTGGCCCTTACAATTTCGCCCTGATACCGGTTGGTTATCAAAAGCGCGGTCGCGCCCGCGAAACAATAAGGAGCCCAACCTCTTGTTGTGGCGACGGTTGCCCGAGTTGAGCGGCTGGCGATTCCTACTGCTGGGGATCGCCGGGACTGCCATCGCGCTCGTCGCCTGCAGCAGTCCCGCGATCAATCCCCCTACCGTCCTGCCCGCCCCACAACCGACACCCCAACCGACGGCCACGCCGCAACCGACGCCGACCCCGATCGCCATGCCGCGCACGCCCACACCGGTCATCATCCCGCCAACCTCTACTCCGTTCACGCTCCCGCCTACTCCGACACCGATCACGTTTCCGACGCCCTTCCCGACATCGACGCCGCTTCTCAGCACCGCGGACCTGGTCGAGGCGGTCGCTCCCTCGGTCGTTCACATCGGCGTGACCACGGCAAACGACACTGCCACGGGTACCGGCATCGTGTTTGGAGACGGTGGGCTGGTCATGACGAACCGGCACGTGGTACAGGACGGGCTGGAGATTCGCGTGTCTCTCTCTGACGGGCAGGTGCTTACCGGCGAGATCGTCGGGCTTGATTCGTCTATCGACATCGCGGTTGTACGCGTCAACACAGACGACCTTCTGATCGCCGCTTTAGGGGACTCGGATGCCGTTCGTGTCGGAGAAGATGTCGTCGCGATAGGCCACGCGCTCGATCTACCCGGCGGCCCTACCGTCAGCAAAGGCGTGGTCAGCGCGCTGGACCGGTCAATTGTGGATGGGTCAGAAGTGCTCTCTGACCTCATACAGACGGACGCAGCCATCAACCTCGGCAACAGCGGCGGACCGCTTCTGAACGCCAGGGGCGAGGTGATTGGCATCAACACCGCCAAGATCCCGACCGGGGACGGAATCGGGTTCGCCATCGGAATCAACATCGCCCACGATGTCGCCCTGCGCCTGGTCGCACAAAGCAGTGTGCAGGCGGGCTTTGTGGGTATCGAACCGCTTGACATCACGCCTACACTCGCCGACCAGCTCTCCCTGCCGGTACTGCGCGGGGTTGGCGTCCTGAGGGTCGTCCCGGGAAGCCCGGCGGACGGTGTTCTTCAAGTGGACGATGTGATTATTCAGCTCGACGGAGTGGCGATCCCGGACACACTGGCGCTGGAGCAGTTCTTACGATCGCATCCGGCGGGAGAGGTCGTGGAGATCACGTACTACAGGGCGAGCGCGGGGCTTCTCACGGATAGTTTGACCCTTGGCGAAAGACCCGGATAATCGGTCCCAGTACTCGGTACAGGGAATCAGAATCCGGAAATGTTGGAGTGATCGATGAGCAAAGAACTAACGGGGCAGGTAGCGATCGTGACCGGGGCGGGACGGCTCCGCGGCATCGGGCGCGCCGCGGCTGTAAGGCTGGCCGAGATGGGCGCTGACGTGGTTATCACCGGGACCGGCAGGAATCCCGAGGCGTTTCCTGACGACGAGAAGGCGATCGGCTGGCGCGATATCGAGTCTGTAGCCGACCAGGTCCGTGAGCTAGGGCAGCGAGCTTTGCCGCTTGTTGTGGACGTGTCCAGTTCCGATGAGGTGGACAAGATGGTCGCCGACACGATCAGCGAGTTCGGGCGGATCGACATCCTGATAAATAACGCCGCGTTCCGGCGCGGCGAGGACCGGGTGGCTGTTGTCGACCTGGATGAAGACCTGTTCCGGCGTGTGCTGGACATCAAGGTCGTCGGGTCGTTCCTGTGCGCAAAGGCCGTTGCCCGGCACATGCTCCGTAGAAACGCCGACAACGGAGCGATCGTCAATTTATCTTCAACCGCCGGCAAGCAGGGATCGGCGAACACCTCTGCGTACAACGCGGCGAACTTCGCCATAAACGGATTCACGCAGGCCCTGGCGAAAGAGCTTGCGCCGTACGGCATCAACGTGAACGGCGTGTGCCCTGGCGCCATCGAAACAGCCCGTATGGATATCCTAGGACGTGGTGAATTCTGGCAGAACCTGGAGGCGGGTATCCCGATGGGCCGGGCTGGGACGGACGAAGAGGTCGCGGACCTGATCGGCTTCCTTTGCTCGGATCGGGCCAGGTACATCACCGGCCAGTCGATCAACGTCAACGGCGGCAGTGTCACCGCTCACTAGGCCCAGATAAATCCACTTCGGCGCTGTTCAGCGCCAGCGGTCCCTTTACCGGGTTACGGGTAAGCGATAGCGTGTAGCTACGTTACCCGGGATCTCCGGGAACGCACCGAGAGGCTCTTCAGGGTTTCCCGAAATATACGGGGCTACACGGTTCCATAACGGTTCCGTGTGCCGATGACGTCCCCGGTCGCCCCCCAGGAACTCATGTCGACGCGATTCACTTCACCTCGTGCCACAAGATCACGTTCCGGCCGTCTGCGGGCGCTGTCGGATCGCCAGGTCGCGGCGCTGCGATTTCTGGGTGCCGGGCCGGAGTCTTCAGCGTACGCGGGCCAGATGACGCACTGCATCGCGTACATGTGTCCCTGGGCGCATGCATGCGACATGGCGGCACGCGTTCCCTCGGCCGTGGATCAACGGGGATGCCACCGGTTCCGTGGAGGGCCGAACCGGCCACATTCCGGTCTTAGTGAGCACTCGCTCGATGTGCTGGCGGACCATCGGAGAGCGGGCTACGGGCTGGGTGATCCGACACACACGATGCTTGACCACACGCGGCCGAACGGCCCATCCCGGAACCTGGGATCGAAACGGCCGACGTACCCGGCGTTCCCCGGATAAGCCCATGAGGGGGTCGGGCTTAGTTCGCGCCAGAGTTGCCGCGGATCTCCAGCGCTCCCACGCCGATTTTGACGGAGAGATCGCCGCCGCCATCGCCCAAGATCCCGGAGAGGCGTTCCCCTAGGAACGACGACTCTGAAGTCTCTTGCGTAAGCGTCAATTCGTTGGACAACGAGCCCGTCGTTACGGTCGCGTCGAGATCCACTCCGGTGTCCCCGGGGATCCACACCGTCACGTCTCCGATGCCTGTCTCGAACTCGTTCGAGCTTCCGGGATCCAACCGGCCGTCGAAAACGATCAAGCCGATGCCGGCAGTGAACTGAAACGACCCGCTAGCCCCGGAAATCGTGATGTCGCCAACACCAGTGCCGCCTGAATAGTCCCCTGAGACGCCCGTCAACGAAATATCTCCGGCCGCGGACGTTATCGTCCCACCACCCTGAATATCCTGGACGGTTATCGGGCCGTTGGCGATTCCGATCTCGATCGCGGTCTGCGGAGGGACGGTTATGGTGAAATCTACGGCCCCTTGAGCCGAACCGCCGATCAGGTTCCCGCTGCGCGTAGTGCTCGAGCGAACCGTGACGATGTCGCCGTCGGCCACGATCTCCAGATCGACGTTGTCCTTGCTCGTGACATCGCTCAGAACGGTGATCGTGCCGGGGAGCCCGGTCCTCACGAACACACTCCCATCCCCCGCTCCAAGCACGAGGCGCGGCGTATCGCCGACCTCAAACGTCTGGTCGCTATTCCCGTCCCCGCCCGCGCCGCACGCGACCAGCGGGATCGATGTGATCACGAGCAGGGCAGCCCACCCGACCCCGCGTCCCTGCTCTCTGGACCGGGGCATCGGCGTATCTCGGGTGGCTATCGGCGTGCGCAAGTGAAACGTGTGTTTCGGCCCCGTGCGGAGTTGTCGGCCCCGCCTACTTGTTCAGCAGCGTCGCTACCGGCGCGAGGTTGTCCGGATCTGGCTCAAGTTTGCCGACCCCAGCCTCCCTTACGATCGCGACCAACGCGTCACAAAACGGCGTCGGGACGCCGGTCTTCCCGCCCTGCTCGGATACGAAACCGTTCAGGAATTCGATCTCTGTCCGCCTGTGCTTGATGACGTCCTGGAGGAATGATGCGCGACCGGCCACGCCGGAATTGGCCGCCACCTTCTCCATCTCTATCTCAAGATCCTCGATGTTCCGACCTTCGGCGGCGTCGACAAACATCTGGGCCGGCACGCCGAGAAGGTCGCCGATCTGGTGACCGAGCGCCCTGCCGACACGAATAACTTCAGCGCCGACCTGTGTACGGATATCACGCACCCTCGGGTCCGTCCGGATCTTGTCCGATGTTAGCCCGGTGATCCCGGCCATCGGATTGACCATGCAGTTGATGGCCAGCTTGGCCCAGCGTTCACCGAACAGGTTGTCCGTGAAGTAGGTGCCTTCTGAAGCGGAAGAAACAGTCTCAACCAGTTCGCGTGCACGGGCAGTGTCAGAGCCGTCCTGCTCACCGATCTTGTACGCCAGCGGGTTCGTGTCCGTGCGCAGAACTATCCCGGGCTCGTAGCACCCGGCGGCGATGGTGATCACACAACCGAGTGCGTTTTCGGCGCCGACGATTTCTGCAAGACGGTAGTCGTTGATCCCGTTTTGGAAGTCCACATATGCGCCGTCCGGCTTCAGGTAACGGCGCATCAAAATGGCGGCCCACTCGGTGTCGTACGACTTCACGGCGACGAAAACGTAGTCGAACGGGTCGTCGACCGCTTGCAGCTCATTGATGTTGATGTAGTTGGCCGGGACATTGACCTCGTCATCGTTGTGACGGATCGTCAGCCCGTTCGCCTTCACCGCGGCGACGTGCTCCGGCCACTGGTCGACGATTGTTACATCGTGTCCAGCCTTCGTGAGCATTCCTCCCGTGTAGCCGCCGATAGCGCCGCCGCCGATGATTCCTATCCGTGGACCCATGAATGTGTCTCCAGTTGTTTCAGGTGGTTCGGACTGTCCCGCCAACAGTGCTGCCGAAATATACCGCGCTATTCCGGCTCTAGCGAGGTTCCTGTACCCGGATCCCCGGAGACCGAACCTCATTCACAACAGCGTCGATCAGGTCGTATCTGAAATCCATCTCATGGCGAATCCATTGAAACGTAGACGCCCGGGTGCGGTTTCGGGGCGTGGGCGAGCTTAGAATTGCCCCAGTTCTTTAGTAACGGATCCCGCGTTTTATAGATGCGATAGCGCGATTCCGTCTCCCCCGTGCGAAATCAAGCCAGACCTAACTAGAAAGATCGACCACTGAACTACGAAGACTCTGTCACCCAACTGCTCTCCCTTGCGGATTTTGAGCGCAAGTCACGGGTCAACGAGCCTCCCGATTTTCACCTCCGGCGTATGGAGGTGTTGCTGGCGCGGCTGGATAACCCGGAGCTTGCCACACCCACGATCCACGTCGCCGGCTCGAAGGGCAAAGGAAGCAGTTCGGCCATGATCGCCTCCGTTCTAGTGGCGGCGGGGTTACGGACCGGGCTGTTCACCTCACCACATCTGCACCGCATGACGGAGCGGATCATGGTCGATATGGAAGAGATCTCACCCGACCGGTTTAGCGCGCTGATCGAGCAGCTATGGCCGAGCGTTGAGGCTGTCGAAGAGCGCGGAAACGTCGGCAAGGTCAGCGTGTTCGAGATGCTCACGGCGATGGCGTTCGTGCAGGTCCGGTCTGTTGGCGCGGATGCGCAGGTGATAGAGGTCGGCCTCGGGGGTCGGCTCGACGCGACGAACCTGGTTGTGCCGGATGTGTCCGTAATCACGCCGATCAGCCTGGACCACACCGCCGTCCTGGGTGATACCGTTCCGAAGATCGCGTTCGAAAAGGCGGGGATCATCAAGCCCGGAATCCCGGTCGTGGTTGGGAACCAGGCGCCTGCGGCGCGGCGCGTTATCGAACGGGCCGCCCGGGAACGTGGTTCGCAGGTGACGTACGCCCACGACCACATGGCCCTGAAACAGGGGCCGGAGCACGCGGTCACGTCAGGCGGTGCGCGGGTGCAACGGGTGACACTTCAAAGCCCATCGGCCGATTACAAGCTGGAGCTTCCGCTTCTCGGTCCCCATCAGATAGACAACGCTGTAACGGCCGTAACCGCACTGGAGATGTTCGCGGCACGGCGGCGGTTGGCGATCGACCCGGCGTCTATTGCCCGGGGGATCTCGGAGGTGCGGTGGCCGGCCCGCGGAGAGGTGCTCACCTCCCCGGATGAAGCGGTCCAGGTGATCGTCGACGGGGCGCACAACAGTTCTTCAGCGGCGGCGCTTGTATCCACGCTGGAATCGCTCTTCCCGCACGCCGGCTCGGCCGTGCTCGTGTACGCCGGATCCGGTGGCCACGACTTCAGTGCGACGGCGCGCGAGTTTTCCCGGCTGGAGCCGCACGTAATCGTGACACGCACCCGCCATCCGAAGGCGGTCGCGGCGGAAACTGTGGCCGACGCATTGCGACGCGATAATATCCCGGTCGCGGTGGTA
Source organism: Chloroflexota bacterium (assembly GCA_002730555.1). Classification (GTDB taxonomy): domain Bacteria; phylum Chloroflexota; class Dehalococcoidia; order Lucifugimonadales; family Lucifugimonadaceae. Next base: position 6,375 of record PCAM01000005.1, read on the forward strand.
ACGCCGGATGTGGAGAGCGCCATGCGCGAGGCACGGCTCGTCGCATCCCCTGGAGACGTGATCATCGCGACCGGCTCGTTGTTCGTGGCGGCCGAGGTGCGAGAGATACTGCTATCCATAACGCCGGAGATATACACGGATATGCGCGGCGAGATGATGCCGTCATACGAAACACTGGCGCTAACTTCGCTCTCTCCAACCCCGGGAACTCCAGAAATCCCAGGAATGCGGGGCAACCCAACGGCCCGACCCGACCCGGACGCCCTGCGCGATGCTCCATAAAACGTGATCAATAGCTCGCTAAAATGTGGGCACATTCATCAATCTTTGATATCAGGACTCGGTGTAAACACGATGACGGACAGCAACGGCAGACGCAGAGTCGTAGTTACCGGGGTCGGGGTGATATCGGCCATCGGGCTCGATGCCGACACGTACTGGAATGGCCTCAAGGCCGGGAAATCGGGCGTGACCCCTCTTCCCCTTGAAGACATCGACGACTACCCGTGCCGCGTCGGTGCGACGGTCCACGATTTCGATCCGACGAACTACATGGACCGCAAAGAGTCACGCAGACTGGCCCGATTTTCTCAACTGGCGGTAGCGGCGGCGGCCGAGGCCTATGAATCCGCCGGGTTCGGACGCCTTGAAGGCCTGTCGGACGAGGAGCGGACTCATTTCGGCGTGCTTCTCGGCACCGGCATCGGCGGATACCCGGAGACGGAAGCCGCGGCCCGGGTGATGGTCAAACGCAGCGGAACGCGCATCTCGCCCTACTACATACCGATGATGCTGCCCAACATGGCGGGCGCAAACGTGAGCCGTGTTTACGGGTCCACCGGGTATATCGGAACCACCATCACGGCGTGCGCTGCCGGAACGCAGGCGCTTGGCGAGGCAGCGGAAGTGATACGGCGCGGCGGCGCGAATGTGATGATCGCTGGGGGGGCCGAGGCTGGTATCTGCGAGATAGGACTTGGGGGGTTCTCCACGATCCATGCCCTGTCCACCTCCAGCAATGAAGCGCCGGAGAAGGCGAGCCGGCCTTTCGACGCCAACCGTGACGGCTTTGTGCCAGCGGAGGGCTCTGGCCTTCTCGTTCTGGAGGACCTGGAACACGCCCTGAACCGCGGCGCCAACATCATCGGCGAACTCGCGGGCTGGGGCGTGACCTCTGACGCCCATCACCTGGTCCACCCGCCGGAGGATGGCGCGGGCGCTGTCCGAGCGATGTGGATGGCGCTGGACGATGCGGGCATTGGCCCGGAAGTTGTCGATTACATAAACGCTCACGGCACTTCGACGCCGGTGAACGATGCCGCCGAGACGCGTGCCATTAAGACTGTGTTCGGCGAGCACGCGGCGCTGACGCCGATCAGCTCCACCAAGTCGATGATCGGACACTCGCTCGGCGCATCAGGTGGGCTGGAAGCGATCGCCGCCATACGCACCATCCGGGACGGCGTGATCCACCCGACAATCAATTACGAGAACCCGGACCCTGCCTGCGACCTGGATTACGTGCCAAATGTGGCTCGCGAGGCAGACGTCAACACGGTCCTGTCAAACAGTTTCGGTTTCGGCGGCCAGAACGCGTGTGTGGTGCTCCGGAAGTTTGAACCGTAGCCTAACGGCGCATCGAGGAACGGTGACAGGAGGACGATTTTGACTTCACCGACCCGGGATTTCTGCAGTAATTGCGGCGCTCGGCACATGCCGGGAGTTAACTTCTGCCGGGAGTGCGGCAACCCTGTTCCGGCGGTGCCGGGTGAGCGAGCACGCACGTACGACCCATCGGGGTATTCACCCTCCAGCCTGACTTCCGACGGCGGGGCGATCCCGGGCCAGATCGCCGGTATGAGCAATCGCACCGGGGCCTGGTTAATCACCTCCGTTGCGGTCAGCATGATCGGCTCAATCCCGTTCCTCGGATGGATAGTGCAGATTGCCGCATTCATCTGGACCATGTTTCTGTATCAGCGCGGACAGGATGTCGGCGCCCGTATAGTCGGCTTGAGGGTGGTCAGAGACACGGGCGAGCTGGCCGGCTTCTACCACATGTGGACGCGCGGACTGGCGGCCTTGGTCAGCTTCTTCGCTTTGGGCGCGGGCTTCTGGACCGCGTATTTCGATAACGACAATCAGACCTGGCACGACAAGTGGCTCGGAACATATGTCGTAAAAGCCGGATCCGAGGTGGACAATCTTCCGGGCACCAGTTCTTCCGCCGCGAAGACGTGGTTCTGGATCAGCATCACAGTATTTCCTTTCGCACTTGTTGTCGGTGTTGTCGCGTTGATCCTGCTGCTTGCCTAAGCTGCGGGATTGAACTGAGAGGCATATCGCGTGAAGATCCAGCCCTGTATTTAAGAGGCCCGGGATGTGAGTTATCCACAAGTAGTGGTGATAACGCGCCCGCCCTCAACAACATTTAGGGGAATCTAGGACTCGACGCGCGACCTCTCCACGGGCTATAGTCCGAGCACCCAGTGACAGCCGGTACTTCCGCCAGGGGGGCGAGGGGTTACAGGCTTGGGAGTGTCACCCCCGGACGGTGGCTCCACCCCGCCCGATCCCCACGTACACCCTAGGTACACATGGGTACCCAGAGGTTCTCTCGCGCCTTGTTCGCTCATCTCCATAACCACTCCGAATACAGCCTTTTAGATGGCTTGAGTTCGGTCGAAGCCATGGCCGCAAGAGCCGCCGAGCTCGGCCAGAGCGCGCTCGCCCTAACGGATCACGGGGTGATGTACGGCGCGATCGATTTCTACAGCGCATGCAAGAGGGCCGGCATCAAGCCGATCATCGGCATGGAGGGTTATGTAGCGCCGGAGAGCCGGTTAACCCGCAACCCATCCGACCGCTCCCCGTATCACATGACTGTGCTGGCCAAGAACGAGGTCGGCTACGGAAACCTGCTCAAACTCGCCAGTAAAGCCCAGCTTGAAGGGTTCTACTACCACCCACGTATGGACCGGGAGCTTCTGGAGCAGCACTCGGACGGCCTGGTCATCCTCTCCGGCTGCCTGTCCGGTGAGGTCGGGTCGCACATCGTGAAGGGCCAGATCGACAAGGCCAGGGAGGCCGTCAACTGGTACCGGGGAGTGTTTGGCGACGACTACTACCTGGAGGTGATGTGGCACGAGAAGATTCCGGAGCAACTAACGATGAACCGGGGCGTTTTCGAGCTGGCCAGAGATACCGGCACGCCACTGGTCGCCACGAACGATAATCACTACACGAACCCGTCTGACCACGAACTCCACGACGTCCTGCTTTGCATCCAGACCAACTCGCTGGTCACGGACACAAAACGCATGAAGTTGGAGGATCCGACCTACTATCTTCGGTCCGAGGCCGAGATGGCGGCCCTCTTCCCGGAACACCCGGAGGCGATCGCCAACAGCGGTTTGATCGCCGAGGCGTGTGATCTGGAAATCGACTTCACGCAGAGCCGTTTGCCGCGTTACCAGACACCTAACGGCGAAACGGCGCTCGAGTACGTCAGGCAACTGTGCGAGAAGGGGATGGGACAACGCTACCCGAACGCCGATCAGACCGTAATAGACAGGCTCAATTACGAGCTTGAGGTGATCGAGAGCACCGGCTTCCCCGACTACTTCCTCGTGGTGTGGGACATCGCCAACTTTGTCCACCGGGAGAAGATCGTATTCGGGGTGCGCGGAAGCGCTGCCGCCAGCGTGGTGTTGTACTGCCTGGGCGTGACCGACATCGACCCGCTCGCCACCCACCTCGTGTTCGAGCGTTTCCTGAACCTGGAACGCCGTGAGATGCCTGACATCGACATGGACTTCCAGGACGACCGCCGTGAAGAGGTTATCCGCTACTGCCTGGACAAGTACGGCGAGGGCCACGTGGCGCAGATCGTGACCTTCGGAACGCTGGGAGCCAAGGCCGCGGTTCGGGACGTCGGCAGGGCGCTCGGCACGGAACTTTCCGAAGTGGACCGGCTGGCGCGACTGATCCCCAACAAGCTGAAGATCACACTCGAAGAGGCCATCTACGACACCCCGGAACTGCGGCAGATCGCAAACGACGGTGGGCCGGGACAGCGGTTGCTGGAGCTTGCACAAGGCATTGAGGGCACGGTTCGCCACGCCAGCACGCACGCCGCCGGTGTGATGATCACGGAAGAACCCCTGACCGACTTCGTCCCGCTGGCCCGTGCGACCAATCCCGACGCAAACGCCGTTCCCACGACGCAGTACCCGATGGCACCGCTCGACGACCTGGGCCTGCTCAAGATGGACTTCCTGGGGCTTACAAACCTCACCATCCTGGATCGAGCGCTCAAGTTGATCGCGGAGACCTGTGGCGAAACGATGACGCTGCCGGACATCCCGTTGGACGATCCGGCGACGTTCAAATTGTTGTCGTCCGGCGAGACGGCCGGCGTGTTCCAGCTTGAAGGCTCCGGGATGCGGCGTTACATCAAGGAGTTGCGTCCGAACTCGGTGATGGACATCGCGGCGATGATCGCCCTGTACCGGCCCGGGCCGATGGAGTTCATCGGCGATTTTATCAACGCCAAGCACGGCCGCACCGCCGTCACGTACCCGCACGATGACCTGCGGAACCTGCTTGAAGAGACCTACGGGATTGTTGTTTATCAGGACCAGGTGCTTCTGATCGCCCAGCGCTTCGGCGGGTACACGCTCGGAGAGGCGGACATCCTCCGGAAGGCGATGGGCAAGAAGGACCCGGAGGTGATGGCTGCGGAGAGCGAGAAGTTCATTAACGGCGGGATAGCCAACGGCTACTCCCCGGAGCTCTCGCAGCAGATGTTCGACCTGATCGAGCCATTCGCCGGGTACGCCTTCAACAAGGCGCACAGCGTCTGTTACGCCATGGTGTCGTACTGGACGGCGTACCTGAAGGCCAACTACACCGTTGAGTACATGGTGGCTTTCCTGGACGCTGCTACCGGTGCGCCGGACAAGCTCAGCGCAGCCATCAGCGAGTGCCGGCGAATCGGCATCTCCGTCCTCGCGCCCGACATAAACCGCGCCCAGGTCCGTTTCGCCGTCGACAGCAACGACGATGGGGACGCCATCCGCTTCGGGTTGGCCGCCGTCAAGAACGTAGGAATGGGCGCCGTCGAGCCGATCATCGAAAAGCGAGATTCCGGCGGCCGGTTCGATTCGCTGGAAGATTTCTGCAAGCGGGTCGATTTCGGCAGCCTGAACAAGCGCGCGCTAGAGAGCCTGATCAAGGTCGGTGGCTTCGACAACCTCGGCGACCGTGGCGCCATGATCGAGGGACTGGACCGGATCATGTTCTTGATTCGGCGCGAGACCGAGTTACGTGATTCCGGCCAGAGCACGATGTTTGACATGCTCGGCGACGCCGTGGACACGCCTCTTCCAGCGCTTGAGTTGCCGAGCGGGGGAGACGTCACGGACCACGAACGAACGCTCTGGGAGCGTGAACTGCTCGGCGTGGAGATCACCGAAAATCCGATCATGCGCTCGATGTACCAGTTGCAGGACGAGTCGATCGTATTCGCCAACCAGCTCACGGTAGACCTGGTTAACCTGCGCAAGTCCTCGGTCGGTCAGGTCGGCTCGGTCCATGAAGGGACCACGCGCAAGGGAGACCGGTTCTTACGTATCCAGTTCGGGCTGCTCGGCGGCGAGATCGAACTCGTTGTGTGGTCCAACGTCCTTGTGATAACCGAACCGCTCTGGAAGCAGGGCACCTTTGTGTCGCTGACCGGGACGGTGCGGGAACGTGAAGGCCGCGTATCAATCTCAGTGGAAGACGCACGGGAGTATCGATTACCCGGACATGAAGAGGCAGCCCATTTGACGAACAACTCCCCATCTCAGTCGGGGGCAGAGACGGGGGCCGGCCCGACTGCACAGGCGGCGCAGGCGGTGCCATCGCAAAACCCGAACCGGCTCAGGCCGACCGCGCCGATGGGCAACAACACCCCCGCTGCCAACGGGAACGGCGCCACTCAAGAGAGCCCGACGCCGTTGGAGCCCGCTTTCTCGATACGCGTATCGGAAACCGGCGTGGTCTCCGAAGACAAGAACCGTTTCGAAGACGTGATCCGGCTGCTCCTGAACTACAAGGGCGATCACCCGTTCATTCTCCAGGTGGAGACGGGCGAACGGATCGTGACGCTGGAGATGCCGTTCGCGATCCAACCGTGTGATGAACTCGTCACGAATCTGTCAGAACTGATCGGGAGCGAAAACATCCTGATATCGGAGATGGCGGACGCCGCGGCCGTATGAACATCGCCCGGCACGAGCGTCCCGTAGAACGAAAGCAACGCACCGAGCGTAACCTGTAGTCATGGACTGGGTTGTTTTCGCCACCGCGCCCGATCAGATGACGGCGGAGATGTGGCAGGATCTGCTCTCCCAGGCACACATCAGGTGCCAGTTGAGGGCGGGCGATACATACGGCTTTCTCGGCATTTCGGCGGCGCCGGTGAGACTGGTCGCGCCGGAGGACGAGGCCGAGATCGCACGCGACGCGCTGGAGACGTTGATCAACCTTTCGGAGATCGTCGTCGATCTGCCGGACACGCCGGATAGGCCATGTGGCTTCGGTTAACGAGCGGCCTTACGCGAACAGCGTGAGTTGGTGACCTTCTGGGGCTTTCAGATAGCCCTCTAGCTCCAACAAACGCGCCTTTAACGGCAACCCTATTCCGCCGCTGAATCCGTGAAGACGGCCGTCGCTTCCGAGCACACGGTGGCAGGGCACGAGCAGTGGTACCGGATTTCTCGCCATCGCCTGCCCCGCCGCTTGTAAAGCGCCCGGCCGGCCGGCGGCTTCTGCCAGCCAGCCGTAGGTGCGCGTTTCACCGACGGGTATGGTCCGGCAGGCGGCGCGTGCACGGGTGAAAAACCCTGGATCGTCGAGATCGATCGCTATCCGCGTAAGGTCCTCCGGTTCTCCCGAGAAATAACGGTCCAGTTGAGAGCGCAGTTCGTCAAACCGGTGCGGGTCCCTTTGCGCTTCTTTGAGCGTCTGCCCCAGCCTCGACTCGGCGTCGTTCCGGATCGTTTCGGGCAGCGTGATCCGTCTGATACCGTGCTCCGACGCCAGCACGCCGATCCAGCCGTAAGCAGTTTCGAATATGTCGTACTTAAGCACCGGTCACCGCTTCTGGATCATCCGGCTCTTTATCCTTCGGTGTTTCGGGCGTTGTCAGTCTTGAATACAGCGGACGTTCCACCGGATTTGCCAACGCCACCCTGAGCGGAGGTCGGGATTCGACGCCGATCAGGCGCAGCAGCGACCGTCGTACCAGCGCCCAGCGAACCGCCGGCCACTCGTACCGGACGCCGTCATGAATCGTGCCCGGGAGTTCACTCCTCCCGTACGTTTCATATTCAAACGCCCTGGCAATCACCTGCCCGCCCTCGTCGGCGTCCCGGGCCGTCTCGCCAAGCCGTAACGCGTACTCCATCGGTGTCTCGTAGCGACGACGCCCGGTCCCCGAGAGCCATCCTAGTCGGGACATCCCGGCGTAGGCGCGCGCCACAGGGGACATCGCCCAGTAGCGCCAGCGCCACGCTATCACGCTTCCAACACACGCCAGTACGACGACGAACCCGGCGGCAACGGGCCAGACCGGCGTCGAGTTGTTCTGCCGGCTGGCGCTCAGTAGTTCATCCAGATCGGGGCCATCGCCACTACCGGTCGGGAACTCACCAGTCTCGATGAACAGGTCATCCCCGGCGGCAAAGGAATCGGTGCCCGTGGAGAACGCGATCTCCAGTTCGGGCAGTGTGCCGCGAACCAGTTGGGGGGTGCCCGGCGTCGACTCAAGGTCGATCCAACCGTAGTCCGGGAAGTAGGCCTGCGCCCAGCCGTGGCTATCGGTGTCCTGGATCACGAACCCGGCGCGCTCCGGATCGAACTCGCCGGCCTTGAAGCCGGACACCATGCGCGCCGGCACGCCCTGGGTACGCAACATGACGCTGAGGGCAGAGCCAAAATACTGGGAGTAGCCCTTCGGCTGGCCCTCACCACAACCGGAACCCGCAAAACCGGACCCGCAGGGCTCCAGCGCCGTATCGAACAGGAAATAAGACACGCCGTCCTGTTCCGGACCCGGTCCTTTTATGTCCTGGCTGTAACCAAACCCCCGTAAATGCTCGGTCAGGGCTTCCGCGATCTCGTACGGTGTGATGGCCCCGGCGTCGCTAACGATCTGGTTTGCGAGGCCCGTTACCTCATCCGGCAACGTCTCGGGTAGCTGGAGATATCTATCGGTGACCCAGAGCGGGTACTCGGTCCTGGCTTCGTTCAGTTGGTCCACGGTCGCCTGCGATATCAAGCGCTGCACGACGACCGGCTCGCCGGATTCGATACGATCAGTGAAGCGGGCCGCCACCTGGTCGAAGATCGGCTCGGTTATCCGTTGAACGACGACCCATTTCAAGACGCCGCTCTTCTCTTCAAAATCGATGACCTCAAGGTCCGGGGGCAGGAGGTTTTCGATCGTGCCCCCAACCGGACCGCTTCCGAAAAAGTCGGGGGTGACATATATCTCACGAAGTGCGTCGGCGTAGGCGAGGACATCCCCGGGCAGGTTCGAATCAAGCTCGCCCTCGACCATGTTCAACTGAACTTTCAGCGGGGGAAGTTCTTCAGATATGTAGGGACGGTCGACGTTCAGGGCGTAGTCGCCGGGGATGGTAAATCCCAGTTTTCTTTCGTCCGAAATGATGCGTTGCTCGACCGCTATCCGTTCAAGAAGAGTTCCCTCAAGGGGCAGTGAGTCGGTCGGCTGGCGGTTGAACTCGACGGCGGGTCCGGCCAGCCAGCCCTGCGACGTGTACTCGGAGTAAACACGCGCCGGATGCAGGGTTTCGTAGCGCGTGCCCAGGAAAAAGATCGGCTCTTCTTTGAACTTGATGCGGCCCTTGAACGCCAGCACATGGTCAAATGCCCTCAAGTCCCCGGACCTGACGCCTCCAATGTTCGGGAACAATCGCAACGTCTGGTCGCGAAACCGGTCACGGAATGGATCCTTCATCGCGCCCCAGGCCTGGTCGAGCATCTCCGGCCGGATCTTGTACATCGGCATGAACCCGGAGAGCACGACGACGATCGCCCCGATCACGATCGGCACAATGATGCTGTCCGGGCTGATGCCGTGGGAGTACTGAATCCCGGCGGCATCCCACCGGCGTCGTGTGTTGACCAGCGTCAGGTGGGCGAACATGGCGATCGCTATCGCGGCAAAGAAATAGAAGGTGTACTCGAACTGGCCGAATCTGTAGCTCAGGTTCGTGAGTATCGCGATTCCGAGAATGATGGACGGAGGCCAGGGGGACCGCCACCTGAACAGGCTCCACCCGGCGGTGTAGGCGACGACCCAGGCGATGACTGAGAGGAAGACGCTGAACGGCAGCGAGTCTGTGCTGATGCCGCCAGTTCTTGCGATGTCTATCCAGATGTCCAGCCTGCTCCAGGTGTCGCCGAATCGGGCGAGGACGTTCGCGCCGTCCGCGCTGGACGAGATCTGCCAGATCGAGAAGGGCACGCCGATAATGATCCCGACGAGGTGGCGGAGCGGACACGGGCCGATTGGGCGGGCGAAAGCGACACCGAGAGCCGCGGCCGCGAGCACGGTCCAGATGAGGACCGGGGAGTCCCCCCAATCAGATAGCTGGACGGACCACGCGACCACGACCACCATCAGCCCGAGGAGGACGTAGGTGACCAGCGCTTCAGATCCGCGGACGCCCGTTATGCGTCCCGCAAGCGCCACGCCCTTGCCGGCAAGACCGGACACATCGAAGTCACGTACTAATGGTAACTTGAGTGAATCGGTGCTCATTCGTCGACTCCCGCCCGGGCCTCGGCCGGTTTGAGCCCGGCGTCTCCCTCCAGTTCCGTGTCGGCGTCGGCGATCTCAACCTCTCGGATCGAATCGGCCAGCGAATTTGCCAGCGGATGCCCCTGCTTCACCATGTAGGTCCTGATACCGGCGCCGACCAGCTCCACAAGGACGTCCTTGTTAGAGTCCGGGTTCCCGGCAGCGGCAGCGGTTCGAACTCGCTGGCCGTCATCCAGGAACGACTCTCGGTCCATGAGTGCCACAGTTGCGTTGACGCCGCGTCGGACGAGTCCCTGAAGCGCTGCGACCCAGTCCCCTGAACGCGATGCCGTGATCACCACAAGCGCCGTATTCGATCCGATCGACGGCTCGAGTTCGGCAAGGATATCGACCAGGTTCACGTCACCTTCCGGCCTGCTGATGGCGATGTTGCGCGTGATCTCCTCGAGCCCGCCGCCGCCACGGATCGGGGGCGTGGTCATGGGGTGGCTTCCGTAAGAGATGTAGCCGACCGGAAGCTGCATGCCGACGTACTTCTCGACGGTCGAGGTCGCCAGCGTCGCCCCGTACTCGTCGGCGGACTCGGCATTGCGGCCGGCAATGGTCGAGCGGTGCTGATCGAACACCACCCACACTTCACCCGCCTCGCCCTGATCGAAAAGCTTGACCATCAACCGGGACTGGCGCACGGTGCTCGGCCAGTGGATCCGGCTCATGCTGTCTCCCGCAACGTAGTCACGGATCGACGATACGTGCGGCGATACGAGGTGGGTCCGGCGGCGGTCACCGGCATCACCACTCAGATTAAGGTGGGCCATCGCGAAATCCGGAATCGGCAGCGCACGCGGGTAGACCAGCAACTGGTCGGCGCCCTGGTACACACGCGAATTCGGAAACAGTCCGAACGGATCGACGGACCGGACGATCAAAGGGCCGAGCGTGAACTCGCCCCGTTGCACCATCGGAACATCCACCTGGAACCTCCGGTTAACGATCACGCCCGGCATAGCGATAATCCGGCTGGCACGCACCCCGGGGATGTCTGTGATCTCCTCGATCTCTATCCACGGGTTTGGCAACCCGCCGTGGTTTGCGATCTCGACGGTCTCAGACAGTTGCTCGCCCACGCGCATCGGCCTGTTCGGGCGTCGAACCCGGGCGTCGATGCGTGCGAAGCCGATCCGGGACCAGACGAAGGCGACGACCAGCATGATGACGAGGACGTAGCCGAGCCTGAATGAAAGGGTGAAGCCTGTCCCCATCCCGGACATAAAGGTCAGAACGGTGACGAGCACCAGCCCCGCCACCCGCCTGTGCTCGTATAGCCAGTCGGCAATCCGCCGTCCGCGGGACCGTGTCGAGCGACCTGATCGCCAGGCGGAGCGGTCTTGACGGGAGGTCAACACGGCGAGGCGCTACGAGCGGGCCGGGCCGCCGGCCTCAGCACCCGGAACCGGAACGGAGTCGAGCACTTCTCCGACAAGGTCTTCGCCGTTCAAGCCGCGCATCCGAGCGGCCGGCGAGATGATCAACCGGTGCGCCATCACAGCTCTGGCGATGGATTTCACGTCGTTCGGTGAAACAAAGTCACGACCGTCGATCATGGAGCGCGCCTGTGCGCCGCGCATGAGCGCCAGCGAGGCCCGCGGCGATACGCCGAGCGAGGCGTCCTGGTGGTCGCGCGTCGCGTTCGTCAGAGCGACGATGTACTCCTTGATCAGATCGTGAACATACACATCCCGGGCGGCGCTTTGTAACTCGATGATGTCGTCCGGGGTCGCCACGGACATCAGGTCGTCAATTGGCTCGGATATTATCTGGCTGTCCAGGATGGCGATCTCCTGGTCCAGCGTCGGATAGCCGATCCTGACACGCAGGAAGAAGCGGTCCAGTTGCGCCTCCGGCAACGGGAACGTGCCCTCGTACTCAATCGGGTTCTGGGTCGCCATCACCATGAACGGATCCGCGAGGCGGTGCGTCACGCCCTCCACGGTGACCTGGCGCTCCGCCATGGCCTCCAGGAGCGCCGACTGCGTTTTGGGGGTGGCACGGTTGATCTCGTCTACCAAGACGATCTGGGAGAGGATCGGGCCGGGCCTGAACTCGAATTCCAAGGTCTTCTGGTTGTAAAAAGAAACCCCGGTGATGTCGCTTGGCAGCAGGTCCGGCGTGAACTGGATACGCCTGAAGTCGCACCCAACGGAACGCGCCATGCTGCGCGCCAGCATGGTCTTGCCGACGCCGGGCACGTCTTCGATCAGGGCATGGCCTCGCGAAATCAATGCGATAACGACGAGTTCAACAACGTCGGTCTTGCCGACGATCACCTTTTCGACGTTCTGAACAATTTCCCGTGCCAGTAGCTCAGGGCCGCTTATCGTGGCCAAGTAGATCCCTCTCGCTGGGTAAATGTGACAAACTAAAACCCAACTTCAACGTCCAAAAGTTCGTCGCCGTGCTTGTTGTTACCTCGAGTCCCAGAGCGGAATAAGAGCATTAAAGCAATCACAATGTTGACGATTGGAATGAACAGCAAAAAGATGCTGACACCTCCCCAATCAAAGTCGTGAAACTTTCTGACTATGGAGCAAAATCCTAGAGCTATTCCGGCCCCATTAAAAACAACCCCGAGAATCCCGCCGAGGAGGCTGGCATCCTCCGTGCCGGTGAACATGAACATAATCCCGACCACGATAAGAACCTCGAAAAAAAAGAACGGAAGCCGTAACCGCATCGATTAATCCGTCCACCGGTTCCGAATGTGTTTTTGAAAACGGATCGGAGATCCTCATAAAGACTCAAACCTCCCTCCGATTGTTCAAACACGCTCCCGTATTCGTCACGTTCATAAGTCCGACCTCGAGATGGTGTTAGCGGGGTCGAACTATCTGATACAACGTCTGTAGCTAACGATTTGTCTGCCAACGCCCGATATCGCGCGGCGTCGGAATTATCTGGGTCGAGGTTTAGCACTACCTCGCATGTTGCACGCAGATCTTTCCATTGCCGCAGTGCAATGGCTTCCTCGGCCTGATCTAAAAGCCGGTCAACCTGTCTCTGTACCCGTTCGCTCAACATGCCCGGAGTATAGCTAGATACAAAAGTCGCAGCAAAAGCCGCGACCTAGTACCTCGACTCCCAGCTTCCCGATCCAGTAACGAGTACCCGGCACCCCCACCTTCGCCTATCGATGCTCCCAGCAACCCCGTACACCGCTCGCTACCGTGACTGACACATCGGTCTGTGAGCAGTGGCAGCAGGGCCGTACCGTGCCGTTATGTACGGAGCACGCCAGAGACCCTCGCACCTGATCTGCGGCCTCTGCCCGTCCATCACCGACACGACCTTCGCACTGCAGTTCCCGCACATGCTGGTCATTCACGCCGTTCTGGACCATGACGTGAGCCTGGAGGACGTGGTTCGCTCGCGGCGGGTCATTGCGCCTTCGGGGAGCGTGTGTTGGCGGCTACCGAACGGGCGGGAGCTAGCGGTGCTGTGACAGGTGATGGACTACCGGAGCTGGGAAGTGCACCCGGGTGATCCCTGGACGCGAAACGACCCCTCCGGAGTGCGAAGAGGCCGTTTTTCAAAGTCGGTTGGTTTACTTGTTGGTTTACAAATGAAGAAACTCCCACTGAATCGAGGGTTTCTTCTTACGTTCACATTACGAGTGGTGGGCGGTGCAGGACTCGAACCTGCGACCCCCTGCTTGTAAGGCAGGTGCTCTAACCAGCTGAGCTAACCGCCCGGAAACGCGCGCATGCCGACCCGGCAGGAAGTGCATCACGGTCGTCGAAAACCTCGAACCCAGACCGCTCCAGCCGCTATCCCAGTTTACAACGGGATCGGGGTGGTTCGGCCATGCGTATTTCGCGTCCGCACGATACCGGCTGCTGGATGTCAGCGGAAGTGTGGGTCGGGCCGTCGTCGGTGGATGTGCGATATCGACACTCGACGGGGCCCATCCGGAAATCAGGAAGTGGCGCGCCTGGTGAGATTTGAACTCACGACTTCAGCCTTCGCAGGGCTGCGCTCTATCCGCTGAGCTACAGGCGCACGTCATTTCCGATCCTCCCCGCTTTATGCATCTGGAGGAAGGATGGTGCCGAGGGCGAGAGTCGAACTCGCACGTCCGTAAGGACACTACGTCCTGAACGTAGCGCGTCTACCATTTCGCCACCTCGGCAGAGGTGTAGTGGGTGGCAAAGAACGCGATTCTGAGCCAGCCCGCACATGAAGTATGAGAGACCGCTGCGCAGGCGTCCACCAATTTTTCAATTATAAACGGGCGGATGCGTGGTTTACGCGGTGGTTCCAATCAACGCATCTTGTCGAAACGTAGGGCCGAAGGCCGGTCTGCGAACATCAAAGCTACTCACGAGGTGGTGGCGCACCACTTCTGCTTTGTTTCGATAAACGTGATAATTCGCAACTCAATCGGTGTATTATCCCGGCCGTGCCAAGTGAACGGGTGCAGAGGCCGATTGACACTCTGTTGGAAGAGGCCGACGAAACTCTATCAAAGCGAGATTGGCGGGCAGCGCGCGAGATGGCTGACGCCGCGCTGGAGTTTGATCCGGATAACGATGAGGCAGGGGCTTCCTTCGAACGGCGGAACGCGCGTTGGAAGAATCGAACGGAGCAGTCGTAGACACCGCCGAATCCCTGCGCCAACCGACGAACCTCCCGCGAACACATCCGTTGAGGAACCAACTTCTTTCGCCGATGGCCATTACGTGGTGAGTTGATTCCTGGGCGAGGGCGGCAAGAAACGCGTTTTCCTAGCTCATGACGGTCTGCTCGACCGTGATATCGCGTTCGCCCTCATAAAGACCGAGGGGCTAGATGACGCGTCCCGTTCCCGCATTACACGTGAGGTGCTGCCCATCACCCGCGAGCTAGGGACACAGCCGCTTACGGAACGCATTCTGGCGGCGGGAGATATTGCGGGCTTGATAGTGCAATATCTACTCATGGACGAGCGCTTACGCTATCTCTGATCCCCGGCTTGCCATACACGACGGTGATTTCGAAATGAGCGGTGAATTCAAGTTAATCGTGACGACCAGTCGCCTGGCGAAGTCGACGACCCGCGCCCTAGCACGACGGAAGTCCGCGGATTGGGGCTTCCTTTACGTCGAGCGATCTGACAGGTCTATCGAACTTACCTTGAGCGACGCTAGCGAGGACGCCGGGGCGGCGTTCGTCTTCAGAGACGATGGGCTAGTGCTCTCGACGGCTCAGACGCAGTTGCGTTTCGATCTGGGCACGGCCGCTATTCGCCTCCTATCGCTGGCACGGGGCGAACGCGATTGGCTTGTCAGCGTTGGCGAATTGATCGCAGGCGACCGCGTGTTTGACGCGACTCTTGGACTTGGACGTGACGCGATCGTCGCGGCACGGGCTGTCGGGCCTCACGGCGAGGTTCTCGGCGTGGAGTCGAATCTAGCCCTGTTCACTCTTGTCAGCGAAGGTCTCGCTTCGTATGACGTGGGAGCAGAGAGCGCTACGATTCAGACGGCACTCGGGGACTCCTGGAAACTCCTCTCCCGCACCTCGAACGCCAGCTTCGACGTTGTGATCATCGACGCCATGTTCTCTACCCCTACACAGTCAGACGGTAACTTCGAGGCGCTACGTGGGTTTGCCGATCACACAAGTCTTCATCCCGAATGGATTCGCCAGGCCCGGCGGGTCGCAAAACGGTGGGCACTCACAAAGGCGCCACACGGAGAACCCTGGTTTGGCTCCGAGGGGCTACAGCGCGTGCCCGGGATGGAGGCTTCCCGGTGGTGGCGAGCACGGGGTTGCTCGTGAACTATCACGCTCTTGGGCTGAACGTGAACTCGGCCCCGAGTTCCTTGTGATCCTGTGGTTGACCTGCCCCCCTTAGACGGTACCAGTCAATAAATTAGAGACTGGACGCCTCCAGAAGAGGGAAGAGATGCTGAGAAGAGGGCATACACTGGAAGCGGCCCGAGACGCAAAGTGACTGGTACTGTTTCACGGGGCCGGTCATTTGTTGAGAAATATTTAGACAACTTCGAGGAAGGGCGACCTAATGGTTAGAGGAATTGCTGTTCTTGGTGCGGTTTTGCTTCTGTCCAGTTGTACGCCCTCAAGCCCTGATCTTGCGGCCCCCACGATGCCTGGGGAGACGGGCGGCTCTGAGGAGACTCGGCCTTATGAGTCAACTCCGGCTGCTAGTTCCATGGCGTTAGCGATTGAGACCGAGGATTCCGAAGCGACTGACGAGGTCGGAGAAGAGGCTGACCCTGNAGAGGACATTTATCCGGACGACTATTGGGACTGGATGGTCGAACCGATAGGGATTGAATGGGGCTGGACGACGGCCGAACAGTGGGCTGCGTGGGAAGAGTACACGGACGGACTACAGGCGGGTACAGCGCCATTCCAAGGCCCGCTGATGACGCTTGGTTACACGGAAGACGGTGGTGTGCCTATGGCGCTGGCCTTCTACACTAGTCCGTACGAGGATTGGGTCTTCCACAGCCTTGAATCCCACTGCGCCCTTGCGCGGGAATTTATGTGGGTGACGCAGAGAGGTCCGCGGTCTATGGAAGCGGATGACCTCTATACGTTCTACCTCGCCCAAAAGAACTACTTGATATGGATGACCCAAACGGCTAATCCGATGTTCGTTGACCCCGAGAGCGGGTGGCCGCAAGGTGTTGATTCAAACATGGTGTTCCAGAACACCAAGGCTTACTTACACTACATGATCGAGATGGTGGACCCGCTGATGAACAGTGGCTGGGACGTCGCCAACACACCCCAAATTGGCGGACACGCCGCTGGTGCTCACATCGAGGGACCTGCATCAGCAGTGGCTGACTTCCTGAGAGATCACCTGACCAACAACTGTGACCTGGACCTGGCCGCGCAAGCGAACTCTTGGGCAGACGCGGAGTATCACCAGTGCGCACGTCTTGCATTTCAGATTATTGCGTACGCAAATAGCCGGGTCATGAGTTATGAACCCATAGTGAGGGAAATGTCGCACGACTCAGCTGCCTTTTTCGGTGGGCAATGGGAAGCCTCGTGGGAAGAGCACGCGCACCCTCAGACCGGCATCCCTCCGGGTCCCACCACCGAAAATCTTGAGCTGTCACTAGCTTCGATCAAGGCTCTCTACTCAAACCTGCGATCGGGCTTTATACATGTTGAACCGAGCGGGGCCACTGAGGACGACGTATGTCTCACCACGGGTAACTGGCCTCCTATGTTCACCCTGTTTCTGGAGAGTACATAACCGACACGACCTTCTCCCTGCAGTTCCCGCACATGCTGATCATTCACGCCGTCCTCGAACATGAGGTGAGCCTGGAGGACGTAGCGCGGTCTAGAAGGGTCGTTGCACCTTCGGGAACGGTTCTCTGGCGGCTACCGGACAGGCGCGAGCTAGCGGTGCTGTGGCAGGTGACGGACTACCGGAGTTGAGGTGGTGTCGTGGTGAAGGCGTGATGCTCTGACGCGAAACGGCCTCCCCGAGGTGCGGAGAGGCCGTTTTTCAATCTCAGTTGGTGTACAACATGGTGTACATGACGTATCCACAGGCCAATTTTGTCAAACATTCGTCACGTTTGGCTTAGGAGTGGTGGGCGGTGCAGGACTCGAACCTGCGACCTCCTGCGTGTGAGGCAGGCGCTCTAACCAGCTGAGCTAACCGCCCGGAGCCCTGTTTCGGGGCCGAGATGAGCCTGTCCGTACTTCGTCGTTCGCCGGGAGAGATGGTGGCAACAGCTGGACTTGAACCAGCGACCTGACGCTTATGAAGCGCCCGCTCTAACCGACTGAGCTATGTTGCCGTCTCTCTGTTTGCTCCCTCGGCCAACAGGCCAGTACTCGATGGTATCCCTGCCTCGGATTACACGCAACGGCTGGCAAGCCTGCACCTTATCTGGGGGTGTGGTTGCGGATTGGTGCTTGTTCCGGCCTCTACCGCCGATCAATCTCATGCTCCATCGGGGCCTCGCCTTCCCGGCGGGGGCCAGGTTTTACTGGACCTTATTTTGGGTGCTTACATAGGAGTTTGTTTAGATAGATATCTATTGCCGGTCAAATTCATGCCCCACTGGGGCGACGTAGTCGCCGCTTTTGCCGCCTGATTTGTGGAGCAAGCGAACTTCCCCGATCTCCATGCCGCGATCGACCGCTTTACACATGTCGTAGATGGTCAGCGCCGCGACGCTCACTGCTGTTAACGCTTCCATCTCGACGCCGGTCTTGTACGTCGTCTTTGTGGTCGCGGTGATATCTATGCGGTCGTCTGACGTCTTGTCATCAAACTCCACTACCACCTGTGTCAACGGCAACGGGTGGCAGAGCGGAATCATCTGCGACGTGTTTTTGGCCGCCATCACCCCGGCCACCCTGGCCACCGCGATCACGTCGCCTTTTTCAAACCCACCGGACCTGATCAGTGCCAAGGTTTCTGGCCGCATCGTGATCGAGCCACCGGCCACCGCTACACGCTCGGTTTCCGCCTTGTCACCGACATCGACCATGCGCGCAGCGCCCGCCTCATCCAGGTGCGTCAACCGTGGCTCGATATCGTTGTCGGCGGCGCCGTTTGGGCCCTTGAATTTCTCTGGAGCCGAACCTGAATTTGAAGGCTCTGGATTCTCCAGCGGCGCCCGGATCGGCTCCGGTCGGCCATCCCTGATCGCCTCCGCTGCACCCACGGCCAGTCGATCCGCCCGTTCATTCTCCGGGTGTCCGGCATGTCCCTTGACCCACTGCCAAGTCACACGACGATCGCCGACGACCCGGTCCATCTCGGCCCACAGATCCTGGTTCATCTTCCGCTTCCAGCCCTTCGCCATCGTGTTGATGACGTACGAGCTGTCGCTCGTTACTAGAACCTTTGATCCCACCGGTGTCTGGTCCAGCCCCCTGATGACGGCAGTCATCTCCATCCGATTATTTGTCGTGTGAGGTTCGCCGCCCGATAGATCCAGGTCATCTTCACCATCCGGGCGCAACACCGCGCCCCAGCCTCCCGGTCCGGGATTCCCAAGGCACGATCCATCTGTGAACAGTCGGTAACTCAAATCACTTATATCCGGCATATCCTGCAACGCCCGGTCGGCGCCCAAATGCTTGAAAGCCTCATCTACACGCTTAAACGTTTCTTGAAGGTTGAAAGTTTATCGTGTTCTAATCGAAAACTCGTGATCGTAGATATACTCGATTGTTCCCCGGTTACGGTTTTAGAGCTTCGAAGCAGTCCGGCGCCGGTATTCCAAGTCTTCCCGCTCACCTGAATTGCCCGGATATGACAGAGATCATAGTAGACAGTGAGATCACCCTTCGGTCGCCCGGATTGCCGGACGCCGAGGGTTTGTTTGATCTGATCAGTTTCAATCGAAAACACCTTGGACGGTGGCTCCCAGCGCTGGTGGCCGTGAAGTCCATCGNGCAGGAGCGCGAATGGCTCCAGGGGCGGATCGATGATACGGACGGAGAGAANNCGCTCCTGATCATAGTGGGCGAAGAGGTTGTCGGTGTGATCGGGGCGCACATTCAGGAACAGAACGCNGCCGCCGAGGTCAGATACTGGCTCGCNGAGGGGCAGCAGGGTCGAGGCATCACCACACGCTCATGTGCGGCGATCGTAGATGAGCTATTCCGGGTCCAGGGCATTAACCGCGTGGTCATTCGGACCGCCGTCGACAACACGCGCAGCCGGGCCGTTCCGGAACGCCTGGGCTTTGCCCACGAAGGTGTGGAGCGACAGGCCGTCAAACTACCAGACGGGTTCGTAGACATGGCCGTGTACTCGATGCTGGCCTCGGAGTGGCGGGGCGCCCAGAAGATGGGGTTTGTTGACCCGTCGGGACAGCCGGTGGTGTTCGGCGCTCCGCCCATCTTGATAGACAACCAGATGATGTTACGCCGGCCGCGCGGCGACGACGCCGGCGAGCTGTACTCGCTACTGAACGCAAACCGGGACCGGCTCGAGTGGTGGTCGGGCTGGTCGACGCGCATCCGAACACAGGATGATGTCGCCGCCCTGATCCGTTCTTCAATCCGGCGTGACACCGACCTTGGATTCCCGCTTTTCCTGCTCAACTCCGGCACTCTGGTCGGCGCCGTGAATGTCCAACCGTCGGCGCCCGAAACCAACGCAGACAGCGCGACGACGGCCGATGTCCGTTACTGGATCGGCAGTGAGTGGGAGGGACGGGGGTTGATGGAACGCGCCTGCCGCGCCGCCGTCGATGCCGCCATCGCACACTTCGAGCTGAACTGTGTCACGATCCACACGGGTGCCGGAAACATGCGTGCGCGTTCGCTGGCGGAGCGGCTTGGCTTCCAGATGCAGCGCGTGGATCGCGGTGCATCCGCCACCGAGGACGTGATCGTCTACTCGGTATCAGCCGTGGACTGGTCAGAAAACGCCACGGCCCGCTAACCGGCGTCATCCACCTATCTGGTACATCTCGATCTTGCCCGTGTTCCGGCGGATCTTCTTCATGCCTTCCGGAATCGGCGCTCCGGTTGACCTCCCTGCCGCAGAGTCATCTACCTCAGAGGGATTGCGACCCGCCTGGAACGCCCTGAGCTCGGAATACCGGTCAGTTCTCGACGACCAGATTCCGGCCATCAACTCCAGAAGTTCGTCATCGGTCGCGCCTGACCGCATCGGTTCTTTGAGGTTCTTACCGCCGGCCGCGAACAGGCACGTCACGAGCTGCCCATCGGTGCTAAGCCGGGCGCGTGTGCAGTCACCGCAAAACGGCTCGGAAACAGACGAAATGATCCCTACCTCACCCGAACCATCGTCGTATGACCAGCGCGTCGCCACTTCGCCCGGGTAGGCAGGCGCGGCCCGGGTGATCGGGAACTCGGCGTTGATAGCGCCGGCGATTTCGTCCGCGGTCACGACCGAGTCGACGTCCCACGCGTTGACCGTGCCGACGTCCATGAACTCGATGAACCGGACAGTGTGCCCGGTTCCTTTGAAGTGGCGCGCAAGCTCAACGATCGTATGGTCGTTGACGCCCTTCTGCACGACGGCGTTAATCTTGATCGGGTCTAGGCCTGCCGCTTCGGCGGCGGCGATACCCGAAAGAACGCGCTCGGTGCCGAAACCGCGCCCGTTCATCTCTTTGTAGATGTCTTCGTCGGTGCTGTCGAAACTCACCGTGACCCGGGACAGGCCGGCGTCTTTGAGCGCCTCCGCCTGATCCGTTAGCAGATGGCCGTTCGTGGTCAGAGCGATATCTTCGATGCTGTCAAGCGCTGCGAGGCCTTCGATCAACTGAGGAAGACCGACCCGCAGCAAGGGTTCGCCCCCGGTGAGCCGGATCTTGCGGACGCCGAGCTGCGTGAACAGGCCGGCCAGACGGACGATCTCTTCAAAAGTCAGGATCTGGAGCTTCGGCAGAAATTCGTACCGCTCCCCGTATACCTCAGAGGGCATGCAGTACGGGCAGCGAAAGTTGCATCTGTCGGTTACAGATATTCGCAGATCGCGAAGATGGCGGCCAAAAACGTCGGGCGGGCCGTCGACTCTATCGGGTGTCATAAAGTGCAATTGTACGACGGGTGAGCAAAATTACCGAGTGAGGATGTCGTGTCCCTCGCCGTTTCCGAGTTGCACGCCGCCGTACGTGGTCCTGCCCAAATTGATACGAGTTCAACGGAGGTTCCTTAGAAATGCCGCCGCTTTCTTTGCAGCGATCCCGCGATGGCTGATAGCGTCCTTCTCGGAAGGGGACAGTTCCGCTATCGTCCGCCGCTCAGCGGCCAGCCAGAAGATCGGATCGTAGCCAAAACCACCGTCGCCTATCGCCCCGTGTGCGATGGCCCCCTGACACGTTCCCTCAAAGAACCGCGGATCATCCCCGACCCGGTCACCGACGATGGCGATCACGGCGCGGTACTGCGCCCCACGGCTCCAGCCCGGCACGTCAGCCATCTCTTCCAACATGCGTTCCCGGCCCTCTTCGTCGGTCTGTCCCGGCCGGACATAACGCGCGGAATGGACGCCCGGCCTGCCGTCCAGCGCATCAACCTCGATCCCTGAATCATCGGCCAGGGTCAGCTCCCCGCAGGCTGCGTGATACCCCTCGGCTTTCAGCAGGGCGTTGGCGGCGAAGGTATCGCCAGTCTCTTCGACCTCGATATCAACGTCGACTTCATCAAGCGACATGATCTTGAACGGCAATCCGGCCAACAACCGTCGGAACTCGCGCTCTTTGCCGGGGTTGCGGGTCGCTATCACAAGGCTCGGGCGTGCACCTGTTGTCATGGGGGAAATTATCCTCTTGATAGCCGCCGCCGACTACAGTTACACGCTTGGAACGCCGGTTGTTATGCGATTTCTGAATTGATGCTTTTTATGATTATAAGCATTAATATTCCAAAGGTTGCTCTTGTGTTGCAGGGTCAAAAGTCACCTGCTATCCTTCCGCCGATTGCTCACAAATGCACGAACGGCGTTCGCTAGCTGCCGAACCCTCCCTTCCGGTTCCGTTCAATGCTCGATGAAGGACCCACATTCCCGCAATGAATCTGCGTCGTTTGCTGCGCCCGTTGCGCTCCCGGTTTCTATTTCTGATCCCAGTTGCCCCGGCCTTACTGGTCGCATGCAACAAAGAGGACGCCCAGTCAACGTTCGGCACCAGCGGTCCGATCGCCAACACGCAGGCAGACCTCTTCATATTCATCTTCTGGATCGCCGTAGCGGTCTTCGTGCTTGTAGAAGGCGCGTTGATCTACTCGATCGTAAAGTTCCGGCGTCGGGGATCTGACGATTCCCTTCCGGACCAGACACACGGCAACAACAAGCTTGAGGTGATCTGGACCATCATCCCGGTGTTGATCCTGATCGCCATCGCGGTACCCACGGTGAAGATCATCTACGACCAGGACGGCTGGCCCACGGACCAGGGACCCGTACTTGAAGTAAAGGTCCGAGCACACCAGTGGTGGTGGGAGATTGAATACCCCGGAGAAGACGTGGTGACGGCGAACGAGATTCGCATCCCCGTCGGCCAGTGGGTCAATTTTTCGATGCACTCGGACGACGTGATCCACAGCTTCTGGGTGCCGAAACTCGCCGGCAAGATGGACATCGTCCCGGGCGACGTCCGGGAACTGGCGATGAAGGCCGACGAGGCCGGTTTCTACTTCGGCCAGTGCGCCGAGTTCTGCGGCGAGGCGCACGCCAAGATGCGATTCCGGGTCAAGGCGGAAGAGCCGGCGGCGTTCCAGGATTGGCTGGCCTCGATGCGGAGGCCGCCGGTGGAATTGGCCAGCACGGACGCAATCGACGGCCAAAAGATATTCGCTACCAATTGCGCCACCTGCCATTCCGTAAATACATGGCAGGCTCCTGCGGCGCGAAACGAACGCACTCGGCTTGCCGGTTTGCGGGAAACATTCCTGCTGGACCAGGACCTGGCCGACGAGGACAGAGTCAATCTCATCGCCGCCCCGAATCTGACTCATTTCGCTACCCGAGAAACCCTCGGAGCCGGTCTGATCGACCTTACCCAGGAAAACCTTGAACAGTGGATCGCCGACCCTGACGCCGTCAAGGAAGGCAACCGCATGAAAGACCTTGCCGCTCCGTATCGCGACGGCACGCTTACGCCAGGCGATGTCCGGCAGCTTGCGGCGTATTTACTTGAGTTGGAACCAGTCGCCGCTGGAACCGCCACGGTGACCCCTGGACCGGATACACCCCTGAAACGTGGCGAGGCCACATTCGCGGCGAACTGCTCCGGATGTCACTCGACCGGGGATGACATTGTTTTCGGGCCGGGCCTCGCCGGAATTTCAAACCGCGGCGAAGAAGCTTACATACGTGAGTCCATTGAGGATCCGGGCGCGTTTGTCGTTCCGGACTTCTCGAACGCCATGCCCGGGAATTTTGGGACACTGTTCTCCATCGAAGAAATCGACGAACTTATCGTTTACCTGAAATCACTCTAGGAAATTGGT
Source organism: Chloroflexota bacterium (assembly GCA_002730555.1). Taxonomy (GTDB): domain Bacteria; phylum Chloroflexota; class Dehalococcoidia; order Lucifugimonadales; family Lucifugimonadaceae. The sequence goes on from PCAM01000005.1 coordinate 30,187, forward strand.
GGTGCGGCGGGCGCACGACGGCCTGCTTGAAGGCAGGATCGCCCAAGCCCCATACACCGGAGGCCATAGTTGACCACGATCGCCTTTCCAACGTTGATCAGTCGCCCGACCAGCTACACAGGTCTGTGGAGCTGGATAGGCACGGTCGACCACAAGCGCATCGGCACGTTGTACGGAGTAACTGCGTTCCTGTACTTCCTCGTCGGAGGTGTCGAGGCGCTGATCCTTCGGGCGCAACTGGCCCAGGCCGAGAGCGATCTGATCTCGCCCGAGCTCTTCAACGAGCTCTTCACGATGCACGGCACCACTATGGTGTTCCTGGTCGTCATGCCGATGTCCGCCGCCTTCTTCAACTGGATGATCCCGTTGATGATCGGCGCCCGTGACGTCGCGTTCCCAAGGCTCAACGCGTTCAGTTACTGGACCTTCCTGTTTGGTTCGATCTTCCTCAACCTAAGCTTCTTCCTTGGCGGCGCGCCTGACGCCGGTTGGTTCGGTTATGCCAACCTGACCGGGAACACCTACAGCCCGGGCGATGGAGTGACTTTCTGGGCGCTTGGGCTCACCACGCTTGGTGTTGCGTCGCTGGCCGCCGCGTTCAACTTTGTGGTCACAATTCTGAACATGCGTGCGCCCGGCATGGGCCTTATGAAAATGCCGGTGTTCGTCTGGATGTCACTCGTGACGAGCATCCTGATCGCACTGGCGATGCCGATCATCGCCGTCGCCCTGATTCAGCTGGCGCTTGACCGGGTCTGGGACACGAACTTCTTCAATCCCGCCGCCGGGGGCGATCCGGTCCTGTGGCAACACCTGTTCTGGTTGTTCGGCCACCCGGAGGTCTACATACTGATTCTGCCGGCGATGGGCATAGTTTCAGAGACGTTGCCGGTGTTCTCCAAAAAACCCCTGTTCGGGTACCCGGCGGTGGTGTTGGCCGGGGCCATCATCGGCTTCATGGGCTGGTTCGTCTGGAGCCACCACATGTTCACGGTGGGGTTGGGTCCGGCCGCCAACGCCGCCTTTGCCGTCTCAACGATGCTGATCGCCGTGCCTACCGGGGTCAAGATCTTCAACTGGATCGCCACGACATGGGGCGGTAAGTTGCAGTTGAACACCTCGATGCTGTTCTCCCTCGGGTTCATCGCGATGTTCATCATCGGCGGCCTGAGTGGTGTGTCTCACGCCTCGCCGCCGACCGACGCGCAGCAGCAGGACACGTACTACATCGTCGCCCACTTCCACTACGTCCTGTTTGGCGGCGCCATTTTCGGGCTGTTCGCTGGCGGCTACTACTGGTGGCCCAAAATGACGGGCAAGAAGCTCGGCGAGGCCCTGGGCCAGTGGCACTTCTGGGTGATGCTGGTCGGGTTCAACCTGACGTTCGGCCCGATGCACTGGCTGGGCCTGAACGGCATGCCGCGACGCATCGCCACTTACGCCGACGGGATGGGCTGGGAGATGAGCAACGCCATCGCATCTGCCGGCTCGATGCTGATCGCTTTCGGAGTGTTGTTGTTCATCATCAACATCATCCGAACGATCTCGAGCACACAGGAATCTGAAGACGACCCGTGGGACGCCAGAACCCTTGAGTGGTCCATCCCATCCCCGCCACCGGCCTACAACTTCGCCCGCATCCCGCAGGTGAAGTCACTGGACGACTTCTGGTACACCAAGCACCCGGATCTTCTCCACGATGAACGCGGGGAAGAGATCGAAGTGGGCGAGCCGGTGGAAAACGACACGCACGGCGGGGGAAGCATCCACCTGCCCGGCATGTCTTACTACCCGTTCATCACATCGCTCGGTGTGACGATCGGCGTGGCTGGATTTATGGACATCCTAGTTGAGGTCCCAGGGACGAACATCCAGTTCCCGTGGCTCAGCGCCGTCGGCATCGTGATCGGCCTGTGGGGGTTGATGGGCTGGACATTCGAACCGGTTTCGGAAGAAGGCGGGCACTAACCCGCCCGCAAGTTACAGGGACACCGGGGCAACTGGACGACGATCGAACGTATGAAGGATTAAGGGAAACGAAATTGGCGCAAGCCGCCGTAACACAAAATCAGCACGGTCACATCGCTGACACGAATACCGGCATCAGCAACCGCAAGTTGCTCATGTGGGTGTTCCTGGCGTCCGACTGCCTGTTCTTTGGGTCATTCATCGCCACCTACCTGGTCTACAGAAATGAGAGCCTTGTCGGGCCTTACCCGAACGAGGTTTTGAATATTCCTGTGACTTCTGTCAGCACGTTTGTGTTGCTGATGAGCAGTCTGGCGATGGTGCTCGCCCTGAACTATGCGCAGAAGGACCGGGCGGGCCTCGCCCGCTTCTGGCTCCTCGCCGTCGCGGCGCTCGGGTTGGTGTTCCTGGGCTTCCAGGTCGTTGAGTTCATGACCTTCGTAGATGAAGGCCTGACGATCCACCAGAACCTCTTCGGAACCACGTTCTTCATCCTGACAGGTTTCCACGGCCTGCACGTGTTCGTCGGCGTTCTGTGGCTCCTGGGCATGGCCTTCGCCCATTTCAAGGGCGCTTTGACAAGCCGGTCCACCGAAGACCTTGAGATGGCCGGGCTTTACTGGCACTTCGTTGACATCGTATGGATCGTAATTTTTACCGTCATCTACCTGATCGGCTTCAGCGACGGTGAGGGCATCGAGACGATCTCACACGCCACGGCGATAATCGGGGGTTAGCGGACACAGTCATGGCAAACCCGATTTCAAGAACCTGGCGCAAGCTGTTCTACCAGGACGGCGGCTGTCACTTCCAGCTACCTAAGGTGGACTCGGCCTTCCCCGAGCCGCCGAACGAGGGGCCCTTCGGTGACGCCGGCCCGCAAGCGCTTGGCTGGTTCAACCGACTGACCAACAACGGCCGCGTGGCCACGCCCTTCTTCTACACGATAATCGGGGTGATTCTGGCGATCCTGACTGTGCTGGAGGTGTGGCTCTTCACGCTCAGTGACGATTTCGGGGCGTTTTTCGTGCCGATGATGCTGTTACTGGCGATCGCCAAGTTCGTCATCGTTGTGGCGTTCTTCATGCACCTGAGATTTGACAAGAACCTGCTATCGCTGGTGTTTGCGTCCGGGTTCTTGCTCGCCATCGCCGTGTTCATGATCGTGTTATCGGTCCAAGACAAGGTGAACCCGTCCCCGCTGATCGCCCCGTAAGCGATTCCGAGTACGCCATCTGGCGCACGGACGGTCAAGTTAGGATTGATCGGTTGAACCGCCCATCCTGACCGGTTGCCCGGTGATGATCAAACGCCGAATCCCCGTCCCCGGAGAGCCCTGTCCGTGCTCCTACTGCATCTAGGCGGCGAGAGCCGCGAGCCACTTGATTCTTTCTCCGCCTTCTGGAGCGAGTGGGCGCTTGTGTCTCCCGTTACCGTGGTTCTCCTGTTTCTGTACGGGGTCTACCTGTTCGGCCTGTACAGGTTGAATTCACGTGCCGGGAAAAGTGATGTCATGTCGATATCGGCCGGGCGCGTCGCCCTCACAACCCTGGGATTCGCCGCTCTAACCTTCGCTCTGGTCGGTCCGGTGGACGTTCTTGCGGAAGACCAGTTCTTCCTCCACATGATTCAGCATCTGATGCTGACCCTTATCGCCGCCCCCTTGATGCTGGCGGCCAGCCCCGTAGCGGCCTACCTGTGGTCGCTCCCGGCTGATGTTCGGCACGTCGTGTCGGGGTCGCTCGCGGGGCATGGCAGGACGAACTGGGTGCTGCGAAAACTGACGTTCCCGCGGGCGGTGATCATCGTGTACATCCTGACGATGTACGTGTGGCACCTGCCCGTGTTGTACGACGCCGCTATACACAGTGAGCCACTGCATTACCTGGAGCACCTGATGTTCTTCGGTGCGGGCATGATGTTCTGGTGGCCGATCGCCGGGCCAGCGCCGATGCGATCACAGCTGTCGTACCCACAACGGCTGCTCTACCTGATGCTGGCCTTCACGCCGAGCGCCGCCCTTGGCGCTGGACTGACGCTCGTCGGTACGGTTCTCTACACGCATTACGAGGCGACGCCTATGCACTGGGGTGTAGGGGCCGGGGAGGATCAGAGCATCGGCGGGTTGATCATGTGGGTCCCCGGGAGTTTCATCCTGGTCGGCGCGGCGACGGTATTGTTCTTCAAATGGTACGAATCAGAGGCCAGAGGGTCACGTTACAAACCCAAGGTCAGGGTGAAGCCGTAGCGAGAAATGAGCTGCCCAGGTTTTCACAATTAACGGCCCTATACCGGGGGTCTGGTAGACTCTTGGCTCCGTCCATACGGTGCCGTGAACATCCCCTTACGGGTACGAGAGCACGGCCTCTTTTCTCACCAGGAAGGCCAACCCATGGCGAAATCACGTGACAAGGGCAAAAAAGAATCCAAGAAGAAGAAAATGGGCGGACGCAAGCAGTCTGTGACCTTGAGTTCGGCGCCGATACCGCCGCCCGAGCCCGCACGCGTCGAACGACGTCGACGTCCGGTTGAAGTCGACGACGAGTAGACGCGCGAACCGGCCGTGCCTGAACGCGAAGACGCTCCGTCGATCTCGGTGCGCGTTACGGGTGCAGTCCAGGGCGTCGGTTTCCGAGCCTGGGCACGAACCCATTTCTCACGACTCGGCCTGAGCGGTCACGCGCTCAACCACAACGACGGATCGGTGCGAATAGTCGTGTCGGGTGACAGGGCTGCTCTGGAACAACTGCTGGCCCTGCTAGCGAACGGATCCTCCCCGGGGACCGTTCGATCGGTGGATGTCGATCAGCTTGACGACGACGTGCCGCGCCCTCCCGTATGAGTGGAGACACAGGAAGCCCAGGGATCCGAAATCAGGTCACGCGTACGCCGGGCGCTATTTCTTAACAGAAATCGGGCCGATGCTGTACGAGTTATCGTTCTCTACCAGCTTGATCAGGAGCTCGTCCGACAGGTCCTTCATGTAGAGGACGCTGGACCACGCCGTTCCCAGCCCGTCCCTGATCTCTTCGGCGGTCATTGGCTTGTTGCCGCTGGCCAGCAGGAGCCGGAACACGGCTTCCGTGAGCGGGGTGCCCGGGAGCAGGTAATCGGGCTTCGTCGAGCAGCAAGAGGAGATCTCTCTCATGTGCTCTTTGGCATCCCCGATCACGACTTCCATGTCGTCCAACATCTGCTGGCACTGCCAGCAACGTCGATTTCGCACGGTGAATGCGAACGACTTCCCGGACGCATCAAACGCCTTGACGTCGACGGCGTAACGGTGGATCACGGCCTTGACCGTTTGTTCGTCGCTCATACCCGTGCTCTCCCAAATAGATTCATGGGATAGATCCCAGAGTTTCCTTTTTCGTGACCGCCTGTCAGCGTCCGCAGCGATCGGCCACACGTAATTTTCCCGGTGTTTAGGTTAGAACACGTCTTCCGGCCAGTCCAGCATTTGAACGGTGGCCGTTTCGCCTGCACTGAGTCGTGCCCTATCGTCAGGGCAGATCGCTAGGCCGTTGGCCCGAGCCATCGATGTCAGAACGCCGGAGCTTTGATTACCGGTCGTCCTGGCCCGGTACACGCCGTTCTCACGATACACAACAACACGTGCGTACACCCGGCGTCCATCGAAATTGGTTACGGGATCATCGAGAATCGCCTGCACCGTTGGACGTGGTGCCATGTCCTTGCCCATCATCTTCCGCATCGCAGGCCGTGCGAACTGTTCGAACGCCACGAGGGCGCTGACCGGGTTGCCGGGCAGCCCGAGGTGCGGCACTCGACGCCCGTCGGGAGCGTCTAGGGCGCCGAAGGCCAGTGGTTTGGCAGGACGCATTCGCACGGACCAGAGCGCTATCTCCCCCCGTTTGGCGAGCACGTCTTTGACGAAGTCGTAGTCGCCCTTTGAGACTCCGGCGGTGGTGATTACCATATCGGAGTCCATCGCTCTGGCCAGCGCCTCTTCCACAGAGCTCTCGGTGTCTCGGGCCACGCCGATCACGCGGGGTATGCCTCCGAGGGCGCTGACCGAGGCGGCAACGGAGTAGTTGTTGGAGTTGTAGATCTTTGCCGGCTCGTGCGCCTCCCCCGGCTCGAGTAGTTCGTCCCCGGTGGCCAGGACGGCGACGACGGGACGCCGGATGACGGGCAAGCTGCGCAGACTCAGTGAGGCGGCCACGCCGAGCTCCGAGGCACGTAAAACGGTACCCGCTTCCAGGACCGTGTCGCCGATAAGGACGTCTTCGGCGGCGGGGCGGATGTTCTCGCCGATCTCGGCAGCGAGTCGGACGTATACCGCGTCCATCGAGGCACCTGAATCACGCCGCTCGACCTCGTCCGTGTCCTCAAACGCGATAACGGTGTCCGCGCCCTCCGGCACAGGCGCTCCGGTCATGATTCGCAGAGCGGTTCCGGGCTCCACGGTCTGGTCGGATACGGTTCCGGCCGGGATGTGGCCGATCACCCGGAGTCCCACCGGTGATCCGCCATCGGCGCCGGCCACATCCGCCGCTCGTACGGCGTATCCATCCATCGCCGAGTTATCGAGTGGGGGGATGTTGATGGGCGCAACCAGAGGCTCCGCCAGGACTTGGCCGAGCGCCTCCAGCAACGGGACATCCTCAGCCGAAAGCGGCTTGAAGAAGGTCAGGATTCGCTCCAGTGCCTCTTCAACGTCCAGCATCTCGGCGTCGTAGTGGTGGCGGTGAGGCCGATCGTACGCTTGTTCTTTTTGCATATGAAGTGAGGTAGCTTGTTCGCTTGAGATTATGGCCCTGAACAAGAGCCGAGCGATGGGATCAGTTTACCGGTGTCTGTCCGTGCCTGAGGCTGGCGGCCCTATTGCGCCCTCAACTCGGCTCCCAGATTGTGTTCGAGCGCACGGAGTATCGAGTTCTCTGCCTTGATGAGCTCGTCCGCCGTGAGGGTGCGGTCGGTCGCCTGGTACACCACGCGGACGGCAAGGGACTTTTCCCCGGCCGGGATGGCGTCGCCTTGGTACACGTCAAATACCCTGGCGCTCACGACAAGCCGGTTGCGCTCCACTAGCGCGAGGACGTCCGCCGCGGGAACGCCCTCGTCGATCAGAAGCGCCAGGTCTCGGGAGGAGTCAGGGAATCGACCAAACGGCACGTAATCCTGCTCCCCCAGCGTTTGCAGTCCCGGAAGGTTGGCGATGGCCTCGACATCGAGTTCGAACATCGCCACGGGAGCGGTCTCGATGTCGAACTCCGACAGGACATCCAAGGCCACCTCGCCGAGGACGCCGATCACGGCGCGACCCGCCGACGGGATAACGATACTGGCGCATCGGCCTGGCACAAACGTCGTCTCTTCCCAAGGCACGAACCCGGCGCTGACGCCGAGCTCGGCCAGGAGCAACTCCACAATCCCCTTTGCGTCGTAGAAGTCGGATGATTCCGGTTCGCCCGACATCCATTCAAGTTCAGATCTCGGACCGGCCACCACCCCGACAAACTTCTCAGGTTCGTTGGGGAGGCCAACGCCCTTCCCTCGGTCAAGATAGACCCGGCCGGACTCGAACATGCGAAGCGGCCCGCGCCAGGTGCGAGCGTTGCGGGCGAGCACGACGAGGATGCTGTGACGCAGCGTTGTGCGCAGCGTCGCCTGGTCGGTTGAGAGCGGATTCATCACTCGAAGCGGTTCAAGGCCGTGCTTCGGCGGCCGGGCGGCCGCCTCCGCTTCCGGCGTCGTGAGCGAATAAGAAATCGTCTCCTGCATGCCGAAGCCGGACAGGATGTCCTTGATGCGTTCTCGAAGATCGCGATCGGGATTCGGTTCCCACTCAGGGACGCTGCCGGTGATCCCCAGCGTCGGGATCGTCTCGTAGCCGATTATCCGAGCCAGTTCCTCGATCAGGTCTTCCGGGATACGGATGTCTGGCCGCCAGTACGGCGGTGTCACGGTGTACACGCCCTCGCTTGAGGCGACGCCCATGCCGAGGGTTTCCAGGGTTGATATGACGAGCTCAGGCTCGTAGCTGACGCCGAGAAGGCGTTCGATATCGCTTGCCAGCAGGTCTACCGGTTGGATTGCGCCGGCGTGCTCCGGCCACTCGTCGATCATGCCGGACGCTACGACCCCGCCCGCGAGTTCCAGGATCAGCTTCGTCGCCCGGCGCACACCATACTCGGCAAGCTCCGGCCGAAGTCCTTTTTCGAAGCGAAGCGTGGCCTCGGTGCGGATGCCGAACTTGCTTGCGGAACGCCGGTTGTTGGAGCCGTGAAAATTGGCGGCTTCCAGCAGGACGGACACTGTGCCGTCTGTGATGCCGGATTCCGTGCCGCCGATAATCCCGCCGAGCCCTATCGGTCGGCCAGCATCTGCGATCATCAGGTTGTCGACCGTCAGTTCACGCGTCTCGCCGTCCAGCGTGAGCAGCGTTTCGCCCGGACGGGCGCGCCGCACAACGATCCGGCCTTCGCTGAGTTCGTCAAAATCGAACGAGTGGAGCGGTTGTCCGATCTCAAACATCACGTAGTTCGTGACATCAACCACGTTGTTGATCGGGCGCTCGCCGATGGCCCGCAGGCGATCCGCCAGCCAGTCCGGCGAGGGGCCAATCTTGACGCCCTGGATCAGGGTGGCTGTATAGCGCAGGCACAGGTCCGGGTCTTCGATCTCGACCACCGCCAGCGATGCGATGTCAGGGCCGTGTTCCGGGTACTCGATCGATGAAAGGGTCACCGTCTCGCCCGTCAGCGCCGCAACCTCACGGGCGACGCCCATGACGGCAAGGCAGTCCGGGCGGTTTGGCGTGAGCTCAAGGTCGAGGACAGTCTCGCCGAGATACTCATCAAGCGGCATGCCGATCGGCGCATCTTCCGGCAGCACAAGAATGCCCTCGTGCTCGTCGCTCATCCCGAGTTCCCGCTCTGAACAGACCATGCCGTTGGAGGTCACACCGCGGATCTTGGAGCGCCGGAGCTTTTTCTCTTCTCCGGAGTAGGCGTCGGTCAGCACTGTGCCGATAGCGGCAAACGCTATCTTCTGTCCGGTCGCCACGTTCGGCGCTCCGCACACGACCTCCAGCGTCTCTGCGCCGGTGTCCACCTGCACGAGACGCAACCTATCGGCGTTCGGGTGAGGACCGACCTCTTTCGCCAGCCCGACGATCACGCCTTCAAACGACAGGGTGGTATCGATCGACTCGACCTCCGTACCCGCCATCGTCAGGCGGTGCGCGAGGTCATCGAGCGGCACCGTGATGCGCACGTACTCTTCAAGCCAGGAAATAGGAACTTTCATCGGAACTCGCTGTACTAAAAGTCATCGGCACCGGGGTCTTGTTCAGGCCCTCGTCGCCAGGGTTCGGGATTTAGAACTGGCTCAGGAAACGCAAGTCGTTGATATAGAAATGGCGGATATCGTCGATGCCGTGTTTGAGCATCGCTACCCGCTCGACGCCCATTCCGGCCGCGAAGCCGGTGTAACGCTCCGGATCGTACCCGGCGCGTCGTAACACCTCCGGATGGACCATTCCTGCGCCCAGTATTTCCAACCACCCACTCCCACGGCAGATGCGGCAGGCGGGGTCACCTTCACAGTTGAAGCAATCGACCGCCAAGTCGACGCCCGGTTCCACGAAGGGGAAGAAGTCGCAACGGAATCGCACTTTGCGCTCCGGCCCGAACACGCGTCGGGCGAACTCGTACAGAGTGCCCTTGAGGTCGGCAAACGTAATGCCTTCGTCGACCGCCATCACCTCGACCTGGTTGAAGTGCCACTCATGGCTGGCGTCCGTTGCCTCGTAGCGATAGCAGCGCCCCGGCACGACGACCCGAATCGGCGGCTCGTGTGATTCCATGATGCGGGCCTGCATCGGAGAGGTGTGGGTGCGAAGCAGGATGTTACGGTCGCCCTCCTCATCGACACGATCGAGCCAGAAGGTGTCGAACATCTCTCGGGCCGGGTGGTCGAACGGGATGTTCATGGCGTCGAAGTTGTATCTCTCGAGTTCGACTTCCGGCCCTTCGAAGGTCTGGAAGCCCATTGCACCGAATGCCACAGTGATCTCGCGAACGGTCTGCGTAATCGGGTGGAGTCGGCCCTCGGTCGGTTTCCGGCCGGGCAACGACACGTCGATGGCACCGACGGGGCCGGATGCGGCCTTGACTTCGGCTTCTCGCTGATCAAACGCAGCCTCCACCTCGTTCTTGAGGCGGTTGGCGGCCTGCCCGAACTCGGCACGTTGTTCCGCAGGGAGAGAGCCAACACCCCTGAGGAGGAGGGTGACCTCACCACTGCGCCCTATGTACCGGTTTCGCCACTCCTGCAGACTGTCAGGTGTCTCTGCGGCCGAGAGTGCGGCAAGCGCGGCATCACGGACCGCAGCGATGCGGTCTTCGACCGACAACTCTGCGCCGTCACCGTTCGGGGTATTTACTGAATCAGACAAGTTGTTCCTGTCGCCAGAGCGCTCTCACCTGACGCCTGTGCTTCGGACATCGACGGAAGCGACGAGTAATTATGCAATGCCAGCGCCCGTCCGCGTTCAACGAGCTTTGCCCTGAGGTTCAGGCATCGGCGCTTTCCGCATCCTCACCGGCCATGAACATCCGCTCCGATAGCCGCGTAGATGTGGTCAGTTCGTCCGCTCCATAGCGATCCGCAAGTCCGGCTATCTCGGCTTCGATATCGTCCATGGTGCCTTTGTTGAACGCGTCCGCCAGGTTCGCCGCCGCCTCGGCGAATATCTTCCGGATCTCCCCCGCACCGTCTGCACCCTGGATGGACGCATACAGGCGAGGGTTCTGGGTCAGCAGACGGCCGGTCACGTTGCCCATCGCGAGGTATGGCGGCGTGCCGAACTGCCGTAGTTCCTCAAGCGACTCGCCCTCTTTAAGCGCCCGTGTTACCGCGTTTCCGAACGCCATTAGAGCGAAATGGGTCATGGTCTGGGCGATGAGCATGTAGCGGTCATGTCGTTCCGCCGTCACCTTCATAGTGTTCGCTCCAAGTTGCGTCAGGCTCGCGTGCAACCAAGCGACCAGTTCGCCGTCATCACTCTCCGTCGGGACAAGTACGACGATCCGGCCTTCAAGCGACTCCCCGGTGATGCCGAACAGCGGGTGCGTGCCGGTCACCGCTACGCCTTCGCCTGCTTTCTCAACCATCTGATTGAGCGGCGCTGCTTTGACGGAGGCCATATCGATCAACCAGGCGTCGGAGGCAAGTTGGCCGTTTAATCCGTCCATGACGGTACCGAAGGCAGGCAGCGGCACGGCGAGCACCACAAGGTCGATCTCATTCAACGCCGGCGGCGCGTCAAACGGCCCGCCAACAGACTTGACCGTCGCCCAATCAGACAGCGAGAGGCCAGACGGCCCGTATTCGGCGCGCACATAGTCGATAGACGCCGCTGCGCCCGACATGGTGTTTCGCGCGCCATCCGACAGGGGCTCCACATCGCACAGCGTGACGCGCGCGACGTCTTCCAGTTCGGCGAACCAGTGGCGAGCGGCCCACAGGCCCATGCCACCGGACGCTCCGATCACGAACACATGTTTATCCGGCTTGTCAGGCTTTAGCACTTGTAGGGAAGTAATGAGAGTGAGCGAACTGGCGATATAACGGCAGTTCAGCCTATGGCGTCAAAGGTCGGCGCGCAACGCACGCCGCCCTTATCGCTGTGCCCGCCGTTTGCTCGACTCCGGTTTTCAGGTCACCCGGTTGCGGCACCATCGGCCGGCGCGATGCTGTCGGGCACGCCGAGCGCAAATCCCCCGCCTTTCTGTCCGGCGGGCGGCGGTTCCGGCGGCGGCCCCCCCTTGTCGGGTCGTTGATCGAGGCCACAGATTCGCACGCAACAGCTGTCGGCGCGATCGCGCCGACGCCCAGCGTGACGAGGGGTTTTTGTCCCGATAGCCAGGTGATCTGGAAGTTCATCTCTGGTTCTCCACGTCCACCCGGCCGGATTTCCGCGCCGGAACATCTCGCATTGGTGTGTTGCAAGTAATGACGACAAGAGGGTCAGATTTGTTCCCGGCGCGGCCTGATTCGGACCGGTTGCCGTTCGAACGCCCGATTCAAACGGCACGCGCGACGGTGCTCACACCGGGGGAGGTTGGCCTGTTTTACGGTCCGATAACCGGACCGGGCGCCTAGCCGCCGAAGCGCGATCCCCGGAAGCCCGGGCCACCAAGCCCGTGGAGACGGTTTAGCTCCATGTAACGGCGCGGCTCAAGCGCACGATCGGCAAACGCCGGGTGATCCGGGCCGTACCGATGGGCCCGGAAAATGGAGGTGGAAGGATCGCCACGCACCGTTTCAACGATGGGGTTGAGCCATTCCCACACGATCTCGCGATCCTTTGTGGTCTCAAACAGCCGTCCCGGCGCGCCCTCGCACACGAGGGTGTTCCCGTTGGACAGGCGCTGCGCACCCGAGATGTGGCCACTGAAGAACTGGATATCGGGCGACGCTGTATATTCCCAGACGATTTCGTTCGTGGCCGGGTTCCCCTCGATGATCCGTGAGCGCGGCATGCCGAGCCGGTGCATCCCATTATCGAAAATTTGGACGTTGCCGTTCTCCAGCCATGTCGCGTTGTGTTGGTGGAACGTCTCGGGCTGGCCGTACGACCATGTGAGTTCGCCGGAAGTGCGGTTGATGATCCCAACACGGCTGTTGTTCCGGCAAGAGAACAGCACGTCGCCGTCCGCGTTCACGTCTAGTGCATTGAGGTGGGACCATTCATTGCGGGGTTCGAGCGGGCAGATCGGATCGAGACGCGGATCGTGCAGCTCCCACACTTTTGCGCGCCACACCTCTTTGCCCACGGGATCTATCTCGTAAATCTCGTCGCCGGCCATCGGGGGTCGTTTGCGAGTTCGCGTACGTTGCCCCCCCCTCACCTGCCGTTCGATTTCTTTAGGAATATCAACCCACTCAACGATCACTGTGTTTCCGTTCGGCAGGCGAACGAAGTCGTGATGGATGGTCTCGTTGTTGTGCTCCCAGACGGTCTCGCCGTTCCAGTCGACCTCGCGCAGCACGGAGGCGTTGCCGCCGAATCCCCGGACGCGCTCCTTCAGATCCGCCGGCAACTCGGCTCCAGGCAGACGCGGGCCGGAGGGAGCGAATTTCGTTTCGACTCCGAGAATCGCGAGGTTACCGTTGGCCAGAATCCGGGCGTAGAACGGACGCAGATCAGGAAACCGCCACCTGTGCACGATGCGGCCACCCATGTCCAGGGCATACGCCGAGTCACCTCCTTGCGGTGCGATGACGGTGTAGCCCTTGAACGAGCGTTGCGGGTGGTGATGCGTAAGTCCGGTTCGCCTGTATGCCGAGTAACCCAATTGTCCATTCCTAAGTAGTTCTTGAACGTCGGAATCCGGATGGTACATGAACCGGTTTAATAGGCCGGCGATTTTGTTGACCCATGTGAAATTGGGTCGAATATATCTAGACGTGCCGGACCGTGGCGGCTGGAGTACCATCCAACCTCGATCGACCTCTATTTTTCTATGGGGATCCCCGATTTCCTGAGCGGAGGAAGCAATGGCAAAGGCCTCACTGGACCTGGAGTCGCCTGCCGACTTGGCCCTGCTCAACAACGCGGTGTGGCGATACGGCGCCGGTTGGGCGCCCGATGAACCGAACGAAGGTCTGGTTTCGCAGGCCGCCGAAACCCCGGCACTGCTGCGAGATTACGACGATTCTGGTTGGGAGACGCTCGACGATGTCGCGCCGGGAGGCGACGACCCCACCTCGGGCGGGGCCGATGATCCCGGCATCCGGAAGGCACGATCGGTCGGCTTCACTTTCGGGTGGTACCGCGTCCGGATAAGGTTGCCGGAACACATCGGCGATTTTGAGATCGCCGGATCACAGCTGTGGTTCGAGACCAATATCGACGACTACGGTGAGGTGTGGATAGACGGCGAGTGGGATAGCGAGGCCGGAGCGGTCCAGGGTTTTAACGTGACCAATCGGGTGCGCATTACCGAAAACGCGCAACCCGGCGCCGAGCACGTGATCGCCTGTCTCGCGGTCAATGGCCCGTTCGGAATACCGGGCGGGAACATCTTTCTCCGGTGGGCGCGCCTCGATTTCGAGAAATCGTGAGCGGACCGCGGATCGGCGTTCAACTCAACCCGGCGTTTTCCTCACGGATCGGGGACGATCTGGCCGGGCTGCCCGGAGTGCTGCGCGACGTACACGATGCCGGGTTCGACGGCGTTGAGGCCAGCATGATGTTCGATGGCGATCACGCGCAAGCCGCCATCGTTCTCTCAGATCATGACCTCGTGCAGTGGAGCCTCCACACCGGCTACCGGACAGGCTACGAAGTGGAGCGTGAGATCGAGTACTTGGCAGCACTCGAAGGCAAATTCATCGTCCTGTCCGGCGTCGGGTTTGACGAGGAAGAATCCGGCCTGCGCCCGTTTGAAGAAGCGGCGGAGGTTTTGAACAAAGCGGGCGAACGCTGCCGTGACGCGGGGATCATCTTTTGCTATCACAACCACGGTTGGGAGTTCCGTGAAGCGCCGACCCCACCAGGCACGCGAGCAGTAAGCGGCATTGACCGCCTGATGGAACTCACCGATCCGGCGCTGGTTCGGTTTTGTCTCGATGTGTTCTGGGCGCAGTACGGCGGACGTGATCCCGTGAAGTTGATCCAGCGCTATGCGGACCGCCTGGCACACGTCCACATGAAAGACCTGAAGTACACGGGGCCGGAACCGCGTCCAACCGGAGTGCTTTCTCCCCTCTATCCGCGCCTGCCGCTAAACGGACAGGCAGAGTACGTGGAGCTAGGACAAGGCGAAGTCGATTTGAAGGGTGTCTGGGACCTGATCGCGCCGACAAATCCGGAGTGGCTGGTGTATGAACAGGACGAATCAAAGCTGCCCCCAGCGGATGCCGCCGCGATCAGCCGACGTTATCTGCGGGAGACGCTAGGAATATGATGCCCCGAAATAGACCATGAGTTAAATCGGAAAATTGAACTTGCTGCCGCTTGTTATGAATCAGAAAGGGATCAGAACATGACTAACGGGTCCGGAGCCGGGACCGTGCGGCTGACGGTGGCGCAAGCGATCGTAAAGTTCCTGCAGGTGCAGTACAGCGAACGGGACGGGGAACGTCAGCGGTTGATCCCGGCCATGTTCGGCATCTTCGGTCACGGAAACGTACACAGCCTGGGACAGGCGTTATACGAATACGGGGACGACTTGCCGTTCCACCGGCCGACCAACGAGCAGTCAATGGTCCACACGGCGGCCGCGTTTGCGAAAACGAAACTGCGCCTCGCGACCCTTGCCTGCACGTCGTCCATCGGGCCCGGTTCGACCAACATGCTCACCGGCGCCGCGGGCGCGACGATCAACCGGCTGCCGGTCCTGTTACTCCCGTCCGATTACTACGCAAAACGTTTCCAGGGACCGGTCCTCCAACAGCTTGAGCACCCGGTATCGTCCGATGTAAGCGTTAACGACTGTTTCAGGCCGGTTAGCCGTTTTTTTGACCGCATCTCCCGGCCGGAGCAACTTCTGACCGCCTTACCCGAAGCGATGCGCGTGCTCACGGATCCCGTCGACACCGGCGCGGTCACGATCTCGTTGCCGCAGGACGTGCAGGCCGAGGCGTACGACTTTCCCGCCGAACTTTTCGACGAGCGCACATGGATTATTGAACGCAGATCCCCTGACGATGCCGTCATCGAGGACCTGGTCGGTCTGTTGAGGACTGCGAAACGCCCGTTGGTGGTCGCCGGCGGCGGAGTGATCTACTCGGAGGCTTCGGCCGAGCTGGAAGAGTTCGCCGAGTCGTTCGGTATTCCGGTCGGCGAGACCTTCGCCGGGCACGGCGCCATGCGCAACGACTCCGGGCTCGCCCTAGGCGGCATCGGCTCAAACGGCACCGCCGCCGCCGTTGAGACCGGGAAGAAGGCGGACCTCGTGATCGCCATAGGGACTCGCCTCACCGATATCACCACCAGTTCGCGGTCGGCATTCCAGAACCCTGACGTCCGGATCGCCCATATCAACCCCTCCAGCTTTGACGCCCACAAGATGGGTGCAACGGCGGTAATCGCAGACGCGCGCCAGGCACTCCGCGCTCTGACGATAGCGGCGCGCGAGGCGGGCGTGAGGCCAGACGCCGGGTATGTCGAAAAGGTGGGGGCTTCCCGGAACTCCTGGAGGCTGTTCCTGAAAGATGAAGTCTACCAACCAACACCGGGCGAAGCGATGAGTCAGCCCGAGCTGGTTGGGATTTTGAACGAGGAATCGCAGGCCGGTGACACGGTAATCAACGACGCCGGAACCCTTCCCGGAGACCTCCACAAGCTCTGGGACACGAGCAACGGAACAACCTGCCACCTGGAATTCGGTTACTCCACGATGGGCTACGCCTTGCCGGCGGGACTCGGCGTACGGATGGCGCAGCCGGAGGGCGAAGTGTACGTATTCCTGGGCGACCACACGTACTTGATGGCCCCGTCGGAACTGGTCACTGCAGCGCTGGAGGACTGGAAGGTCACTGTGGTCCTGTCAGAAAACCACGGTGCACAGGCGATACGCGCCCTGCAAATGGGAAGCGCAGGACGCAGCTTCGGGAACGAACTCAGGCGCCGGGATGAGGCGACAGGCCGCCTAGAAGGCGAGTATCTGGAGCTGGATTTCGTCAAGAACGCCGAGGCGATGGGAGCACGCGGCTGGAACGTCTCTACACCGGACGAGTTGCGGTCTGCGCTTAAAGAGGCGCGTGCCGAGATCCGGTCCTGCATGATCGTCGTGGAGACGGAGAAGCACCACTATGGACCAGGCACGGGGTCATGGTGGGACGTCTCCCCGGCAGAGGTTTCTGACGACCCGGTGACGCAGGACCTGCGGAAACAGTACGAGCAGGACCGCGAAGCGCAACGTTACTATTACTAGACAGACCGGTTATAAAGCCGGGTCGGGAGCGGGACAGGTATGAGTATCAAAGTTGGCAGCGCCCCGGATTCATGGGGCGTGTGGTTCGCTGACGATCCCAGGCAAACGCCGTGGCGCCGGTTCTTGGATGAACTGGCGGAGGCCGGGTACCAAAGGCTGGAGATCGGCCCGTACGGCTATCTGCCGACCGACCCGGCAACTTTGACGATGGAGCTGGAAGCAAGAGGCTTGAAGGCGGCCGCCGGAATGGTCATGTCAACCCTGGAGGATCAGGACGGGTGGCCGGGGCTTGAACGACAGTTGCTTGACGTGGGCGAACTCGTATGCGCCCTGGGCGCCGGGCACCTCGTCCTGATCGACGGTCCGTATTCGGATCTGATCACGGGCGATCCGATGGCCCCGAACCGTCTGGACGACGACGCATGGAGACGCCTGATCGATACGACCGAAAAACTCGCAGAGATGGCCCGTAGCAAATTTGGCCTGAAAGCAGTGTTCCACCCACATGCGGACACCCACATCGAGTACGAGGACCAGATCGAACGATTCCTCGACGATACCGATCCCGACAACATTGCGCTGTGCCTTGATCTTGGCCATCACGCGTACCGTGGCGGCGATCCCGTGGAGTTCATGCGCAAGCACCATGAGCGCATCCCGTACCTGCACCTGAAGAGCGTAGACGCCAGCCTGCGGGATCGCGTAAACGATGAGGGTTTGCCGTTTGCGGAGGCGATGGAGATAGGCGTGTTTTGCGAGCCGGAGGGCGGCGCTATCGATTTCAAAGAGTTGGCAGCACTGTTGAACGAGATCGAGTTCGATGGCTACGCGATCGTGGAGCAAGACATGCCACCACAACCCCTGGACCGTCCGCTCCCGGTGGCCCGTCGCACCCTCAAATATCTCCGCGAGATCGGAATCGCCTAACCCGGTAACCGGGCGCACCCGGCCACACCGCCGTTTGGTTAATAACGGGGCGGTTGGGAGAGCACGGGGCTGGACACTTCGTACCCAAGCTGACAGCTGGCCATTCAAGCCGCCATCCGGCAGCCTATCAGGAAGGACACCGACTTGAGGATCGCTTGCCTCGGGATGATGCACGAGACGAACACGTTCCAGTCGGTACCGACGACTTACGAGGCGTTCGAGGGCTTCGAGCTTTTGCGTGGCGACGAGGTCAGGGCGCAGCACGCCACCGCCAACTCCACCGTCTCCGGGTTTTTCGAGGGCGCAGGCCGTTACGAGTTTGACCTCGTGCCCCTGCTCCACGCATTCACCGGGCCGACCGGCACGGTAACGAAGGATGCGTTCGACCGGATCGTCGGCGAGATGCTTGAGATGCTGCGTACCGCCGGGCCGTTTGACGGAGTGCTGCTCGGGCAGCACGGAGCCGCCGTCTCCGAGGAGTTCCCGGATATGGACGGCGAGATAGCGTCCCGGGTGAGGGAGCTTGTCGGCGCGGATACGCCGGTCGTGATGTGCCTTGACCTGCACTCCAATATCACCCGTGCCATGGTCGACAACGTGGACGCAACCATCGTGTATCGCACCAATCCCCACCTCGACCCGAAGGCGCGGGCCGTAGAGGCGTCCGAGATCCTGGTCAACACTATCCGCGGCGACGTCAAACCGGTCCAGTGGATCGAGCAGTTGCCGATGGTGATCAACATCTCGAAGCAGGCGACCGAGCTTGATCCCATGAAGTCCGTGATGGACGACGTGCGTTCCGTCATAGAACGGCCGGGGATCCTGTCTGCAAGCTGCGGGCAGGGCTATCCCTACGCAGACGTGATCGAGATGGGCGTCTCGTTCGTGGTGGTGGCGGACGGTGATGTGGATGCGGCACACGATGCGGCGCGCTGGCTTGCGGACCGGACGTGGGAGCGACGCGCGTTATTCGGCAACGACACGCCGACGCCGTCTGAAGCACTGGCGGCGGCGATAAGGGCCCCAACGGGCGTCGGTCCGAGCGTCATCATGGACATGGGCGACAACGTGGGCGGTGGCGGTTCCGCCGATTCCACACACCTGCTGGCGGAGGCGCAGCGCCAGGGCGCGGGCGAGTTGCTGATGAGCCTCTTCGACCCGGAGGCCGTACGGGAATGTATCGACGCCGGTCCGGGGACGGACCTGACGCTGGAGGTCGGCGGCAAGACGGACGACTTGCACGGGTCGCCGATCGAGGTCACAGGTCGGGTGCGGGCGATTACAGACGGGCGCTTCGAAGAGCCAACGCCGATACACGGCGGTTTCAGGTTCTTTGATTACGGCCCAACGGTGGCACTGGACCTCGCCGCCGCCGGGGGTTTCGGCGAAGGAAACACACTGCTCCTGCACACCAAACGGGGCGTAGGCAACATGACCCGACAACAGATGTACTCGGTGGGGGTGTTCCCGGAGCGCTACCGGATCGTGATCGCCAAGGGCGTCGTCTCGCCTAGGGCGGCATACGAACCGATCGCCCGAGAGATCATCCTGGCAGACACGCCGGGAGTCTCAAGCGCCGATCTATCCACGTTTAATTTTGAGCACCGAAGACGTCCTCTTTACCCGTTTGAAGAGGACTCGGAGTACCGGGCGGGCGATCTCACCTTGTAGGCGGCAGGAGGCGCGTTTCCGTCGCTCCCCCTTTGAACTCGTACTGTTTGTCGAAGTTGATCAAGATCTCGTAATCGCCGCCCGTTTCAAACGTCCCGGGGAGGGTCAGGCGCGCCTCGTAGGGCGTGAACTGTCTCACGCACTCGGTCGCGACATCCACTTTTTCGATGTTAGTCAGGCTGACCCGGATCAAGTTGCCAAACAGACGGCCACCGGAGCGCGTCTGTACGGCCTCACCCTGCGTCATGCATGACGATTCGAGCCCCGAGTTCACGATAAAGTCGTAGGCCGGAGGCGAGGTGTTTGTCAGTTCCAACCTGAAATCCATGATCGGCGCCAGTACCGAACGCGTCCCATCATCCAGAGCCGCCTCGGTGGTCAGGGAGAGGCTGGCGGCGCCATTCACGCTGATCTGGTAATCAGTTGACGGCTCTAGCCCTACCAGTTCAACAATGCGCTCGTGTGATCCGTATATCTCGGCACAGGCCACCCGGACATCCACCGGGATCGTGTTGCGCACATCCACGGTGATGTCGTTGCCGAGGATTTTCACGTGCGTTTCTTTGTACTCGGCACACGCGTTCGGCAGTCCAGAAACGATCCTGAGCTGATATTCATGCTCGGGGTCGGTAATCACGACAACCTCGGCCTCGTCGATCGGGGCCATTACTTCGATGCGCGGAGCGAACTCGGCGTCCGGTGGTGCATCTGAGCCGCACGCCATTGCCACGACGAACAGTGCTGAGATCACGAGGAGAAGCCCCGTACGTCGCGCACAATTCATAATTGAGTTTGCTCCTTGTGGACAGACGTGGAATATTCGATTTCATGAAAGCTGAGAGTCGATTGTGAAACATTTCTTCCGTTGAATCCATAACGTCGGGAACCATCAATCGGATTTTTTCTCGAACGACCATCTGCCATTGGATCGACGGGCCGCTATTAAGGCCACGGGTTTGACGTGACGAGAAGACGCTACATATACTCGTCATTAATCGAATTTCGTAATGGCTATGACAGGGACTAGTAAGTCGGGTTACGGGAACAAGCGAGCCGGAGTTGGTGTGAGTCCGGTATCCACGAACCTTGCCGAATGGACCCGGGAGCCGCAGGGCGAAAGGTCTGGTGATACGCCAGTCGATTAGCTCTCGCCGGAGTGGGCACCGTTATCAGAGCCTAGGGCCTCGATCCTTCCTCTCCATTACGGAGACCGGGTTCGGCGTCTGATTTGAGATGCCGGAGCGATCATCGTTCCGGTAACAAGGGTGGCACCGCGTGGCTATTTCAACCTCGCCCCTATCGGGAGCGAGGTATTTTTTTGGTCAAATTATTTGGCCCTGAGACGAATATGGCGGCAGACATGGCTGACAACACCGGAAGAAAGAGAATCCTGACCGGCATCAGGCCGACGGGACGGCTTCACATCGGTCACTACGTGGGCGCGCTTGAGAACTGGGTACGGCTTCAACACGGGTACGACGCCTACTTCCTGATCGCCGATTACCAGGCGCTGGGCGACCACATCGACGATATCCAATTGATCCGCGAGTCCGTGCTGCAGGTCGCGATCGACTGGCTCTCCGTGGGACTGGACCCGGAGGAGAGCACCTTCGTCATCCAGAGTTACGTGCCGGAGCACGCCGAGCTGACGATGCTGCTCAGCTTCATCACCCCGCTCGGGATGCTGCAGCGCAACCCGACCCTCAAGGCCGAAACGGAGCAACTGCGGCCGGAACAGCTAAACGTTGGCTTCTTCAACTACCCGATGTCACAGGTGGCCGACATCCTGCTGCCGCGCGCCGACCTGGTGCCGGTCGGCGAGGACCAGGCGCCGCATATTGAGATGACGCGCGAGATTGCCCGTAAGTTCAATCGGTTGTTCGCCCGCGAAAATCCCGTATTCCTAGAGCCGGGCACGCTGATCGGCCGTATCCCTCGGCTTTCGGGCACAGACGGGCAGGCCAAGATGAGCAAGAGTCGCGGCAACGCCATCGAGCTCGGGGACGACGAGGAGACGGTGCGCAAGAAGGTCATGAGCATGTTCACGGACCCGACTCGCCTGCGTGCCACCGACCCGGGACACGTCGAGGGCAACCCGGTGTTTGAGTATCACGACGCGTTCAACCCGGACACGGCGGAGGTGGACGAGTTCAAGGAGCGCTACCGGGCCGGCACGGTGGGCGATGTGGACGTGAAGAAGGCGCTCATCGTCGCCATGAACAACTTCCTAGATCCGATTCGCCAGAAGCGCGCTTATTACGAAGACCACATGAGCGAGGTCGAAGAGGCGCTCATGGAGGGCACCCGGCGCGCAAGAGTGACAGCGGCAGAAACGATGAAGGCCGTACGTGACGCAATGCAGATCAACACATACACGAGTACGTGGGAATAAGTTTTCGTATTTTGATGATGCCCACCGCCATGAAACAGCAACTCGAGCATACCCGCGTCGGGACACCAGCGCATGTAAATGAGGGTCAGTGGGTCTGGCGAAGCTAGTCCGCTTCGTTATTCACCATCGCCCGGGATCCCTACGCGGTCCCAGGCCTACCCGGAGAACCCCATGCACACCCCGACTTTTGAACAGTTCGAAACGCTCGCCAAGAAGAACAACACCATTCCGGTCTACCGGGAGATCAGCGCCGACCTTGAAACGCCGGTGTCCGCCTACCTGAAGGTCGCCCGCGGCCCCTACTCGTTCCTGCTGGAATCGGTCGAGGGCGGCGAGAACCTGGCCCGCTACAGCTTCATCGGCGCCGAGCCGCTCGAGGTACTGCGCACCGGTCCGGGCCAGCCGGGCGGCGAGGTCGATCCGCTGGACGTACTCAAGGCGCGCATGGCGGACATCAGCTACGCCGAGATGCCCGGATTGCCGTATTTTTCGGGCGGGGCGGTCGGCTACGTCTCGTACGACGCCATCAAGTACTTTGAACCGCGTGTGCCGCAAGCGCCGAGCCGCGGCGTTGACGTACCAGAATCGGTCTTCATGCTGGCCGACGGTCTGCTGATCTTCGATCACGTTCAGCACAAGATCTCCGTCGTAGCGCACGCCTTCGTGGACGGCGACGTTGAGGCGTCTTACAGGGCCGCCACGGAGAAGGTTGAGACGCTGGTCAATCGGCTGCAGGGCCCGCTGCCAAGACACGCCTATCGGCGTATCTCGGCGGCCCAACCAGGGATGCGCTCGGCAGAGGGAGGCGCCGATTACGGCGGGGCGATCGATCCCGGCGAGCCGGTGCCAGCGTTCGGCGGCGATCGCGGCTACGAGGCCAAATCCAACATGAGCCGCGACAACTACGATCACATGATCGAGATCGGCAAGAAGAACATCTACGACGGCGAGGTAATTCAGGTGGTTCTCTCCCACCGAATGTCCCGCCGCACCGATGTCCGACCGTTCGACCTGTACCGCTCACTACGTGCAGTGAACCCGTCCCCATATATGTTCTACATCAACCTGGACGGTTTTCAGTTGGTCGGCGCCTCCCCCGAGATGCTGGTGCAGGTGATCGACGGCGTGATGGCGCTGCACCCGATCGCCGGCACGCGACGGCGCGGCGCGACCCC
The DNA here is from genome assembly GCA_002730555.1 of Chloroflexota bacterium. Lineage (GTDB taxonomy): Bacteria > Chloroflexota > Dehalococcoidia > Lucifugimonadales > Lucifugimonadaceae. The sequence continues at coordinate 53,235 of PCAM01000005.1, forward strand.
GGAAGAAGACCTGGCGCTGGAAGAGGAATTGCGATCTGATGAGAAGGAGCGGGCGGAGCACGTGATGCTACTCGATCTGGGTCGAAACGACGTCGGTCGGGTGTGCAAGCCGGGCACCGTGGCGGTGTCTCAAATGATGGACGTCGAACGCTATTCACACGTGATGCACCTCGTGTCCCACGTGACGGGCGATCTCCGGGGCGGGATGGACGCCTACGACGCCTTCCGCGCCGGCTTCCCGGCGGGCACGGTGTCCGGGGCGCCTAAGGTTCGGGCAATGGAGCTGATCGCAGAGCTTGAGCCGGACCAGCGAGGCGGTTACGCCGGCGCAGCGGGCTACTTCAGCTACAACGGCAACATGGACACGGCGATATCGCTCAGGACGATGGTGTTCAAGGATGGCGTCGCCCACGTCCAGGCGGGCGGCGGCATCGTGGCCGATTCGACTCCTGAGGGCGAGTACCAGGAGACGATCAACAAGATGGCGGCGATGATGCGCGCCATCGACCACGCCGAAGAAAACATGGGTGAGGACTGAGGCTCCACGGGGCATTTATCTGGCGCTGTTCACGAATAATTCTCTATTTGTAGAAAACCTTACCGGCAACAGGATTTGACAACCATGGCAAACAACGACAACGACCAGCTCCTGAACCAGAGACGGACCAAGCTGTCCGATCTTCTGGCTGTCCACGAAGAGACACCATGGAGCGAAGACGTGATCGTGAACGATCGCAACCGGGTCCGGGTTGTGTACAACCAGCCCGGTGAGTCGGTCTTCGACTTGATTAACCCGGACAACGATGAGTTCTGGGTCGTGATGTTCGGCCAGATCACATGGCGTATCGCCGACGAGGGAGTGATGAACGCCCGTCCCGGCGATATCGTCCTCGTGCCTGCCGGTACGAAGTACTCCATCCGCACGACCGGTCGCGATCCGTCGATCCGGGTTTCCATCAACGCGCCCGACGCGCCGGAGCCGCCCTCGGTAGAGTCCACACCCATTAATCGCAACCCGGAGCGCATTCCGGGCGACCCGAGGTACCCGGACGCTTCGTGACCTTGCCAGAATCCGGCGACCGACGGGTTCGTATTAGAAAACTTCTCCCTCACCCTGGTCCTCTCCCGCTGGGAGGGGGGGGCTGAATAATCCAGAGATATTTCAAATGCTGCTATTAATCGACAACTACGACAGCTTTACCTACAACCTGTACCAGTACCTGTGTGAGATGGGAGCCGAGGTCGAGGTGGTCCGCAACGACGCGGCCGGACTCGACGATCTGATCGCCAAGGCGCCCGAGCGCGTGGTTGTGTCGCCCGGTCCTTCAACTCCTGACAACGCAGGCGTATCCATCGAGGCCATCCGCCACTTCGGCCAGCACATCCCGGTGCTGGGCGTCTGTCTCGGCCATCAGTGCATCGGCGAGGCGTTCGGCGCCAAGGTCGAACACGCGGGCGAGATCATGCACGGCAAGACCTCGATGATCTCAAATGACGGCGAGGGCGTGTTCGCGGGCTTGCCGGACCCGTTTGAGGCGGTTCGATACCACTCGCTTGCGATCAACCCGGACACGATTCCGGACGTCCTGGAAGTGACGGCGCTCAGCCCCGGTGGCATCATCCAGGGAATACGCCATCGTGAGCTGCAGATCGAGGGCGTACAGTTCCACCCGGAATCGATCCTGACAGAGGTGGGCAAGACGTTGCTACAGAACTTCCTGGATATGAAGTCCCCGGCTTCGGTCGGCCAATAAAGGCGAGCTCATGGACATCAGAGAAGCGATAACAGAGGTCGTCGAGGGTCGTGACCTCGCGTTCGGCGCCGCCGCCGACGTGATGCGTCAGATCATGGGCGGAGAGGCGAGCCCGGCGCAGTTCGGAGCCTTCGTCACCGGGCTGCGGATGAAGGGCGAGACAGCGGAAGAGATCGCCGGGATGGCACGCTCAATGCGGGACGTGTCGCTGCACGTCGACTTTGACGGCCCGACGGTGGACACATGCGGCACGGGCGGCGACGGCCAGAAGACCTTCAACATCTCGACCGCGGCGGCGTTTGTGGTCGCTGGCACCGGCGCTGTCGTCGCCAAACATGGCAACCGGGCGATGTCGTCATCGTCCGGCAGCGCCGACGCGCTTGAAGCGCTCAACGTCAATATCGATCTCGGGCCGATCGATGTTCAGAAGTGTCTTGAACAGGTCGGTATCGGTTTCATGTTCGCCCAGGCGTTCCATCCCGCGATGAAGTTCGCCGGGCCGCTCCGGCCGCAGATCGGCATCAGGACCATATTCAACCTGCTTGGCCCGCTCACCAACCCGGCGGGCGCGGATCACCAAGTGATCGGCATGGGTGATCCGGGGGCCGCCGAAAAGGTGGCACGCGCTTTGCAAATTCTCGGGACTTCCGGCGCGCTCGTTGTCTACTCGGAAGATGGAATGGACGAGATCAGCCCCGAAGGTAAGTCCCATATGTACCAGGTACTGGACGGGCAAGTTTCCGAGCGCACGGTGGATGCGAGCGATTTCGGCCTGACGGAGCGTAAACGGAGCGATTTGACGGCGAACACCGTGGAGGAAAGCATCGGTCTGATCCAGGGAGTGCTTGAGGGCCGAAACTCTGGGGGTGTCGAGCAGGCAGCCCGAACCGTTGTCGTAATGAACGCGGCCGCCCTGCTGGCGGTCGGTCGGGCAAAAACGCTTGAACAGGCCGCATTATTGGCGGCCGATTCCATTGACAGTGGAAAGGCGCTCGACAAGCTGGAAACGCTGGCTGCAATGTCCCAGATGTTGGCCTTGAAATGATCTCGCGCGGGAAGAACACTGGCACGGTGCTGGATGAGATCATCACAAGCAAGCGTGAAACGATTATGGAAGTCGAGCGCGAGATATCGCTTGCGGACGTGCGCCGCGCCGCGGAGTCAGCCGGACCGCTATCTGATTTCCTTGCGGCGCTGTCGGTTCCAGGAGTTTCGGTAATTACGGAGATGAAGCGTTCATCGGCGTCCGCCGGCTCGCTCGCTCCGGAACTTGATCCGTCTGTGATGGCGAAGACTTTCATCGACGGCGGCGCATCGGCGATCTCCGTCCTGACAGAAGTCAGCCGTTTCTCCGGGTCGATCGACGACCTGCGAATGGTCAAGGCGGTTGCCGGGCCGAGCGGTGTGCCGGTGATGGAGAAGGATTTCGTCTTCTCGGACTACCAAGTTTACGAGGCTGCGGCGAACGGCGCCGATGCCATATTGCTCATCATCGCCATCCTAGAACCTCAGCAGTACTCTGAGTTATTGGCACTTGCCCTGGGGCTCGGGCTGGGGATTCTCGTGGAGGTGTTCAGCGAAGATGATCTCGAAATCGCTCTTACGGCGGATCCTCAGATCATCGGGATAAACAACCGCAATTTGAAGACGCTCAGAACCGATATCGCATTATTTGAGTCGTTGGGGCCCCAGGTGCCAGAGGGCAAGATCCTAGTTGCCGAGTCCGGCATGAAGAACGTCGACGACGTTCGCCGGATGGAGGCGGCCGGCGCCAACGCGGTGCTGATCGGCGAGTCGCTCATGCGGGCAGGCGGCAGCGTGTCCGAATTAGTAACCAGCTTGGTCCGATAGGCCGGAATCAACCATGCCAATACCGCACGTCAAGATCTGCGGGCTGCGAGACGCCCAGAACGCCCAGGCAGCCACACTGGCCGGCGCGGACTTTGTGGGATTCAATTTCGTCGACGGCGTGCGGAGGCAGCTTGAGCCGATGATTGGCGCAACGATCATCTCTGCTTTTCGTAACTCACTCTCGGAAGATTCCATGCCCGGACCGCGCGTCGTCGGGCTGTTCCGCAATCAGCCGGTGGAGTTCGTAAATCGTGTCGTGCGAATGGCCGCTCTCGATATGGTTCAGCTTTGCGGCGACGAGGACGATGACTACTACGCGCAGATGGAGCGGCCAATCCTCAAACAGTTGCGCGTTCGCTCGGAGACCTCTGCCGAAGATATTGACGCAGAGGTTAAAGCCCATCTGGCAGCCGGACGAATGGTGGTGCTGGATGCTTACGATCCGAACACGCCAGGCGGCACCGGGAAGGTATTCGAATGGTCCAAGGCGGCCAACGTGGCGCCCCTTGAGGGCGTCCTGCTGGCGGGCGGCCTGACCCCCGACAACGTCAGCGACGCCATCCGGGAACTTGGCGCGTGGGGCGTGGACGTTTCTTCAGGGGTCGAGACGGACGGCGATAAGGACGATGTCAAGATGCACAACTTCATCACAGAGGCGCTGGGGGCTTAGGGTGGCGGTTGGAGCACCGTAGGGGTGGCTTGCCCCGCCCGCCTCCTCCACTCTCCCGGCGGGAGGGTGGGGAAGAAGTCGTGTACCTTTTCCCGATTGGGAGAAGGGAACGCCAGAGCCGCCCGCTCTGCCGTCACTCCCTCCCGGCAACAACATCGTAGGGGCGGGCTGCTGCCCGCCCCTGGGCCTGTCGTGGCTTTACGCTGTGATTGTGGATCACGGGCGTGCCGGTATGCTGGTCGGGAGATTCCTGAATCAAGTTCAGGACAGGCTCTTCGCCCTCAGGCTCAGGATGGCGATAGTTTGCTCACGCGCTATCGACCGGCACACGCAATACGCTGTGAGGGTGTATGGCAATATGCCCACGCTCAATCTGGTTGGACGGCCGCTACTCGACCGTCGCAGAGAGCACTAAATTGCAGGGTTGCTCCCTACCAAAGGACCGCACTCAACACCCTTTGTATTCCGTACGGACACATTCACGGGCAAGTCGTTGGGCAGTTTCAAGTTGGATAGATATCTACGTCATTTTCAGACGGTATAACGCACCCGTTGGAAACTATTCGACAGTGACGGACTTTGCCAGGTTGCGGGGTTTGTCCGGATCCAGGCCCAGCGCCACGCTTGTGTAATAGGCGAGCTGCTGCATCGGGACGAGAGACAGCATGGGGATGATCCACTCCGGCGCTTCCGGCAACCATAGGACCTCATCGGCAAGATCCGGCATCAACGAGTCGCCGCAGGTCGCCAGTGCAATCACCTCACCGCCGCGTGCCTTCACCTCGTTGATGTTGCCGACCATCTTGTCGTAAAGCGCTCCCTGCGGGGCCAGGGCGACCGTCGGCATCTCCTCGGCGATCAGCGCTATCGGGCCGTGCTTCATCTCCCCGGCCGGATACCCCTCTGCGTGAAGGTATGCGAGCTCTTTCATTTTGAGCGCGCCCTCCATCGCCATCGGGTGCAGGGCGCCCCGTCCGAGATAGAGCAGGTGTCTGCGATCCTTCAGTTTCTCGACCGCCAGCCTTTCACAGCGCCCGCCATCTTCGAGCATCTCGGCGATCAAACCGGGCAGCCGGGACAAGTGTGAAACCATCTCACCCACCTGTTGCGCCGATAGCGCGTCGCGACGGATCCCCAGGTAGACGGCCAGCTGGTAGAGGACCGCGAGCGAGCACATCATCGTCTTGGTTGATGCGACCCCGATCTCCTGGCCCGCACCGAGGTAAAGCGTCCCGTCCGCAACGAGAGTGGCTTGCGTGCCATCAGCCTCGACCAATGCTATCTGTTTTGCGCCAGAGTTGGTCGCTTGCTCCATTGCGGCGAGCGTGTCGGCCGTCTCACCGGACTGGGTCACGGAGATCACCAGCGTTCGTCCGTTGATGGAGGTCGAGCGATATCTGAGTTCGGACGCGTTCTCGGCATGGGCAGGGATCCCCGCCAGGGTCTCTATCATCCGCGCCCCGTACATACCGGCGTGGAGACTCGTTCCCATCCCTGAGACGATCACTCGGTCGATCGACCGAATGTCTCCGTCCGTGTACGGCAACTCCGGGAGATCGAGTGTTCCGTTCTCGAAATCCACCCGCCGGCGCATTGTTGAAGAGACGGCCTCGGGCTGCTCGGCGATCTCCTTCGCCATAAAGTGCGGGTGCTCGCCCTTCGCCGCGGCCTCAATGTTGCGGCTTGTCTTAACGCTGGGGCGGTCAATGGACATTCCGTTCAGGTCCGTGAATTTTGCGCCGGAGGCATTGATGGACACCACTTCTCCGCTGTGGAGGTACACCACGCGGTCGGTGTGAGGAAGGATCGCCAGAACGTCGCTTGCGAGCAGGTGGAACCCATCCCCGATGCCGACGACAATCCCGCCTGCGTTGCCGAGCCGTACGCCGACGATAACCCCGGGTTCATCTGCGGATGTCGCCACAAAAGACGAGGCACCCTGGAGACGGGAGGCGGTGCATCTTACGCCCGCCGCCAAAGAGTCTCCAGACGCTATGTAACGAGCGATCAGGTGTGCAATCACCTCACTATCCGTCTCAGAGGTGAAGGGATACCTGGTGTCAGACAGTCCGGCCTTCAAGGCCATGTAGTTCTCGACGATGCCGTTGTGGACCACGGCCACCCGTCCGTCCGCGCTTGTGTGCGGATGGGCGTTGGGGATTGTGACGCCGCCGTGTGTGGCCCAGCGCGTGTGGGCAACACCGACGGTGGATTCCGGCGTTCCAGCGTCGCCGTTTGAAGCTCGACCCTCGACCGCCTCTTCAAGTTGATCGACCCCCAGGGCGCGGGTCACCGTGATCGCCCCGTTGCCGCTCTGGACGCCTATCCCGGCGCTGTCATAACCGCGGTACTCCAGCGCCCGCAGACCGGACACGAGGATCGGAGCGACCGGCTGCCCGCCGGCGTAGGCAATGATTCCGCACATGGGCGGTTCGTTACTCCCTGGTGTGATTCTGGACGGTCACAAGTAACCCGCTTAGATAGTCACCGTGTAAGAAAATGGAGATTCCGCTGCTTCCCTGTATACACCACGGTAACTCTCCGGCATGAGCGCGGCGACCCGTCCCATGACTTCCGCCGCCGCCGCTTTTGTCTCGTCCCTGGAAAGTTTGCCGCTCCTGGTTAGAAGGAATGGGCGACCGATGTGCACGCGGAGAGTGCCTGTAGGTTTGAACACCCTGAGTACGGAACTCATGCCCTCAATCCCGGTCATTCCAACGGGGAGGATAGGGATGCCGGCACGTGCAGCGAGCGGGACGATCCCGGATTGTGCCTGTTTCATGGCGCCGGGGTTGCGGGTTCCTTCCGGGAACAGGGCGAGCGTCGCTTTAGGGCGTTTCAGTTCGGTCAGCCCCCACCGCAACGCGGTCAGATCCATCTCCCCCCTTCGCAACGGCTGCGCCCCGTAGGAGCGCAAGAACCATCGACCGATGGGTGTAGCGCCCTTGAAAATAGCGTCCTTGGCTAGGAAACGGGTGTCGCGTCGCAGTGACGCGGCAAGGATTGCGGGATCCAGGTTGCTCTGGTGGTTTGCGACGACGATAAGCGGTCCGTCAACCGGGATGTTCTCGCGTCCGTCCACCGCGTAGTCCGAGAACATCGCAAGCGTCACGCGGAGCGCGCTGTTGGACGCCTTCTGCACCAGGAGGGTCATCGGTTGTCGTCGAGTTCGGTTTGAACTTGCGGACCATCCGATCCGTCGAGGCCGCCGCTGGCCAGCGCCTCTATGCGATTGACCACCTGTTCGAGCCCGAGATCGTCGGTCGGCAGGTTCACGGCGTCGTTCGCCGGTTTCAGTGGAGCGACAGATCGCGTCGAATCGAGTTCGTCCCGCCGCCGGAGGTTTGCGAGAACCGTTTCAAATGCGATGTCGGACCCGGACTCACGCAATTGCTCATAGCGCCTGCGCGCCCGTACGTCTATCGACGCATCGAGGTAGATTTTGAGTCCGGCGCCGGTCAGAACGACCGTCCCGATATCGCGCCCCACCATCACGATCTGGCCTCTTATAGCGACTTCACGCTGTAATCGCACGAGAACTTCACGCACGCCGGGTACCGCCGACACGGCGGATACCGCCCGGTCTACCTCGGGGCTGCGCAGCCGGTCGGTCAGGTCGCCAGAATCGACGATCACCCTGCATTCTTCGCCCGAGGCGGGCACCAACTCCATCTCGGTCGTGGACGCAAGTTTCGTCAACGCAGGTGCATCGTTCAGCGACACGTTTTTCTGGAGCGCCAGATAGGTGACAGCACGGTACATCACGCCCGTATCCAGGAAGGTGTGTCCGAGACGTGCGGCGAGCAACCGCCCGACCGTCGTTTTGCCTGAGCCGACCGGCCCGTCGATAGCTATGAAAGAGGCAACATCCATCGACGAACACTGGTCCTTAATGAGGCTGATTTTGTACCGTAACCCGTCCGTAACAGTCTCCCTGTGATTATATTCTCGGCCTCGCGTGCGGTCATCCACTGTGGGGGGAGTCGCGTATCAAACCACACGAGAGGCCGGTACCGTGTGGGCGATAATCTGCGAAAATTGAGAGAATTGCGCATATTCAGCGCTCCGGTCTCGCCCGGCGGGAATTCGTGGACAGATCGCTCAAGATTGTGAAATCAGGAGTGGACCAAATGAACATATTCGACTGGGTACTGGTGGCCGTATTTGTTGTCGGCGCCCTACTCGGGTTGAAGTGGGGCCTAGTGCAATCCGTGCTGAACTTCGTGGCGGTGTACGTCGCGATGCTGGTCGGCGCGCAGTTTGCGGACGGGCTGGTTGAACGATTTACCGACGATATCGAAAACGAATCAATCACGACCGCGATCGGTTACGCGGTCATCTTCCTGGCCGTCTTCATAGTTGCCCAGATAGTTGGCAAGATCATCCGAGCGGGGTTGACGATCGTCTTCCTCGGATGGGTAGACAAGCTCGGCGGTGTCCTTGTCGGCGTCCTGCTCGGGGCGGTTCTGGTGACCGGTGTTGTTATCGCCATGGCGCGCGTCGCCTATCCCCAGGACGAGGTGATCCTGGCCGATATCGGCGAGATCGCGGACTCCGCGATCAACGATGGAGACCTGGACACCGCCAAGGAGCGCCTGTATCAGGAACTGGCTGAACGTTACGGGCGTGACATCTTAAAAGACTGGCTCGCCGACTCGACCCTGGTGCCGAAGGTCCTGGGCGGCAGTTCCAAGGTGCCGGCAAACGTTCTCGGCTTGGCTCCGGGTGAGTTCGCAACCGCGTTAGACACGCTGGAAGCCGATCTCGCCGACAACATCGATGGTTGAACTTTCCCCCCTCGAACGTGCGAAATAGCGTCCGAGGGGGTATGTTTGGCCTGAAAGTCGGAGGCCTTGCGGGCCGAATGGACGTAAATACCAGTCGCCGCGAAGACGCCGACTAAGCGGACATCTTGATATAGGTCAGACAGACGCCGCCCGTTAACTTGCGGCGGGGACGCCAAGGGGAGTAATACGGCGCGTGGATCGCTCTCCAGTTCTGTTGCTGAATCAGAATTATCAGCCTCTGAACGTTTGTGACGTACGAAGAGCTTTCGTGCTACTGGGTCACGGCAAGGCCGAGACGCTAGAGATCACTGACGCCGTGATCCGGAGCGCGTACGAAGAACACGCAGAGCCCTCCATCGTCCGCCTCCTGTACATGGTGAAGCGTCCGTTACATCAGCGGCGACTCTCGCGTCGAGAGGTGTTCATCCGTGACCGTCACACATGCCAGTACTGTGGAAAGCAAAGTGGCCGGCTAACGCTGGACCATGTTATGCCGCGGTCGCGCGGTGGCGAGCACTCCTGGACCAATATCGTGAGCGCCTGTGATCGCTGCAACCACCGGAAGGCCAGGCGAACGCCGCGCGAGGCCAACATGATGCTTTCGCGAGAGCCCCAGCCGCCGAGGCCGAATCCGTACGCCTTCTTCCATACGGGGCGCATCCAGGACCAGTGGCGACCTTATCTGCCCTGGCTCACCTCGGTGTCAGAGGCAGGCGGCGAATTCGCCGCGGCTGGTGGCGATTAACGCCGACCGGTCTGGGGCAGCCCTGGGAATCATTTGGGGGTCTTACGAAAAGTCCTCAGCGCACGCCCGGTCGGCGCCTCGACGGACGCGTGCAACATCTGGCCAGCGCTGATTACGACCGAGGCCTCAACCTCGTTGCCCTCATCGGCAAATAGCTCCACCACGATCATGTTTCCGGGGGCGACGTCCAGTCCATTGCCGTCAACGAACAGGACCTCCGAGTTGCGGGCGATCCGGATGCCGATCACGTCTTTGCTCACGGGATCCGGCTCAAGACGCAGCGTCGTCCCATCCATCACTCTCTGAACTGTCGGCATCCCCGGATTCGATCTGCCCGACGACATCTTTCGGGATGGCGGGAAGTTCCAGCATGAGAAACTCCAGGACGACACGTGCCATTCCGTTGCGATGCAGCCCGTCGGCGGCTTTCGTTATCGCCTCGATCGCCTGACGAGGGTCGTCCTCGCCCACTCCGATCGCGGCCGCGGACAGCTGGGATATCCACGCGATATTGGCCACAGAGTCGGTCACGCCGTATTTCAGCAGGAGGATGTCGCGCCAGATCGATGTCCACAACTCCAACTCGCGTAAAACCAACTCGCGGTTACGTCCGAACTCTCTGGCCATCTCATTGGCGTAGCGGAACCGTTCTTCGATATCGCCGGCACTGGTAACGAGCACGCGAATCACGGCCTGCCGGTATCGATCCAGAGTCGTTTCGTCGGTCAGCGCCGCGAAGGCGCGACCGGGGCGCCCTCCGGCTAGGCGGGCCAGTTGCGCCACCACCTCCAGGCCTGCCCCTCCACGATCGATCAAACCGCCTTCGATCTCTTCGGTCGAGACTGGATGCAGTTCGATCAACTGGCATCGTGAGATGACGGTCTCTGGGAGTGATCTAGCACTGGGTGCGAGAAGTACAATCACGACCTGCTCAGGCGGCTCTTCGAGCGTCTTGAGGAGGGCGTTCCACCCCGATCCGTCCGGGCTCATTCGGTCGGCGCCGTCAAGAATGACGACCTTCCGGACGCCCTCGAACGGGTTTAGGGAGACATCGTGCTGCATTTCACGGATGTGGCCGATGCTGATAAGCGTCCGGGACGCGTCCTGCTCCGGTGTGCTCTCCCGGGTTCCGGAGCTGACGCCACGGATCGGCGTATGCGGGTCGATCACCTTGATGTCGGCGTGAACCTCCCGTTCGATGCGATCGCACGGAGCGCAGCGGCCGCACGGCGGAGACGGGTCGTCGCCGAACATGTCCGGCGTGGGGGTGCAATTCACGAGCCGCGCTAGGTCCAGTGCAAGCGTCCGTTTGCCCACCTGGTCCGGTCCAGTAATCAGGTAAGCGTGGGCGATCCGGTCGACCTCATGGGAGCGCTGCAGGTACAGGCGCGCCGCGCCGTGCCCGATCGTCTGCCATCCGCCGGAACTTCCGGGTCCTGAACGTGTGGCCACGGCGTCTTCCGACGTCATATCGCCTTCACAGGATGCTCTGCGCGAGCAGGTCGTCGTACGTCTCTCGTCGCCGAATGAGGCGTGCCTCGCCGTCGTTCACGAGCACGACCGCTGGCCGCAACGACATGTTGTAGTTGCTGGCCATCGAAAGGCAGTAAGCGCCCGATGCCGCGATCGCGAGCAGGTCACCAGTGTCCAGCGACGGGAGCTGAGCGTCTTTGACTAGCAGATCCCCCGACTCGCAGTACTTGCCGGCTATCGTCACGGCCCCTGCGACCGGCTCGGTCAGTCCATTCGCTTTGACGGCCGAGTAACCCGCTCCGTACAGAACGGGTCGTATGTTGTCGCCCATCCCGCCATCCACGCTGACGTATTTGCGAACACCCGGGATGTCTTTGATGCCGCCGACCGAATACAGGGCGACTCCCGCCCTTCCGACGATCGCCCGGCCCGGTTCCAGGATCAGGCGCGGTTCATCTAGGCCAAACCTGTCGCACGCTTCCTGCACCGACGCGCTTATCGCACCTGCGTAGTCGGAAACCTCCGGAGGAGGGGTTTCGGAAACATAGCCGATCGCAAAGCCGCCGCCGGGGCTGAAAATCCGCTGGTTAAACCCGTGTTCCCGCATCTGTGCGACGAACTCCAGCACGTACGGGATGGCCTGCGTGTAAGGCTCCAACTCAAAAAGCGGGGAGCCCAGGTGGAAGTGGATACCCGCGACGTCCAGGTTGGCTTTGCTGAGCGCGTGTTTGACGGCCTCTTCCGCCTGACCCGTCTCTATCGGGAAGCCAAATTTCTGGTCGAGTACGCCGGTCGATGTGAGCAGGTGTGTGTGGCCGTCGATGCTCGGCGAGACGCGCAGTAGAACCTGCTGCGTTTTGCCTTTCATACGCGCCGCCTCATCGAGCAGGTTTATTTCGAACATGCTGTCGACCGTGATCAGCCCGACGCCGTAGTCCAATGCCTCATCAAGCTCTGCGAGGCCTTTGTTGTTGCCGTGGAAGTTGAGATCGGCGGCCGGGAATTCAGCGGCGCGTGCTACGGCGAGCTCGCCCCCCGTAACGACGTCCATACCGACATGTTCGTCTTCAAGGATGAGCGCCAGCGCCGGGGTTGCGAACGCCTTTGACGAATAAGAGATGTGCGAGTCCGGATACTCGGACGCAAAGCCGTCAACGAAGGCGCGGCACATCTCACGAATCGTGTGTTCGTCATACACGTAGAGTGGAGTGCCGTACATCTCGGCGAGCGACACCACGTCACATCCACCGATGGTGAGATGCCCGGCGGCGTTCACGTCCGCCGTCATCGGCAAAAGTTCCTGGGTTGGAATCTCGGTCAAAGGTCGTCTTTCTCTGTTTGTTCCGGTGGTCCGGGTAAAACCGGTGTTTTTGCTGACATTTTCGGAGGACGGGACGATGCACCTCCATCGAGGGAAGTTCATTACCTAGATGGTAGGAACGGGATGCGAACGGCGTCAACGAGCACCGTCATACCTTCCAACTAATGGGCAACTGCGGGCCTGCCGCCCGTACCGAGTCTATACTTTGGTTCGGTCCGGGTCGGTTTCGCCGTCGCCGGGTGGCCCTTCCTGACAAACCGCTTCGCTCCAGATCAGGACACACATCAGAATGTCACAGACAACAGATGTCAGGCTGACAAGCCTGGCCTCATGCGCCGGTTGAGCTGGCAAGTACAGTCAAGCTGACCTGACGCAGGTTCTGCGTCAGCTACCGGACATTATGCCGTTAGACCCTAACGTTCTCGTCGGGTTCGAAACGGGCGACGACGCCGCGATCTATCGCGTAACGGACGAGATCGCTCTCGTTCTGACGCTCGATTTTTTCCCGCCGATCGTTGACGATCCGTACGACTACGGCGCCATCGCCGTGGCGAACGCAGTAAGCGATGTGTACGCCGTGGGCGGCCGCCCTATCGCCGGTCTGAACATCGCCGCGTTCCCGGACATTCTGTCTCATGAGATGATCGCGAAGATCCTTGAGGGCGGCGCCGCCAAGGCCGCGGAAGCCGGTTTTCCCGTTCTGGGCGGACATACCGTGCGGGACGATGAGCCCAAATACGGGATGGCGGTGACCGGCTTCGTCCAGCCCGGGAAACAGGTGACAAACGCCGCCGCGCAGGTGGGCGACAAGTTGGTGCTGACCAAGAAGCTTGGCAATGGCATCATCGCCACGGCCGGCAAGGCGCAGGTGGTCGAGCCCGATGTGCTGGCCGCCGCCGTGAAATCCATGTCCTCCCTGAACCGCGACGCCGCGGACGCCATGATCGCGGTCGGCGCTCATGCGGCGACCGACGTTACGGGGTTTGGCCTCGTCGGCCACCTGATGGGCATGACTAAAGCCAGCGGCGTAAACGCGCGGGTCTGGCGGAGCGCTCTGCCCGTCTTGGACGGCACGATCGAGCTGATCGAAGCCGGGATGGTCCCCGGGGGCACGCACCGCAATCTGACTTCCTTCGATGATGGAGTCTTTTGGGATCAGGCACTCACGGATGCGGATAAGTTCCTCATGGCTGACCCGCAGACATCAGGGGGGATGCTGATCTCGGTCGCCGAGGAGTCTCTCGACGAGTTGATCTCACGGTTGAACGATCTCGGCACGCTGGCGGCGGATGTAGTCGGCGATATCGTTCCCGGTCCGGGCGTGGTCGAGGCGTTGCCCTGATCCTCGAAACGGCCGGATCACAAGCGGGGCCTCAGCCAGGTTCGGTCGGACCTCGTCGATTCAGGAATATCCGCTACCGGATTATTTAATAGCCGGGACCTCCACCCCAAACGCTGCCTTTGCCCTTGTTGGAAGCGATCCGTCGCGTCTCAGAACGGGGCGATCACCCCCGATCTGTTACGTTTCGCCGGAGGGGTTCCGGCCAGGGATGGGCGGTCGCGTATCTATCGATTTGGCGATTGCGATGTGCGGGTCACGTCGCTCCGCCTGAGGCGATCAGGGGTTGGTTTGATCCAGGACGACCACGAACGACCACGGGGACAGGATCCGGAAAACGGCCGGGTTCTGCTTCGACGACACGCGTCCTGCATACGGAAGCGAGGTGCGTTCTATATCGACGGCCTCGGGGTTGGGCCGTACGAGGCATGTCAGGCGAGCATCGCAGCCAGGGGGCCAGAGCCGGGTGGCCGGGTAGGCTGGCCCGGTCCTGGCGGGTTCGAACCTTAACCCGACTTGCTGATTCCCAGGTTGGCGGTCACGCCGTTCACATCTGTGTCTTCCGCGTGTGCGATCCCCGGCGCTCGTTCGTAATTGACGGTGTCGGCCAGCGTCTCGGCGCAGACGTAGTCCTCGTACTCGCGCATCGGGACGATCAACTCTTCCGGCGCGTCTACGTAGAGGTTGATACGGTCGGCGATTTCCAGCCCCGCTGATTTACGCAGGTTCTGAACGTGGTGCACGAACTCTCGCACGGTACCCTCGGTCTCAAGTTCCGGCGTCAACTCCGTGCGCACCCCGGCCGCGTATCCGGCTTCGACGGAGACCGCGTAGCCCTCGAGGCCGGTGCTTTCGATCAAGATTTCGTCCGGTTCCAGCGTGAAATCGCCTAGCGAAATCTGCTCACCGCGCTCTGATGCCCCTGCCAGTTGATCGGGATCGGCCTCAACGAGCGCAGTCCTGATTTTCTGTAGGGCGCGCCCGTATTTCGGGCCAAGCACCGGAAGATTTGGCTTGACCGAGAGGTTGAGCAATCCGCCCTGTCCTCTGGCGTCGATTACGGCTTTTACGTTCAACTCCTCTCTGAGTTGATCCTCGATGAGCGGCAGGAAGCTCCGTTCTCGGTCGGTGCGGACGTCCACCAGCAACTCGGCAAGCGGCTGCCTGACCTTCAGGCGTGACGATGCACGGGCCGACCTGCCAAGGCTCGCCAGGCGGCGCGCCAGGTTGACCGAGTCCGACAGGTCGTCGTCGATGGCCGATTCGTCTACCACGGGCCAGTCGGAAAGGTGAACGCTGTCCGGCGCGTCAGCGTCTACGCGAGCCTCCAGGTTTCGGTACATCTGCTCCGACAGGAAGGGCGTGACCGGCGCCAGCAACCGGGTCAATGTGGTCAGCGCGGTGTAAAGCGTTGCGTATGCGGCCTGCTTGTCGGCGTCCGACTCACTCCTCCAGAAGCGCCGTCGGCTTCTACGTACGTACCAGTTGGATAGTCCGTCTATGAACTCCTCGACCGCGCGCATGGCCTCCATCGGCCGCCATGTCTCGAAGTACTCCGTGACGTTGCCGACTAGGCGGTTCAGCTCGGACAGCAACCAGCGGTCCAACTCAGATCGCTCCGTTGCCGAGTCCGCCGTGGCGGGATCCCAGTCGTCTAGGTTGGCGTAGGTGACGAAAAACGAATACACGTTCCACAACGGGATCATAAACTGTCGCCGCACCTCGTCGCCGGGCCCGTAGCCGAAGTTCAGGTTTGCGGACGGGTTGTGACGCGAATACAGCCATCGCATGGTGTCCACGCCCATTTTGTCGGCCGCATCCTCGAACCAGATGGCGTTGCCGCGCGATTTGTGCATCTCGGCGCCGGTCTCGTCACGCATAAGCGCGTAGCTGAAAACAGTCCGCGTCGGCGCCGTGTTTTCGAGGGCTGCGCTCATGGCGATCAGCGAGTAGAACCAGTTGCGGAACTGGCCCGGGAAGCTCTCAGAGATCCAGTCCGCCGGGAACCAGTCTTTCCAGTGGTCTTTGTCGGTTCGATACTTGAGTGTCGAGAAGCTAACTATCCCGGCGTCCAGCCAAGGGTTTCCGACGTCCGGGATGCGCGAGACGGTCTCGCCGCAGCTCAAGCAGGAGATCTTGACGGCGTCGATCCACGGCCGGTGCGGTGAGTGACCCTCGAACTCATCCCAGCCCTCAACGGCGCGTTCTTCCAGTTCCGCCTCGGAGCCCATCACGTCGACCCTCCCGCAGCAATCGCACTTGTAGATCGGTAGCGCGAGGCCCCAGTAGCGCTTCTTTGAGATCATCCAATCGTGCATGTTGTCGAGCCATTCCAGTTCGCGGTCGCGACCGAACGAGGGCGCCCATGTGATGCTTCGCGTCGCCTCCTTCATCGGCTCCCGCAGGTCGTCCATGCCGATGAACCACTCATCGACCAGACGGAATACGAGTTCCGTGTTGCAACGCCAGCACACCGGGTAGCGATGGGTGTACGGCACGACGCTGTACAGGACGCCCTTTTCCTCAAGGCTCTTAAAAATGTCGCCGTTCACTTCGGAAACGTTTCGTCCTGACAGCCAGTCGAACCCGCCGATGTAGTCTCCGTCCTCGGTCAGCGGAGCGACGATCGGCAGGTCGTGCTCTTTGCCAAGCTGGAAGTCCTCTGCGCCTGCGCCGGGGGCTATGTGGACGATGCCCGTGCCTTCTTCCGACCCAACCTCGGTCCACTCCAGGACCCGATGCGCATCACGCGCTTCTGACTGCGCCGGAAGCTCGTCAAACGGGCCTTGGTAGCGCCAGCTGGCCAGCTTTGAACCGGGCATCTCCTCAAGAACTTCTACGTCGCCGTTCAAGATGTTCAGTAGCTCTTTGCCGAGGTACAGGACGTCTCCGTTGTTTCTGACTTTGACGTAGGTGTTTTCCGGATGCACAGCCGCGGCTACGTTCGCCGGAAGCGTCCACGGGGTAGTGGTCCATAGCAGCAGGCTCTCGCCCTCATGGTCCAGGAGCGGAAACTTCAGATAGACGGAGTTGTGGGTGATCTCCTGATAGCCCTCGGTCACGATCTCGTGCTGCGAGAGCCCCGTGCCGCAGCGCGGGCACCAAGGCATGCTGTCTCGTCCCTCGTAGATCCAGCCTTTCTCATGGCAGCGCTTCAGGAACTGCCAGATCATGTAGTTATTTTCGTCCGCCATCGTGTGATATGAGTCGTCCCAGTCCATCCACATCGCAAGTCTCTTGGACTGTTCCGAGATCACGTCTGCGAAACGCTCGACGCGCGCCTTGCACTCCTCGACGAATCGGTCAATCCCGTAGTCTTCGATGTCGTGTTTTGACTTGAAGCCGAGCTCTTTTTCGACCTCGACCTCAACCCAGAGTCCTTGGCCGTCAAACCCGTTCTGGAAGCGTTGGCGGTAGCCCTGCATGTTGCGGAAGCGCAGGAACAGGTCTTTGTAGGTGCGCCCCCATGCATGGTGGACCCCCATCGGATTGTTAGCAGTAATCGGCCCGTCGATGAACGAAAAGTGTTCTTTGGCGTCGTTGTTTTTTGCGCGGTAGCGCGCGTTCATGTCGTTTTCGTTCCACCAGCGGAGCGTGTCTTGCTCCATCGCCACGAAGTCAGCCCGTGAGTCGACTGCTGCGAAGCGATCACCAGAATCCTGGGGGGTCGGCCCGGCTGTTCGGTCTGTCGTCGTCATTTCTTTCACTGGCTCCTGGCGCCCTGAGATTATTTGGAAAACAAAAAACCCATCCCAATCGAGGGACGGGCTCTATGAACAGAGATCCCGCGGTACCACCCTGCATTTCCCGAGCGGATCGGGACGCTTTACCGGTCTGATATCCCTTCGGAAACCCTTGAAACGTTGCAGGGTGCTCGGGACCGAAAACCGTCGTCGTTGTAACGGTCGACTTGCCGTCCGGGTCTACTTGGCGGGGCGATTTACGCATTCGCGTTTCGGCCGGAAGCTCGGGAGAGATCTTCGTTCCGGGTTCCTGCGCCCCCTCACACCGTACGGGACTCGCTCAGCGGATTTGCCGGAACTACTCGGCTCCTTCGTAGCTTTTGACCCCACGAGGTTAGTTATCCACACCGTGCCGCGTCAACCTTTCTTCGTGATTTCCGAGTGGTCGCAACGGGCATCAATGGCGCGATACTTGCCGCTCTGCCGAAACACCGCCCCGTCTTCATCATCACCCGAATCGAGTTACGGAGTCCCTACATGGCCCTCAAGGTCGTTATCTCAGGCCGCTCAATGGCGCCACTCAACCTTCTTACAGAAGCCGGTTTCGAGGTCGTTCAAGGCGAGGCAGCCACTACACAAGAGCTAATCGATATCACGAAAGACGCGGACGGCGCTCTGATCGGCATCTGGCCGCTCCACGATCGTGAAGTTCTGGAGGCGTGCCCCAAGTTGAAGGTCGTCAGCCGCATGGGCGTCGGGGTGGACTCGATCGATCTGGGCGCGGCGACGGAGCTGGGGATACTGGCCTGCAATACACCGGGGGCGAACACAACGGAGGTCGCCGACCACGCCATGGCGATGTTGCTTGCGCAGACGCGCTTGCTGATGGAAACCGGCCAGTTCACGAAGGCCGGCGGCTGGAGTGACGATCCGGCGAAAATGAACGATTACCGTCGAAACGTCCGACGGATCGCCGGCAACACGATGGGGATCATCGGCCTCGGGAACATCGGTCGGGCGTTTGCGACCCGGATCAAGGGATTCGGCCCCGAGCAGATCATTGCGTACGACCCGTACGTGCCGCAGACGGTGGGCGACCTGTACGGCGTCCGCATGGTGGACCTGGACACTTTGCTAACCCAGTCCGACTTCATCACGATCCACACGCCGGCGACCGAAGAGACGCATCACCTGATCGACGCCGACTCTCTGGCGAAGATGAAACCAACCGCCATCCTGATCAACTGCGCACGGGGACCGATCGTGGATCCTGTTGCTTTGCATGCCGGGTTGCGTGACGGCGAAATCGAATCAGCAGGGATCGACGTGACGGAGTTCGAGCCGGTGGACGCCGAGGATCCGCTGCTTGGTCTGGACAACCTGCTCATTACGCCGCATCTGGCGGGCTGGTCGCCGACCTTTATCGAACAGTCAGGGCAACGGCAGGCGGAGAACGTGATCCGCGTGTTAACGGGTGAGAAGCCGCACGGGTTGGCGAACCCCGAGGTGATCAAGACGATCGCCGTAATGCGTGCGACCGACCCGGGCCGCTGGGAAGGCATCCCGGACTTCTCGACGGCGATTACGGTTTAGGGGGTGAGCGAGGGCGTTCTCCGTGGAGGGGAGGGGGCCAACCGATAGTGTCCTGAGGTTCTCCGAAGGACCGGGTAGTACGAGAACGCACTGGAGCGTTGACCGCCTGCTGGTGGTTTCTCTCACCCCTCCCCTCTCTCCACCGGGAGAGGGGAGGGGTTGACACCGCGCGCTCACATCCGCTTGGCATCCTGAACTTGATTCAGGATGACATGTGGGGGTACGAGACGACTCGTTAGAGGTCAGAGTGACGTGTCGATGTTCAGGCCCAGCTGCGCTACCGGCTCGATCATCTCCGGGCTGTCTTCGCGGGATGAGTTGATGGCTGTGGAGACGGGGTAGGCCTCCATCTCTTCCGCCGGGTAGGGCTGTAACAGCGCGCCGAGGCGGTCCGGGTCTTCGGTAGCCGGGTCGAGCCAGAGTGATTCTGCTTCCCCGTTCAGGATTACCGGCATGCGGTCGTGGATCGGCTCCATCAGGGCGTTCGGGTCGGTGGTGATGATGGCGCAGGAGCGGACGGTTTCTCCCGTCTCCTTGTTTTGCCAGGTGTCGAACAGCCCGGCGAAGCCCAGCAGGCCGCCGCCTATTAGCCGGATAAGTTGCGGTTTCCGGGCGTTACGCGGGCCGGTCCACTCGTAGAACCCGTCGGCAGGAATCAGGCAGCGGGTGCGTGCCAGAGGCCGCTTCCACAGTCCCGAGGTCGCCACTTTATCGTCGCGGGCGTTGAAGGAGCTGCGGATCTGGTTTGCAGCCTTCGCCCATGGCGGGATCAGGCCCCAGCGCATCTGTTCAGCGCGCCGCGTGCCGTTCTCGTTCGTGATCGTCCAGATCGGCTGCGTCGGGGTGATGTTGAAACGAGGCACGGGCGGCGTGTCGCCGGTTACCTGCACCCGGAAGCGCAGCCCGAGGCCGGTCACGTCGATCAATATGAACCTGCCGCACATGGGCTGATTTTAGCGCCCCGCCTTCTCCGTGGACGCTGAATCTTTTCTGACGATCATATAATGCCGACCGGCTACTCGATAAATTAGCGCTGGCCAGGAGGAGCATGAATAGGCAAACGCGCCTGATTCGACGGCATAACCGATCACCGTGTCTGAGTCGGACAGCCAATCTCCACCGTCCACGTCTTGGTAACGCACGGGCTCATAAAGCGGCCGGTTGGCGTCGCGGAGCCTCAGAATCGTTAATTCGCTGGCGTCGCTCAGCCGAACCGTTCCGCCGTCGAAGGTGTCGAAGATCACCTCATCCAGTGGGACCCTGTGGATGCTGAGATCGACCGGTGGCGGTTCCGGTATCGGCGTTGGACCCGGGGCTGAAGTCACGCCGGGCGTTCCGGTCAGCATCGTTTCTCCGGGGGCCTCCGGTGGGGCGTCAGATGACGAGCTGCACGCAGCGACGGCAAGGAAAACGGCCATCGAAATAACGGCAGCGACCGGTTGCCCGCGTCAAGCTCGGATCTATCGGCCCGGGTCGAGATCCATCAATCACGTCCTGACGAAGCGCGGTGCGATATAACGCGCAACCTCTTCAGGGGGATCAGAGGACCATGAACTGGTTTGAGGTTCAGGCGGTGAAACCAACCATCGTGGCGTTCACCCGGAGGCCGCTATTGCGGTCGCCTCGATCTCGACCACGACCTCCGGTCTGCCGAGCACGGGCACGCCGACAACCGCCGCAACCGTGTCCATGCCGCCGATCACCTCACCCAGCGCCGCCTCACCCTCGGTCAGTTTGTCCGGGCCGCCCACGATGTAGGTACGGGTTCGCACAAGATCGCTCCAGGCGAGGTCGTGCTCTTCAAGGGCCCAGCGAATTATCGACAGCGTGTTCTCGACCTGTCCGGCGACCTCATACGGATGCTGCACGATCTCGCCGGGCACCGTCGAGGTGGTCCTGGCCACGTACACGACGTCGCCCATGCGCACCGCGCGGCACATTGTTCCGATCACGCTCAGCGCGGGTCCGGGGTCGTCGAACAACACCGGATGGGTGGCGCGTATCGCTTCGATTCCCGTTCGTAAACCAGGCGCGCACCCGGACCACATCGGCGAGCGAGGAGCCGGCCCTGTGCATCACGTTGGCGGCCGCCTCGTACACCTGCCTCGTTTCGGAAACGGCGCTGCCGCGTTGCGCGGGGATCAGACCGGAGGAGAAGACTCGCTCTCCGACGACGGCGAGCGTCGCCGTTCCCAGAACGGTCTCCAGGTGGCTGCCGGTCGTGATCGTAGAACGCACTTGTTGGATCCTTTGATAACTCGAACTCTGCGAACCGATTCGAACACGCCGGCCGGGATTCGAGCCTGACTGGTCCCGTGTTCAGCCGTTTTCCGGGAGGCGAGCGCCCTCGATCGCCGGGTAGCCACGGAGGAATTCACCCGCCGTTACAACGCCGCGGCCTTCCAATTGGATGCGCTTCACTTCAAGCCCCCCTTCGCCTGTTGTGATCAGCAGGCGGCCATCTGATATCGACACGACGCCCGGTTGACCGGCGCCGTCCCCGGCAACCACCCCTTCGATGATCTTCAGGTTCTCGCCGGCCCAGCGGGTGAAGGTTCCCGGCCACGGATGATAGGCGCGTATGGCACGCGTAATCTCGATCGCAGTCGCCTCGAAGTCCAGCTCTCCGTCCGATTTTTTGACGAGACTCGTCACGGTCGCGGTCGCGTCATCTTGTTCGCGCGCCGTCAGATCGCCACGCACCCACGCCGGGATGATCTCCACCAAAAGGTTCACGCCCATCATGAAAAGCCGATCGGTGAGGCTCTCGGCCGTGTCCTCTCCGGTAATCGGCACCGGCGCCGACTGCGCGATCACGGGTCCGGTGTCCACCCCCTCGTCGAGAAGCATGACCGAGACTCCGGTCTCCGACGCACCCTCACGAACGGCGGTCACGACGGGGCTCGGGCCGCGATAGAGAGGGAGCAGTGACGGGTGGACGTTGAGGACGCCGCGTCCCGGCAGGTCCAGTAGCGCCGGCGGCAGAATGCGGCCGTACGCTAGGACGACGAATATGTCGGTCGGCGTCGCGCTCAGCTCATTTAGCAGGGCGTCGCCGCGGAGACTGCCCGGACTGTAGACCGGGAGGTTCAACTCCATCGCGGTCTCTTTCACCGGCGTCGGCCGCGGTGTGCGTGAGCGTCCGGAAATCCGGTCCGGGCGCGTGTAAACGGCGCTCACGTCGTGCCCGGCTACCACCAGCGAGCGCAGAGCTTTCGCTGCGGCGTCCGGCGTGCCGAAAAAGACGATGCGGGTCATCGCTCCAAGCCCTTTGTTACCTGAATATGACCGTACCCATAAGAATTGAATTGCCCCAAGACTTGATGCGCGGCACTCATCCGCGCTACTACACGGTTCCGGGTCATTCCCCAACCTGAAATCAGCATATTCACGCCCGGTTCAGCAACAACAAATTTTCCGGTATGTCGGCCCAAAATAACCCCTGGGAGGGGTTGTGTTTCCCGGGGTACATGGTAACGTCACAGCGGCTTCGGGATGGTGCGCTGGTGCAGCGCGAACCGACTCCGTGAGCACACTTTTGGTTCCGGCTCAGGCTCAGGGACCGCCTTATCCAACCCCCGCCTCTCTGATCCTGCCAGAGGACGCCATTCTGACCACTCAAGCACCATCTCAACTCTGGACCGCTACGCTCGGCCGTCTTCAACTGGAAGTGCCCAGGCCAAATTTCGAGACCTGGTTAAAAGGAACTCAGGCGCTGCGTTTCGATGATGAATGCCTGGTTGTTGGCACGGAGAGCGCGTTCGCCGCGACCATGCTGGAAGAACGTCTCGCCGCGACGATCTCCCGGGCAGTAGAGCGTATCGCAGGCCAATCCATCACGGTACGTTTTGAGGTGATCTCTGACGCCGACGGACCGTCGGCAAACGGGATCGGAGACCGCCGGGACGAGCGGCCCGACAAGCCGGCGAGTCAGCCGCCCGATCCTAACTCCCCTTTTGGGTCGCTCCCGCTGAATCCACGCTACACATTTGACGAATTCGTCGTCGGCCCCTCAAATGAACTCGCACATGCGGCGGCTACGCGCGTAGCCGCCGAGCCAGGTCGCGTTTACAACCCCCTGTACCTGTACGCGGGCGTAGGACTGGGCAAGACGCATCTTTTACAGGCCATCGGAAACGCGTTGACGTCCCGTGGTATGCACCTGATCTACGTGAGCAGTGAACGCTTCACGAACGACTACATCCGCTCCATCCAGGACGGAACGACTGAACAGTTCCGGGCTTTCTACAGGGGCGCCGACGCACTTCTTGTGGACGACATCCAGTTCATCGCCGGTAAGGCGCAGACGCAGGAAGGCTTCTTCCACACGTTTAACGAGCTGCACATGGGAACCAAGCAGGTCGTCGTAACGGGCGACGAGCCAGCCCGCCAGTCGCTCCTTGAAGAGCGCATCCAGTCACGACTTGAGGGTGGGTTGGTGGTGGACATCCAGCCGCCCGACTATGAGACGCGCACGGCGATCCTGCGTGAGAAGTCTAAGAGTCTGCAGGCTCAACTACCCGAGGATGTGCTTGACGTTGTCGCCTCTCGTCCGTCTTCAAACGTCAGGGAGCTCGAAGGATCGTTGAACCGGATCGTGGCGTACGCCCAGATGACGGGCACCCCTGTCACGGTCGATGTCGCCCGCAAGGGGCTTGGCGACCTGCTCACGACGAGACAGGAGGCTCCCATGACGCCGTCCGCAGTGATTAAAGCGGTCTCGGAGCAGTTCGGCACTGATTCAGAAACGCTCAAAGGCCCGCGGAGGACCAAAGAGGTTTCCAGAGCCCGTCACGTCGCGATGTACCTGCTTCGAGAAACAAGTTTATTAAGCTCTCCTCAGGTAGGCTTGGCCCTTGGCGGCCGTGACCATTCAACGGTCCTGTACGCTCAACGCAAGGTCGAGCAGTTGATAGAGACGGATCCGGAACTCAGAAGCATCATAGCAACGATCCGCCAGCGGCTCGCCAGTCAGCCTCGCTAACAAGTTTCAGCCATAAATGTCCTGTTTTGACGCGCTTTATTTTGGAAATTCGTCATACAGGTGCACCACCACGAATTTCATCATTCCATCGAGAACCTGTGGAAAACACTGTTGTTTCTTGTGGATAACTGTAGTCTCTTGTTAAAACGGTTCCCGAATTTTCACCCTGTTGAGTTAAACCCTCTTCGCGTTAGCATCAAGTCCACAGCCTGTCCGCATAAACTCCTCAGATCCCGGAATGGGATTCGCCTCGTATACGAGGCCAGTTTCCGAAGTCTCCACCGACTTATTAAGATGATGAACGTTCCAAGACACATCTCGTTTCTGGTGAATGTGCATTGATTGATTCCACTCTTATCCATGTCCGTGCCGGGAATGGTGGAAATGGAGTTGTTTCTTTCCGTCGTGAGAAGTTCGCACCAAACGGCGGGCCCGATGGTGGCGATGGAGGGAATGGGGGGGACATCTTCTTGGTTGCCGACAAATCTCTAAACACTCTCCAGAAATTTCAATACCGCCAGAGGTTCGAGGCTAAATCTGGAGGAAACGGATCTAGCAAGAAGAGGCACGGGGCGAGCGCAGATGATCTCGTGATCACCCTTCCCGTGGGTACAGAAGTATGGGAAGTGATCTCAGATCCTGGAGTTGAAGACGAGTTTCTTGCTGATCTCTCTCAGCATGGGGATACGGTCGTAGCCGCTAAAGGTGGTCAGGGAGGGCAGGGCAACACTAAATATGTGACCGCGCAGAACCAGGAACCGTTGTTGGCAGAGGGTGGGCAGACAGGGGACGGCCGAGAGCTACGTTTAGAACTGAAGCTTCTTGCGGACGTGGGGATCATTGGGATGCCGAACGCCGGTAAATCCAGCTTGTTGGCAGCTCTCACGGGCGCCCGGCCAAAGGTGGCGGCGTATTCGTTCACTACCCTTGAGCCATCACTTGGAGTGCTGTCGCGCCGACTGGACTCGATCGTTCTGGTGGAGATCCCCGGGTTGATCAAGGGGGCGGCAGAAGGCATTGGCCTGGGTCACGATTTCCTGAGACACGTGGAGCGAACCCGGCTGCTCGTACACCTGGTGGATGGAACCGAAGACGACGTAGAGGATCGAATGCGGCTGATCAATGCCGAGCTCCTGGCGTTTGACGAGAAGCTGGCGGAGACGCCCCAGATAGCCGTTATCAATAAGTCGGACCGGCCAGAGGTGTCCGAGACTTTCGAGGGGATGCAGGACGACCTGGCTCGAAACGTGTCTACCGGTGAAGCGGTTTGCGTATCGGCAGCGACGTATGACGGTCTCGAAGAGTTGTCAGGCATATTGTTTAAAACGCTTGACACCATCCGGGCCGACCAGGACGCTCGCGAGGCCATCAAAGACGACGATAGCCTGGTGAGGGTGCTCCGACCGGAAGCAAGGTCTTCCCGACCGCTTGTTGTCGCGGAAGGATCGACGTTTCGCGTCCTGCACGATAGGGCGATACGGGTAGCCAGTGCGAGCGATCTCAATATGTATGAAGTTCAGCTTCAGCTACACCGTCTTATGGAGAGGATCGGCGTCGTACAGGCGCTCGAAGACTTGGGCGTCAAAACGGGGGACACGGTTTTCATAGGAGAGGCCGAGCTCGAGTGGAGCTAACTGGCGCCAACAGTTCGAGGGTCGGCCGGATACGCAGCCGGATCGGTGTCTTGGGCGGGACGTTTGATCCCGTTCACAACGGCCACCTGGCCATCGCTACGGCCGTGTTCAACGTACTCGAGTTGACCAGCGTGCTGTTCGTTCCTGCGGCGCGACCTTGGATGAAGACGTTCGGCGTCGGCGTGAGTTCGATCGACCACCGGATCGCGATGGTGAAGCTAGCGACGGAGGATCGTGAGGGGTTCGAGCTATCGACCGTCGACGCCGAACGTGGCGGGCCGTCGTACAGTGTCGACACGATCACTGACCTCAGGGCCGAGTACGGCCGTGCGTCCGAGCTACTGTTGATCCTGGGGGCCGATGCACTTGAAGAGTTCCCGCGCTGGCGTGAGCCTGAACGGCTCGTGAGTATGTGCACTATGGTGTGTGTGGGCCGGCCGGGGAGCGGCCTGCCGGAAGAGCTGCCTGCCGGCCACCCCGGTCGAGACGCCCAGTTCGTTTCCGGACCCATGCTCTCGATAAACGCGACCGATATCCGTGCCCGCGTTGCGAGCGGCGTGTCTATTCAAGGGCTGGTCGGCGCGTCTGTAAACGCATATATCGAGCGGCACGGGCTGTATAAGGCCGAAGGCTCGGTATAACGTGATCCCACATCCCGGAGATCCGAGGAGAGGCGACAGTTGACCGATCTCAAAGCGCTTGCGTCGAGGACCCTGGAACGTGCTCTGGAGTTAGGCGCTCTCAGATTCGGGGATTTCACGCTGACCTCGGGAACGAAAAGCAACTACTACTTCGATGGCCGCGTCCTGTCGCTTGATCCTGAGGGCGCTGACCTGGTTTCGGAGGCGTTTCTGGCGATGGCCGTCGAGGTGCGCGCGGCCGGCGTCGGTGGCCCCACAGTCGCCGCGGTGCCTATCGCCGGGGCGGTGGCGTTGCGGAGCAGACAGGCAGGGACGCCGATGGACGGGTACTTCGTACGGGACGCTATCAAGGAACACGGCGCCCGTAAACAGGTGGAGGGAGCGATCAAGCCCGGGGCCAGGGTCGTCGTGTTTGACGACACAGTTTCCACCGGCGGAAGCCTGCTGGTCGCCATGGATGCGATCCAGGACTTCGGATGTGAGGTCGCCGCCGTGCTGTGCGTGCTGGATCGCCACCAGGGCGGAAGTGATGAGGTACACAAGCGCGGCGTGCCATTCCGGGCGCTGCTTGAAGCGGACGCCAACGGCAACGTCGCTGTGTCTGAGGCCCTTTAGACCAGGAATAAGAAGCCCGGGCTCCTAAAAACGGGAAGGCCCGGGCGGTTATCGACTGATTGCCGGTTTGACTAGACGTCCAGGTTCTTTACCTCAAGCGCGTGGGTTCGGATAAAGTCCCTGCGGGGCTCCACGTCGTCACCCATCAGCGTCGTGAACAGTTCGTCGGCCCGCATCACATCCTCCGCCGTCACGCGCAGCATCACACGTTCCGCCGGATCCATCGTGGTCTCCCACAGCTGATCGGCGTTCATCTCGCCCAGGCCCTTATACCGTTGAATGGACACGTTGCCGCGGTCGGCGTTGTCTTCGAGCGTGGTCACGAGATCGTTCCAGGTGATGTCCTTTGCGATCTCGTCCTCTTCCCGGGTGATGCTGTATGGCGAGTTCTCGACGACCTTCTGCACCCTCGGGAACAGCCGGCGCGCCGTGTTCAATGTCGGGTGCTCGTAGATCGAACGCGTGAGCGTGAAGCCATCGATGTCGAACGTGATGTCCGGTAGGGGTGGCGGAGGCTCAACCGACTCTTCCAAACCTTCGATTTCTTCACCCTCAGGCCTTGTCCCGTTGGCCGACGGATCGCCGTCGTCAAACATCGTTGGCTGCAACGGTTCAGACACAGGTTCGGGCGCCGGCTCCGGCGCTGGCGGGCGGAAGTCCAGGTTCTGCAGCTCCGGATCGCCGAGAAGCTTGAGCGTCACTTCTTCAGAGAGGCCGAGGGTTCGTAGAGCGGCGACCGCATCCGAGAAGTCACGCACCGGAGACATGATGCCACCGAGCGGACCTCCCTTGAAGGACACCCCTTCATTCGTCTGCGATGTGACGGACAGCTTTGAGTACACTCGCGACGCCATCCAGCGGTCCAGCTCCTCATCCGAGAATAACCAGGAGGCTGAACGGCCGCGCGACGCCTTGTACAGTGGCGCCTGCGCGATGTAGAGGTAACCGCCGCCGATCAGTTCCGGCAGGTTGCGGAAGAAGAAGGTGAGCAGCAGAGTGCGAATGTGCGCCCCGTCCACATCGGCGTCGGTCATGATGACCACGCGGTGGTACCGGAGCTTCGACTCATCGTAGTCCTCGCCGATGTTGCAGCCAAGCGCGGTGACAAGCGCACGGATCGTGTCGCTTTCAATCATCCGTTCAAAGCGTGCCTTTTCAACGTTGAGGATCTTGCCCCTCAACGGTAGAACGGCCTGGAACCTGCGGTCACGACCCTGTTTCGCCGACCCGCCGGCGGATGGACCTTCCACGATGTACAACTCGCTGCTGGCCGGATCCTTCTCGCTGCAGTCGGCGAGCATGCCCGGGAGTGAGCCGCCGTCCATGGCGTTCTTGCGCAGGACGAGATCGCGCGCCTTCTTGGCGGCCTCGCGGGCACGGGCCGCTGTCGTAGCTTTCTCAAGGATCTTCTGGGCGTCGATCGGATTGTCTTCAAGGAACTCGGATAGGCGCCGGCCTACGACGGTCTCGACCGCTCCTTTGATTTCCGGGTTTCCAAGTCGGCCCTTGGTCTGGCCCTCAAACTGCGGATCTGTCATCTTCACACTGATGACGCTGAGCATGCCCTCACGGACGTCTTCACCGGAGAGGTTTGGTGCGTCTTCCTTCAGCAACTTGTTCTTACGGCCGAAATCGTTCAGGACGCGCGTCAGCGCCGACCGGAAGCCGGTGACGTGGCTGCCGCCGTCGCTCGTGTTGATGCAGTTGGCGAAGGACAGGCAGTTCTCAACGAAAGATTCGTTGTACTGGAACGCTACTTCTACCTGCGCCCCGTCAACTTCTTCCTGTGTGTAAACGATGTTGTCGTGAATCGCACCGCGCCTGCGGTTCATCGTTCGCACAAAGCTCTCGACGCCGCCGTCGAAAAGATAAGACACCTCGTTGTGCGGCCACAGCTCCTCATGGAAATCTGAACGGAACTTGATGCCGAGGCCCTGGTTCAGGTAGGCCATCTCCCGGAAACGGCTCGATATAGCGGCAAAGTCGTACGTTAGCTCCTCAAAGGTGCCCATGTCCGGCTCCCACGTAACGGTAGTGCCGGTCCCGGGCGGGTCGGTATCGACCTGCGGGCGGTAATCGAGTTCGGTTACCGCGCCGCCGAGTGAGTACTCCTGCCGCCACACCTTCTTGTCCCGTCGGACCTCCACGACGGTGCTCTTCGACAAGGCGTTTACCACGGAAGCGCCAACGCCGTGGAGACCGCCGGAGACCTGGTACGACTTCCCGCCGAACTTCCCTCCGGCGTGGAGCGTGGTCATTACGGTCTCGACGCCGGTCTTGCCGGTGGTCTCGTGCTTGTCCACTGGGATGCCGCGGCCGTTGTCCACGACCGTGACGGAGCCGTCACCGTGGATTGTGATATCCACGTGGTCGCAGAACCCCGCCATAGCTTCGTCTACGGCATTGTCTACGATCTCCCAGATGAGGTGTTGCAGACCGGTAGGGCCGGTACTGCCGATGTACATCCCGGGGCGGAGCCGGACGGCTTCCAGTCCCTCAAGGACGGTGATATCGGAGGCGTCGTAACTCTCCGGGTTGACCGGGGCCTGTGCCATCGGGTCTCCTTAGCGATCGTTGGGCGCGTTAGTCGCGGCCCCGAGGCGAAAACCCCGAGAACTTGGGGCGAAAAATGGGCGCGTGAAATTGTTGAATGCAGGTCGTGCTTACTGGGTGTCGACGTCCGAGTCAGTGCTTCAGCGGCGAACACTTGCCCCGAGGGGAGCAGCTTCACGCGCGCACGTACCTTGAAGCGAGGTCCGCGACCACCCGATCGTAACACAAACGTACGGGCGAATCAAAAAAACCGACGGTGTTCAAGGCCTGTTCGGGCCAACCCGAAACGACACTTTTTTCATGAATGATTTGGCCTCGCTCGGCGTTATCACCTTATATCTAGCCCTGGTCAACGCCTGGGCCGCCGGACTCGTCTGGTGGGACAAACGGCAGGCCGGATGGGGGCGAAGGCGTATTCGCGAGCGCACTTTGTTCCTGTCTGCGTTCGCAGGAGGCTTTATTGGCGGTATCTGGGCGATGCGAGGACTGCGGCATAAAACCTTGAAAACATCGTTCATCTGGCGTTTCGCACTGGCCACGCTGGCGAATCTGTCCCTCTGGGCCGTAGCGGCCTGGCTGGCCGTGTAGCAACACCCTGAGGCGCGGTTTACGGCCCTCCGGGCGGAAGTTCTGTTTCCGGGGATATAATCACTCCGCTCTGCGGGGAAACCTGACCCTGGACCGATCCGAAAATCTTGTTTATCACGGTGATAATCACGGCGAGCACCAAGCCAGTACCGAAACGCGAAAGCGCCTGAGGAGGCAACCCTTGGCCATCGATAAAGATCTCCTGATGCTGATGCTGCGGCGCATGTGGACTATCCGACATTTCGAGGAAACGGTGATCGACATTTATGCCAAGGGCGAGTTTGGGGGAGCCGCGCACCCGTATATCGGCGAAGAAGCGGTCGCCGTCGGGGCCTGCGTCGCGATGCAGGACACGGACTACATCGCCGGCAACCACCGCTCGCACGGCCACCCGCTGGCCAAGGGTGGGGACCCGAAGCGCGCCATGGCCGAACTGCTGGGCCGAGTGGACGGCTACTGCAAAGGCAAGGGCGGGTCGATGCACCTCGCCGATTTCTCGGTCGGGATCCTCGGCGAGTCCGGGATTCTCGGCTCATCACTGCCCGTGGCGACCGGCGCGGCGCTGGCGTCCAAGATCAAGGGCGAGGATTTCATCTCCGCGGTGTTCTTCGGCGACGGCGCGTCAAACCAGGGTGCGTGCCATGAGTCGATGAACCTGGCGTCGGTGTGGAAGCTGCCGATCATCTTTATCTGTGAGAACAATCAGTACGCCGTCACGACGTCGTACCGGGACACCGTGGCGGTGGAGCATGTGTCCGACCGGGCCAGCGCCTACAACATGCCTGGCGTGCTCGTAGACGGCCAGGACGTGGTCGCCATGTATGAGGCGGTCAGCGTGGGGATCGAGCGTGCCCGGGCGGGAGAGGGACCGAGCCTGGTTGAGGGACTCACCTACCGGTACGAGGAGCACTCGCTGGGGCTGGGGCGCATCCGCCGAGGCGAGTATCGGCCGGAAGAAGAGATCGAGACGTGGCGGCAGCGCGACCCGATCGTGATCCACGAGAAGCGGCTGGTTGAACAGGGAATCGCAACTCAGGAAGAGTGCGATGCGGTGAGGGATGAAGAAGCAAAAGAGATCGAAGAGGCGCTTGAATTCGCCCGCAACAGCCCGTTCCCGGAGCCCGGTGACCTGTTCGACGACATGTTCGCGGACGCGATACCGCAGCCGTAATCGGCTTGAAGTAACCCCCCGATTCACTCCAGCGCAAGTCGTTAATTCTCCGGGTTCGACCGGACGTAAAGTGAGATGTAGACCGTGCCAGAAACAGTATTTGTAAACGCCATCAATGAAGCCCTGCAAGAAGAGATGAAGCGGGACGAGTCGGTCTTCATCATGGGCGAGGACATCAAGCGCTCTATCTACGGGGCGACGATGGGCCTCCTGGAGGAGTTCGGCGAGAAGCGCGTACTGGACACTCCGCTTTCGGAGAACGCCTTCTTTGGCGCCGCGGTTGGAGCCGCGGCCGTTGGTATGCGGCCCGTGGTGGAAACACTGACGAGCTTCATGTGGGTGGCGATGGATCAGCTCGTGAGCCAAGCCGCAAAGATGCGCTACATGTTCGGTGGGCAGGTCAATCTGCCGGTGGTGTACCGGGCGACGATGTACTACGGCGGCGGCTCGGCGGCGCACCACTCTGACCGCTCGTACCCGATGTTTATGAACATGCCGGGGCTCAAGATCGTTGCGCCATCGAACCCGGCCGACATGAAGGGTTTGATGAAGACGGCGATTCGCGACAACGACGTGGTGATCATGTTCGAGGACGGGACGCTCTTTGGGAACCGCGGAGAGGTGCCGGCAAACGAGGACGTGCCGGGCGGTGAGCTGCTCATCCCGTTTGGACAGGCGAACACGCTGCGCGAGGGCAGCGATGTCACGGCGGTGGCGATCGCCGGTTCTGTGCCGCACGCTCTATCCGCTGCGGAGGAGCTTGAGGCCGACGGGATATCGGTCGAGGTGATCGACCCCAGAACGCTTGTACCGCTGGACAAGGCGACCATCCTGGCGTCCGTCGAGAAGACGGGACGACTGGTTATCGCAGACCCGGCGCACAAGGTGTGCAGCGCGGCGTCCGAGATCGCGTCGATCGTCGCCGAAGAAGGCTTCTGGTCCTTGCAAGCGCCGATCGCCAAAGTGGCGTCCGAGCAGGTGCACATCCCCTACAGCCCGGCCCTGGAAAAGCTGGTCTACCCGACGAAAGAGAAGATCGCGGATGCAGTGAAGCGGACTCTGGAGTAGCGAGACCAAAAAAATTGGAGGAAGAGGTGTGAGATGGCTGAGCATGAAATTTTCTTGTCTGTCCCGACCTATGGAGTCCGATACTCGAACGTGGCATTTGAAACCTGGAACAACGGAGCATTACTGGGCCGATTGCCAGTTAGTAGCGGCGATTTGGAATGGCGGCTCCCAAATGAAATGAACAGAGAGGCCATCCGATCGGATGGGAAGACTTCTCGGAAATCATGGCCAAACGTCCTCAACGGCCACAGTAATCTCGAATCCAGTCGACGCACTCCAATTTCAAAAGATCCGATACGCGTTCTGACGGTACTCTTGTGCACCGACAACTAAAGAAAGATGCCGATCGGAGTGCTATTTGAAGCCGGATCTTGAGAACTGCAAGGCCCTCACGTTTGATTTGTTCGGGACTGTGCTGGACCTTGGTGGCAGTTTGACGCCGTATATCGGCGAGTTTCTTACGGCGAAGGGGTCGGGCGCCGACCCGGCCGAGTTCTGGACACAGTGGCGGTATCGGCAGCGGATCGAGCAGTACCAGGACAACATCGTCGACCTCGGGCACTCCGGCTATCTGGAGGTGGCACGACGGGCTTTCGCCTACGTTCTTCAGTTGAACAACGTCGAGGCGAGCCGGGACGAGATTGTGGATTTCATGATCGCTTGGCAGAGTCTGTCGCCATTCCCGGAGGTTAGCGTCGGGCTGGAGCGGCTGAAGCCCCGCTACAAACTGGTGGCGCTCTCGAACGGCGAGCCGGCTTTCCTGGCGCACCTGGCGAAGAACCGCATCAAGTGGGATTTCGACGCAGTTATCTCCGTGCAGGTCGTGGGCGCGTTCAAGCCGCATCCCGGTGTTTACCGGCGGGCGGCGCATATCCTGGGGTTGGAGATCGGCGAGTGCTTGATGGTCTCGGCGAATTCGTTTGATGTGATGGGTGCGCGTGCTTGTGGCATGCGGGGCGCGTTTGTGAATCGGTACGGACTCCCGTACGAGGACTCGCCGCATGTCCCGGACGTGACGGTGACCGACTTCACGGAGCTTGCGGACGCGCTGCAGGATTAGGAGCGCGCGTTTGTTGGACGGATCTTTCGAGAGACCCAGGGTGGGTTGTCGTAAGTTCAGGGGTGGGAGTTGCGAACGAAGATCGGGTGGTTACGCGCTGCGTTAGACGGATAACGCGCTGGCGTATTGGCTTCCTAATTGGAAGCCCCCTCACCCCAACCCTCTCCCGACGGGGAGAGGGGGTCACGCGGACGCGCTGTTAATAGGGTGTTCTTGCGTGGGAGGGTCGTTCGAAGGCCTCAGGGTGGGCTTCAACCTACTGTCGTCTCGAGCGTGGTCGAGGGGTCTTCACTGGAACAGTGTCCGGCTGGAGACACTGATTACGCGGTGACGCATCAATAGGACGTTCTTGCGTGAGGGACCCTTCAAGAGCCTCAGGGTGAGTTGTCGTGGGATCAGTCCGTGAATGTGGCCAAGCAGCCAGGTGGTTAAAAATAGCAGGGTTGACCTCCCTCATCCCAGCTCTCTCCCACTGAGAGAGGGGGTTTCTAACCCAGGTAGCGCGCTTCCAACGGCGTCTCTTTGTAGCCGTCCCCATCTCGCTCCACGCGATACGCCCGCGAGTTTGGGTCCTGCGTGACGATCTCGTGCAACTCGTCGCCGATGTAGTGGATGGCGCAGTTGTCGTCGGTGGCGATACCGTCCGAGACCTCGCCGGATGCGATCAGCCTGCGGTACGTGGACGGTCGGTCCGGGTGCCCGCTGTAGTGGGTTGAGTTGCTGCCCTTGAGAAGCCCAACGCACTTCAGCGCCGTGAGGCCTCCGGGGATCGAGTCTGTGATGCAGTCGTCGAACCAGCAGATCGAACCCGCGCTCGTGCCTGAAAGGATGATCCCCGCCTCCCACGCTTCTCGCATGATCTCGCCAAAGCTCCATTCGTTCCAGAGGGCCATCAGGTTCTTAGTGCTACCTCCGCCGACGTAGATGATGTCGTGCTTCATGACATAGGAGCGAATGTCCTTTTGTGGCGGCGAGTACAGGCTCAGGTGGGACGTTTCGGCATCATGCCGGCCGAACTCCTGATAGAAGGTCGCTATGTTTTGGGCGTTGTCACCCGTGGCAGACCCCACGTAGCAGACCTTCGGGCGTGACTTGTCTGAGAGGGTGAGCAGGTGCTCACGGAGCAGCGGGCGTCTCCATTCGGGTGGAAAGAAGTCGCCGCCGATGCCAAAGATCTGCTTGTCCAAATCCGCCGCTCCTGAAAATCAGATTACGTGTGACCGCCCGATGACCTGCGGGACCGGAATCATACTTCGTTGTGGCGGAAACATGTGACCACGTGGTCATTCACCATGCCCGTCGACTGCATGAATGCGTAGACGGTTGTGGGACCTACGAAACGGAACCCCCGCGTCTTGAGCGCCTTGCTCATGGCTTCCGACACGTCGGTCGTGGTCGGGATGTCGCCCATCGCCGTCGGTGAGTTCTTGACCGGGCCACCGCCGCCCAGCGTCCACAGGTAGGCGTCAAGGCTGCCGAACTCGGCCTGTACCGCAAGCGCCACGCTCGCGTTACTGATAGCCGCCTCTATTTTGCCGCGATGACGCACAATCCCGGTGTCCTGCACAAGTCTCTTGACCTCCGGTTCACCGTAAGCTGAGATGGTGGTTATGTCGAAGTCCGCGAATGCCCGGCGATAACCCTTACGTTTGTTGAGGATCGTTTGCCAGCTCAGACCGGCCTGCGACCCTTCCAGGACCAGCATCTCGAAAAGGTGGCCGTCGTCGTGCGACGGCACACCCCATTCGGTGTCGTGGTACTCGACTATCAAGTCGTTGCCCGATCCCCATTCACAGCGAGAAGTCATTTGGTGCCGTTACCTGTACTCAACTCAGTCGGATTCAGCCGGTCCATCTGGCACCGTACCAGTGGGGCTGTGATCCTGGCCGGATTAGTGTCACTGCTGCTGGTCGGATGTTCTTCCGACGGCGCTGGGGCACCGGACGGCGCCACGCCCACGACGCCTGGTCCAACTTCGGTGTTCGGCGAGACCCCGAGCCCGGCGGCGACAGCAGATACGGTCGCGGGTCCGACGGAGGGGCCGTTGGCGGGCCCGACCCCGAGCACGCCCGGGCGGGGCGCCACCCCGGAGCCCACGTCGACCTCGGGCGGTTCCGCGACAACGCCCGCCACGTCTGAACCCACTCCTGAAGGAAAATCCGGCGAGCTGACAAGGATCGGCGACGCCGTGTCAGAGATCAGGGAACTGCACGCCGGTGGAGATCCGAATGTTTCTCTGGTCGGCAAAGATCGCATTGCCGAAGAGCTAGCAGAGGACCTGGCGGACCCCGAGGTGCTGGCGGATATCGCCGATCGGGAAGTGTTGCTCAAGCTGCTGGGCCTGATTCCACAGGATTCGGATCTTCTCGAAATTGAGCGCAACCTGCTTGAGGGCGCCGTTATCGGGCTGTACAACCACGAGACTGGCGAGTTGTTGGTGCTTGGAGGCGGCGAAGAGGTATCGGTCAAAGAAGAGGCCGTGTATTCGCACGAGTACGCCCACCTGCTGCAGGACGTGAACTTCGATCTCAGCGTGCTGTTTGAGGACGCCAAAAACGATTCGGACCGTGAGGGTGCGCTCCAGGCGATGATCGAAGGCGAGGCGACGTTTGTGGAGGCCATCTACGCTGCCCGCAACTTCGCCGCCGAAGATCTGAACGAGCTCATCACAGTTGATCCGATTGATCTCGCCATTCTTGAGGCCACGCCGGACTTTCTCGTTCTTACGCTGGGTTGGCCGTACACAGCGGGATTCGGATTCGTGAACTCGATCTGGCAGGGAGGCGGTATGGCGGGACTTGATGCCGCATGGGCAGACCTCCCGGAGACGACGGAGCAGATCATTCACCCGGAGAAGTACCGGACCAACGAATACCCGGAAACCCCACCGACACTGCCGGATATGGCCTCGATCTTGGGTGAAGGATGGAGCGTCCAGAGCGAAGATGTGCTGGGCGAGGCGATTATCAGTCTATGGCTGGAGGCGCTTGGCGTTGAGGCTGCCGTAGCTGCGCGGGCGGCCGCCGGATGGGGATCAGATGGGTATCTTCTGCTGGACGGTCCGGTCGGCGAGATAGCGATGGGTCTGCTGATCGAGTGGGACGATCCCGGCACCGATGGGTTGCAGTTCTCGGCTGCGTTCGAAGGCGCATTAGACGCAGATGCTGCGTTCAGCCGGATTACGGTCGGCGATGCGACGATCGCTCGGTGGACCGGACCAGGAGGTACGATGGCGTTTGCGCTGGATGCGGCAACCGGTGCTGCTGGGTTGGCTGTTGCGCCGACGCTAGATGCGGCGACGGCGTTGTTAGACGCGCTTGTAGACGGGTAATGGAACGCCTCCGAGCGGGGAGAGTTCTCTCGGCTCCGCCGGGTGGATTTTGAGGTATTTGCAGTTGGTGTCCCCAAGGATCACTTTGGCGGAAACCTTGACACACACCTTAATGATGTCATCTCTAGCTGAACACGTCCGCGGGGATGTATGCTTTTGCCGCCGGCGTGATTTGCTTGCGCGGCTTGTGACTAACACGTTTTCAGTGGACTAGGGAACGCCGTATGCCGACCAGAGTTCTTCTCCCTCAGTGGGGTATGGGCATGAACGATGGCACCATCGTGAAATGGCTCAAGCGGGAGGGCGACGCCGTTGCGGAGGGCGATCCGCTTTGCGAGGTCGAGTCGGCCAAAGTCAACAGCGAAGTTGAATCACCGGGCGTCGGCACCCTCGCCCGGATCGTTGTCCCTGAGGGTATGACGGTCGACACCGGGACGCTCCTTGCGGTGTTGCTAGCTGAAGGTGAAGAAACGGTCGATCTACCGGAGCCAATGACGGATGCGAAGGCCAGCGCTCCAGTGCCCTCAACGGGTGGGGTGGGTGTATCGGCAGCCAACCGTCCGGCAGGACATAAGGACCCGGCGGCAGGCCGACGCCAGATCACCCCGATCGCACGCAAGATCGCTCATGACCTGAGGATTGATCTTGAGACCGTGACCGGAAGCGGGCCGGGTGGGCGAATCCTGGAGGAAGATGTTCGTGCTGCCGCAGCCGGACCGCCTATCGGAGCGCCTGTTTTCAGCCCTTCGTACCCGGCAGAGGACGGACCGCCGGTTGCAGAAACCATTCCGTTGACCGGGCTCAGGGCAACCATCTCCCGGCGAATGACCGAGAGCGGCGCCATCCCGACGGTGACTCTGACCACTGAGGCGGACGTTACGGAAGCGGTCGCCATGCAGCGGCAGCTCGTCGGCGAATGGCGAGCCCACAGGTTGAGGCCGCAGTTCCAGGACTTGGCCCTGGCGGCGACGGCGCGTGCGCTCACGGATCATCCCCGGATGAACGCCCACTTCGCCGGAGACGAGATCCGGATACTTGCCGACGTGAATCTGGCCTTTGCGGTTGCGATGCCGGACGCCCTAATCGTTCCGGTGATTCACGGTGCTGGCGGGATGACAACACTGGACATCGCACGCCGGGTGCGCGAGGTGATGTCTCGAGTCAAGTCCAACGAGCTACACGTGGACGACATGCGTCACGGGACCTTCTCTGTCACCAACCTCGGATCGGCCAACGTGGACGCGTTTGACCCCCTGCTGGACCCGCCTCAGGTGGGAATTCTCGGCGTGGGACGAGTCGTGCAGAAACCGGTCGTATTTGAAGGTGAGATCGTGCCCCGATCCATGTGCTTCCTGAGCCTGACGTTCGACCATCGCGCGGTCGACGGCTACCCGGCGGGAGAACTGCTGCGAGGGATCGCGGCGAATCTGGCTGCGCCAGGCTGGATGGCCTCCTGAGTACGAGCAAGGTCTTCGCTGGCATCAAGACAGGCGCAATTTGATTACCGTCGGTGTGATCGCCAACCCGGCGGCGGGCAAGGACATCCGCCGACTGGTGGCTGCGGGTCGGGTCGTCTCCAACCAAGAGAAGGCGAACACGCTGAGACGGGTGTTCGCCGGGCTGGTTTCGGCCAATGTGGACCGTGTGCTCGTGATGCCCGACCTGAGTCGTTTGGCAGCGCCCGCAATGGAGGATGTCGAGAACCAGATCGAGGCTCGCTACCTTGAGATGCCTCGGATCGACCATCAGGATGGCTCTACCCGTGCCGCAAGAATGATGGCGGACGCGGGTGCCGGAGCCATCGTTACGCTGGGAGGTGATGGCACCAACCGCGTTGTGGCCAAGGGCGTCGGCGATGTGCCGTTAGTTCCTATCTCTACCGGCACCAACAACGTGTTTCCGCAGATGATCGAGGGCACGCTCGCCGGAATCGCGGCGGGCTCGGTCGCGATGGGCGTTGTGGGCGTGGATGCTGCGATAACACGTTGTAAGCGCTTCGATATTTTCGTTGATGAGGAGTTGGTCGATATCGCTTTGATCGACGCCGCCGTGTCGACCGAGATGTTTGTTGGCGCGCGCGCCGTGTGGAACATGGACACGGTGGAAGACGTGTTTTTGACACGCGCTGAACCCGCCAGCATCGGTATCTCCGCCGTGGGATCGCAACTTCGGCCCGTGTCTATTGACGAGCCGCTTGGGCTGCATTTAAGGCTAGGCGAGGGCGATGGCCCGACCGCTCGCTCGGTCAAGGCGCCGATAGCTCCCGGGATGGTGCCGGAGGTAGCGGTGTCTGAGTGGGACGTGATGCAACCCGGTGAACGGCGTCGCATCGACCGCCGCCCGGGGACGATCGCATTGGACGGGGAACGGGAAGTGACACTTCTGCCGAACCAGGTGGTCGAGATCGCCCTTACCTTGGACGGCCCGAAGGTGGTCGACGTCGCACACGCACTGCGATTGTTGGCGCCGAAAATTGATACCGGCGAGTAGGTTCGAGGACGACGTGTCGCCTCAATAGCAAGGTTACCCACACTCGGGAGGTGGATTTTGTGTTGAGCGCCAGGTTACACGGCGCTCAAAATTCGTCAATGCGTAATCCGTTCGTGGACAAAATCAGAAGGTTCGTGCCAATAATGCGCCCCGAGACGCTTGGATCTAACGCCAGCCATCTCCGACTGATCGTAAACACCACTGGGGTGACATTCGGAAGTGCATCGTGACGGGGGGGGAGTTATCCACAGGCTCCTAAACGTCACTTTTGTGCTCGCTCGTTAAGTTATCCATGCACATGATGAGAACGATTTCCCGCCGTTCCTTTACGGGAAACTCTTGCAAAATTCACGTTCACGCGCAGATTTGATTGCCCCGCGACTTCCCCTGCAAATGGCACCCAGCCGGGCCTACCAGATGGACCAGCCGCCATCGACAATCAGGTTGTGGCCGGTGATCCATGCGCCAGCGGGCGATGCAAGCAGAGCGATTGCTCCCTTGAGGTCGTCGGAGACGCCGGTTCGCTGTAGCGGGATCGCCTGCCGTGAGCGCTCGACGTGGCCCTCATCCGTGGTCGCTCTGGGGATCTGGCCGGGACTGATGCAGTTGACCGTGATGCCGTACTCGCCCAGCTCTGCGGCCAGTCCACGGGTCAGGTTGATCACCCCGCCCTTTGCGGCTTGATACGGCGGCCCTGACCGTTTGAAGGTCGGCAAGTCCTCGTACATCCGCTTGTCGGACGTCAGGAAACCGTGGATCGACCCCAGCGTGACGATAGCGCCACAGCGTTCCGGGATCATCACTCTTGCAGCGGACTGGGCGCAGATGTAGGTGCCGGTCAGGTTCAGGTCCACGGTGCGCTGGAACTCGTCGATACTGGCATCGGGGATGTACGAATCCGTGACAGCGCCGCCTGCATTGGCCACCATCACGTCCACACGGCCGCGATCCGCCATCACCCGATCCACCAGAGCATCCACCTGCCCCTCGTCGGTGACGTCACATCCGAGCCCGATCACGTCCAACCCGTGCCCCCGCAGCTCTTCGGCAGTCTCTTTACATAACTCGGCGCGGCGGCTTGCGATGTAGATGGACGCTCCCAGCTCGGCCAGCGCGCTAGCCATGGCGCGTCCGAGATGCGTGCCGCCGCCTGTGACGATCGCAACCCGGTCGGACATGTCCAGCATTTCCAGGACCGTGGGCATGCTTGAGGCTCCTTTCGCTAGTGGTGGGATTAAGGCGCCCGGAAAGCATGACGCAGCTTCAGCGTACGTTCAACGCTGGGATACCAACCCTGAGGCGCAATCTGCGATGTGTGGAGGTAGCAGCGGACACGAACTTCGTCGCTACCGTCGGTGAACTCCAGCACCCGAGACAGGGGGTATCCGGTGCGATCGGGATTCATGTGATGACGGGTCAGGGCGGCTACGTTGATGAAGTTCGCTCCCCATCTGTTCTCGATGTGCGAGCGCCCGTTGAACTCGTCATCGGGGTGGGCGTGGGTATGTGCGCCGAGCCACAGGTCCATCGCCGGGGATCCACTGTCGTTGGCCTCCGCCAACACACCTTCCACTTGCCCGGTATCGGGCTGGCCGCCGACCCAGTACAGGTACGACGCCCCGATGGGCGCGCCCGCCTCGAACCGACCGTGATAGTGGCTGTCGACACCCTCCCAATCGGCCGAAGCTACGGTCGTCTCTTTCAGCATGTGGTGGTGAGCGGAGATGATGATCTTGCCGGGATTGGAGGCCAACTTATCGCGCCACCATTCGAGCGTCTCGCTTGAGATAGCGCCCGCCGGGTAGCCCCCAACATCGGCCCGCCCGACCGGTGGGCCGCCGTCGTTCCGGTCGCCCATCATGAGGAAAAGAAGGTTGCCCGCCTCGAATGAGTAGCGCTCCCAGGAACCATCTATCGGGAACGGCCTGCGTGTAGGATCGATCCCCGAGTGGACGGTGCTGTCGCCGGTCGGGTCGAGCCACTTTTTGAACCACCATTGCTGCGGCTCGGACGGGCCGGAAGCGTCGTGGTTGCCGACCAGGTCGTATACCTGTTCGCGACGGTGGGTCTTAAGCGCCTTGTACTGACGGACGACCTCCTCGCCCTCCGCATCGTCCGGCGCGGTCTGGCTGCCCGAGAAGTCGCCCAGATTTACGGCGATGTCCCAGTCGAACCCGTCGGGTCCTTCCGATTGCTCGATCGCCTCCGCCAGGCTCCGGCGCCCGTTCCCTCTTTCGAGGTCGGTCCCGACGTGGGCGTCGCTCATTGCCCACAGGGTGAAGCGATCTCCGGGAGGCGTCATGGCGTGCTCCGGGTACGGGATTGGGGTGAGATTAGGCGTCCCGTGACGCGAGTGATCAGTCGACGCGCATTATCCGGTACATGCTGCGAAAGAACTTCCCGATGAGCCATCCCCAGAGTGCGCCGATGCCCGTCCCGATGAGCGCTATAACGATCAACCAGAACGGTGAAACACTGCACGAAAATTGCGCCGAGCAGTAGAAAAACGAGTTGACCAAGTAGCCGAAGGTGAAAGCGGCGCCGATAACGATGCCACCGATGACGCTCCAGCGCGGGCGACGTCGCCATAACGGCTCCCGTTTTGCGGCGTCCGGTGCGCCACCTGATGTTTCAGACGTGGTTTGATCTGTCATGAGAGGACATAAATCATCGCGCCATTGCGTAGGCATCGGCGCGTAGATCTGAGGCCGCCGTCACGGTTCCACCGTCCGGATCGCGCGTAATCCCGCAAACGTCGCCCGTGATGCGTGCCCAGTCGTCGAGCCGGTTCACAAGATGGCCGCGACGTGACAACTCCTCAGCAGCGTCGTCGTCGATCCGTCCTTCCAGGTCCAGCCGTCCCGGGTAGTAGGCGTGCGGCCAGAACGAATCCGGGAAGCTCTTCGACTGGAATCGCGGCGCCTCTGCCGCCTGTTGCGGGGTCATCTCGAACACGGCCTGGTTGAGGAAAAACTGGAGCGTTGTCTGGACCTGGGCGTCGCCTCCGGGCGTGCCAAACGGCATCCACGGACGGCCGTTTTTAAATGCCAGCAGCGCATTTGGGGTCAGGCGCGGTCGTTTGCCGGGAGCGAGCGCCGATGGATGTCGTGGATCGAGCCACGACTGTGTTCCGCGCCCCGATGGCGCGAAGCCCAGCCCCTTGATGACGGGAGCAAA
This sequence comes from Chloroflexota bacterium, assembly GCA_002730555.1. Lineage (GTDB taxonomy): Bacteria > Chloroflexota > Dehalococcoidia > Lucifugimonadales > Lucifugimonadaceae. The sequence continues at coordinate 95,763 of PCAM01000005.1, forward strand.
GGCGATCGTGTCGCTTGGCGTGGCTGAGAACATGTTGCCCGCTCCATCCACCACGCACGCGTAGCTCGTGTCGCCCTCGGTCCCGGCGGCGAGTGGTTGCGGTGGCTGGTAGTCGTAGTCTGCTGGGGCCGAGCGGCCCTCAAAGCGCCAGGGATCCCCGGCCGCTGGCATGGCGGGAGACGCAACTTCAAGATCGATTTGCGAACGGCGTTCGGTCGCGTACGAAGGGTCCAGCAAGCCCTTGATAGGCACGTCCACAAAATCGGGATCGCCGTAGTAGGCGTCACGATCGGCGAAGGACAGTTTGACCGCTTCCGTGACGACGTGGATGTAATCGGCGGAATTGTGGCCCATGGATGCGAGGTCGTGCCCGTTCAGAATCTGGAGAGCTGCGGCGAACGAGGGGCCCTGGCACCATGCGCCGCACGTGTAGACCTCAAATTCACCGCCCGGCCCGGTAAACGTGCCCGTCTCGGGCGCTTCCTTACCGACCTGGAACGACGCCATGTCGTCCATCGTGAGGAAGCCGCCGCCAGCCTGAACCGTGGCTACGATCTCCTCGCCGATCTCGCCCGTGTAAAACAGGTCACGGGCGGCGCGAATTCCGGCTTCTCGTCCTCGCCCAGACGCGTCGCGCTCGGCCTCTAACAACCGTTCAAACGTACGGGCTAGGTCGCTGCGCACCATGCGCTCGCCGACCGCGATTGGCCGCCCTTCGGGCGCGAACACTTCGACGGTGGACGACCAGTTCTTAAATCCCTCATATGCGGCGGCGATGCGGCGGCCAACGCCCCGGCTGACGGGAAAGCCGTCACGGGCCAGCTCCAGGGCGGGCGTTATGGCCTGCTCAAGTGTCATGGTGCCGTGGTCTGACAGTGCGGTGAACCACGCGTCCGGGGCGGCCGGGACGATCACCCGTTCCATCCCCGGCGGAATGTCTCCGCCGCGGTCCACGAGGAAGTGCTGAAGCGTGGCGGATTTGGGCCATCGACCGAGTCCGGAGATGGTGGATACGCGATTGGCTTCGGCATCGTAAATTACGATAGGCGCCACGCCCCCAAAGCTGGTGTTGTCTGCGACGACGACGTTGATGGCGATGCCGGTCGCTACGCCCGCGTCGATGGCGTTTCCACCCTGCTCAAGGATGCGGAACCCGACGGCGGTCGCGAGGTGATGGCCGCTCGAAACGGCGTGCGTGTTGCCCGTGAGGTCCGGCCGATAGGATGTGATACCGGTCGGTTTGTTGCTCGTCGTCATCAGAACTCCGATTCTGCGATCCGTTCGCATAGGATTTCTTCGATCGGTCTGAGTGTAATCGAATCGCGGGAAGAGGCCTCCGTATATGTAAACTGTCGCCACGTTAGATCTACGACCAAGTTCTTGAGGACAGAAACGTGGCCACGACCCCCCGGGTAAACGTTCCCGCTCCCGATGACGCCCGCGGCCTCCACATGGCCGCCGTCGACCACCTGTTCGTCGGGACGCGCAACGCGACCCAGCTTGCCGAAGAAGGCGGACCGCTGATGCTCGTCGGCAGCGACGGCATCTACGTTGACGACATCGAAGGCAACCGCTACATCGACGGCATCGGCGGGATGTACTTCCGCAACACGGGGCACGGGCGCGACGAGGTGGCGGAGGCGATCTACACGCAGCTGAAAGACGTGTCGATGCACGTGTACGCCGGGAGTACTCCCAGCACTGTGCGACTGGCTGCGAAGCTGGCCGAGGTGACGCCGGGCGACCTTGCGAAGACCTTCTTTACGAGCGGCGGATCGGAGTCCAACGAGTCAGCGCTGAAGCTGGCGCAGGGCTATCACAACCGTGTCGGCGAGCGGGGCCGCTACAAAGTCATCAGCCGCAAGGGTTCGTATCACGGCGCAACTTGGGGGACGATGTGGCTCGGCTCGCACCCCTTCCTGCCGCGTGAGGAGTACCAGCCGGTGCCTTCGCACGTGGTGCATATAGCTGACCCGAACCCGTATCGCTGCCCGTTTGGCGGGGAGACGCCCGAACAGTGCGCCGAGCTGTGCGCCAACTCTCTTGAAGAGGCGATCCTGTTCCACAGCCCGGATTCGATATCGGCGTTTATCGCTGAAACGGTGTCGCAACCGCTCGGCGGTGTGGTGCCGGGACCGGGTTACTACGAACGGGTTCGAGAGATCTGCGACAAGTACGGCGTGCTGCTCATCTTTGACGAGGTGATCACCGGGTTTGGCCGGACCGGCAAGTGGTTCGGGGCCGACACGGTGGGCGTGACGCCGGACATCATGACGATCGCCAAAGGCCTGACTGGCGGCTACTTCCCGATGGGCGGGGCGATCGCTTCTAAACGAGTGTCTGACGCTTTTACCGGCGGGCCGGACGCCACATTCAAGCACATGTTCACTTACACGGGACATCCTGCTGGCTGTGCCGCAGGGCTGGCGAACTTGGAGATCATCGAGCGTGAGGGTCTGGTCGAGAACTGCCGCATCCAGGGTGAGCGATTATGGGACAGACTGCAGGAGATCAAGGATAAGCACCCGATAGTGGGCGATGTCCGAGGCATCGGTTTGTTGCAGGGGCTGGAGCTGGTTCGCGATCGAGTGACAAAAGAGCACTGGCCGGCATCGACAGAGATCGGCCCCAAGATCACCCAAGGCCTTATGGACCGAGGAGTCTGGATCCGGGTAGGCAGCTACATAATCCCGCTAGCACCCCCGCTAACCATCACAGCGAACGAGGTAGACGAGTTAGCAGCAGCAGTAGACGGCGCAATAGGCGACGCAGAACGGGCGCTGGGAGTTTAGTCCGGGGTGTCGGTCGTCAGCACGCCGTCCGCCTCTGCCGGCCTTGGTGGCCGCACCGGTTTCACTGCTAGCGCTGCTGAGATGATCATCGGGGCCAGGAGGACTATGTAGAGCCAGAGGCCTATTGTGTAGCCGCCGGTGACGTCGAAGAGCAGTCCAATCGGCAGGGGGCCTATGGCTGATGTGACGCCAACGACCCACGTGGTGGCGCCCCGAATCGAGCCCAGGTTTTTTCGGCCGAAGTAGTTGGCCCAGATGACATTTCCGGTGTTGAGCACCATCCCTTGAGTTACGCCCAGCAGCCCGGCGTAGACCCATGCCTGCCACTCGTTGTTGACGACGAGCGCCAGGAGCAGCGCCACCATCAGCGATGATTGCGCGACCACCAGTGTGTAGTTGTTGGGGAATCGGTCGTTGAGACGTCCGGCGATGAGGTTGCCGATGAAGTTCATTACAGCGATCGCAGAGATCGACCATGCGGCGGCGTTACTCGAGACGCCGCGCGCCTCCAGCAGCGAAGTGTGGTGGAACACCATGCCGGCGCCGAGTGTGGCCCACGCCATCGACGCAAAAAGGATGAAGTAAAGGGAGCGGGTTCGGATCGCCTCCCGCACGGTCCAGTTGTCCTCTGGATCGACCGAGACAGGCGCGATAAGCTCACCGGCGGCGGTCTCGCCGTTGTTCTCGACCGGCTTTTCGCCGTCGGGCAGAAGTCCCACGGATTCCGGGGTTCTCCGGATCAGGAAGAAGGCCGGCGGAAGCATGATTATCCAGATGCCAACGCCCATGACGAACCACGTTTCTCGCCAGCCGAAATCACCGATCAACCAACTGGCGATAGGAGGGAAGACGCCGAGCCCGACCAGCCAACCGGCGCCGCTGGCGTATGACGTTGCGCGGCCGCGCTTCTTGCGGAACCACAGGGACACCATGATGGTGCCGAGCATGTTCAGGGCCCCGCGACCCAGCAGTCGAAGTCCAAAGAACCCGAGGAACAGCCCGATGATCGTCGCGATCTCCGGCTCGGACGGCACCGCACCCATCAACATGACGATGCCGCCGAAGACCAGCACCGAGAAGATCATGATCGACCGCGGTCCGTAACGGTCGATCATGAAGCCAATGATCGCCATCCCGAACGACGCGGCGAGTGTGCCGGCGGCGAACAGGGTGGAGATCGTGGAGCGAGAGACGTCGAGGCCCTCGATCATGGGGTCAACGAATATGGCGATCAGGTTGGTCTGACCGGGGGCGGACGCGGCGATGGAGAGCCCGCCAACGAAGACCATTACCCAGCCGTAAAAAAACGGCACGCGCTGAGGAAGGGAAGGTCGTTTCGGTGAAGTCATATTAGAAGTGTGACTCGCTGCCGCTGGCCGGTCGGGCGCGGCCGGTATGTCTCAGATAGCGGACGTCGGTGGCTGGAATCCCAGGGGTCACGCTTTTAGGTGAAAAGAACCCGGGCGGAGGATCGTTGCAGTCAACGGTATCCGCGCTAATTCTCTCCTGAACTTTCTGTCTCGCAGCCAGCAATTGGCGGGATTGTACGCTTTTGAGGGTTCCGTGTGTCTGGCCGGAGATTAAGGGGCCGTAGCGACCCCCGCCTCATTCGCCCCGACTGGACGTATCGGCTTTACGGCGAATGCCGCCGCTACGATCATCGGGGCCAGCAGAGTGATGTACAGCCAGATCCCCACTGTGTAGCCGCCGGTGAGATCGAAAAGGATCCCTATCGGCAATGGGCCGATGGCGGATGTGGCGCCCACCGCCCACATTGTTGCTCCGCGAATGGAGCCCAGGTGTTTTCTTCCGAAGTAGTTGGCCCAGATCACGGTTCCGGTGTTGAGCACGAAGCCCTGTGTAAGGCCCAGCATCCCGGCGTAGGCGAACGCCATCCAGTTGCTATCGACCACCAGCGCCATCAATAACGCCGTCAATAAACCGACCTGCGCTGCGACCAGCGAGTAATGATTCGGGAAACGGTCGTTCATGCGTCCCGCCACGATATTCCCGATCAGGTTCATGACGGCGATCGCCGAGATCGATGACCGGGCGATGCCTTCCGCTATGCCGCGCTCTTCGAGGAGTGATGTGTGGTGGAACATCATGCCGGCGCCGAGCGTGGACCAGGCCATCGATGCGATCAAGATGAAGTAAAGGGAACGCGTGTGGAGCGCCTCCTTGACGGTCCAGTTGTCCTCTGATTCAGCCGGGGCCTCTGACGCTTCGGGCGCTCGTTCGCCTGTTTGCTCGACAGGCTTCTCACCGTCCGGCAGCAGCCCCACAGACTCCGGCGTTCGACGGACCAGGAAGAGGGCGGGCGGAAGCATTACGGCCCACACGCCCAGACCGAGGACGAACCAGGCTTCCCGCCATCCGAAGTCACTGATCAACCAGTGCGACACCAGCGGCAATCCGCCGAGTCCAAGGAGCCAACCCGCCCCGGTCGCATATGAGGAGGCCCGCCCGCGTTTCTTTCGGAACCAGAGCGACACCATGATGCCGCCGAGCATGTTCAGGGCGCCCTGGCCCAGTAGTCTCAGGGCAAGGAATCCGAGCCCCAGGGCCAGGATCGTCGCCAACCCCGGACTCGACGGGATCACGCCCATCAGCATGACGAAGGCGCCAAACGTGAGCACCGCCGGGATCATTACCGCCCGCGGCCCGTACCTATCGATCGAGAAACCGATAAAGACCATCCCGAATGCGGCGCCGATGGTGCCGATCATGAACAGAGTTGAGATGGTCGTACGCGAGACACCCAGTCCATCGATCATCGGGTCGACGAACACGGCGACGAGGTTGGTCTGGCCCGGCGCCGACGCCGCGATCGACAGGCTGCTCACGATGACGATTACCCAACCGTAGAAAAACGGGACGCGTTGCGGGAGTGAGGACGGCCGGGTGGGTTGTACGTCTGGACCGTTGGAGTCGTCGGTATCCGTGGGGGCGCTCCCTGGGGTTAGTACGGCGCAGCCAGCGTCGGGTGGGATTCTACGCTCCCGAGGGAATTATGTGGGGTGAGGATGTGCGTTGTTGCGGCAGAACGCGCTTCGTTGCGGTATCGACCCTTCGAGAGCCTCAGGGGGGGTATTCTTGCTATCAGGTGGGTTTCTGAGGGTGCTCGGCTTCTTACGCCGTTGGCAGGTCCAGTTCGAGTTCGAGTTCGTTAGAGATCGAGTGGAACCAGTCGATCACCGACCGGTGGTAGGGAATGCCGTCTCGCATCCTGATCTCGGTCTCCTCGGCCTCCGGCAGGCCCGGGTAAATGACGCGGTCATGACCCGGCGCCGGCTTCGTGTTCGCCAACCCCTCCAGGAAGTCGTCCATGTCTGACTTGAACTTATCGACATCGGTGAAGGCGTCGACCTTGTAGACCTGCACGAAGTGGCCCATGATCCCGGGGGGCGACTGCGGCATCAGGAATCCCGCGCCCTGTCCCGAGAGCACGTCGCATAGGATCTCGCAGACGGCGGCGAATCCGTAACCCTTGTGGGAGCCCTGTTCCCGGGTGCCTCCGAACGGCAGCATGTGGAAATCGTCCCGGTTCTCGGGAAGCGGTGTTTCCTCCATGATCGGCGACCCGTCCTTATTCGTGATCCAACCCGGGTCCATCGGCGCGCCGACCCTTGCGGCGAGACGGAGCTTGTTGCCCGCGACCTGGGTCGTGGCGAAGTCCATGACGAACGGCGGCTGCTTGTTGGCGGGGGCCGCCCACGCCCAGGGGTTTGTGGCGAATCGGCGTTCCGCGCCGAAGGTCGGGACCATGGACATCGGGCTTCCGGCGGTCATGCAGACGCCGATCATGTCGTGTTCCAGCGGGAGCATGGCGTGGTAGGCGAGCATGCCGAGGTGGCGGCCGTTGTTCATGATCACGGTGCCCATGCCGTGCCGGTCCGCTTTCTCGATCGCCATCTCCATCGCTTTTGGCGCGACATGGAGCCCGAGCCCGGTGTCGCAATCCAGGGTGGCCGTGGTGTCGCTCTCGCGGATGACGCGGACGTTGGGTCGCGGGTTGATGGTCCCGGCGCCGTATTGCTCGATGTAGTGAGCGAGCATGTTGGACACGCCGTGGCTCTCGCAGCCGCGCAGGTCGGAAACCATGAGCACATCGGCCGAAAGCGCCGCGTCGTCGTCGGTCTGTCCCATCTTTCGGAAGATGGCCTCGGCCGCGGTTCGCATCTGCTGCTGGTCTACGTATACGCGGTCCTCTTCAGGGACGAAGAAGCGTTCCAGCATTTCTGAGGCCTCGTTTCGGTGTTTCTGGGCGCGGCGGGTTATTCAGCGCACAGGATGGCCCGAGTTGTGCTCGAACGCAAGACCGCAGTGCGGCGCGTGTGCAACGCGCGAGTCGTGCAAGGGCAACGCGAGTGTCCTGATAGCGGTGTCGCAATTACGCCTATCAGAATCGCCGTCGGGGTCATGATGGTTCGAAGTCGGCTTGATTACTAACGGAATCTTAGATTGAGGAGAATCGGACTTTTAGCCCGCAGGCCGTGGATTCCAATCCCACAGGGCCCACCATCAACTCCAACATCAAGATCAACTACGTTTATTTGACATGGCCTGGTCAGTCCGCTGCAGCTTCTTCCGAGCCGACGAGGGTCGGAACGCTACCCGATCGCCGATCTGTGGGCTCTATCCTTTGCGTGTTGCTCAGATCGCGCCAAACTAGCACCATACGCCAACCAAGAAGGGCCACCGTGGTTACGGCGGTATAAGTTGTGGTGATTAGCAACTGACCAGTTAGCCCTCCGATCATCACCAGGAACAACCGACCGTCGCGCGTGGCCAGCATGTAACGGCTCAAGCCGTCCGCTTCCGTGCTGCGCCATGTCTTGCCGGTCGCGATTCTGTAACGGTCTTTGAGCATCATCGAGAACGGCGCTCCGGCCAGCGCGACGAAAACGATTCCCAACGTCATTGCTGACCCGGAGTCATTTACCAAATAGATACCAATCCCTATGTAGATAATTGCGTCCGCAAGGCGATCGAGCATCGAGTCGAGGAAGCCGCCCCAATTCGACGACATGAAGCGGGTGCGCGCCACCTCCCCGTCTGAGCCATCGATGATCGACGACAGTTGCGCCATCAACGCGCCTGGGATCAATGCGCCAAACCCGAAAGAGAACCCGGCCGCGATCGCAAGGCTGAACGATATCAGGCTCACCGCATTCGGCGTCATCCGAAGGCGGACCGCCAGTCTGGACAGTTGGATGGATATTCGGCGGTTCAAGTGGTGAGACACGAGCCCGTCGTCGTCGGAAATCAACGAGCGCCTGACTTTGCGTTCAGCGGCATCCCGGGCGTCCTCCGTGTCGACGTCCTCCCATAGCAGACCAGTCACGTCCACCGTCCCGAGACCAGACGCCTTCGTCATGTGCCGCGTGCCGCCGGTTACCGAGTAATCACCATCGGTAAATGCGCGTTCCAACGCCGGAAAAATGTCGGGCGTGAGAACGAATACACCGCAGTCCACAGAATCAAAATGTTCGAGCGTTTTACCGATACCGATCACTTCACCTGAATGGGAAAGACGCACGCGGGTTGCATCGTCCGGGTCATACAATTCTTCCGGTTCGCGGTCAACGCAAAGCAGGTTGCCCGGCACAGACTTGGCCGCAGACATGAGACGCTTGATGAACTCAGGTTCGTACCAGTGGTCCGACATAGCGAGCACGAACCGCTCACCTCTGACCCGTTGGCGTGCCGCGTAGAGTGAAGCGCCGTTACCGCGCTCCCAATCAGTACTGTGAACGTATTCGATCTGGATGCCCTGTCCCTGCCCATCACCCAGCCGCGCCTGTATCCGGTCTGCGCCATGCCCTGTGACGACGATCACGCGCTTGATTCCGCTGTCCCTCATCGCCAATATGCCGCGCTCAATGATGGCCATACCCATTAGTTGGGTCAGCGATTTATGTTGTTTGGCGGCTGCTCTCTTGCTCATCCGTGTCCCTGCTCCTGCCGCGAGAATCACAGCATCCATGCCCACTCCTTTATCGTTCAGAAAATCCACAACCACCGGCATCCGGCTAAACCAGCGACCTCAAAATTTCCAATAATTGTTAGCGCGCGACAACGAGCTCCGATGCGCCTCGAAAAACGCGATCTGGCCCGCCCGAGCCTTGATGCGCTCCATTCCGACCGCCTCCAGGTCGGAAGCGCGTTACCAACGCGTGCCTGCGCTGACCCCGAGTCCATCCAAATCCGTGGTTCGCGGGACCCAACCGCGCAGGCAGGGACTGCATCGTATGGGTGATGCTCGCCCTCCGCAAGTTCGGTATTAATCCGTGAGAAACATGAGCCTCCCTGGAATGGAGGTGCTCGGGTTGGTTCGATACGGCGCTGAAATGAAGAGGATTGAAGTCGAAGTATTAGAACTTGATCGGCAACTGGCAGCGATCGAATCAACGCAAGCCCGGAGTATTGCCGTGGCAGAAGTCTTGCAGCGGATGGGAATTGCGACACTGCCATCCTGAGGCTCTCGAAGGACCGGATCGCGGGGGAACGCCTGTCGGTTACGGGGTGAGGAGTGTATTGCACACGAATTACTGGTCCCGAATGGGCGGATCTTCTCTGGGAGTGCATCACGAGCCGGTTGGAGGGTTGGCCAGGAGATTCCTCGCGTGCGAGCTTCGGAATGACACAACGGCCCTTGCTGAGGAGCCGGCTATAGCTCTACCGATCCTGGCCCATTTCCGAAGGCGTAGTAATCGTGTTCGACCCTGTCCGGGAGGACTTTGACGACTCTGTAGCCGGACGGATCGTCGCCCAGCGGGTAGCCGACCGCTCCCGTCGCAACGACCTGCATATCGCCGTACGAGGAATAGTTGTTGCGGTGCCAGTGACCGGCGAACACGGCCTTCGCATCGGCATCTCTCAGAAGTCGCAGCAACACTTCACGGCGTTCGAGCGGCCAGTTCCAGTAATCGGTCGGCTCGTCAGGCGTTTTCAGGAATGCCGGGTGGTGCGAGAAGACGATGATCGGGCCGCCTCGTGATACCGCCGCCGCCAGTTCAGTCCTTACGAATTCAAGCTGTGCCTCCCACTCACCCGGCACCGGCGATGGGTTGTCGATCGTGATGCTGTCCAGCACCAGGAACGAAGCGCCGCTGTGCTGGAATGCGAAGTAATCAGGTCCAAACGCTCCACGGTAGGTCCGCAGGCTTTCCGGCGTGGCACTCACGGTATCGGCCCCGACATCGTGGTTACCGGGAACCCAGTGGATCGGGATTTCGGAATCAAGCCCGCCCGCTATGCGTAGCACCTCGGCCCGCTCGGTTTCCGAATCTGGGTCGTTCACCATGTCACCGCAAACGACCACAAACGCCGACTTCAATCTGTTCGCTTCGGAAATCGCCTCCGTGAATAGCCGGCTCTCATCCTCGAACCCCTGTACGGGTGGCGCTTTCCGGACCTTACTGCCTTTGAACAGTTGTGCCTCGATCACCTCGTCCGTGACGCCGCCCCATCGGGCGAACATACCGAACTGCGGGTCTGCGAGCTGGATGAAAAAGAATGGGTCCATTTAAAGATCCTCGTCTAGCGGTGTAGGGCGGTGACCTCGAGTGCAGCGGACACGTGGCCGAGGATGTTCACGGCGTGTTTATCGACGCGGGCATTTCGTCCATCGCATACCAGTCGTGCTTCAGGCCGGATCCCTCCACCTGCACAACGCGGTAACCCGAAGGGTCGTTCCCGAACGGGTAGCCGACGGAGCCGGAGGCGATCATCTCCATGTCTCCACCAAACGCATAGTTGTTCCTGTGCCAGTGGCCAGCGAACACGGCATCGACACCGTACTCGCCAAGTAGTTCCAGGACGGGGCGGCGACGCTCGATTGGAATGGTCAAGTGCGCCTCTTCGGGCTTGTCTTCGTCCTGGTTTTCAAGGAAGAACGGGTGGTGTGTAAACAGGATGATGTGACTGCTCTGGCTTAAACGAGCGGCGCGTAGTTCGGATTCAAGAAAAGCCATCTGGGTTTCCAGCTCGCCCGGCACTTCTTCCGGGTGTTGCGTGATGGCCGTATTGAGCACGATGAAGCTGGCGTCGCCGTGCTGGAACGCGTAGTTGTCCGGCCCGAACCTGGAACGATACCGCGCAAGGCTTTCGTCGGTCGGAACCTCGTGCCGCGCATCGGCGCCGACATCGTGATTGCCGGGCACCCAGTGGAGGTCGATGCCGTCATCCAGAAGCGCGCCGATTCGCAGAGCCTCCTCGGCCTGGGCGTCGTCGTCCCACTGGTCGACGATGTCCCCGCAAACGACAACGAAGGCCGGTCGGATAACGTTCGCCGTGCTGATGGCCGCCGAAAACAGTCGGATTTCATCCGCCAGCCCGGTGATTTTTGGAGCGGGTTGGGCGTTAAGGCCGCGCGCCCGAAACGCGGCGATCTGCTCCTCAGACAGTCCACTGAGACGGGCGAAAAGTCCAAATTGTGGGTCGGCGAGCTGGATGAACGACAGGGCGTTTTCAGCCACCCGACGTGTCCATGAACGGTGCCTCGTACGTCAGCCGAGACCAACTGTGATCGATGCCGTCAGGCGTCACGTGGACTTCCCGAAAGCCGGAGCCGTCAATGCTCACCGGGTAACCAACCGGTCCGGAGGTGACCATCTGCATCGGTCCATCGCTGGCGTAGACGTTGCCGTGCAGATGTCCTGCGAACACGGCGTCGGCCCCGTACCGGCGAAGCAGGTCCAGGATTGGCCGGCGGCGTTCGATCGGGACCGCTGTCCTGTTAAACAGCGGTGTGTCCTCTTCAGGGTCATGGACGAACAGCGGTATGTGAGTGAACAGAACGATGTGTGCGCTTCCACCGCGTCTCGCTTCTTCAAGCTCGTGCCCGAGGAACTCGAGTTGAGACTTCCACTCATCCGGCACCTCCTGTGGCGCCTGCATGATTGACGAGTTGAGGACGATGAAACTCGTATCGCCTTGCTGGAACGCGTAGTTGTCGGGTCCGAACCGGGTCCGGTAGCGCTCCAGCGTATCGGCGGTGGGTATGGTGTGGTTTTCGTCGGCCCCGACATCATGATTTCCGGCAACCCAATGCAGATCGATGCCGTCGTCCAGTAGCCGGCCGATCCGACGCGCCTCATCCGCCTGGGGATCGCTGTCCCAGTGGTAAACGATGTCTCCGCACACGACCACAAAAGCGGGGCGTAACTGATTCGCCATCTGGATGGCTTCAGTAAAAAGGTTGGTTTCCGGCGCAAACCCGGAAATCGGGCGTACCGGCCTTACGCCGACCCTGTCAATTCCATGTATGTCTGCCATCCTTTCTCTCATGGCGGTGAACCGTTCAGGGCTGCGTTCGCTGATCTCAGCAAACATGCCGAGCTGTGGATCGGCGAGTTGCATGAAGGTAATTTCGCCGGGTCCGGTCGTACCCTCGGTCATGATCCGCTCATCTTTCCTAAGAACGCCGTTGCGCCCGCCGCAAGCCAGGGCTGCCAGGCGAGGCCGACGCACTTCACGCCCCGGGCGATGTAGCTCTCCACGGTGTCGTCGTTGACCAGCGTGCCGGCGGTTCGGCCGGAGTCGATTATGGTGCCAAGGCCGTCTTCGACTGCTTGCAGTACTTCCGGGTGTGATATGTCGCCAGTGTGGCCCATGCTCTGTGCGAGGTCCCCGGGCGCTACGTAGAACACGTCGATCCCGTCAGCCTTGACGATTTCCTTCATGTTGCGGATGGCGATGATGTCCTCAAGAAGGATCGTGACGAGCGTGTTCTCGTTGGCCTTCCGGTGGTAATCGCTGATCCCGAGCGCCCGGCGTCCGCCAAACGCCCCCCGGTTGCCCAGCGGACCGTAGTGGGAAGACCGCGCCACGCTCTCCGCTTCTTCCCGCGTGTTCACGTGCGGCACCATGATCCCGTTTGCGCCGCGGTCCAGCGCGCGCGTGATGAGGGCCGGGTCGTTGCGGTGTACCCGGACGACCGAGGCCATGTCCCACAGATCGCACGCGCGTGAGATATCGCCGATTACGTCCCATGAAATCGGCCCGTGCTCACCTTCGGCGAGGATCGAATCGAACCCCAGGTTGCCGAAGATCTCGGCTGTATCGCCGTCGTTCACGCCGTTGACGATAGATATGACACCCCCGGCCTGGAGCTTCTGTTTAGCTTTATTTATGCGGTATTCGGCCAAGGATGACGCTCCTGTTGAAGGGCAGGTGTGACCCTGATCTATCTGGATTCGTGATGGGCTTCGATTGTTAACCCACCGCCATTTCACTCGGATCGATTTCGCCGATCCGCTGTCTCCGGTGGTGCTCCTCCGACGGGTTGAGGTTTGAGGCCGACAACCTGAGACGGATGCCGGCGAACACGACCGTTGCGACATCAATGGCGGCGAGCATGGTGCTTCTATCGTGAATCATAGGCAATATAAGCGATGCGACCGGAACCGGCACGGGGACGGTCCGCACAATGGACTGGCCGGGCGCGCATCCGTTGAGGTTATTCGAGTGGAATTGCTTTCGGAGTCCGGCGTCGGTCCGCAGGGCTTTGATTGCGGCCTGGAGTCCGCCGAATCGGCGTTGCAGGAAGTTCAGCCCGTGAAGCCGATTCGGCAGTGGTCAACCGGCAACCTGGCGTCGTTGTTGCATGGCAGACGGAACCACGATAACCGGCCGTTTCGATTGTCGGATTATGCGGTCCGTGATACTCCCGAGCCTCCACTTGGTGATGCCCGACTGTCCCTGCGCCACCATCACGATCAACGAGGAAGGAAGACTTTCCGACGCGCCGAGGATTTCAGATACTTCATCCTCGCTACCGATCGCGGTGCTGGAGGGCGGGCCGATCCTTTCGGCAACGTCGTTCATGTAACGGGTGGTGGCGCCGCGGAAATCGGCATCGATGTCTCGCCCTACGCGTTCAGCGCCTTCGCCCCAGGCCGTTTCTCTGGCGCGACCGCCAATAGCCCGGAGAAGCAGGAGCTGGGCGTCGCTGGCTTCGGCGATCTGGCTCCCCGGGCCGAGGGCTGCTTCGGCTGCGCGTGATCCATCGAGTGCGACGATGACGGTCTGGATTGCGCGGTCGGCGGCGTTAAGTGTGGGATCGGCCTGTGGTGGAGTGACCAGCACCGGGATTGGTGACGAGTGCAGCACCCGGTCCGTAACGCTGCCCAATCCCCTTCCGATGGCATATCGGCTGTGCGGGGAGAGCGCTATGAGTCCGAAATGTTTGCGTCGCGCCAGCTTGACGATATCGGTCATCGGGTCGCCTGCATGGGCCTTGTAGCTGCTCTCGATGCCGCTCGCCTGAAGCGGGGTGGCGAGGGCGGCCAGGTAAGCGCGAGCGCGTTCTACACGCCGCCGCACCTCGGTTCCGCTGGTCCGGGCGTTGGACGGATTCAGCGGAGCAGTGTCCGGCGGGGGGGTTGCAGGATCGGGCCGATCGTCCGCATTGTCCGAGTAGTAGAGCGAAGGTATCTCGCGTTTTTGCAGGTCCACGGCCGCGAAAAGATGAACGGCCGCGCGTATCGGACGGGCGAGCGAAGCCACCGTCGGCAGTACCGACGCCGCTATTCCCGCGCCATCCAGCGGTACCAGGATCCCTGAAATAGGCAAGTCACTGACTCCCGGCTACTGAATACAGTGTCGCGCCAACACTGATTACGTAACTTCGGGCCGGAGGAACGGAAGAGGGTGATTACCGTTAAGGTAGGCGGCCTCGAAGCAGTCGCGCTCGAATTGGGATACCAGGCTTTTCTGGGGGTTATGGATGGCAACGGTCAACTCTGTACTCGGACCGATGGATACGTCAGAGATGGCATTCACCCTCTCCCACGAGCACGTCCTTATCACCTCGGCGGGTATCCAGACTACATTTCCGGAGTTCGTTCCCAGGGACGAGACGATCGAGGAAGGCGTTCAGCTCTTCAAGGATGCTAAAGCGGGCGGCGTCGACACGATATTTGACCTGACGACGCACGACCTTGGCCGCGACATCCGGGTCGTGGAGGCCGTGTCCCGGGGGAGTGGCGTGAACATCATCGCCGCCACCGGCACCTGGCGAGATATACCGCGCGTGTTCTGGACGGCCGAGGTCGACGAGATAGCGAACCTGTACGTGCGCGAGCTTGATGAGGGAATCGAAGGGACCGGAATCAGGCCCGGCATTATTAAAGTCGCGAACGATGTCGGCGGTGTGACCGATGAGGGCGAGATTGTTCTCCGCGCTGCGGCGCGCGCGCACCAGAAGACCGGTGCGCCGATATACACGCACACATGGGCGCCCGAACGGGTGGGGGATCAGCAGGTCAAGATTTTTGAGGATGAGGGCGTGGACCTGAACCGCGTATGCGTCGGTCACAGCAACGACACCACGGACCTCGATTACCTGAAGGGTCTCCTGGACAAAGGTGTGTGGATCGGGCTGGACCGTTATCACCCGGTTGCACGTCCGGGCGTTCCGGACTGGCGCACCCGCACGGATACGGCGAAGGCGCTCATCGACGCGGGCTATGGCGATCGCCTGATGATGGGGCACGATGCCCAGGTTCGGCTGCGAATAGCGTCGAAAGAGGCATTTGCCGAGCGCATGAGGTTGAACCCGGACAAGTTCCTGTTCATCTCCCGCAACGCGCTGCCATACCTGAAGGAGAACGGCGGGACGGATGCCGATGTCCAGAACATCATGGTGAATAACCCTCGCCGATATATCGAGGGCGCGTCCTGAATTAACGGCCGGTATCCCGGGTGGTGATTAGCGCTCAAATCAACCTTTATCTGGCGAGACGTATTCACGCCATAATCGCCCGAGCATCAAACCGGTTAAATAATCCTTCTCTATAACCGCCGTTATTAAAGATTAATCAGGAACAAAAAAAGACCCCTCCTCGGAGGCGGTGAGGAGGGGTCAGAGGCCTGGCGTTTCAACAGTGGGTTGGGGGGCCGAGAAACGCCGGTTGGTTATGTCTGAGCGGCCTACCTTCGAGAGGCTGTTCCCACCAGTACGGGCGGCATGCCGGCGCCCGGGATCTGCGCCCGGGACAGGTGGTGCAGGGCGAGTTGAACCCGGCTGTCCAGAATGCGGAGGGTTGAAATGAGCTTCAGCCGCCGGTACTCCGGGATGGTCTGAAGAGGCAGAGAGTCGAGCTGTCCCGCGAGCTGCAGGAGCATTCCCTCCAGGTCTTTCCGCTGGTGGATCACCGGCTCCGGTGCCCTCGGCAACGGTGCGGGTTCCGGCTCAGGCGCTGGCTTGGCACCGTTAACCACCTCATCCAGAAGGTCTTCGATCGACTTGGTTGGGGATTTCTTCGCCCGTCCTACGATCCGTTCGACGTAAACCGAACTCAACTGTCCGGAGACGAATGGCCCGGCGATTTCACGCTGGCGGGCGTAATCGTCTATGTCCGCGATGCTGCGGGCTTCCTTAAAGGTGAGCTCGCCGGAATCGACCTTCTTGCCAAGCTCCGGGTCAAGGTTCCGGATCAGGCTCTCGTAGTGGTGGATCGTCCCGGGGGTGATCGATGTCCTCCGGGCCAGCTCTTGCTGCGTGACAGAGTGCTCTTCCCTGTATTCAAGGAAAGCGCGCCCGAGCTGCATTGCCGGGATCTTTTCGTGGTGGTAGCTCTCGCCGAGTTGGAGTTCCCGGACCTCTTGCTCCTCGATGTCGATACGGAGCTGTCCGTCGAGGTCGGTCATGCCAACCCTGCGCGCCGCCATCCACAACCGTTCGCCGACCACGATGACATAGGCGGCAGCGTCCGGATTTTCGGCGCGTTCAGGGTTTGACCTGACAATGAGCTGCTGATGCAACTCCAGAGTTCGCAGGTCGTCCGAGGTGTTTGCGCTGCGTCCTTTTCGTGGGAGTTTTCGCGGCTGATCGGGATCAGGGATTATGGAGTGGATCGGTAGGAGCATGCCAGCCTCCCGCTTTTGATGAGGGGTCTGCCGGGGATCCTCCACACGATTGAGGCGGGGAAGGCCGACCGACCGGTTTGGAGACTATTCTGGACGGTCGAAGAAGCAGTTTCCAAAACTGTCCAGAATGAAAACGGGCACATTCCGAATATGCATTGACTTTGGAATTGAGTTGGGATAGTTTGGAGTTCTACGATTGAACACTTCTCAATTTCCCATCGTGACCAACGTGCCAACTCTTACCCCCACGATACCCCCATATGTCCCGTATCGAACATTCCGGAATTTTTTGGAATTCCTGAAAGAGGGCGTGCCAGCGCGCATCGATAGAAGCGTCTGGGGCCAGCGTGCGTCCGGTAGCACGGGTATCCAACTGATGACGGCGCTCCGAGTGCTGGATCTGGTGGACGACGATGGGCGACCGACGGAAAACCTGGAGCACCTGGCCGGGCTGGAGGGCGATGAACGCCGCGCCGCATTAACGGCCCTGTTGCGTCTTCACTATCAACCGGTGTTCGCTTTGGATCTTCTGCGGGCGACGCGAGCGCAGTTCAGGGAGGCGTTCAGAAGTTTTGGCGCCAAGGAAGGCGTGCTTGCCAAGTGTGAGGCGTTTTTCATTCAGGCGGCGCAGGACGCTGGCATAGAGCTTTCGACCTACGTCCTGGCCGGACGGCATGTTTCGCGGCGGTCGTCCGGCGCGTCCAGCCGGACGCGACAGCAACCGGCGGAACGTCCGGCCACCCCACCCCCGGCTCCGACGGTCGCTCCGCCCGCTCAGTCGGTGGGTGTTTCGATCGCCGAGATGGTGTTGCAGAAGTACCCGGACTTTGACAAGAACTGGGATTCCGAGACCCAGCAAAAGTGGTTCGACGGCATGACGAAGCTAGCGGAGTACCTCGGCCAGAGCGGGAATGACCAGGCTTCCGGTGGAACCGGCGAACCCGGGGCCGGGCAGGGCTCGGGTTAGCTCGGTTTTCCGAGATGGACTGTATCCGACTCATAAAGGACATGGATACCGTCCGGCCGACATCTCAGCAGGGTTACAGACGCCGTATCGACATTCCGGCTAAACGTACCGGGGAAGTTGCCGTGCTCGGCCCATTCAAGGATCACGTTGATGGGGCCGCCGTGGATGACGGCAGCGACGCGCTGGCCGGTATCGAATCGGTCAAGTACCCGGGTTTGAAATGCGTCGATCACTCGTCCCGCAAACTCGGATGAAGATTCACCGTCATACTCGGAAAAGTCGGGAACGAAAGGCCGCTGGGATAGCTTCGCTTTCACGACCGCAAGATCACGGGAGCGCAGATCTCCGATACCGATTTCGTCGAATTCAGGAACGATCTCCGACCGGATATTGGATGAAGATAGAAAGGGTGCGGCCGTCTCGTCAGCACGTTCGATGCCGCTGGTGATCAGGGCGTGCGGTGCGATCGCCATCAGCCTGGGCGCGAGAGCGAGCGCCTGCCGTTTGCCGCTCTCGCTCAGATGGGCGGGGTCCGGGTAGAGACCGTCTGCTCCGAGTTCGGTATCTCCGTGACGTACAAGATAAAGGTCCATCCAGACATGTTAGACCCAGGATCTGAGGGCTATGCCCCGGCGCGAAAATGGTCAGCACATCCACAGGCCCGGTAGGAAAGCAGTCGCAATGAAGGGCGCGTTCAATCTGGTGACGGTCGCCGGTATCCCTATCGGTGTTCATTACACGTGGCTGTTCGTTTTCGCTCTGATCACCTGGACACTGGCGGGATCCCGGTATCCGGCTGACTATCCGGACTGGGAAGCTGCGACCTACTGGGTGACGGCGGCCAGCGCAGCGTTGTTGTTGTTCGCGTCCATCCTTGTTCATGAGCTGGCGCACTCTCTCGTGGCGATAGCGCGCGGGATGCCGGTCCGGAGCATTACACTTTTCATCTTCGGGGGCGTGAGCAACATCGGCGGCGAAAGCCGGTCCGCCTGGGATGAATTTGTTATCGCCATCGTCGGGCCGGGCAGCAGCCTGGGGCTTGCTGCCGCCGGCTTTCTCGCCTTGCGGGCGGGGATCGGAGGCGAAGACTCGCCTATAGAGGGCGTCCTCGTTTACTTCACCCTCGCCAACTTCCTCGTGGGGCTGTTCAACCTGTTGCCCGGGTTCCCGCTGGACGGCGGGCGGGTGTTGAGATCAATTATCTGGGGCGCCACCGGCAGCGGCTACCGCGCCACGATGATCGCATCGTCGATCGGGATTGGGTTCGGCTGGTTGCTGGTGGGTGCTGGTGTTTTGAGCGTCCTTACTTATGACGTGATGTTGGGGCTGTGGGTTGGTTTCGTCGGCTGGTATCTAAAGGATTCAGCGACGGGGGGGCGGCGGAACGCCCGACGATCCTGGGGTGCGCCGGTCAGCGTGGTGATGTCGCCGCCCGTGCAACCCGTTGACCCCTGGACGACTATCAGCGCTCTGGTGGACGAATATATGATCCCGTTCCGACGGCGCTCCGTACCGGTTTTAACGTCCGGACGCATCGTCGGTATAGTCACGCTGCAGGATCTGGAGGGCGTGGCGCGAGATCGCTGGAGCGAGACGACAGTGGCGGAAGTGATGACAAGGCCACCGCTCTTCTCGGTGAGACCTGACGACTCTTTAACCGCGGCCATAGAGTTGATAGCGAAGCATCAGATCAATCAGGTTCTCGTCGTTGATGTCGATGAATTTGTGGGAACGATTACACGATCAGATGTAATGCATTTATTAAGAGTTAATTAGAGAATTAACAGACAGCACGCGTGCGGCCCGATAGATAATGGGGTGGATACCGAAGCCGTTACGGGTTAACGCGCACACTCGATCGCGTACACCAGAGGTTTTCGATGGCCTAAAGCAGCGGTTGCGTGCGCGGGCGGGGTGGGACTGGCGTTGATTCCGCGGCCTCAATGTCGGGTTCTGGAGGAGGCTCAACGGGTTCGATTACGGCCCCCGGAGACCGGGTTTCTCCGCTCGGTATAGCGACCTAAATCTCGTCGGCACTGCTCCCCGTCCCGTCTAGGTTGATCACCGACATCTCGATGCCCGGACTCGTACCTACGGCTTCTTCCAGCATCGAAACTGTCGAAGGTTGGCAGGTGAGGAATATGACCTGCTGGCGCTCGGCCAGGGCAGAAATAGCGGAGCACGCCGCCCGGGCACGACCCGGATCGAAGTTGACGAGGAGATCATCCAGTACGACGGGTAGCGGCGATCTGGAGCTGTACTCGTCTATAAGGGCGAAACGGATGGACAACCAGAGCTGTTCGACAGCGCCGCGGCTCAGGTGCTCCGGAGGCGTCAACCGTCCGTCTTCCGTAAGGACTTCAAAGCGCTCCTCGCCGATCACGGCCCGAACGCTTGTGTATCGACCAAGGGTCAGACGATTGAAGTAGCGAGAGGCCGCCTGCAGTAAAGATGGCTGGCGCTGTTCCTGGAACTCCTCGCGGGTCTGATTCAGGAGGGACCGGGCCACCGTCAGGACGCTCCACCGCCGTGCGTCCTCCAAGAGTTGCTCGGTGATTTCATCGATGCGTGAATGCAGGCGGGCCACCTCCGCCTCGGTCTCCATGCTCCGCAACGCGGCCGTCACTTCGCCGGCCCGGCTGACTGCGGCATCGCGCTCTTCGCCCATCTGAGTGACCTTCTCGTCGAACGCCTGCCGCTCCGCTTCCAGATGGTCCGGTTGCGAACGCTCTAGAGCACTGTCGATCTCAAAAGCGTGCTCGCCAAACAGGTCGGGAGCCGTCCTTTTGAGGGCTTCCAACTCAGATTCCAGCCGTCGCCTGTTCTCGGACTGAGCGGCGAGTTCGCGGAACCCTTCGGGACTCTCGCAGCCCGCTCCGCCAAGCAACACGGCGATACCGTCCTTTGCCTTGTTGAGGGATTCAACGAGTCCGTCGCGTTCGTCCTTCCAGTCGGCGGACTCCCGTTTCAGCGTCCCGAGCTGCCCGACCGCCTCGACGTGGTCTTCCCAGCGGCGTTCGAGATCGCGCAGCGCCGAGAGACCTGCTCCAGCGCCCGGACGCTCCAACCCGGCGGCGCTGAAGATGGAGGCCAGAAGCTCATCCGTCTCGGCGTTTTGCGCCCCCATGGCGGAGACACGCTGGCGCAGTTCAGCCGCTCGTTGAATTCGCCCCGCTAGGAGTCCGAGGTCGTTCACCGCCGCAAGGGCATCATCACGCTCGAAATGGGCGTGCATGCCAAGCTCATTCAGCAGGTCGTTCCAGGCGTTCCTAGCGGCGTCCAACGCATGCCCGGAATGCTCGACCATTTCAGACGACACCTTCAGGCGCTCTTCGGTTCTGTCAGATGCGGCCCCGGCGTTGTTCACGATCTCCGTCAGGGCCGTGGCTTCACGTTTACGGTCGATCTCGCGCCCGATCGCGTTGCGCATCTCCACAACCAGACGGCCGGAAAACGGTGACGGCAGATCGAGTTCTCGGGCGATGGAAGTAACTTCGTCAGCAACGCCCGACGGAACGCCCTCCGTTGTCACGGTTATCGCCGGCCGTTTGCGCGCCATCACGACCAGAACCCCGCCTGCGATCAGCGCACCGAGCCCGATGCCTGCGCTAGCGATTTCAGATGAGATGATCGACCACACGATCCCCAGCAAACCCGCAATCGCAAGGATGGCGCCGGGCAACGCGGTCCCGATGACGGCGGAGGGAACTCCCTGCGACCGGCCCTGTGAACGGGACGATTCAAGTTCCGCCAGCGCGCCCTCAAGCGTGTCTAGCCGGTCCCGTTTGCGTTCAAGTTCTTCCAGAGGCTCTACCGGCGGGGCCGGTACAGCTTCGAGCCGCGCCTGCGCCAACCGAAGGCTTTCGGTGGCTTGTTGAGCTTCACCTTCAACCCTCTCGAGGTCACTTCCAGCCTGTGACGCAGTGCGAACCGCTTCGGCCCTAGAGTCGGCAGACGCTTGGATTCGGGCGATAGTTCCTGCGGCGTCGCTAAACGCCGCGACGTGCTGTGTCGTCCAGCCCGGCCCGATGGCGGCCAGATCGCGAACCACGCCGCTTTCGATCTCAGCGGCCTCGGCGCCCCGTTTCGGCACGTCTTGTACCGCTTCCTGGTAATAGCCGATGTTAGATATCGCCTGCCGGACATCGTTCTCCCGTTGGGCGAACGCATCCACAACCGGAAGGCTAGACACATGTCGCTCACGTTCACGATCGCGTCTGTCGCCCTCAACGAGGCGCGCATCGCCGGCGGCAATTTCGCGTTCATACCCGAGCAACCTGTCGAGCCCATCGACGGGTACGGCGTTGTCAGCGGGGGGCTTCTCGATCTCGGCTTGCAGACGCCGGCGCGTCAGCCACGAGTTCCGCAACTCCAGCAAACGACCGGCGCGCGAGGCGCTGGCCCGCAAACCGGTTAATCGTCCGTTGAGGTCCTCAGCAGATTTCTCGAGCACCCGCAGTTCATCCGACAACAGGTCGTAACCGGCGAGTTCACGGCGCCGGACTTCCAGCTCTTCACATGTGGCACTTAGCTCCCTCTCAAGGTCGAACAGCGAACCGGCGGAAGACCGGGCGGAGGCGGTGCGCTGGAAACGAGACAGTTGATCGTCGAGCCGTCTGGCGACGTCCCTCAGGCTGACGTTTCCGATTCCGAGCCCGGCGGAGTAGATCCGCTCCGTGATTTCGCCGCGATCCAGGGCCTCGAAAGATTGCAACTCCGTGAGGCTGATGCTGAAGACGTTTTGGTAGAAGGCGTCGTCCACACCCCCGGTCAATTCACGAAGGAGATCATCGCCGCCGTCACGTGCGCCGGAGATCATAACCGGACCGCCGCGAACGCCTTCAACGCGATGGATAACGAAAGCGTTCCCGGAAGTGTCCTCCACGTGCACGCTGCCGCCCGCGCCGCCCGGCAATGCGGGTTCGTAATAGTAGTCTTCGTACTCCTTTGTGCGTCGGCGTGGGAAGCCGAACAACACCACCCGCATGAAGGCGCGAAGGCCGGATTTTCCCGTCTCGTTTTCGCCGCGTACGATCGTCAACCCGGGGGAGAAGCCATTCACCTTTCTGCCGTTGAACGGCCCGAAGTTATCCATGTCCA
The DNA here is from genome assembly GCA_002730555.1 of Chloroflexota bacterium. GTDB lineage: Bacteria > Chloroflexota > Dehalococcoidia > Lucifugimonadales > Lucifugimonadaceae. The sequence goes on from PCAM01000005.1 coordinate 118,500, forward strand.
GCCGGGTTATGCGCATCCTATTCCTCGCGCTCGAACAACTCGGCCAGCTCCCAGCGGGCGGCGTCGACGATCTCCGTCAGCTCCGGGTTTCCGGGCATATCCAGGACGCCTGAAAACCGCCGCTGACCCAGAACGGTGGAGAGCGATTCGCGAACCTTCTCCTTCGTTGAACTTTCCTCTAGCGCCGTGATGCCCCGCTTCATGACCGCGCCGACAAAGTCATCTCGTTCTGTGAGGGCTTCGATGTCCACCTGCGGTGCCGTCCGGTCTGAGATGCGCTCCACCCATATGAACGGAGTCACCGCCACGTAGTTCCCTCGCAGTTCTTCCGACAGGTCGTCGATGGCGTTTTCGGCCGACAGATCTCGATGCAACGGTCCACGGCCGATTAGAGCGATGCGGCAAACAAGGTCTCGCCCGCCAGCGTCCGCACGCCCAACTTCGATCTCGGCGTGTGCGGCCTCCAGCAACGCATCGAGATCGGAAAGCCCGTCGATAGAGACCGTGAGCGAGTCCCAGCGCACAACGTCTAGGGGCTCAAACCGTGTCGCGACGCGCCCGGATTCATCGACGTCTACGACCAGCGCTCCGCGCGCTCCGCTCTCGTTCGGCTGCCGGCCCTGAAGATTGCCCGGGTAGGCGATCACCGGAGCGGATGCTTTCAGGGTCTGGCGGGTGTGCACGTGTCCCAGCGCCCAGTAGTCGATCCCGGTCCCGGCCAGTTCTTGGACGGTGCAGGGCGCATAGTCGTCGTGTTCGGCGATGCCGCCGACGTTGCAGTGGAGCAGCCCGATGGCGAAAAGGCCCCCCGACGGCGGTTCGAACCGGAGCGCCAGGTTGTCGTGTACCTCTCGGGTTGGATAGCTCACCCCCTGGATCTGGGCGATGGCAGTCCCGTTTGCGGCCGCGATCATCCACTCCGGCTTGGCGCCGAAGACGTGAGCGGATTCGGGCATACGGATACGCGACAACCTGCCGTCGAGTGGATCGTGATTGCCGTGGACGACGAAGGCCTGGATGCCGTGTTCTCCCAGACGCGCGAGCCCGTCCCGAAATCGCATCTGGGCCTGAACGCTACGGTCCGCTCCGTCGTAAACGTCCCCGGCGATCACCAGGAACTCAGCGTTCTGTGAGATGCACAGGTCGATCAGGTTCGAGTAAGCCTCAAACGTGGCTTCTTTCAGCCGTTGCGCGACCCGCGGTTCGTATTTGAGCAACCCTTTGAAAGGACTGTCGATGTGCAGGTCGGCGGCGTGTACGAAACGAAACGGTTGCATGCTGCCGCGATTGTAGCAACGGGCCGGGGGAGTTAAGCGATGCTCTGTCACAAGAACCCGGCGACTGATCGGGTGAGAGTTACGGCGTTGGGTCGCAAAAAGGGGCCGGACCCGAAGGCCCGACCCCTTTTCTAAAATCCTTCCCGATGGGTCCGGTTGGACTAGAAGTCCATACCGCCGCCGGGCATGCCGCCGGGCATGGGAGGTTCAGGCTGAGGCGTCTCGGTGATGAGCGACTCTGTGGTCAGGATCATTCCCGCCACGGAAACGGCGTTCTCCACCGCTGCCCTGGTCACTTTTGCCGGGTCGACGATGCCGAACTCCAGCATGTCGCCGTACTGGTCTTCGAGGGCGTCGAAGCCGAAGTTGCCGTTGCCCTTGCCGACGGCATCCAGGACCACCGCGCCCTCGGCGCCGGAGTTCGCTGCGATGACACGGATCGGGGCCTCAAGCGATCGGCGAAGGATGTCCACGCCGGTCTGCTCGTCGCCCTTAGCCTTGACCTTGGCAAGTTCAACAGCTGAGCGAATCAGGACGGTGCCGCCGCCGGGGACAATCCCCTCTTCAACGGCTGCTCGTGTGGCGGACAGGGCGTCCTCAACACGCTGCTTCTTCTCCTTGAGTTCGATTTCTGTGGCCGCGCCGACCTTGATGATCGCGACTCCGCCGGAGAGCTTGGCCATGCGCTCTTGGAGCTTCTCGCGATCGTAGTCGGAGGTGGTCTCTTCGATCTGCGCCTTGATCTGGGAGATTCGTCCCTGGATCTCGGACGGGTCGCCGGTTCCCTCGACGAAGGTCGTGTCGTCCTTGGTGGAGACGATACGCTTCACCCGTCCCAGGTCTTCGACCTCGGCGGAGTCAAGGTTTCGTCCGACTTCCTCGGAGATGACCTGGCCACCGGTGAGGATGGCGATGTCCCGCAGCATTTCCTTGCGGCGGTCGCCAAAGCCCGGGGCTTTAACGGCAAGTACATTGAGCGTGCCGCGCAGCTTGTTGACCACGAGCGTGGCCAGGGCTTCGCCGTCAACGTCTTCGGCGACGATGACGAGGTTCTTGGAGACCTTCAGGACCTTCTCAAGGACCGGGAGGATGTCCGAAACGGCGGAAATCTTCTTGTCCGTGATGAGGACAAGCGAATCATCCAGCGCGGACTCCATGCGGTCCGGGTTGGTCACGAAGTACGGCGAGATGTACCCACGGTCTACCTGCATTCCCTCGACGTAGTCGACCTCGAAAGCAAGGCCACGGGACTCGTCGACGGTGATCACGCCGTCTTTGCCGACCTTGTCGATGACGTCGGCAACCAGGTTGCCCATCTCTTCATCGTGGGCGGACAGAATCGCAACCTGTGCGATCTGGTCACGGCCTTCGACCGAGGTGGAAAGCTTGGAGATGGACTTGCGAACGGACCCGACTCCGAGCTCCAGGCCGCGTTTGAGGGCCATGGGGTCAGAACCGGCTGCAACGTTCTTGAAGCCTTCGTTGATGATCGCCTGTGCGAGGACCGTCGACGTGGTCGTGCCGTCGCCGGCATCGTCGTTGGTCTGCTTGGAGGCCTCTTTGAGGAGCTGTGCGCCCATATTCTCAAAAGGGTCTTCCAAGTCGATCTCTTTGGCGATGGAGACGCCGTCAGAGGAGACCTGGGGCGGCCCGAATTTCTTGTCAACAATCACGTTTCGGCCCTTGGGACCGAGAGTAATTTTGACGGTGTCGGCGAGCATGTCGATGCCGATCTTGAGTCGGGATCGTGCATCCTCGGCGAACTTGAGTTCTTTTGCTGGCATATTTTCCTCTTCGTACGTCCGGCCAAACCGCCCGACGTGTGTTGGTCCTTCCGCTGAAAGCGGGGGCTAGATGGTGGCGAGGATGTCGCTCTCGCGAACAACCAGGTAATCGGTTCCGCCTTCGGAGTACTCGGTTCCCGCGTACTTGGAGTAGACGACCGAGTCGCCGACCTTTACGGTCAGAGCGACCGTCGTGCCGTCGTCGGTGACCCGTCCGGGCCCGGCAGCAACGACTTCACCCGTCTGCGGCTTCTCTTTGGCGGTGTCAGGGATGTAGATCCCGCCCGCTGTCTGGGAGACTTCGTCTTCGCTCGGCATGATCACGATTCGATCAGCCAGCGGCTTGATTTTGACCTTTGCAGCCACTCTTAGTTTCCTCCTGCATTCTTTCGGCGAATTGCCGGGCGCCTATCGCCCTTTGGATTTCCACCGGGGAGTTCCATCGAGACGTCCCTGGAATGTACTGGGCTGACACGCGCGAATTCGCGTTCCATTAACCCGTTGTGTTTCCCACCGGAGTTAGCACTCAGGCGTTCTGAGTGCTAACCGAATGAATTTTAGGAGCGAGTCCCGGATGTGTCAACGATGGAGTTGCACATCGCACAAACCCGGCCGCAGAACGGTGATGGCGACGTGCCGGACCCGGAATTTCGGCGACTGGGACGTGCTTCCCCATTACGAGACGGGCGGAACGGTCGGCGTCGATTGGATTTCATACACGGAAACCGACCAGACCAGTGCAAGTGGTGGACGCTGACCAATTTTCGCCTCTTGAACGGTCGTTCCGAGGTGTTTGGGGCGAGCGAACTGGGCCCGGGCGAGAGGCCCACGGTGACCGTCGAGTTGCCGTTGGGCGCGGCAGCTTCCGGGCTAAACAAATTGACGATGGGTACCGGCGGCGGCGCAGTTGCGGAGATCCCGTTCGACGGGACCAAGACGTGCGGCTACTACATCTCTCCCTGTTGACGCCGGATTTGCCGACGTCGTCATCAGCAACGGGGAGATCAATCTCACGCCAGACAAGATGACTGCGCTGAAAGAGATCTTCCGTGACCTGAAGCCGGGTTGTCGGATACGGATCGGGGACATCGCCGTGCACGTCGAGGTGCCGCAGGAGGCCAAGGACGATATCGATCTGTGGTCTGACTGAATCGCCGGTGCTCTGCTGGGAGCAAGGTGGGAATGGGTCCTGGCCCAGGCCGGATTCGTGGACGTTCAGTTAGAAGAACAGGTAGACGTGTTCCCCGGGTCCAAACACGAATCGTCCGCCGCCAACTTTGATACGAAAGGGTTGACGATATTCGGCCGCAAGCCCGGGGGTTAATGGTCGGGCTGGAAGACACAGAGGAACGTAAGAACCCCGCCGGCGGTGGAGATCGCGGGGTTCTCGTCTATACCTGTTGTACGGGCCGTCCGGTCCTAGTCTCCGGCGGCTGCAGAGCTGCCGTTGGCTCCGTCCTGGATAGCCCAGAATACACGCTCCGGGCTGAGCGGCAGTTGCGTCATTCGTGTGCCGATGGCGGCGCTTATGGCGTTTGAGATCGCTCCGGCCGGCGGTACGATCGGCGGCTCGCCCACGCCTCTCACCCCGTACGGGCCTTCGTCCGCCGGGATCTCCAGGAGCACGCAGTCGATGCGCGGCAGGTCGAGCGCCGTCGGCATCCGGTAGTCTAGCAAACTGGCGTTCTGGAGCACACCCGTGTCGTCGTACACGTACTCCTCGTTCAGCGCCCAGCCGATGCCCTGCACCGCGCCGCCCTGGATCTGCCCCTCAACGGCGTCTGGGTTGACCGCCTTTCCGACATCCTGGAACGCTGTGAAGCGAGTCAACGTCGGCTTGCCGGTGTCCGGGTCGACATCGACGTCTGCGATGTTCAGCGCGTAGCCGTTGGCCGCACGCATGTTGGGGTCGTTGGACGCGGAGGCCACGATGTCGTTTCCGTCCGATGTAGCCTTCTTTGCGGCCTCACGGAAAGACATCGCGTTGTCCGGTACGTCACGGGCCTCAAATTTACCGTCCGAGAACTCAACAAACTCAGGGGTGACGCCAAGTTTGGAAGCGATGCGCTCCTTGATCTGCCCCACGATGTCCTGTGAGGCGTCGTAGATGGCGGAGGCCATTGAGCGCGTGACCCGGCTCCCGCCTGCCGTGCCGGAGTAGGCGATGCTGCTGGTGTCGCCGGTGGTGATGTGGACCTCGGACGGATCCAGTCCCAGCGTCTCGGCGGCAAGCTGCACGAAGCCGGTGCGGGTGGACGAAAGGTCCATGGTCCCCACGATGAGCGCGATAGTGCCGTCCGGGTTGACGATCATTCGGCAACTGGATACACCGATCCCGTTTGGCCACCATCCAAGGCCGATCCCGCGTCCGGCGTTCTCGCCCTTGAGCGGGGCGCTGTAGTGTGGGTGTGTTTTTGCCGCCAAGAGCATCTCCTCGATGCCGATGGTGGTGAATTCCATGTCGTTCATGTTCTGGTCGCCTGTTTTTGAGACGTTGGCGAGCCGGAAGTCGATTGGGTCCATTCCGAGGACCTTCGCCATCTCGTCGACGGCGGACTCTGCGGCGTACGAACCTACCGTTGCGCCCGGAGCGCGGTAGGCGGCGACGCGCGGCGTATTCGTGACCACGTCGTAGCCATCGATTCGGGCGGCCTCCGGCTGGTACGGGGCGAATGCGCAGAGGCAGCCGATGCCAACGGGAGCGCCCGGGAAGGCGCCCGCACCGTACACGAAGCGTGCTTGGACGGCCTTCATCTTTCCATCGTTTGTCGCGCCAATTTTGACGGTAACGGTGGCGGGAGCGCCCGGGCCGGTGGCCGTCAAGACCTCGGTCCTGTTGAGCACGATCTGGACCGGCTTGCCGGATTTCTTGGAAAGGATGATGCAAAGGGGCGATATGCGGGTCTGCGCCTTGGCGCCGAATGCCCCGCCGACCTCCGTGCCGCGGACGAGGATGTTGCCCTGGTCGATTTCAAGCAGACTAGAAAGCTGATTGCGGTGATCGAAGATGCCCTGGGTGTCCGCCCAGACCTCGATGTTGCCGTCGGAGTGATACCAGGCGGTCTCGGCTTCGGGTTCGATGTAGCCTTGGTGGACGATCGAGGTCTTGTAGGTACGTTCCACGATGTGGTCTGAGGCCGCAAATCCGGCGTCGATGTCGCCGCGTCCGAGTTCAACATGAAGAGCGACGTTAGAAGGGGTGTCTGCCTGTCCGCCGATCGACTTCGTAACCATGTCGTCGTGCAGCAGCGGCGCTCCCGGCGCCATCGCCTCCACCGGGTCCTGTACCGAAGAGAGAACTTCGTAATCAACCTTGATGAGTTTGGTCGCTTCCTCTGCGATGTCTGCGTTTCGGGCTGCGACCGCGGCCACGGGGTGGCCCTGGAACAGCGCTTTGCCGCGGGCGATCACCAGTTCGGACAGGTAGCGGAGCGAGATGTCCACCTCGCCCGTGCCGGCAGAGCCGCCGGCCTCGATGGTCGGGAAGTCGCTTCCCGTGATGACGGCTTCTACCCCGGGCAGCGCTTCTGCGGCAGTGGTGTCGATCGATTTGATGTTGGCGTGGGCGTGCGGGCTGCGAAGAACCTTGGCCTGCTGCAGGCCGGGCAGGTCGATATCGGCGCCAAACTCGGCGGTGCCCGTGACCTTGGGAAGGGCGTCGACCTTCGCAAGACGCTCGCCGGATAGGCTGATCTGTTCTGCGGTCCCGACCATGTATCGACCTCGAAATGTGTGCTGTGCGTGTGCTTTTGTGATCCGGTGTCCGGTCTCGCTGCGGCACACCAGTGAGCGATGGTAGCAGAGGGCGCTACGTGTGGGCGGCGTGGCGCGAAGTGGAATGTTATTGCGGTTTCGGTTTTCGCGTCGGCCCGGGCTCACTCTCCCAGAGGGCATTTTGTACGTGCGTTAAACGGGTGGTAAATGCTAAGAGGCGCCCAGGCCAACGGCACATCTGGCGATGGCATCATCGACGGGTGAGGCTTACAGCATAGTTTCATTGTAATGACGGCACAGCGGCGTTCTTCAAAAAGAGTTGCACCGGTTCCTCGAGGGTGAGGGAATCGATCGTTGGCACAGCGATTCGTGTGGTCAGTCCGATGCGGAACGGACGGTCGGCCAGATATCAGGGAGATAGGTGTCATGAGTCGAGATTCTTCAAACGCATATTTACGCCAGGCCTGTTAAGCCTTGCTCTGTTCGCCGTCTTGCTACTGGCCACAATCGACGGCGGATCGGATGCGTCCACCAATAACGGCATTCCGGGGTTTGAACGCGCAATCGCCGCGCAGGAAGCACACAACGACCTCCTGCTGTCGCTTGATGGCGTTGTTGGGACTGGTAATGGTGCTGAATTCACGATCTAGGACCCGATCGACGATGCCCTGACCCATTTCGGAGCGACCATAGACGGTCGATAGAACCCCGAAACAATCACCGGACTGAAATAGTCTAGGAGGCGAGAACTTAAGCTCTCGCCTCCTTTGATTTCCGCTTCGGCACAATCCGAGAGTACCGTGGCTCCATGCCTGTGCTTCCCATCACAGAAGTGATCGACGCCAATCGAGAGTCGATCATGGAATTGGATGGCGTCGTAGGCGTCGGTATCGGGGAGTACGAGGGGGCACCCTGCATCAGAGCCATGGTTGAGACCGCGTCCCCAGCAAAGTGGGCGGCAATACCGGATCAGCTCGATGGGTACTCCGTCATCGTGGACGCGACCGGACCATTTCAGGCCTACGGTCCAGCCTCGCCCAGCGCTTCCAGCTTCTCCCCCGCCGCTGCCGCTGTCTCAAGTCCCGACGGCGTGCCAGCTGCGCGGCCCAGGTTGATGGCTTCTTGCAGGGAGTCTTTTGCCGCTGCGGTATTTCCCGACGCCGCTTCGATATCGGACCGGCTTGTCGCCGCCTGTGCGGCCAGGACGATTCCGTTTGCAGTGCGAGAGCGCTGCCCCATCTCGAGGGCCTCGTCCCAGGCCGCCGCCGCCTCCGTGTTGCGGTCCTCGTCGACCAGCAGCACGCCCAGGTTGTAGGAGCAGACGGCGGCGATGATGAGCGAATCCGGCGAAGCGGCCTCTCGCCCCAGCGTGGCGGCGTCTCGGTATGCGGCTTCCAATTTGGTGTCGCCCCGGTCTGCGAGGCTCGTCGCGAGGCCGTAGGCTGCCACGGCGGCGCGTTCCAGCGCGCGCGGTGAACCGGAAGCGGTGCCGAACGCCATCGCCTCACGCCATGCTTCGGCGGCCTCGGTGTGCCGCTCGGAGTGCACAAGATAGACGCCTAGGGCCTGCGCGGCGCGGGCCGCCGTCTCCAGTCCCCTGCCGCCGGCTGCCCGGCCAAGGTCCACGGCATCGCGCCAGGCGGTTTCCGCTTCTTCGGGAACGCCGGCTTCGACCAGCAAAGCCGCTAGGTTGTGGGAGGCGCGTGCCGCCCAGACTGCGCCTCTTTCGGTATCGGCCGACCGTCCCAGTTCGATCGAACGACGCCATGACCGGTCCGATTCAGAGTTGCGTCCACGGTCGGAGTGGAGAACGCCAAGGTTGTGTGCTGCGCGCGCCGCCCACGCGAGCCCGTCGCCCGGCCCGGACTTCTCGCCGAGGGCGATGGCGTCCCGGCACGCCACGGCGGCCTCGCCAAATCGGCCCGTGTAGCGAAGGACCACTCCTAGGCCGGATGCGGATGCGGCGGCCCAGGCGAGCGCTTCAGTATCCTCGACGGTGCGGCCAAGTTCGACAGCCTCACGGAACGCCTTTTCCGCCTGAGAGTCGTTGCCGCGCCGACGCAGGTTTTCGGCGCGCTCGTATCCCTGACGAACAGCTTCTGCGTCGGTCATCGGTACCAGGTCGGTTGGGATTGGATGTCGGGCGGTTTCAAAGGTTCTAGATCCATTTAGTCAGGAAGTTCCACCAGTCAGCGACGACATCGATCGCCCTGTATTTGTCGAGCCATTGCGCGCCGTGCAGCGCGTATTCCTGAAACATTTTCAGGCCAAGCAGCAGCAAGAGCCAGCCCGTCAGCCGGATCCGGGTGAGGACGTAATCGGGCCACCAGTGCTGGAGGGCCGCGGCGAAGACGAACCAGAACTCGAACAGGTTCGGAAAGGCTATCAGCACTGCACGGGATGAGGTGATCTCAAACGTGACCATCCCGACGATCCGAAACGCAAATAACCCGATCGCGATGTTTCGCTTCACGCCTTCCCAGCGAAGCGCCACGTACAGGAAGGCGACCATGTAGACAAGGTCGGCCCACTTGTCGAACTCCTGATACTCGCCGACACCGCCTAGGTGGATGAGATTCTTCTGGAACAGGTCCGAGAAGTCGACCAGGATGGCGATCACGGCGCCGACGAACGCCCACCGCAGCACGGGGAGCGAACCGACTACCCGGACCAGAAAGATGATCAACGCCTCAAGAGTGAACGCCATGCCGAAACCCCGATGGGGTGTTTATTTTGTGGTTGGAGAGTCAGGCGCTATTTTGTCATTTCTGCCCTGCCTCATGTCCTCCTGATCTGGATTCAGGATCCGCTGAAATCGCTGGAGTGTGAGAAATGGGCGTCGAGAGTCACCGGGAGTGGGGTTGTTATGAACCCGGCGTGATGATGTTCCATGGGGCGATCCTGAATCAAGTTCAGGATCGGCATTATGCCCATTTCGAGCGTAGCCGAGGGACCTACACCGGCGCGGTGTGTAGCGAATGGATATCGACTACGCGACGACCATGAACCTCCCTCACTCTTCCGGCAAGCGCTTTGGCGATCTCCTCGCCTTTTCGATAGGCGGATTCAGCGCCTTCCGGATCACTTTCGTTGTCCATGAGACGTGTGCCGTACCGGCTCCATATCCATCCCGCGTCAACACTGTCTTCTTCCACCAGGTTCAGAGCGCTTTTGAAAACGTCGGTCGCCCCGATCAGCCCTCCATGATCGTCACCTCGACACTGCTATCTGCCAGATGTTTTACACGCCAGCGCCATTGTACGTATGGACGCTGTTTGGCCGCCAAAAATCCCCGTGATGTTCAAAAGCGGCGTTACAATCCGACGGCGCCCGCGATTCGTTGTGTCAGTAACCGCAGAGCGTGAATCGTGATCACTCAACACGGAGAAGAACACCCGTATGAAGTACCGACGTCTTGGCAGCTCCGGGCTGCTCGTATCCACAATCGGCCTTGGAACCAACAACTTCGGCGAGATGCTTGGCCGAATGGACTACGAGTCCGCCAAAGCGACGCTCGACGCGTGTCGCGATAACGGGATCAACTTTATAGACACCTCGGATTCGTACTCGGGTGGCATCTCCGAAGACTTTATCGGCCGGGCCGTGAAGGACTACCGTAAGGACGTCATCATCGGCACAAAGGCCGGGATGCCGTGGGCTGGTGGACCGAACCGGGACGGACTGTCCGCGGCTCACCTGAAGTACTCGATAGACGAGAGCCTGCAACGGCTTCAGACCGACTACATCGACCTGTACCAGATGCACATAGTTGACCCGCTGACGCCGATCGAGGAGACGATGCGTGCGCTCGACGACATCGTGTCCGCCGGCAAGGTGCGCTACGTCGGCTGCTCAAACTTCATGGCGTGGGAGATGGTGGAGGCCATCCAGATTTCACGCCAGCATGGCTGGGTGGAGTTCGTCAGCAACCAGCCCCAGTACTCCATGCTGGTACGTGACGTCGAGACGGAGCTGATCCACTCCAGCGCCAAGTACTCCACCGGCATCCTGCCCTACTTCCCGCTCGCTTCCGGTTTCCTCACCGGCAAGTACAAACGCGGCGCCGCACTGGAGGCGGACACCCGGCTTGCCAAGGCGCAGCCGATGGCGGACACACATCTCACGGACACCAACTTTGACGTGCTTGAGGCGCTCGAATCGTTTGCCGGAGAGCACGGGCACACGATGGTGGAGCTAGCCTTCGCTTGGCTGCTTGCGCACCCGGAAGTGTCGTCCGTTATCGCAGGCGCGACCCGCATCGAGCAGATCGAGCAGAACGCGGCCGCGACGGAGTGGGAGCTCACGGCCGAGGAGATGTCGGAGCTGGACGCCATACTGCCGGGTACCCCGGGGGCCGGGGTCGGCAACCTGCCGCGAAGGCGCGGGCTCTAGACCTACTGGCACTCATCGGCAACGGGTTTCTCAAGCAGTCCTTGAGCGTATTTGGAGGCGAAGGTGCCTGAAAGTCGACACATTCTTGCGATCGACCAAGGCACGACATCTTCGCGAGCCATCGTGTTCGACGACGAGGCGCGCCCGGTCGCCTCTGCGCAGGTTGAGCTGACCCAGCACTTCCCGCAACCGGGCTGGGTGGAGCACGACGCGCTTGAGATTTACGAGGGTGTGCTGGGCGTGGCGCGGGACGCCGTGGAGAAATCCGGCGTCGGCGCGGAGGGCATCGCGGCCATCGGCATCACCAACCAGCGTGAAACGGTGGTCGTCTGGGATCGCGCGACCGGTGTGCCCGTATCGAACGCCATCGTGTGGCAGTGCCGCCGGACGTCCGACGGCTGCGCCGAGCTCATCCGTACGGGACGTTCGGCGGACATACGTGACCGCACCGGGCTTGTGGTCGATCCGTATTTCTCCGCCACAAAGCTCCGCTGGTTGCTGGATCACGTACCGAACGGTCAGCGCAGGGCTGAAGACGGGGACCTGTGTTTCGGCACGGTCGATTCATGGTTGATGTACCGCCTCAGTGGGGCCCAGAACCACGTCACGGACGCAACCAATGCCTCCCGGACGATGCTGCTGAATATCCACGAGCTTGAGTGGGATCCGGAGATGATGGAGCTGTTCAACGTGCCCGAAGCGATCCTCCCGGAGGTGCTTCCGTCCGCCGGTGATTTCGCCGTCACGGACGCGGCGGAGCTGGGCGCCGAAATTCCGATTACGGGAGTAGCTGGCGATCAGCATGCGGCGCTTTTCGGGCAGGCCTGCTTCAAGAGCGGGATGACCAAGTGCACGTACGGAACGGGCGCGTTTGTACTCACCAACGCCGGAAGCCGTGCGCCGTCGCCCGAAACGGGGATCCTGGCGACGCTCGGCTGGGTAGTCGGTTCCAAACGGGCGTACGCCAGCGAGGGCGGGGTGTTTGTGACGGGCGCCGCCGTGCAGTGGTTACGGGACGGGCTCGGGATCATCGAGTCGGCATCGGAGACGGACGACTTGGCGACGATGCTTGGTGACAACGACGGCGTGTACATGGTTCCGGCGTTTGTCGGACTCGGCGCTCCCCGGTGGGACCCGGACGCGCGTGGCACTATCACCGGGCTGACACGCGGCTCATCACGTGAACACTTGGCGCGCGCCGCGCTTGAGGCGACGGCCTACCAGGTGAGGGACGTCATTCTGGCGATGTCCGGGCCACGAAGGCCGTCCTCGACACCGCTTCGCGCCGATGGCGGACAGACGGCGAGTCGTTTTTTGATGCAGTTCCAGGCGGACATCCTGGATCGACCCGTTGAGGTCCCGGAGATCACAGAAACCACGGCGCTGGGGGCCGCGTTTCTAGCCGGCCGCGGTATTGGTCTGTGGCGCAGCGATGCGGAGATAGCGCGGCTGTGGCGCGCCGGGGGGCGATACGAACCGGCGATGGCAGAGGGGCAGCGGGGACGACTCATCACGGGCTGGTACGACGCCGTGGAACGCGCGGCGAGCGTCACTGGTTAGCGGCCGGTCATACGGGTGAACCCAAAGACCGCTGGGTCGCGGTCGGACTAAGCGGCGGCGCCTTACACGGACTCTTCGGCGCCCTCACCCGCGTCTTCCTGGAAGGAGACCTCCGTTTTTCTTCGAGGTCACGGGAATCCGGGGAATCTGGAACCCCATCGCCCGCTGTCTCTTCGGGGCTCGAATCGCCGACTGCGTCCGGGCCACCGGTGGCGGCATCGGACTCTCTCAGGTCGAACAACTCTGCGCTTTCCATGAACCGGCCCGCTCCCAGTATTTCCGCCCATCCACCGGCGGCCATGACGTTGCCATCTGGGAGGAGCGGAGTCGCGTGCCAGAGGCGTGCAGAGACCATTCGCCCGGCGGCGATCTAAGGACTTCTGGTGCCTTTCACCGGGCCCCAGGTACCCACTGTAGAAAGAGACATGAACTTGCCGGTCCGGCCCCTGATCACGCAGCGGTGTCGCAGCTTTCCCTGAGCTGCGACACCATGGTCTCGACGGTGGCGTTTTCCAAAGGTGGCGGGACTCTGTTCGCTAAGAACAGCGATCGGCCGGCGAACGAGGCCCAACCCCTGTAGATGCACGCTGCGGCGCAGTCCTCCCTCTCCCTCACGGAGTTCGTCGAGATCGATGGCCCGTCCCCTGTCTACCGCCACGTCGGCTCCCGACGACCTTCGCAGGGTCTGCACCTACCCGCAGCACGAGGGCGGCGTAACGGCCTCGTGCCCGGTGGCGGATCTGTGCGGCGATGGTTCGCGTTTGCCTGTCTACCGATGCGCCGTGTACGCGCTGTGCATGGCACTGTTCTTCCCGGTGTTCATAGAGGGGGACCTGCCGGAGGTGTGGTCGGTCGGCGAAAGCAGTTATTCCGACTACAGCCCGTGATGGATGTCCCACGGGTTTGGGCATGAAGGTTTTGCCGGCGGGCCGGACGGCATGAAAGGAATCCATGAGGATTGGTGGGATCTTCAGAAAAGCATGTTCGACCCGGCGTACGATATAGCTGCTCGGGGACGAGCGATGATCGACGTCGGAGAACGGAAAGTCGCGACCGAATTGTTGACCAGATATATGGCGAACAACGCCGAGAATATGTTGAGAGTCGGGCGTGAGATGCTGTGCGCCGGGGTAGCTCGGGCGCGTTGAGCGAGTTCAATCGCCGGGATGCTCTTCTCGCGGCTTTAACGGCATGTGGGGCGGCGGCGGAGGTGTTGCTGGCGCGATTTCGCGATGCCGGCGACACAGCGTTGGAGCGCAACTTCGAGCCCGGTCACGGGCTCGTGACGAACGCAGACCGCGCCGCCGACGAGGCGATCGCCGAAGCACTGGCCGGGTTTGATGTGACCGACCGTATCGAGTCCGAGGAAAGCACGGCCAGCTCTCAGGACACGGATCTGCGTTGGATGGTCGATCCGCTGTGCGGTACCGCCCCTTATGCGACCGGGCTCGGCCACTGGGGTGTGAACGTGGCGCTATCGGACCGATCGGCGCCGCTGTTGGGAGCGATCACGATCCCGACGATGCGGGAGACGCTGACATCCCTGTCCGGAAGAGGGGTGTCCAGGAACGGAGAGCCGTGGTCTTCGGAGCCGCCGTTCGGGAAGCTGTCCGAGCAGCTCGTTGATCTTGAGATCGCCGGTCAGGATTTGGCGGCCGGAATGATGAGCGACGGAAGTCTGGACTGGGTGCGCGGCGTGGACCACACCACGACGTATGCTTCGATGGCGTATCCGCTGAGCCAGCTCTGTCTTGGACGCCTGGCTGGTGTGGTGGCCTACGGCGTCGGCGCAGTGCACCTGGCCGCCGGGGTGGCGATCGCAGAAGAGCTTGGACTCAAGGTGACGGACGCCGACGGGGCCGTGCTCGACTGGAGCGCCGAGAATCCGTGGCCTGTGATGGTCGCCGCATGGCCGGATGCGCACTCCGGTTTACTGGAGCTTATGCAATGACAAATGGTCCTACCGGGACTGGCAGTACTGGCGGTGGAAGACCAACGAGCAGTCTTAACGCGGGGCCGCCCGGCGCGCCCGAGGCGCGCCAGGGGCGTTACGCGATGACACCGTGGTCGGTTCAGCGTCTCTACCGTCCTTTTATCTGGACATCGATCCTAGTGGCGCTTACCTACGGATTCGGCACTGGTGCCGGGATGGTGTTTGCGCCGGCTTTCGGGATAGATCGCGGGCTGTGGTGGATCGTCCATGGACAAGCTCACGGTGTGGCGCAGATCTTTGGGTGGGCAGGACTGTTCCTCATGGGCGTCTCGTTCCACGTCGTCCCGCGATTCCGAAACGGGCCGATGGATTTTCCGTGGCCTCAGAGAGCCGTACTCGTGCTTGTTGTGCTCGGCATATCGCTCAGATTTTTCGGGCAGTCGTTACATCGACGACCGTTCAGCCCGGATCTGCTTGACGCCTCCGGTGTCCTGCTGCTGGCCGGGGTGTTGATCTACGCGATTGTGATCGCTCGGGCGCTTTATCGAGGCCAGAACGACCACCTTCAAACAGAGGCGTGGATCGGCTCGGCCGTGGTCTGGGCCGTGATTGCGGCGGCGCTCCACGCCCGCATCGTTTTCCGGATGGCGGACACCGATGCCGTCGCCGCGCCGGGGCTGTGGAACATCGCTATGATCGATGCCGGGCTGATCGGCTTCCTTGTCCTGTTTATGCTGGGCATATCGACGCGGGCAATTGTCGGATTCTTGGCCCTCAAACCAACGCGGCGCTGGCTGACCTGGATCGCGCTGGCCCTGCTGAACATGGGCACGGGCTGGCACGTCGTGGCTCGTCACAACGCTGCGTCCGATGAGACAGCGGCAATAGGGCTGCTATTGCAGGCGACCGGGTTTGTGGTGTTTGTCGTGGCGCTGCGTGTGCTAGAACCGCCGGCCCGGAAGAGCACATATATCGAAGCCACGTACACGCGCTATGAGTGGTTTATCCGGGCCGCGTTTGTCTGGCTGCTGGCGGCGGCGGTGTTGATCGCCCTGGACGGGATCGGCATGATCGTCGATGACCGGATCCTCGGCACGCCGCTGTCCGCTCCGATAATCCACGTCTTGACTCTGGGTTTTGTCACGATGATTATTTTTGGCGTCGGGCTTCGGATGCTGACGCTGTTTGAGGGCACGGAAGCACCGATGCACTGGCTGATGGACACGGCGTTTGTGTCTCTGAACGTGGGTGTGGCGCTGCGACTGGCGTTCGGGTTCGGGTGGTTCAGCGGGGCGGACCAGTTCCAGGGGCTGTCCGGGGCGCTCGGATTGCTCGCCTTGATCGGGTTTGGGATCGTGCTGAGGCGTTCTTTCTCGGCAGAACAGAGAGCCAGTTACGCGCGCCGCGCCGCGGCCGCCGGTATGGAACGATTTGCACTGGTACGGGTGGGACGCGGCAGGCCGGGCGCCGCGTCCGGGATTGTTATGAGTGCTGCACCCGGGCCAGCTTCCGAGGATGCTGGCGGTTCGAGCGATGGCCCGTTCGCCGATCCGCCGACCGCCATCCGCAGGGAATCAGGAGGAGATCAAACATGAGCGCCGCCGGCACGTCGAAGCTTCTGACGCTGGACGAGGACTGGAACCGGGCGGTCGCCGTGGCGGCGCATCCGGACGACCTCGAATACGGCGCGGCGTCGGCGATCGCGCGCTGGACGGATCAAGGCAAAGAGATCACATATCTCCTTTTGACCCGTGGCGAAGCGGGGATCGACGGGATGCACCCGCGAGACGCCGGCCCACTGCGTGAAGCAGAAGAGGTGGCCGGGGCGGCGAAGATTGGCGTATCGACGGTCGACTTCCTGGACTACACGGACGGGGTGATCGAGTACGGGATGGACCTGCGACGGGACATCACGAGAGCTTTCCGGAAGTACAAGCCTGAAATAGTTATCAGCGGAAATTACCGGCTCCAATTTCCGAACGGCAAGCTCAATATGGCCGACCACCGCTGGGCCGGGCTTGCTGTGCTGGACGCGGCCCGGGATTCCGGGAACCGCTGGATATTTCCTGAACTGCTGGGAGAGGGCTTCGAGCCCTGGGACGGGGTACGCTCCGTGCTGACCGTGGGGTCGGGGGAGCCGACGCACGGCGTCGATGTGGGCGACACGCTGGCTCGCGGGATCGCTTCTTTGAAGGAACACAGGGCTTACATCGATGGGCTGTCGTTCGATTTCGACCCCGAAGAGTTTCTGACTTGGAGCGCGGCTGCGGTAGGAGAACGGCTCGGGGTCGACTACGGTGTGATGTTCGAGGTGATCGGGTTTTAAGTTGGTGCGTTATTTGCACGCGCCCCAATAACGAAAGCCTTGTTGCACTAATTTGCCGTTCGTTGGGATAAGGGACAGATCCACTCGTAGCTGAATGTCGGTGCTGCTGACTCCTTGACCGGTTCATGTGCGGGGCATAATCTCGTGCGGCGATAGATAACACCTGAAAACCGTGGCAGCTACGACTGCTAGAGGAAACCCATGGGACACTTCGTTAACCACGTCCACCTGAAGTCAGAAGACCCCGGAAAGACCGCCGAATGGTTCGTTGCGGCGTTTGGCCTTGAGATCCGTGGCGACGCCGTTCGTGAGGCCGGCGGCGACCGATTTATCAACTGCTTTGACTCGAAGGGCTTCAACATCAACATCTCCGGCCAGCGCGTAAACCTGGGCGAGAAGATGGAACCGGCGAGCGCAGAGACGCGCTTCGGGCTGGAGCACTTTGGCTTTGACGTGGACGACATGGACTCTGAGATTGTACGTCTCCAGGGACTCGGCGCAGAGCTAAAGGAAGGCCCGATAGAAGCCGGCGGCGGTCTTAAGATCGCCTTCATCTCGGCGCCGGGACCGATCCGTATCGAACTTATTCAGCGGCCCTAGCGGGCGGCGAATTTGAACCAGAATGCCCGGGCCGCTGTGTCCGGGCGTTTTTTCATTAGGCAGCCGTTCGGAGGCGTGCTTTGGCGTTCGTGATAAACCACATCCACCTGAAGGCGCCGGAGCCTCGTAGCACCGCAGAGTGGTATGTAAAGGCGTTTGGGTTCGAAATTCTCAGCGACACGGTCCGTTCGTTTGGTGATCGCCGCCTGAACTGCGTATCACCGGGGGGATTGATTGTGAACATTTCGAGCGCCCGGGACGGCGAAACGATGGCGGACGGCGATGCCGGGTCGCACTGGGGGCTGGAGCACTTTGGCGTCGATTCGGACGACCTGCTGGCGGACATGGAGAGGCTAGGTGCGCTTGGCGCTCCCCTTATTGAGGGGCCGATCGACGTCCCAGGCGGCAACCTGATCGCGTTCATGCAGGGTCCGGACGACGTGCGGATCGAAATAGTGCAACAAAGGTAACGGCGGTGTCACAAGACAAACTCAACATCGCGCTGGTCGGGGCGGCCGGACTGGTCGCCGCACCGGCGCACCTGAATTCCATACCCATGATCGAGCGCATGAACTTTGTCGCGCTGTGTGACGTGGACGCCGATGCCGTGCAGTTGCTCGCTCGTGAGCGCGGCGTTGAAAAGGCGTATTCAAGCTACGAAGAGCTACTGACAGATCCGGATATCGACACCGTCGACCTGGCAACGCCACCCTTCGTGCACGCAGAGATGGCGATCGCCGCGGCGCGCGCCGGCAAGCACGTGTACGTCGAGAAGCCGATGGCGCGCAGTCTCGGCGAGGCGCGTGCCATGGTTAAGGCAGCGGCCGAGGCCGGCACACGGCTCCAGGTGGGCGAGAGTTACATATTTCACGGCCCGCACCGCGTTGCACGGGAGCTAATCAATGCCGACGAAATCGGCGAGGTGTTGCAGGTGCGGGAGACGAGAGGCCCGTGGGTTTTCAACGAGACAGAGAACGCACGCCTGGGTGGGCAGGGTCATCACATCGCATGGCGCTACGACCCGGCACTATCGGGCGGCGGCGATTTCCCTTGGATGATGGACCATGCTCCGCACTTTTTTGCGACAGCCCGCCTGTTTAACGGCATGACCGCGATCGAGCGCGTCAACGCGATGGCGCGCCTGCATGGTGAGGGCCGGGAGGCGCACCTGCGGGGCGTGACGGCGGTCACGTGGACATACGAGGGTGGGAAGACGGATGGGCTGTGGATGCAGGCGGACACGGATCCGGGGGCGGGGCGCTACATCGGCTTCCACACGGAAGTGGTTGGGAGCAAGGGCACGCTGCTCGTGTTTGGTGAGGGTGGCGGTTCGGCGCCGGGTTATCCGCAGGTTGCGCCCGTCACGCTTTTTGCGAACGGCACCGAGAAATATTTCGATCCGGCAGAGGGCGAGGACCGATCCTGGGCGTCGAACAATTCCTACTACGACCGTGCCCACGGCAACACGCTGAGCCATTTCGCCGACACGGTGCTGGACGGCACTCGGTCCTTCTACACGCCGGAGGACGGCATGGCCGATCTGACGGCTACTTTGGCGACGATCAAAAGCGCCGTGGACGGAACGCCGGTAGCGCTGGCGGACGTGCCGGACGACTGGACGGCATACAGGGCTGGTTGATGCCCGAATGAGGAGAACCTTTTGAAGATTACGGACGTTGAGGTCATTTCGTTCCGGATGCCCACGAATAGCCAGGGCACGAAGTGGGGCTACGGCGAGGCCGCAGACGAGCATGACGGCATTCAGTCGATCACGCGCATCTCGACGGACAGCGGCGCGGTTGGGTACTCGACCGGCGGCGTGCACTCTTACTTCTACGGAGCGAACTCGGCCGAGGTTGAGGCGGTCATCAAACCGATGCTCATCGGGCAGGACCCTTGGGATCGCGAACTGCTCTGGAACTGGATGGCGCAGCACCGCGGCATCTCGGAGGGGCTGCTCGGGAATATCGATTCGGCGTTGTGGGATATGGCGGGTCGGGTGGCCGGGGTCTCCGTGGCGAAGCTGCTGGGCCGTGCCCGCACCCGAGTGAAGGCGTACGGCAGCACTGCGCCGAACCTGGGTGGGCCGAACGTGTACGCCAACCTCGCTCGAGCGTGCCAGAAACGCGGTTATCAGGCGTTCAAGGTTCACGCCTACATCTTTATGGACCCGAAAACCATGACACCCACGCCCGGCAAGCCTGCGTCTCCGCGTGAGGATATCGAAATTTGTGAGGCCGTCCGGGACGCCGTTGGTCCGGACATGACGCTCATGCACGATCCGTGGGGCGTCTACTCGTACCAGGAGGCGGTGTACGTGGGTCGGGAGCTGGAACGGCTCGGCTACTACTTCTTAGAGCACCCGATGGACGAGCGGCGCACGGAGCCGTATCGCCGTCTTTGCGCCGAACTAGACATTCCGGTGTGCTCGCCTGAGTTGGCTGATGGGATGCACTACAGCCGGGCGGAATGGCTACTCCAGAAGGCCTCGGATATCGGCCGTATCGACGTAAATTTTGGCGGCATCACGGCGTGCAAAAAAGCCGTCGATATGTACGAGTCGTTCGGCGTGCCGTGCGAGATGCACGTTGGGGGGCACGGAAACGCTGCCATTCTCGGGGCGACCACAGAAGAGACATGCGAGTTTTTCGAGCGGGGACTGCTTTACCCGGACGTGGACTACGATGCGTCGCCGTTGTATCTGAATACGCCGTGTGACCCGATGGACGATACCGGGTACGTTCACCTTCCTGACGGCCCGGGGCTGGGCTTCGATTTCAACTGGGACTACATCAACGACAACTTGATCGGCGGAACCAGTGGGTCTGATGGTGATGGGCGACAGATTCTTCCGTAGGAGCCCACATGAAGATCATCGACACGCACCACCATCTGTGGGACCTGGAAAACAACCGTTACCCGTGGCTTCAGACGCCGATCGATCACTTCGCGGGCGACTACTCAAGAATCCGGCGGACCTATTTGATCGGCGACCTGATTTCTGATGCTGCTGCCGGGCCGTACGAACTCGTGAAGTCGATCCACGTTCAGGCCGAGTGGGACCACGAGAGCGATCCTGTTGGTGAGACGGCCTGGCTGCAGGGCGTGGCGGATTCATCTGAGGCCAACGGGCTGGTTTCGGCAATTATCGGGAACGCAGATTTCTTCTCGCCCGATGTTGGGGACGTGCTGGAACGGCACGCAGCGCACCCCAATTTCCGGGGGATTCGCCAGATGCTCAACCACTCGCAGGATAATCCGGCATTGAACTTCATCGAGCGTGGCGATGTGATGGACGACCCGGCGTGGCGGGACGGCTACCGGCTGCTGGCGAAGTACGGCGCGCCTTTCGATTTGCAGATATGGCCGTGGCAGCTTGAGATGGCGGCTCGGCTTGCTTCCGACATTCCCGAGGTGCCGGTGATTCTGAACCACACCGGGATGCCTTTTGCGAACAACGCCGGGAGCCGCCGGCAGTGGGACGCCGGGATGCGGGCGCTCGCTGCTGCTGACAACGTGTCCGTCAAGATTTCAGCGCTAGGTATGGCGATACCGGGTTGGACGGTTGAAGACATTCGTCCTTACGTTGAAGGGACGATCGAGATCTTTGGCGTCGATCGCTGCATGTTTGCCTCCAACTTCCCGGTGGACAGCCTGACCAGCGACTACACGACGATCTGGGCGGCCTACGACGAGATCACGAGCGGGTTGTCGGACGGCGATCGCACGAAGCTGTTCCACGACAACGCGGTGCGGTACTACCGGCTGTAGTCGCTGGACCGGACGGGGCAAGCGCCGCCCCTACGGCGTTGTTGCGCCGTCTATCTGGCCGCGCCATGGCACGCGGCCCCGCTCAGGCGTATCTTTGGCCTCCGCGAACCCACCCGGAGCGGCACACGCAAGTTCAGGAGGCCATATGGCGGGCGAAGAGAATCTCAAGGAACGCATCAGGCGCGGCGAGACCACCATCGGCGTGGCCGTTCCGTACAACGCGACCAAATCCCAGATCGAAGACATTTACGGCAAGGACGACGCTTACAACTACATCTCGGTCGACAGCCAGCACAACCCGCTGGACGAGACCAACCTTGTGAGCGTCTGCCTGGCTGCCCAGGACCTCAGTATTCCGGTCCACTTCCGCATCAAGCACACCCGTTACACGTTTCAGGTCGGCAACTGGCTCGACCTCGGGCCGAGCATTATCGAGGTGCCTCAAACCGAGACCGAAGAGACGGCGCAGGAAGCGGTCGATTACTTCTACTACCGTCAATTTGGCCGCCGCAGCGCGGGTGGCGCCCCCCGGGTCGGACTCGCCGAGAACAACGGCCGGTTGGATTACGCCGAGTTCTGGAACAATTACGGCGTGCTGATGCTCCAGGTGGAGTCAATCCAGGCGATCTGCAACATACCGCGACTGATTCGCCCGGGCGTGGACGTCATCTCGTGGGGTCCGGCCGACCTGACCTTTGACCGAGAAGCAAATCCGCTTCACCCACTGTCGGTTTCGGACGAGGCCTGCGTGGAGTATGCGGCGAAGGCGCTTGAGGGCACCGACACGAAGCTCATGATCCGCAACTACGACTGGAAGCTGCGGGACAAGTACATCGGGATGGGCGCGACGGTTCTTCTCGAGAGCCCGAAGCCTTAAAGCGGTAACGCTCACATGAACTCCTGGTCCGATCGCAACGCAGCGCTTGATCGTGAGCGCTCGGGCCAGGAGATTGCTTCTCTGTGGGGCGCCGATCAGGGCTCAGTCAGGCTGGTGAACGAAGGTATCAACATCGTTTACCGGTTCGAATCGGGTGGCAGCGGGGTGTTCCTGAAGGTTTGCAATGCGGCGAATCGCTCGATGCTGGAGCATCGGGTCGCGGCAGAGTACTTGCAGCATCTGGCGGATAACGGCGCCGACGTTTGTGTGCCCATGTTGTCTGCCGACGGCCGGCTGATCGAGGAGTACCGGCAGGGGGGCGATACGTTCCTGTGCCGGGTGACCAATCAGGCGCGGGGTCGCGCTATCTCACTGGAAACTCCGTCTGTCGCCGAGTTCCGTGCGTGGGGTGTCGCACTCGGCAAGATGCACCGGGCCGCTGAGTCGTATCGACCGTCGTTCGAGCTGACGTACCTGACGTGGAAAGACCTGTGGGCACAAACGGACGCCGGCCTGGGGTCGGAAGACACGGAACCGGTCCGGGAGGAGTATCAGCAGCTCGACCCGTGGTTGCACTCGCTGCCGGAAACCCCGGACGTTTACGGGCTGACGCATACCGATATCCGCACGGAGAACGCCATGTGGGACGGGGAGCGTGTGCGGATTATCGACTTTGATGAGCCGGTCTATCACTGGTACGCGTCCGACGTGATGCGGCCGTTCCTGGAGTTTGTACGCCTGCCCGCCGAGGAGTTTGACCCGCTTTTTGATGCGTTCCTTGAAGGCTATCGAGAGGTCCGTGGCCTGTCTGATCGTTGGGTCGGTGAGCTGCCGCGCTTCGCCCGGATGAAGAACCTCGGGTTTTACTGGTGGGACATGGTGAACAGTTCTGGTAACCGAACGGACTACGATGAATGGATCGCTGGTATCCGCGCGCGGTATGGCGCAGTGCGGTTGTGGCTCGGGCCGTAGCGCCAGCGTTTTGAGGCTCTCGAAGGGGTCGGGTGGTTCGATAGTGCCGATGGCCGCCTACCGTCGCCCCCCTCACAGGGGAGAGGGGGCAAACGAGCACGACGCCCGGTCATCCCGATCCTTCCGGTACCGGAAGGACGAGAAACCTTCACCGGCACGCCGTTCGGTGAATTCATACCGATCACACGAAGACCTTGAACCTCCCTTACCCTGACCCTCTCCCACTGAGAGAGGGGGTTTGCCGCGGTAGGAGGGAGAGCTACGCGATCACCTTGAATTCGTAGGACGTGGTGTTTGTTTCCCCGCTCTCGAAGCGGTTCATGCGTAGGGGAGCGATATCCACGGTGGACACCGCCCCCTCAAGCACCAGCTCTGCCATCACCGTTCCCACCGCCGGGGCAAGCTTGAAGCCGTGGCCGCTGAAGCCGGTACAGATGTAAAGGCCGTCGATGCTGCCCACTCTGTCGATCACCGGGTGCAGGTCCGGTGTGGAGGTGTACAGCCCGGCGTATCCGGTGAAAAAGTCGGCACCGGTTATTCCCGGGAGCCGTTTCGACAGCCGCAACCAGACGTCCTCCAGGTAGTCCATGCTCGGCCGTGAGTTGTAGGCATTCGGATCGGCGTTCTCCTCCCGGTTGCCGTTGCCGACCAGCGTGAGATCGGCGGCTTCAGGCCGGAAGTAGGTCATGTTTGCCAGGTCCACCCCGCCCGGATGGAACGGGAGATCTGCCAGGTCGCGCTTGAGCAGGAAAACCTCGTGCCGGGTGGCCTCCAATGGGAGATCGATACCAATGCCGGACAGGAAGGTTTGAGACCACGGGCCTGTTGCGACGACCGCCGTATCGGTGGCGTAACGTTCACCTTCAGTGGTAACCGCAACCACGCGATCGTTCTCGATCTCGACCGATGTCGCGGGTGCCTCAAGCAGCACTGTCGCGCCGAGCTCCCGGGCGCGAGTTGCGTAGGCGTTGCCGGTGCCCGATGGGTCCGCATGGCCGGAGCGCGGCTCCCATGCGAAGGCCTCGCCGTCGTACTGCGTGAACATCGGGGCCAGTTCGTGGGCGTCTTCCCGCGACACGATCTGAGTGTCGATGCCGATGCGCTGCTGCAGTTCCACGTTATGTCGCAGACCGTCTAAAACGTCCCCAGGCGCGAACACGATGTAGCCGGTGCGGAGGAAGCCGACATCGCCGCCAACGACCTCATCGAAGTTCTCGTAGGTCTTCAACGATTCCCACGCCAAGGCGGCGTTCACTTCGGTGGAGTAGTGCATACGGATGGCGCCGGACGAGCGTCCGGTGGAGCCCGCGCCAAGCGTCGTGCGCTCCAGCAGGACCGGATTTCTGACGCCGCTGGACACCAGGTTGTACAGGATGCTGGTGCCCATGACGCCGCCGCCGATGACGACTGCGTCCGCTGTGACGGTCATGTTTGTCGTGACTCCGTTCTGTCGCCGGGATTACCCGGTGTTATTTGATCGGAGAAACCTACCACCACGCCGGGAGGGCGTCGAGATATCTACTCACCGCCCAACAGTCCCCTGAACTCCAGGCGACCGTGCTGGCTGCCACGATCGCCACGGCGCTGTACAGCCGAACGCGAATCCCGGTCATCGTGCCGTGCCGTCCCGTTGATGAAGCATCATTCCGGCTTCGCTATCGCGGATAGCCCGGAGGTCAGCAGGTCGGTGCTGCCTCTTATCTCGGTGTTGGGCTTGAACGCCGCCCACGCAAACCAGAAATGCGCGGCATGCGTCACGGGTTCGAGTTGCGATTCGGCAAGTTCGCCATCGAGTGCAGCGCCGAACTTGTTCCAGACGGAACCGGTTTCGCCGTCGGTGATCACCCCGTCAACTAGATCAAAGGTCAAAACCCGGCCATCGATGACACGGTTGAAGAGCGTCGTGGAGCCGGATTTGGAGAAGTTGCCGTTCCTTGCTGTGAACGCCGATTCCGTGCCGTTGTCGAAGAACACGGTGACCGACAATCCCTCGATCACGTCGTTGATCACCGGCTGCTCTGACAGGAACGAATACGGGTAGGCGACGTTGAACCCGTCCAGCGTGACGCTGGCGACCCGTTCCATGGGCGGCAGCCGGCCGTCAAACGGTCCGTCAAACAGGAAAGGCGAACTGTCGATGCTGTCGTACCCGACGTACGGCGGTCGGTCGTAGTCCCGTGCCAGCGCACGCCCTGTGATGGAGTGACGCTCGGTGTCCGACGGGCGGAGCAGGATCTGGCCGTCGGGGAAAGAAGCACTGAAATCAGACCATGAGGTGATCGAAACCGGCAGGAATTCAAGTTGTGTTGCGGCGTGCGTGCCGATCAAACCCGTGCCGGTGATCTGCTGCCAGAGCGTCTCGGTCTGGCGGTCGTACATGATCAGGTCGCTGTTCTGCAGGAACCCTGACACGCCGAATTCCAGCACCGTGCCGCCCGGAAGGGTGCGCGGAAAAACGAGCGAGGTGTTGCAGAGGGGGCAGAAGGTGACCAGAACCGGCTCGCCACTGATGACATCGTTCACGATCTCGTGGGAGGTCATGATCGACAGTGGATAGCCACGTACATCACCATTCAGGCTCACCACAATGACAGGCTCTTCGGTTCGCATGTAGTCTGGCGGGTTCGAGTTAGGTGCGAAGCGCGGCGCGTCTATCGAGCCGATCCCGTCGCGAGGAACGCCGCCGGAGCTGATGTTCCGGATGTCCAGGTCGGCTGCGAAGCGCGTGAAATCTGTGCCCCAGCCCCGGCCCTGAAGCACGCTCGCCAGTGCACGTTCATTCGGTCCCACTTCCGGGAGCAGCCCGTCCTCGTTTGGTTTGGGGGTAGTGGTGAGAGTTGGAACGAGGTTTGAGTCGACGGAACTTACCGGCGTGTCGGAGGCCGCAACCGAGGTTGGGGCGAGCCGCGCGCCGTCCGAGTCGCCTCCACAGGCGACTGCGACGATGGCCACCAGGGCCGCCACGCCAAGGAACGTCATACGACGGCCCATGAAGCGGCGGATAAACAGGGATGATGCGGTTAACAAATAATTCGTCCGTAGCGGTCTGTCTTGCTCAAAAGGGGCCTTTGTTAGCCCGTTATTGCTGAGTTTGATGCTGGCCGTTGCATATGAGCCCGGGCATGAATCCCGCCCGTCCGCACTCCATTGAACCCTCACCCGTTCGAGGTTACGTTGGCCCGTTCAAACTCCAGGATCCGCCTCTTGGCGTCGAGGCCGCCAGCAAAGCCGACCAGATCTCCACCGGCACCCACGACGCGATGGCAGGGCAGGATGATCGAGATCGGGTTTTTCCCGTTGGCGGCGCCGATTGCGCGCGCCGCTTTCGGTCGTCCCAGTCGTGCGGCCTGCTGCCCGTACGTTGTGGTCTCACCGTACGGGATAGAGGCAAGCGCCCGCCACGCCGACTCCTGAAACTCGGTTCCGCGCAGATCGAACGGCAGATCAAAAGATTTACGCTGGCAGTCAAGGTATTCTTGGAGCTGCAGACGGCTGGCGCGCAGTATCGGGTGATCGGGTTGCGACGTAACTTCATCGGGCAAACGAACCCTGTTCGCCATCTCCTGAGGCCATCTCACGGCGCGGAGCCCGCGATCGGTTGCTATTAGGGTTAGCGTCCCGAACGGAGTGTCCATCGGTGTTATGTAGTGCGTATCCGCGGTCACGATGCGAGTCTGCCTTTCGGGTTTCGGCCTGAACTCCGGATCCGGAGTACCGATCTCTGCCTCTGTCTCCGCAGGTACGTGATTTTCGGATTGCCTTCCCGGGTGACAAGGTAACCGCCCGCCAGCACTATTGGGGGCCGATTATTTCCAGGGGTGTCAAGCCTTCGCCCAGAAGTACGACGCCGAACACAACCGCCAGCATCGGGAGGAAATAGGTGTGGATGGCGCCGCGAACGATCTCGCCAACCCTGTGGCGACCACGCCAAGAACCACCCTCGCCAGGATCGGGGTGAGGCTGAAATCCGAACTATCTAAACCAATCACGCCAGCGGCAGAAGCCCAACCGCGCCGATAGTGAGGGCCCAGAAGATCACGCCAGTCAATGACCGTGAAAGGTGCGATATCGACGCTCGTCGGGGCGCCGGTGCGATTCGTCTCCATGCGTCTAACGCTAGGTCGGTTCGGGTGAGGCTATTAGACATATTCGGACACGTGTGCAAATATCTCGATGTCGTGTCCGAATATGTCTGATTCATACGGGAAACCGACGGTGAAATAGCATCATGAGTTTGATTGAACTGCGCGAACGAGAGGTAAATGCGGTCTTCACGACCGGTATCTACTGTCGGGCGGGCTGCTCGGGGCGTCCAAAGCGGTCAAATACTGCGCCCTACCCGACGGCCATGGCGGCGCAGGCGGCGGGATTCAGGCCTTGTCTGTCGTGCCGTCCCGATCGGCGGCCAGAGGTGCTGATCGACGGCGCCACGCCGGAGGTCGTCCGGCAGGCGTTGATGCTCATCACCGACGGTTTCATGGACGGGAACACGACGGATGTCATGGGACGACGCCTCGGGATCAGTGCGCGCCACCTCAACCGATTGTTCGAGGATCATATCGGCGCGACGCCGACCCTTGTCGCGCAGTCCAGGCGCGCGCACTTCGCTCGCAGGCTGCTCGATGAAACGAATCTGAGCGTCACTGATATCTCTGACGCGTCCGGGTTCAGAAGCGTCCGACAGATGAACCGGGTGATGTTGTCCGTGTTCCACTTCACGCCGACCGAGCTCAGGAAAAAGCGTCGCAAAACGGACCGACTGGTGGTGGACGGCGGGTTGCGGCTACGGGTTCCGTGCCCCGGTGAGTTCGATTTCGCCGCCGTTCTTGAGTACCTGGAGCCGCGCGTCATCCCCGGGGTCGAATCGGTGACCGATGGCGCGTACCGGCGTGTCACGGACAACTGCGGATGCCCGGGCGTTATAGAGGTGTCCACAGGCCAGGATGAGACCGGACTGGAGCTTGTCGCTCATCTTTCGTCTTTTACGGGCTTGCAGGGGGATGTGGCGCGTTGCCGAAGCCTGTTCGGCATGGATGTCGATATCTCAGCGGCCCGGTCAGACCTAGCGAAGGACCCGCTACTGGGCCCGCTGGTATCATCTCGCCCTGGCCTCACGATCCTGGGCTCCTGGGATCGGTTTGAGACGGCGATCAGAATGATCCTAGGGCAGCAAGTGACGGTCAAGGGCGCGAGCACCCTGGCCGGCCGGATCACCAGCGAGCTGGGAGTTCCGGTGCCGGGCTTTGACCAGATCGGCCTCGGCTACCTGTTCCCGTCGGCGGAAAGGCTGGCAGCGGCTGATCTGAGTGAGGTGGGGATCCCGCGAACCCGGTCACTCGCCATCAGATCGTTCGCCGGGGCCGTGGCGGATGGATCCCTTGACCTCTACGATCACAGTGAACTGCCCGACCTGATCGCGCGCCTGAGAACCCTCCCCGGCATCGGCCCGTGGACGGCCAACATGCTCGCGATGCGGGTGTTCGGGTATATGGACGCGTTTCCGTCGAGCGACCTTGGTCTCAGGAATGCCTTCGCAAACCTGTCATCGAACGGGGCTCCCTCTGAAAAGGGCCTCGAAGAGACGGCCCTGAGTTGGAGTCCCTGGCGGGCCCTGGCCTTTAATTACCTGCTCCGTCCCTGACGAAAACGGCGCTGCCGTGGACGCGATCGCCGCCCCTGATCGCCAAACGTTCGTTAGGCTTGGCCCGCCCGGGGAATTGCGCCCGGATCACGGCTAACGGAAGGGCAGGCATGAGCAGGATCACAGCGATCCACGCGAGTCACGTCATTGGATACAACGGGGTAGAGCACCGGCACATCGAGGACGGCGTGGTCGCCTACGAAGGCGACACGATCACGTGGGTGGGTCCGCACTCTGAGTGGACGCCGCCACCGGACTGCACCGTGCTTGAAGCGCCCGACCGCTTACTCACGCCGGGATTGATCAATATGCATGCCCATATCAGCGGATCACCGCTCGATAAGTCATTCATTGAAGACGTTGGCCGGCGGCAGTTCGGGATGTCAGGACTGTTCGAGATGCTCCCCGCGAGGTCCGGAGCGCAGGACGATGAAGGGACGCGCGCGTGCCTGGACTTTTCGTCGGCGGAACTGTTGATGAGCGGCACCACAACCGTGTTCTCGATGGATTTGATGCCGGAATACAACATGGAACGCGCCGCCGAGATCGGTCTAAGGATGTACGTCGCTCCGGCGTTCAGGTCCGGGCGCTGGTACACCCCGGATGGGGTACAAGTGCTATACGACTGGGACGAGCAGGCGGGCCTGGACGGCCTGTCCCGGGCCGTCCAGTTCATAGAGCGCAACGACGGCGCATACGACGGGTTGATACGCGGGATGTTGTGCCCGATGCAGATCGACACCTGCACTGAAGACCTGTTTCGCAGGGCGTGCGACGCGGCACGCGACCTGGATGTTCCCATCCAGACGCATGCCTCGCAGTCGGTGGTGGAGTTCCGTGAAATGGAGCGCAGGCACGGCCGAACTCCCATCGAGTGGCTGTTGGATATCGGCTTCCTGGGCCCACGCGGCCCGCAAGCGATCGTCGGACATGGGATTTTCCCAAACTCGCACTCTTGGATCAATACGCTCGGCAACGACATAGAGATCCTGGGAGACGCCGGGGCATCGGTTGCGCACGCCCCGTGGGTGTTCGCTCGCCGGGGCATCGTCATGGAGAGCTTTGCCGATTACCTTGATGCTGGCGTCAACATGAGTATCGGAACGGACACCGCGCCACAGACCATGCTGGAGGCTATGCGCTGGGCGGCCGTACTCGGGAAGGTCACCGGAAGGGACGCGGCGCGGTCCACCGCCGCCGAAGTATTCAAGGCAGCGACGCTCGGTGGAGCCGCGGCACTTGGCCGGGACGATCTCGGCAGGCTGGCGGCGGGCGCGAAGGCCGACATCCTGTTCTGGGACATCGGCAGCGTGTGGATGGCGCCGTTCCGAGACCCGCTCAAGAACCTCGTGTACTCGGCGCGGGAAGAAGACTTGCGAACCGTCGTGATTAATGGCCGAACCGTGATGGATGAACGGTTGATTCCAGCAGTCAATATGGAACAGTTGTCGGCGAATCTTCAGGCGTCCGGCCAGAGACTCTGGGATCGGATTCCGCAGGCTGACTGGGCCGAACGTGAGGTGGATGAGCTGTCTCCGCCGTCCCTGCTCCGCTGGGGCGAATAGGAGCGATTTTCGATCGAGTGAACGCTGACAAACCAGGAAACGACAGGGCGAAATATGCTGCTTGAAGGGAAGAAGGCACTGGTGACTGGCACCTGCAAAGGCATCGGCCGCTGGATCGCCGTGAGGCTTGCCGCTGCGGGCGCCGATGTTGGAACCGCCGATCTGGTGCGTGAGGGGGGGCCGCAACGCGTTCCTTCACCCGGTGGATGCCACGAAAGTTCCCGAACCGCCGGCCGCCGCGCCATCGATCTGGCCTGTAGGTCCGGCGTCATCACGGAAATGATTGCCGACGCCGTTGATCTGGGCGGGAGCGTAGTTGGCCTGGACTTCAATCCACCAATGCTGGAGGTTGCTCGCTGAAAGCAGATATCAGGCGCCCCGATCGAGTGGGTTGAATCCGATGCGGCGGCGATCCTGTTTCCGGATGCGTCGTTTGACCTGGCGGTGAGCCAGCACGGGTTCCAGCTTTTCTCGGATCCTGGGGGCCTGCACCGTTGAGGCAAAACGGGTGTTGAAGCCCGGCGGGCGTCCGGCCATCACTGTCTGGGCAGACGCCAGCGAGCATCGGATGTACGAGGCGGTGTTCAGTTCGATTTCTCGAAGACTCGGCATCCCCTATGAGGCGGCAGGTAGGCCGTTCTTGTTTGGAGAACTATTGGACCTTGAGTCGCTGCTCAACGACTCCGGGTGCAGCGATGTGCAAGCGGAAACGCGGGAGTTTGATATAACGTGTCCGTCAGCGGATATGTGGGCGCGGCTGACAGTGATGGCGGCGGCGGCGATTCCTGCGTTCCGTGAACTTTCTGATGAAGACCGCAACGCTCTGGCGCCCGGAGTGGCGCCCGACGTGGGAGACCTTCTCCCAACAGCATGTTTATGGCTCGTCGGTGGTCATTCCACTGCAGTCGCACTACGCCACCGGCGTTGTATGACGAGTGTGCGGCCGGCGAAGTTCGAACACGCTGCGGGAGCGAAATTAACAATTGCCAGATATTCAGGACATCTACGACCACATCGATGCGCACCTGGACGAATCGATGGCGCTGCTGGCCGAACTCGTTCGACAGCCCAGCGTCTCGGCGCAGGACCTAGGGTTCGATAAGGCGCCGGGGCTGGTCAAAGACGCCCTGGATTCGGTCGGGCTGAACACCGAAATCGTTCCCGTGCCTAACGACGGGCATCCTTCTGTGTTCGGGTCGAAGTCCGGCGCGGGCGAGCACACGCTGCTGTTCTATACGCATTACGACGTACAGCCAGCTGACCCGCTGGAGCTGTGGGACTCGGAGCCGTTTGAGCCTTCACGCCGGGACGGCCGAATCTACGGGCGCGGCACGTCGGACGACAAAGGCAACATCGTCGCACGCCTCGCCGCTGTTCGCGCCTTCAACGAGGTGTGTGGAGGGCTGCCGTGCAACCTGAAGTTCTTTGTGGAGGGGGAGGAAGAGATCGGCAGCCGCAACCTGCGCGGGCTGATCGAAACCCGGGGACAAGAGTTCAAGGCGGACGCCTGTATCTGGGAGGGCGGCGGCCGGAATCTTTCCAACGACCCTTTCATCTACCTCGGATTGAAGGGCGTTCTCACCATCGGGATGTCGGTCAAAAAACTGCACGGCGACGCCCATTCGTCCTATGCGCCCATCCTCCCGTCTGCTTCGTGGCGACTTCTCCAAGCGCTGAACAGCATCAAGGACCCCTCGGACGACCGCTGCCTGATCCCGGGTTTTTACGACGACATCAGGCCAGCGACAGACGTCGAGAACGCCGCCCTTGCCACGCTGCCTGACGAGGTGGAAGAGTGGCGAGAGACGTTTGGGGTGGACGGTTTCGTCGGCGGTATCGGCGGCGAGGACTTGCGGCGCAAGCTGCTATTCGAGCCAAGCGCCAACATCAACGGCTTTGAGAGTGGTTACAACGGTCCTGGCATGAAGACGGTGCTGCCGGCCGAGGCAAGGGCCAAGATGGATTTCCGCCTAGTACCGGACATGCGCCCGGAGGACATCTTCAGAAAACTGCGCGGCCACCTGGACCGCCAGGGGTTCGAGGACATCGATCTCGAGTATCTGGCCGGAGTGAACCCCGCCCGGACGCCGATCGACTCGCCGTGGGTGCGGCTGGTGGCCGAGACGGCCGAGGAGATCTACGGCCGGAAACCGGTGATCGCCCCGACCATGGCCGGGACCGGGCCGATGTATGAGTTCGCCGACATCCTGGGCATGCCGATCGCAACGTCCGGGGTCGACCACCCGTCACACAAGATCCACGCGCCTAACGAGAACATCACGGAAGAGGATTTTCTGTACGGGGCGAAGCACGCCGCTCTGATCATGCAGCGGTTTGGAGAGCGCGGGATGGACGGATGAAAGGGAAGGGTGGGGCAGCTGAGACCATCCTGTCGTCAGCATGCTTCCACCGTCATCCCGAACTTGGTTCAGAATCCAGTTGAATTGCGGGATCGTGACTAGTCAGCGGAACGGTTTTCGAGTGTTGGATTTGAGGTTCGAAGTAGCGTCGGTCGCGAGCATGAGCAGATCCTGGATCGAGTTCAGGATGACATGTGATCGGTGATTGGTAACCGAAATCTGACCATGTGCTCGCACGTCCCCTCTCCCAGCCGGGAGAGGGTTAGGGTGAGAGGGACCACCAGAGGCGGGTAGTGCGCAAGCCCGTCTGCCATCGATCAAGTTAAAGAAACGGCGCTCACGCCTATATTCCTGTCCAGAAATTCAGAGCGCCCGGGCGGTGGGGCAAGTGTTCAGTGCAACGGGGCTCTTCTGAATAGTCCTTCGGCGGGAGGACTCCCTCATCCTGCACCCGTTCGGAACGGTTCAGGGCAGGCTCTTCTCCCGACCGGAGGAAAGGATTGATCGATGTCCTCAACCCTAGAACACCGCTATCGGGTTTGCCGGGGAACCTGTTCCGCCGATGACGTTTAGCGGGTTGATGGTGATCATGAACTCGTACCGGTTTTCCTCTGCGCACACGTCAGCCAGCGGTTCCAGCAGCGAGTTGTCCACCAGGGATACGCCGTAAGCGAAGATTGCCCCGTGCATCGTCCACGGGATGTTGTACTCGTTCGGAGTCGCATCCATCATGTCCCACACGATCAGCGAGACGTCGTTGTGCCTGACAAACGGCAGGCAGGACGCGTGCAAACCGGGTCGTTCGGCCCCCCGGGTCCACATGCCGCCGTTAGTCGCAGCAAACTTCTCTCGACCGCTGTAGACGCACAGGGCGTCGCCGGGCCGGATCTCGACGCCCTGTTCCGCGGCGATCTCCTCCAGCTCCCAGCCGTGTACCGGCGAGTTCAGCGTCACATGTGCCCCGCCCCGGTGCTTCACCACGTCCAGCAGTACGCCTCGTGTCAAGATGCCGTCCGACCACTCGTCGATCGTGCCGTACCGCACGCCATCGAACTGAATGTTTTCGTCGGGATCTTTGCCGTCCCAGCCGCCGTTCTTGTCCCAGACGTGGCAGAGGGCGTCGATGTGAGTGGTCGCCGTGCCGTGATATGCGACGCCGTAGTAGTCGGTCGCGGCGCCACCACCCGGCGGCCGATCGCCCTTCATCAGGAACTGGACGGCGGGACGTGGATTTTCGGGGGACGGCGTTACCGGGAAGGGCCGGCTCAGGGAAACGGTACGGCCCTTTTTGACCGTTGCAACGGCCTCAAGCCGCTTGGCGTCATCGATCAGGTTCATTGCCCCCGCGGGGCCCTTGTCACCCCAGCGACCCCAGTTGCGGCGGTCCTTCAGGTAGGAGTCGATTTCTGCACGAGTCGGAATGGCGTGATCGGCCATGATGCGGTCTCCCGATAATAATTCTGAGATCTATTCGTGGCGCATCGTACTCGCGTGAAAGCGGTCCGGGCGCTATTCAAGGGGTCACGCCGTCGGCGGTAAAGTTGTTAGACGTGCGATACATCAACGTCCCTACCAAACCCCACAGGCCTCACGCCGCGTGCCGTGCTCGTCGCCCTTGCGTTATTCCTGCTGCTGGCGCGGTCGGGC
Source organism: Chloroflexota bacterium (assembly GCA_002730555.1). Taxonomy (GTDB): domain Bacteria; phylum Chloroflexota; class Dehalococcoidia; order Lucifugimonadales; family Lucifugimonadaceae. The sequence goes on from PCAM01000005.1 coordinate 152,919, forward strand.
CCTGGTGGGTATTCCGGAGAGGGGACGGTGGAGCGGGCCAACCATGCCGTACGTGTGCTGGTGGATCGGATAGACGACGGGCTCGATCCGTGGTTCACGGGGTCGAGTAGGTCGGGGACGGTGAGCCGTTACGGCGACTACAAATGAACTGACAAGGTGGCACACAGGGATGTCGGCGCAACACGTTGCCATGTATCCGGCGACCTCCGCTTGTGCGGTTTCGGCGGTTCGCCGCATACTCGCGGCGTGCTAATCACAGATTCCCGCGACCTCGCCGAATTTTGCAGGCGGCTTGAGGGCGCTCCTTACGTTGCTGTAGACACTGAGTTCCTGAGAGAGAAGACCTACTGGCCGAAGCTTTGCCTCGTGCAGGTCGCGTACGATGACGCGGCGGCGGCGATTGACCCGTTGACCCGTGACATCGACCTTGAACCACTGTTTGAGCTGATGGACGATCAGGACGTACTGAAGGTGTTCCACTCGGCGTCGCAGGACATGGAAGTGTTCTTCAGCGTCTCCGGACGCGTGCCGCTCCCGATCTTCGACACCCAGGTCGCGGCGATGGTGGCCGGATACGGCGAGCAGGTCGGTTACGCCACTCTAGCGTCGCAAATTGCCGGCGTGACGCTGGACAAGTCGTCGCAGCTCACCGACTGGTCGCTGCGACCGCTGTCGGACCGCCAGATCGAGTACGCCCTTGGTGATGTCACGCACCTCTGCACCATCTACGAAGAACTCGACGGTCGGCTCGAGGAAACCGGTCGGGGGTCCTGGGTGTCGGAAGAGATGGCGGCGCTCACCGACGTCTCGTCCTACAAAGCCGACCCGCGAAAAGCGTACCGACGGGTCCGCATCCGCCGCCCCAACCGCAAGGCCCTCGCCATCCTACGCGAGGTCGTCGCTTGGCGGGAGGAGACGGCGCAGCGTAGGAACCTGCCGCGCAACTGGGTTATCCGGGACGACGCGCTGGTCGAGATTTCGACGCATGCGCCACGGACCGTGGATGACCTGAGTCGAGTGCGCGGGCTGCGCGGCAACGCAGCGAACGGCCGTGATGGCGAGGCGCTGCTGGACGCAGTGCAGGCCGCGCTGGATATGCCGAAAAACGAGTGGCCGAAGATCCCGCCGCGACGGACCCCGATCCGCGGGCACGAGGCGCTGGTGGCGTTGCTCCAGACGCTGTTGCGGCTGCGCTGTGAGGACCACGATGTCGCCCCGAAGCTGGTCGCCACGCGTGACGAACTGAACCGGATTGCAACGACGAACGACCAGGACCTACGTCCGCTCAAAGGCTGGCGACGCGAGCTGTTCGGCAACGATGCGCTGGAGCTCAAAGCCGGACGACTGGGACTGACCGGTGATCGCGGGCAGGTGCGCGTGCTTAAACCGGATCAGCTGGAGTAAGGTCGTTGAGGGCGGATTGGCATTCTCCTTCCCCTCACCCAGGCCCTCTCCCGCAAGGGGAGAGGGGGCAAGTCTCGGCGGTTAGCAACTTGTTGCCGTAAGGGAGTATGGCAATACGTCCCCCACGGTCATCCTTCAATCACCTCGGAAACGAGACGCACCTTCCCTGTCATCCTGGGCATATATCAGCGTTGTGGTGATCCTTCAGCCTATGGCGCTGGAGTTCGCAGGCGGTTCCGCTCATTGAACGACGTTGGCGCTGTATTGCCCGATCTTGAATCAAGTTCAGGATGACAATATCCACGTGCTGTTGGCAGCGGGCGGGGCGAGCGCCGCCCCTACAATTTGCCAAATGCGCTGCAGGGGCGGATTAGTATCCGTCCGAAGGTGGGCTGCTGCCCACCCTTCCCGTCTGAGACAATGGCGCACGATTACCCGATCATCTGAATACCCGGGAGAACGCCCACACATGGAGCCTCGCGTTCATGTCAGCGACGAGATCCTCGATCGATTTCGCAAGGCCACTTCGGCCACCGTTTACAGCGCCGTGTGGCGGCACCCCGTGCAGGGGAGCGAGTGGTTTGCGTCGGCCAACTGGCAGCGCTGTTTGATGAAAAACGTGCTGCCGATGACGCACGGCGAAACGATGGTCGGCCGGGCGCGGACCCTCAGGTTTGTTCCACCAAGACCGGACCTGCTGAAAATCACGCGGCAGGGGGAGAACTCGCCGGAGTACATCGCGATGGGGACCTGCGGGCCGGGAGACATCCTGGTTGTGGAGGCCCACGCCGCGGAGCCGGAAGCCAACATCGTCGGCAACATGAAGGCCCGTCAGCTCTGGCACAACGGCGCGGTCGGGATCGTCACGGACGGCGGTATCCGCGACCTAGACATGATCGTGTCCGACTACGGCCTGTCGGTGTTCGCCGGCCACCGTTCGCCCGCCGGCAACCTGCCGTGGATCGAGGCGTACGAGGCCAACGGAGCGATCAATTGCGGCGGCGCGCTCGTGTTCCCGGGTGACGTGATCGTCGGGGACGACGACGGCGTTGTGGTCGTCCCCTGCCAGCTCGCCGAGGGCGTGATCGACTGGATTGAGGAGCAGGACAAGGCCGAGGAATTCGTGATCGGATTGATCGACGAGGAGAAGGCGCCGCCCGGCCGCTACTATCCGATATCGGAGGAGACCAAGGAACGTTACCGGCGCTGGGCCGAGGAGCGCGGTGGCGGTTAGGTGATGGGTCTATGGGTGAGGTTCTACGACAGGGCTTCTCCCTCACCCTCACCCGCTGGGAGAGGGGATTAAACGACGAGCCTGATTGCCGGGAGTTCTCTGGCACATGGAGACGATTTTTCGTCCGAGCATCTGCCGAAAACGATGGAGTTGGGACGCCCGCGTGTGCTCGTGCTGGAAGCCATCGCCTACCGGGGCGACGGAATGCATCGCCGTCAGCCTGGTTCGCCGGGCCTTCCCCAGCCTACGGCGCCGTGAGCGGTTCCTCGGACTCCAGCGCGCCGTGCTCGGCCGCCAGTAGCCCCTGCTCGTCCATCTGCCGGGCTGCGTAAACGATCACGCCCGCCGCGTACTCCAGGCTGACCTCTGATGTGTTCAGCATGAAGTGATACAGATACGGATCGACCGGGCTGGACTCGAACGCCTTTTCAAAATACCTAGCCTGCGCCGAATCCGAGTGCTCGATCAGTTCCCTGGCGGCTTCTAGGCTCGGCAACTGCTCACGTTGCTGGATGCGGCGTGCCCGATCCTCTGATTCGCCGAGGAGTCCGACCCTGAGAACGCCGGTCGTACCCCGCAGTATGGCGCCTCCGCCCCTGCTCAGGATGACGGCATCGCCGGCTGCTGCGATCTCACGGATCACTTCGGCGGTCGTGTCGATGAACTGAGACTCGTGAAGCTCCTCGGCGCGTGTCGCCGGGGCGGCCTCAAAATCACGATACGGTCGTGAAACAAGGACTTCCATGCCGGGGCCGAAGTAAGGGTCGCCCGCTCCGGCGCTTCCGGTTCGTTCCAGGGTGCGCTGGATGAATGAGATGAAACGATCACCCCGTGATGGGAGGCGGCGCTCAGAATCCTGGACGGCTTCAACGGTCGCGCCCACTCGTCGACCGATTTCGGACAGAAGCAATCGGTCTACAAAATCCAGGCCTAGAGCCCGGGCGACCAGTCGCCCCACTCCGGGGCCACCTGCTCCGACCCGTCCTTCGATAGTAATAACTGGCATTTGACCCCTCCCTCGTTTGTGAGATCAGCTGTCGTCTGAAGGTTAACAGGTGACGGACGGAATTTCGCTGCTGGTTGAAGGCTGCTGGGCGTTGCCGAAATCAGGCAAGCCAACGATTCTCCAATAAGAATATATGTTCTAATTCTATCTGCAAAACTATAACAAATGCAGGCGCTGGCACAGATCATTCCGGGTATCCAGGGATGTGGCCATGGAGAGTGCGAGGGAGCCTGAACGGGGAGGGGCGATTGACGCAGACGGCGGGGGTGGGGATGGATGGTGCGCTGGAACGCGTGAACGGCGTAACGGCACGCCGGAGTTCAGAACCCGGCCTGGTGACGAAGTGGCTTTCGGTACGGGCGCTGGAAACCGATGACCCGGAACCCGGAAACCTGAACGGGAACGGCCCGGGCGAAACGCTGACATTTGTGGCGTCGAGCCTGGGTGAAGATCGCGCCGGTGATATGACGCTGGCACACGGGTCGGACAAATTCACGGTCGCCGGCGGAGACACCCACGTCGAGAACGAAAACAGCCTCGTCATCGGCCACTCGTCTCAGTACGCCCACGACGCTCTCAGCCTTGGAGAGTTTCAGATGCTGGGGCTCGGCGCGCTCGACTCTGAGATGGTTCTGGGCACATGGTCGAACGACTCGAACGGATTCACGCTCGGGTTTAAAAAGTCACGCGATACAGCATCGGGAGCAACGACCTTGTTGCGGATGGCGATGCCATCTTGAAGTTGACCGGCTACGCCGTCAATGCCCGGGCGGAATGCCTATTTTGCCGGGATCTCCTCGATGCGGATGATGTGCTTTGACGACTCGTAGTACCAGACGCTGACGCGCATTCCGGGGCGCAAACGGCGGAGCGCCTTTAGCGCCAGACCGTAGTGCACGCCATCGATTACGATCAACCCGAGGTGCGTACCGCGCCCGCCAAACCACTGCCAGTTCCACCCCGTGGCGTCCACCACTCCCACGCCTTCACCGGCCTTCACCGCCCGGGCCTGATCACGCGTGAGGACGACCGTCCGGCGGGCCACCAGGTAGAGCAGCCACAGGATGAAGATCCCGAACGGAATCCCGAATAACAGGTTGTCGATCCCAAACGCCCCGAAAACCCAGGCGGCGGGCGCGAACACAACGCCGATCAGCCCCAGAAAGCGAAACACCTCCATGTCCAGCGGCGACTGGATGTGGGGATCACGCGGGATTACTTCCTCGTTAGTCGGCTCGGGGGGTGTCTGGAACGGTTGTGGAGAGTTGCCCATGTGCAACCATTCTAGGGTCGCTAGCTGCACGCCGTCCGTCCCAGGATTGCTATCGGCGAGCAATCTTTCCGGGTGACACACCGAGACGAAATATACAGCGCGCCGGGCAATGCTCACCCGCCAAAGATATGGTTGACGAACGTAGGTGCTAATGCGGCGCATCCGTTTATCAGCCTGCGCTTTGAGGGCGGCCACCCACTGCGATACGGCGTTCGACACGCTCACCTAAGGCGACAACGGCGATGAACAATGCACCTATCAGGGCGTTGGTGGGCTTCAAGTTGATACGTCCGTACTTTTCAGGTTGTTTTTTCTGGCGGGGAGTCGTCGCAGGGGCGTGATTACCTCGTCCATCACCGGGCTCCCCTTGCCAGTAAGACGCTCAAAGATCGCTCAAAGGTGCGGGCGAATTTTCGGTTCACCGAGAAACCCCGATGGAAGGCCGGTATCCTTGCCTGCGCGGACGGTCTGCTGCGTCGGCTGGATTGGGGCCTTTATGGAAAGCCCCCGCGTCGTTTTAAACAATCTGTGAATCGAGATCGAAGCGCCATATGACACCTGTACGTAAAGTTCTTGTTACCGGTTCGGGCGGTCTTATCGGCGGAGCGCTATTCCGCGAATTCGGTGACCGGTTTGAGTTCTCCGGCCTGGACATCGGGCCGTCCGGTAGCGGGGATGTCCCGATGACGGTTGGCGATCTTTCCGATATGGAGAGCGTGCGGCCGGTTTTCGACGGCGCGGATGCGGTGGTCCACCTGGGCGCCGATTCAAACCAGAACGCGCCGTGGTCGAGCGTCCTGCCAAACAACCTGATCTCCACCCGTAATGTGTTCGAGGCGTGCCGCGATGCCGGGGTGAAGCGCATCGTATTCGCCAGCTCGAACCACGCCGTCGGAATGCACGAGCTGGACGATCCGTACAGCAGGATACGCGTCGGCGATTACACGGGACTGGACCCCGAAAATATCCGACAGATAGACCACACCATCCAGATCCGACCTGACGGACAGTATGGGATCAGCAAGGCGTTTGGCGAGGCGACCGGGGCGTACTACGCCGAGAACTTCGGGATGGAGGTGGCCTGCCTCCGCATCGGGACTGTCAATCGCGCCAACCGCCCGACAGAGGTCCGACAACTGGCGACCTGGTGCAGTCACCGCGACGTGCTCCAGCTAATCCAGCGTTGCCTGGAGGTTGAGCCGCTCCAGTTCGACATCTTTTACGGCGTGTCTGATAACAAGTGGCGATTCTGGGACATCGACCACGCCCGCGACGTCCTCGGCTACGCGCCGCAAGACAACGGAGAGGACTACCGGGACTCGCTCTAACCGAGGGACGCCGCCCTGGCAACACCTTGTGAGGGTGTTGCACTTCGTTTGTGAACTCAGGGAATCCGGGGACGTCGTCATGTCAGTAAATGTGTTCGGGACAGACAATGCGCTGGCGTCTTCGGCCTGTGGCGGAACCCCTCATCCTGCACCTTCTCCCAATTGGGAGAAGGTAACGGTTCGCCCGATCAACCGATAATCAGGTTTAGAACCACCCGCTGATATGATTGCCGATGAGGCTCCCTTTCCTGACATTAAAGTTTTGGGGGCCTTTCGTTTTGTAAGCCGAACACGGCCCGGAGCACAGATTTGACCGTTCGTGACCAGATGCAAGACGCCCTCAAGGGGCACGGGGCGGACTTCGTCGAGATCCGCCTGGAAGAATCGGACTCCTCGCGCATCCAGTACAGGGCGCGTGAGATTGAGGAGACCGGTCGTACCTCCGGACGTGGGGGCTCCGTAAGGGCTGCCGTGAAGGGCGGCTGGGGCTTTGTCAGTTTTAACGACACCGACGATCTCGAATCCCGGGTGAAACTGGCGGTCGAGCAAGCTCACGCCGTGGGCGACGCGAAGACGGAACTGGCTGAAACCGAGCCCTCGGTCGCCGACGTGCCGCCGGTGCTGGTGAACGACCCCGGCAACATCTCCCTGTCTGACAAGAAAGACCGGATGGATCACTACAACGATCTCATCTGGTCCACCCCGGGCATCCAGAGCTCCACCGTGATCTACGCCGACAATCGCCGCCGTGTCCACTACGTGAACAGCGAAGGCACCGCCGTCGATCAGGAGTTCGTCCACGTCATCTGCTACATCGCTGCGATCGCACGAGATGGGGGTGATGTGCAGCAGGCTGGGTTCTCTATCGGGAGCCTGGGTGATTACGGACTAACCGAGGGGTTGGACGACGAGATACGGGCCGTCGGAAAGCGCGCCGTGGATCTGCTAAAAGCCCCGGGGATCGACGGCGGCGAGCGGACGGTGATCTTGGACCCGGTGCTCGCCGGAGTGTTCGCTCATGAAGCGTTCGGACACCTTTCGGAGGCCGACCATGTTTACGAGAGCGACCAGCTCAAAGAGATCATGGTATTGGGTCGGCAGTTTGGCCAGCCGCACCTGAATATCGTGGACGGCGGCGCCATCCCGGGGCTGCGCGGCTCCATGTCGTACGACGACGAGGGCACGCCGACCAAACGCAGCGATCTGATACGAGACGGTGTACTGGTGGGACGGCTGCACTCACGCGAGACGGCCGCAAAGATGGGCGAAAAGCCCTCCGGCAACGCTCGCGCCATCAGCTTCAACCATCCGCCGATCGTCCGTATGACCAACACCGTTATCGAGCCGGGTGACGCCTCGTTTGAAGACCTGTTTGAAGGCGTCGACGACGGTGTTTACGTCCGCAACTGGTACGGCGGCATGACCGAGATGGAGATGTTCACCTTTTCCTCCGGAGAGGCGTACCGGATCCGAAACGGTCGGATCGAAGAGATGGTCCGACCGGTGAAATTGTCGGGCAACGTGTTCAAAACACTGCACCAGATCGACGGCATCGGTCGCGACCTCGGCATGAACCAGGGAGGCGGATGCGGCAAGGCCGGACAGAGCCCCCTACCGGTTTCCAACGGGAGTCCACATATCCGCATCCAAAATTGCCTGGTATCGGGAGCGTAGCCGATGGCCGATCTTTTCCAGTCAGCAAAAGACGCCGGGTTTGACCAGGCCGAGGTTTACCGAGTCTCCAGCCAGAGCCAGCCGATCCGGTTCGAGGCGAATCGACTCAAAGAGGCCACCCGTCGCGACACATCGGGCGCCGCCTTGCGGGTCATCAAAGACGGCAAGCTTGGGTTATCCGCCACTACCGATCCCGCGATGGAAACCGATCTTCCGGCGCGCCTTGAAGAGCTAATCTCTTTTGGGGCCGAAGCTTCTTTCGAATTGCCAGGACCGTCCAACGTTCCGGAGGTAGATATCTTTGACCCGGCCGTGGAGTCGCTCGCATTCGACGCCATGGTCGAGACCGGCCAAACCCTGATCGACGCCGTCCGTGAAGGCTGGCCGGAACTGAACTGCTCCGCCAGCGTTTCGCGTGGGGTGCACAGCCAGAACCTGGTCAACACCGCAGGATTGGACGTGGGCTTCCGGCAAACGTCCTACTCGGTCGGATTCGGTGGGGAGCTGGTTCGGGGCGACGACATGTTGTCCGTGTGGGAAGGCTTCGCGGCATCCCGCATGTTCACGGACACGGACTGGATGGTCGAATCCTTGCGTCGACAGCTTGAGTGGGCTCGCAATACCGCCTCGACCCCGACAGGCCAGGTTCCCGTCATCTTTACACCGCGAGGCGTGTCGGCCGTCCTGCTCAGGCCGCTTCTCGGCGGTTTCAACGGCAAATCAGTAATGACCGGCAGCTCCCCGATTGGCGACAGGATCGGCGAGCGCGTGATAGATGAACGGATCTCCGTATTCGATGACCCGACGATCGACGGAGCGATCGGAAGCCGCCCGGTCGACGATGAGGGCATTCCGAGCCGGCGTATGGCGCTGATCGATCACGGCGTCGTGAGCAACTTCCTGTACGACCTTCAGACTGCCGGCCGCATGAATGCCACCAGCACCGGGGCCGCGGGGCGCGGGCTTTCGACGCTCCCGGGTCCAAGGACCAGCGTCTTGGACGTTGCGCCGGGCGAGACGCCTTACGACGATCTGTTCCTCGGCATCAAAGAGGGCATCATGGTTGAGCGGCTTCTTGGCGCCGGCCAGGGCAACGAGATGGGCGGCGATTTTAAGGCGAACGTCTCGCTTGGATATAAGATCGAAAACGGCAAAATAGTGGGTCGGATCAAAGACACGATGATCTCCGGTAACGTTTACGACGCTCTGAGCAAGCTGGAAGCCGTATCTGACACGGCAGAATGGGTGTACGGGAGCCTGCGGGCGCCGGCGATCCGCTGTCTGGGCGTGGAAGTGGCCGCGGCCAGCTAAGCGACGGCTTCCAGCAGCAGCACGGGGTGTACCACAAAGGAAAACGGACTTGGGACTGCCTGACTTTTTACATAAGATTGAAGAAGAGATCGAAGAACCTGAATCGATCCCTTACTCAACCCTGTCCGAGCTATCCAGGATCGGCGCCGTCGACGCCCAGGAACTCGCGGAGTACCTAGGTTTCTGGAACCCGGAACAGGTCCGCGATCTGTACGCCCGCCTGACATCGATGATCGAGGCCGACCTCCAGATGGAGTTCGACTCCATCTTCCTGCAGGGCCTGGAGTGGCGCGACGAAGTGGTCCGTTCACTGTCCGTGACCGGACTCGGCGAGAGTACGCACCCGTCCCTACTGCGCCACTTTGTGCGCATGCTGCGGAACGACGATTCAGAGGACGTCCGCATCGCCGCCGCTCTTGGGTTGTCTCGTATCGCGACGCTGGCGCATGAGGACAAGATTCCCGCACGCCAGACCGTGGAGCTTCAGGCCATGTTGACCGAATGCTTCAACGACGAGCTGGAGACGTCCGATGTTCGGCGTCGCGCGTTGGAGGCGCTTGCCATATTTCAGGGCGATGTGATCGAGGCTTACATCGAGATCGGATATGAAGAGGGCGAAAATGACGAGGAAGAGGACGCCAAAATGCGACAGTCGGCCATCCACGCCATGGGCCGGAACTGCAACCCGAAGTGGACCGAGATCGTCGTGAAAGAGCTTGAAAGCGCCGACGCCGCGTGCCGGTTTGAAGCCGCCATCGCACTCGGCCAGGTTGGCACCGAGGAACACTTGCCCCACCTGCTGGAGCTTATGGACGACGAGGATATCGAGGTCCAGACAGCGGCCGTACGGGCGATAAGTTTCATCGGTGGGGCGCAGGCGCAACGCACGCTGAGAAAGCTTCTCACGAGCACCGAGCCGGCGGTTGTTGAAGCGGCGAAAGAGTCACTCCGGTACGTGGACGCCGAGGATATGTCGATGTTTGAGGAGCGGGCGCAAACCGTAGAACAGGTGATGGAAGAGGCGCAGCCCTTCCTGCCGGAGGACGAGGAGAACCTGTACCTGGACGACACGGACCTGGAGGCGCAGGGGTTCCACTCGCCCGGTGAGCGCGACACCAGCCTGGACTGGGTGGGCGAGGAAGAGGACTGGGACGACGATCCGATGACGATCACGGACGAGGATCTGGGACCGGGCGGCGGGTAGCGCGCGTTGTTGGGGCGATTGGAATCGACCCCAGGGCGGATAATCATTCGCGCCGCCGGCGTTTTTGCGTCCGTTGCCAGTGTCGTCGTCATCCTGAACTCGATTCAGGATCCGTTCGCACAACCATCACAGTTGTTTCGGCCCTCAACCTTCATCTGTCGTTCCGAAGTCGGCACGCCCAAGACGCCTCGCTTATGAGGGTTCTTCCGGGGTTCCGTGCATCTGAGTGTTCCGTTGCCGTCACACCGCTTACATCCTCGCTGATTGCGCGATCGCGGCGAGCCTGGACGGACCCGGAGGTGGGGTACGAGCGTTTATTTGAATTACCCGGGAGATCCTTCGCGTGCCAGTTCAGGATGACAGGATTGCTGCCGCGGACGTTTTCTGGAGTCCAAGAGTCATGGGCGTGGGTGGAGCAAGCGCCGTCCTACGATGTTGTCGCACCACCCTGCAGCCCGTTTCCTGAGGCCGACCGAGCCCACCCTGAGGTTCTCGAAGGGCGGACGTCTCAAGGAAAAACGCGCGTTACTCTATCGCTACCACGCTGGTCTTCGCCGGGAGCAAGATGGGCCGGCTGTAGGGTGTTACGGATGAGCCGTTTTCTGGGGATGCGACCGGTTGTTGCACGACGAACTCGGCAAAGCTGTCCACGTTGTACGCAACGAAGGCCGAGGACAGCCGCTTCACGTGCATATCGATCTCGGCGTTCAAACCGCCATCGCCAGAGGCCAGCTCGACGCGACCCAACAGCGGCTTCCCTGCCATCGACGCTCTGACGATCTCCTCACCGCCGCCAAGCACCGTTCCCTCGACCTCCACCAGCCGCTCGGTCACGTCGACGAACGTGCCTTTCCACAACCCATCCTCCCGGAAGCGCGGCGTATGGCTGGAGTAGGCCCGGAAGATCACGTACTCCTGATCGGAGAAGATGCCGTTGAAGTCGTAATTACTCCGGTAGAACAGACCCCTCGGTGCGAAGGTGTCTTCCGACTTGCATGAGGCGAAGAACAGGTAGCGAGCCGACTTCCCGGAGCGGGTGTCGGTGATCGTCGTCCGCGACTCCACCTGGAGGTGGGCGTTGTTCTAATATCGACCACCTTGAGATAGGAAAGTCAAGAAAGAGCGGACGCAGTCCAGTTCCTGCATCCGGTTATTTCTTCCCTTAATTTTTCTAGCCTGACACGGAATCGGCAAGATCGAAGGCGTGGGCCGCCGCACCCACCAGGCTCACGTCGTCGCCTAGAAGCGATACGTACAGCGGGACGGCGTCCTTGAAGTGCGGGAGCGCCTTGTCCTCGATCAGGGCTTCCAGGTCGCTCCAGTAGGGCTGTAAAGCCCCGGTCACGGCGCCGCCCACGACGAGGTACTCCGGATCGAGCGTGTTCAGGATGTCGGCAAAACCGGTGGCCACGGCGTCGACAACGCTTTCCACGACCTCGACCGCCAGCGTATCGCCGTCCGCTGCGGCCTCGAACACGATCTGAGAGCTGATAGCTGACGTATCGCCCCCCACCATCTCCAGCATTCGGGTGCTTCGCCCATTCTCGATGGCCGTCACCGTGGCGCGTGCAATGCCCCCGCCCGATGCGATGCCCTCAAGACAGCCGTCGCACCCAACATTGCAACTTTGGCCGCCGGGCCTAACCAGCAGATGCCCCATCTCTCCGGCATGGCCATGCGCGCCGGTGACCATCTGCCCGTTGGTGATGATCCCGCCGCCGACGCCGGTGCTGAGCGTCACGTACAAGAGGTGTTGTGCGTCCTTTCCAACGCCGTAGCGCGACTCGGCAAGCGCGCCTAGCGTCGCGTCGTGGCCGATCGTCACCGGCAGATTCAGCGATGTCGCAAGACCCGGCTTCATCGTTTTGCCGTGCCAGCCGGGGAGGTTCGGTGGGTGCACATAAACCCCCGTCGTGGGATCGATCGGCCCGGCGGACGAGAGGACTACACCGCCAACCTGTTCCCTGGGCACGCCGGAGGCCACTTTTTCAAAAAGGGCCCTCAGTCGCTCCTCGGCCGAGGGCAATCCTTTCTCGGGCTCCGTCGCACAAGAGCCCCTCGCCACCAGTGATCCGCTGCGGTCGGCAAGTGCCGCGCGCATGTTGGTGCCGCCGATATCGCTGGCGAGGACGTATTTGATTTGGCTCGGCATGGTCGGGATTCTAACGGAGCCGGCGGTCTTCACAGACCGGGCCGCTGATATCATTGGGGCCGCAATCAGCCCGTTATTCCGGTGGAGACGGGACTCTAGCCGCGATCCCCGTCCACAACGCACGCCACCACCCGATTCGCTCCTTCTGGATTTCGTCCTGAGTGGACATGTCGGTGAGGCAACGAAAGACGGTAAGGACATCGTTCGAGTACTCGCATGGAACAACCCTTCACACACAGCATAGACCTGTCGCGCGTCACGCATCGTCGCGGGCAGTCCCCGGACCTTGAGCCTAAGCGCCAGCGGGCGTGGGACCGGATGGACGATCGGGAGCAGCGCTACGTGGTGAGTGTCTACAACAAACCGATCACGGATTGGGACCTGCCATTTGCCGAACTCGGCAGTGCGTACGAGCGAGTGCTGTACGTGCTTGTCACAACGGACAGGGCGCTCAGCGCTGACCAGATCGCGTATCTGCTCATCGCCCGTCACTACCGCAACGCCGACATCACCTCTATCCGGAAGCAGCTCGCCATCGGGGTCCGGCAGACCCACCTCCGCTTGGTCGGCCACGACCGTTACGGATCGACCGAAGACGCCGACGAGAAGATCAGGCAGATCGAGCAACAGTGGCGTGCCAAACGCAACGCAGCACGTGTAGCGCGCGTCATCCGGGCGGCCCATGACGCCGGAATAGACGCGCCCGATCTCTCGCTGGAGCCGGAGCCGGTGGCCGAGAAATCTTCAGATGCGCCGGATGACGCCTCCCTGGAGGAGCGATCCCCGGGGCTGACCGGGGAGTTCGAGGGCGATGGAGAAGATTCTCATCAGGTTGACGGTTGACATCACCGGACAGCGCCCCGAGTAACACCGCAGGGATGGACACTGGGATCGGCGATTACCGATTACTCCGCCTTCTGCCAGATGATGGTCAACGACGGAAACCTGAACGGCACACGGATTCTCGGCCCGAAGACGGTCGATCTGATGACGCGGAGCCACCTGCCGGATGAGGTCAAGACCTTCACCGCGCACAAACGTCATCGCCCAACAGGACAACCCCAGATATTCCCCTCTGCAAGGGGCTTAGCGGGTGTTGGCGGCTTCCTGGGCCTCTTTGGCCTCACGCCGCTGACGGGCCGTCTTCGGGCCATCGTCGCCGATCGGATCGATCTTGCGCATCGCGAGGATCTCGGTTGCTTCGCCGTCCTTGACCTCGTAAACATGCGTGGCGATGCCGTCGACGATTCCCGGGTCGTGGCTGGCGCAGATGATCGTACCGTCGTAACTGGCCAGCGCCTCGATCAGGCGGGCGCGGGTGGCGCGGTCCAAGTGGTTCGTAGGCTCGTCAAGGAGAAGAACGTTGGTGGGTTGAATCAGGAACTTCGCCAGCGCCACACGGGAACGCTCCCCGCCGGATAGGACCTTGACGGGTTTGAACACGTCATCCCCGCCGAAAAGGAACTGGCCGAGGATCGCTCGAAGCCGCACGTCGGGTGCGCCGTTTGAGCCCTCCCGTACCTCTTCGATCACGGTACGGTTCGGGTCCAGCGCCTCGTCCTGGTGTTGATCGTAATAACCGGGCCGGGCGCGTTCCGCCCAGGCGATCGTCCCTTCATCGGCGTCGAGCGAACCGACCGCTATGCGCAGCAACGTGCTCTTGCCGCCGCCGTTCTCGCCGATGAGGCACACTTTGTGCCCACGTTCGGTATCCAGATTCACGTCCACCAGCACCGTCTCGTCGCCGAACGATTTCACAACGCCGCGCATCTTCAGGACTTCTCGTTCGGTACGTCCGTTGGCCTTGAGCGCGAAACGCACCTCAGGGGCCTTACGCACCTGCTCGAGGATGTCCATCTTTTCGAGCGCAGCTTCCCTGCTCCGGACCTGTGCAGCCTTGGTCGCCTTGGAGCGGAACCGTTCAATGAAGCGCCGCTGCCGTGCGATCTCACGCCGCTGGCGTAAACGGGCGCGTTCACGTGCCTCTGCACGGGCCTTCTTCTCTGCGAGGTAAGCGCTGAAATTACCTGCAAAGGTGGTGATGGCGCCGCGGTCGATCTCCATTACCTTGGTGACGACCTTGTCCATAAACTCGCCATCGTGCGTGACGATCACCACTGCGCCCGGGTATTCCTTCAGATAAGTCGCCAACCAGTCACGGGCGGCGGCGTCTAGGTGGTTGGTCGGCTCGTCAAACAGTGCGTGCTCCGGGACTGACACCAGGATCTTGGCCAGCGCGACCCGCATCTGCCAGCCACCGGAAAACTCCGCGCAGAGCTTGTCCCAGTCCGGGCGCTCGAAACCGAGGCCGTCCAGCACCCTGCCGATGCGTGCCTCGATCCGGTATCCGTCGAGCAATTCGTAGCGCTCGTAAAGCGCCGTCTGCTCGTCGACGAGCTCCATGATGTCGCCCTCGCCCGTCTCGAGCATCTTCCCGACTTCTTCGAGACGGCGTCGGATTTCGAGCGCCTCCGGGAACGCCTTCCACAGCTCGTCAACGAGAGTGTTTTCTGGCGTGAGGTCCGCCTCCTGCTTCAGGAAACCGATCGCACCGTTCCGGTGACCCACCGAACCCGCCTCGGGGTCTTCCTGTCCCGTGATGAGCCGGAGGAGGGTCGATTTGCCAGCCCCGTTCGGTCCGACGATGCCGACGCGGTCGTTCTCGCCAATGACAAACGTCACGTCGTCGAACAACTCTTGCGTTCCGTAGAACATGGCTAATTTATTGGCGAAGAGCATCTATTTGTTCTCTGTGTCTGGAGACGTCAAGCGGGCGCTCGCGTTAAACCGCGAACAGGCAGCAAGGTTTATCGATTGATTTGGTGACGGGTCCAATTAGTCGGGCGCGTCTATATGCGTATTGCCCCGGTCACATCGTTTGCGAAGCGGTGTTGTATGCCCGGCAACTCCGTTGGACGCATCCATCGACAGAACAGGACCCCGACCAAACGGCGCAAATCACGCCACGGTCAGTAATCATACCGCGACATCGGCCCTGGAACACGTAGAACTTCTGGGTGAATCCACCCAATATTGACCGGTCGAGGCCTGTATTCAAAACGATTTGCATCCACCGAAGCAGGGCTGCAGCAAAGTTTTCAGTGAAGACGACTGGCCGGTTAGTTCTATTGACGGCTAATCCTGAATACAGGCGTAAATGTCTCCCAAAGTTTCCGACCAACATCTCAAAGAGCGACGCAATCACATCATGGACGCGACCGTCCGGTGTTTCTCGGGCGATGGGTTCCATCAAACCACGATTCCGCGCCCCGGCCCATGCTTTCAAAAGTCATCTTGAGTAGCTTGCGATGAAGGATCTCGCCGCCGGATGGCCGCACGCACGCCGGATGTTCTCGCGCTCTACGACCGGCGATTTCCCTGAATCACGTTCAGAACAGGCTCTTCGCATGCCAGCTCAGGGTGACCGGATGTTGAAAGGTGTCGTCGTGGAACTAACGCCACTGACAGAGTCTGATGGATCCTGAATCAGGTTCAGGACGACCTGGGGTGGCGGGCCGTCTCGATAGCGGCTCGGCGTGGACGTATTGCCATACGCCCGTACGATGCGCCCGCTCCAAGCTTTGCCTGGAACTTTGCCTCCTCTCCCTTTGCGGGAGAGGGCCGGGGTGAGTGGTTCTCATGGTGGAGGTAATCCGCCTTCAAATCTACCGTCCCAGGACCTCCGCCATCTTCGCCCCGATAACCGCCGCCGACTCTGCTACATGCACCCCGGCCTCTTTGAGCCCACGGATCTTCTCGGAGGCGAGCGCGGCTTTGCCCGTGATGACCGCCCCGGCATGTCCCATGCGTTTTCCGGGAGGCGCCGTTTGGCCGACAATCGCGCCTACGACCGACTTAGTGACGTGGTTCTTAATGAACTCCGCCGCCTGCTGTTCCTTGGTCCCGCCGATCTCGCCGATCATCACGATGGCGTCGGTCTCGTCGTCGTTCTCAAACATCTCGAGGACGTCCACAAATGTCGTGCCGTGCAGGGGGTCGCCGCCGATTCCGATGCATGTCGACTGGCCGATTCCCAGATCCGTTAGCTGCATCACTGCCTCGTAGGTCAGCGTGCCGCTGCGCGACACCACGCCCACCCGGCCTTCGCTCAGGATGTTGCCGGGGATGATGCCGACCTTCGCCCGGGAGCTGGGATGGATCAGGCCCGGGCAGTTGGGGCCAAGCAACCGTGAAGATTTGCCCTCGATATACGCCAGCGTCGTCACCATGTCCTGCACCGGAACGCCCTCGCTGATGCAGACGACGAGGGGTAGCCCCGCGTCGACCTGCTCGATGATGGCGTCAGCGGCGCCGGCGGCTGGCACGAAGATCAACCCGACGTTAGCGCCGGTCGCTTCAACGGCCTCTGCGACAGTCTCGAATATCGGGACCTCGTCCTCAAACTTCGTCCCGTCACGGCGCGGGTGCACGCCTGCCACCATGTTTGTCCCGTACGCCCGGCAACTGCTGGCCTGGAACGACCCGTCCCGTCCAAGCCCCTGCACAAGCAGGCGTGTATTCTCGTCGACAAGGATGCCCATCTAAGCGTTGCTCCCGTCTGCGCCAAGCACCTGAGTAAGCGCAGTGGCTGCCTCGCCAAGGTCGCCGACCGTCGTGACGTTGAGGCCCGCGTCGGCCAGGATTTGCAGACCCTCATTAGCGTTAGTGCCGCGCATGGCGACCACCAGCGGCATCTGCGTGCCGGTGTATTGGGCGCCCATGACGATCCCCCGGGCCGCCACATCGCAGCGAAGAATCCCGCCGAAAAGGTTAACCAGAATTACCTCAACATCATCGTCTGAGACGATGATCTCAAACGCCTCAGCGATCTTGTCTTCCGCCGCGCCACCGCCCACGTCTAAGAAATTGGCCGGGGCCGCGCCGGCCGTCTTTGTGATATCCATCGTCGCCATCGCCAACCCCGCTCCGTTGACCATGCATCCCACGCGGCCACCGTCCAGCTTCACGTACGCCAGCCCGGCGTCGTGCGCCTTCTGCTCGAGCTCGTCGTTCTGTTCCGAATCCTCAAGGTCCAGAATCTCCCTGTGCCGGAACAGCGCGTCGTCCTCAAAGGCGATCTTGGCGTCCAGCGCCATGACCCGTCCGTCGGTTGTCACCACCAGCGGGTTGATCTCCACCAGCGAGGCGTCCAGTTCTTGAAATACACGGCACAGGTTCGTGATGAGGCCCGTCGCCGGCTGCACGAGATCGGTGGGAACCCCGATCTTCATGGCGATGTCGCGGGCGTGATAGGGAGACAACCCAATGAGCGGGTCGACCGCGTGTCGGACGATCTTATTCGGTGTGTTTGCGGCCACCTCCTCGATCTCTACGCCGCCCTCTGAGCTCGCCATCACCATCGCCGCTTTTGCATCGGCGTCCATTGTGATCGCCACGTATAGCTCGTCTGCGATATCGGTCAGCTCGGCCACGAGCACCTTACGCACCGGGGCACCCCCGGCCTTCGTCTGATGGGTGACCAGATTCGTCCCGAGCATCCCGGCTGCGGCTTCCGCTGCCTCGTCCGGGGCCTGGACGAGCTTGACGCCGCCCGCCTTGCCGCGCCCGCCCGCGTGGACCTGGGCTTTGACGGCGACGCGTCCGCCGAACTCAACGGCGAGTTGACGCGCTTCATCGGGCGTGGATGCGACACCGGCGCGTGGAACCGAGACCCCGTAGGATTCGAGTATCTCGCGTGCCTGATACTCATGAATGTTCATATTTGAATTCTGCTTTTATCCCGCTCTGAAATCCGTCGTTTTTCATGGGCCGCCGTCCCGGAGGGCGGCGTGAGACGGCCGATCAGCTGCCCTCCGCCTCTTCCACGTTCGCCTTGAGCCGGTCCAGTTCCTTGATAAGTCGCTTCCGGGTGAACATCATGCCCGCAATACCGGAGGCGTTCAGCTCAGCGGTGAGATGCGTACCGCCGTTATCCGCCACGAACGTGAAGTGCTGCAACACGCGCCCGCCAACGGGCAGGCCGGTTTCAAATCCCAGCTCACGATCGAGATCGTAAACGGTCACGGCACCGTCGAGGTTCATCCCCATCACACGGCACGCCATCGGCCCGTTCTCGGTCCAGCCTTTCGGGAGGCTGACATTCTCTATCTGCGGCCACCATGCCCGCCACCGTTTGAGGTCGGTCATGGCGGCAAACACCATCGATACCGGTGCGTCGATGACAACTGATTCCTCGTGGTGCGGCAAATTGACCTCGGGATCCATCGCAGCTCGACGACGTCGTCTTTGACGGTCGGGAGGCGACGAATATCGTAGTCACCCCTCAGTCGGGTGTCCACTTGTAGAACATGTGCGTCGGCTCGTGGGCTCCGCCCGTTCAGACGAACCGGGCGTTGGCCCCTCCCAGACCCGCGATCTGAATCTCCACCAGGTCGCCCCGTTCCAGCCACTTCGTTTCGACGATGCTGCCCAGGAAGACAAACTCTCCCGCCTGAAGCGGCGAGTCGTGTTGCGCGGCCGTGTTCGCCAGCCACGCGAGCGCCTCGAACGGATGCCCCATGATGTCGCCGCCAACGCCGGAACCAACCTCGACGCCGTTTATGGACATCGTCCCGCGTAACGACACCAGGTCCAGCTCGCGCCACCCCGTGAGCGGCGCACCGAGCACGCAACCCGCCCCGAAGAAATCGTCCGCGATCAGCGTCGCCACGTCCATTGAGCGATAGTCGACCCAGCGATCGTCCACGACCTCTATTCCGCACATAACCGCCTCAACGGCACGCGCCACTCTGGAACAATCGTAAGGTGAGCTGGAAGCCGGAAGGCCCTCACCCAGCCGGACCACAATCTCGCATTCGACCCCCACGTGATGGAACGACGAGAAATCGAACTCGCCGTCGCCGTCACGGACCGTCGGCGCGTACACAAATCCGGCGCAGGGATTCGGAATCTGCAGGTACTCCTGCATCACCGCCGTCGTGCATCCGATCTTCCGTCCACCCGGCTCGCCGTACCCGCTGGCGGTCAGCCGTTCCCGGACCGCAGCCTGCAGCCGGTAGGCGTCCGCCTCATCGGAAGGCCGATCCCCCTCCGGGAGATGGTCCAGTCTAGTGTGAGTCAGCCGTCCGGCGGAGAGGTTACCCGCCGCTCTCTCGATGGCCCCGGAGTCCATGGTCCCACCTGTCTTATTCGATGCGTACATCCCCTAAGCTACAAGCTTACAACCCGGCATCCCGGGATAGCCGCCCGACCGCCCGAAAAGCAAACCGCCCCGGTGACCGAAGTCACCGGGGCGGTTTCGCTAACAAAAGCTATCGGGCGCTAACGCCTACCAGCTGCGGGACTGCCGCTGCTGCGAGAAGCAAGAGTTGCAGTACACCGGTCGGTCGCCGCGCGGTTGGAAAGGCACCTGGGCCTCCTGTCCGCACTGCGCGCAAGTGGTGGTGAACATGGGACGGTCGGATCGGAATCCGCCGCCGCCGCCGCCGCCGCCGTAGCCGCCGCCACCGCCGCCGCCCTGGGCCCTGCGGGCTGCTCGACAAGACGGGCAACGTTTGGGGTCGGAGTAGCCACGCTCTGAGTGGTACTGCTGGTCGTCTGCGCTAAACACGAACTCTTGCCCGCACTCAACACACGCTATATTTCGATCCTGGAACACTTCAATCCATCTCCATGGTCTTGTTCGGGGCATCTCGGACTGGTCATCACGGATCCGAGCATTGCCGGTTAACCATGGGACGAGCTTTCTTACATGCCTACTGACACAATAACATACCGAAAGCGCAGTAGCCCGCTTTAAATGCGAGGCAAAGACGTGCGATTTCGGCGCACGTACCCGTCAGCGTCATTGCCGTTCCGAAGGCCCACGGGCCCCTAATGGGCGAATCCCGTGCCCGCCGGATCAAGTCCAATCCCGCCTGGTTTCCGTAGGTTGGGAGACGGAATATCAACCCGGATCGACGACTTCGCTGTAAGATTCATGCTCCCCGGCTGCATCAACTGAGGCTTATAGCCCCGACCCCACGGAGGGAATTGAGGGAATTGTTGCACGTGACAACCGGGCATAAGAACTTCCTGCCCATTTCGCTGGCACTTCTCGCATCTATTCTCGTCGCCTGCTCCGGAGGAGATGGCGACAGCATCGTGCTCGACCTGCCAGGAATTCAACCGCTGTCCAACGGCTTCCACTACGAGGGCTGGATGGCAGCCGACGGGGAGTACGTGTCCCTGGACAAGTTCAACGCCTCCGCGGACGGCACCCTCGTAACTACTGAGGGTGAGATGATCAAAGCCGGGGCGTTTGAGATCGCATCCGGGGACGCTCTCGGGATCGACGATATAACCTCCGTGATGGTGTCAATCGAGCCCGCCGGGGACTCAGATGGCGTGCCGTCAGACACTCGCTTCCTGGCCGGGGACATAGTCGATGGCGTCGCCTCTCTGGTGGTCGGCCATCCCGGAGCTATCGGCGACACGTTTGAAAGCGCCAACGGTTTCTACATACTGGCCACGCCGACTGATGGCCATCTGCGCACCAACGAAAACGCCGGGATCTGGTTCCGGCGCGCGGTCGACCAGCTTGAGCCGGACCCGCGCGGCCTCTACCTCCCGGAGCTGCCCGACGGATGGCTCTACGAGGGCTACGTCGATATCGAAGGCATGCCCGTGACATCCGGCAAATTCTGGGATCCTTGGGACATCGATTTCGCGGCGCCCTACAGCGGGCCGGCCGACATGAACACGACCGATATTTTCGACGTGATGCTGGACGAGTACGTATCGGTGGTTGTCCAGGGAGATGACGGAATCGAACTGTTCACCGGGCCAGAAGGCTGGAAGATGTTCCAGAAGGATGGGCTGGACCTGGACCTGTTCTTCCACGGCCCGCCGGAACCGGGCGAGGATTACCTGCTCAACGCGCCGCCGGGCCTCACGTTCCCGGTCGATCTTAACGGGCTGCCGATATACGTGACCATCGAGCCGGACCCAGACGACTCACCGGCGCCGTTCGGCCTGAAGACGCTGGTCGGCACCGTCCCGGATAACGCCGTGTCACACCACACGTACATCCTCGACCCCGGCTTCAAGACCTTCCTGACCGGAACCGCAACGCTGAACTAACGGCGCACCATCGCGAGCCATACCCGCTGTCGACGCGGCTTCCCGTTTCGCCTACCGGATATGGGCGCGCTAGATAACGGCGGGGTTGGCAGGGACGATGTCGTCGATGAGGCTTCGCAGTTCGAGATTCACGTTGATTCTCCGGCTCAGTAGTCGATTCCGGCGATGGCCGGACTGTTTGCGTCTCGTTGTTTGACTGCACGCATGTTGCTGACAAGGTCCGCTATTTCGACGATTTCGGGCACCGGTTTTCGGCCGGTGACGATGATGTGGAGTAGCGAGTCGTCGTGAGCGAACGTGTCAGCTACGTTCCGGGCTGACAACCAACCTTTCGTAACGGCATCGAGAAGCCCTTCAAGAACGATGACACCCTCGTTCATGGCGCTCATATGGTGTGCGGCGCAGTTCCACAAAGGATCGGCGCCGTTTGCACCCGGCTCGCCTATCACGTCCGACGGGATACCCAGTTTCTGGAGCGCCAGATCGTCTCCATCTGGATCGTCGAGTCGGGTGTCGTCAAATCTCACGTGGCGTACCGGCAGTTCGCGCCCGTGGGCGCGAAACAACACGCCGAGCGCCGCCGACTCTTTGCCAGCCCCATCGCCGTGATAGACGACCAGCATCCCCTTTCGGGAAGGCGAGGAAACCTCAGGGGATTCCGGTGTTACGGCTGGGTCACTGCGTGGGAATTCGTCGGCCATCGTTAGAAATCCAGTCCCGGCTGCGCCTTGAATCCGTAGTCCCGGTAGGGATGCTTCACGTCCTCCATCTCCGTCACCACGTCCGCAATACTCACCAGCTTCTCATGGGCGTCCCGTCCCGTGACGACGATGTGGATGTGAGGAGGCCGGTTGGCGATGGTGGATGCGACCTCGTCGGCATCCAGCCAGCCGTACGTGACCGGGTATGTCGCCTCGTCCAGCACGATCAGATCCGTCTCTCCGGCGTTGATCGCCGCCTTGCAGTGCGCCCACTGGTCGATCGCTATGGCCGCCGTCTCGTCCATGTCTTTGGACAGCCACGTGAACCCGTCGCCGCGTGATTCGATCGAGATCCCGGCCCTCTCCGCTGTACGGTGTTCGCCGAAACGAGCGCCCGTGTGCTTCAGAAACTGGAACATCTTGACGCTCATGCCGCGCCCCCAGGCCCGCATCATCAGTCCGAGCGCTGCGGTCGTCTTCCCCTTGCCGTCGCCCGTATTGATGATCATCAAGCCGTTCGGAATTTGCGTATCGGTCACGGTTGAGCCACCCGGGAGCTTTGAGCCAGGCCGGGCAGTCCGGTGACAAGCGCCTCCAGGTCTGACCACGCCGCGACCGGCGATAACCGTTCAAACAGGGCCGCCGCGTCGCCGCCCGTAAAATCGCGTTCTGAGATCGGCCTCAACGTGGCGAGGACGATTTGCTGCGCTCTGGCAAGCGCTTCAAGCGAGCGCAGGTTGCCGGTGCCGAACGCCACATCGCTGAGTACGGCGACATCACATCGTTGAACGAGCTTGATGTGGGCTTCATGCGAGGCGTCGTCGATAGCGTCAAACGCCTGCACAGGCACATGCTCCACGCCCAGCGACTCGGCCGCGACGCGATCCGTATCGCCGGTGCCCAGAGGTCCCGCCGTCACCGTGAACCCCGCCTCGCACAACCGGTACATCAGGCGTGCGCCGGTTCCTCCTCCGCACACAACGTGGATCCTAGTTCCCGCGCCGGGGCTAATTTCGGGGGATCCGGGCACCATAATCGACAGGTTGAGCGACCCGCTCGCCGGATCGGAAGACACGATCGCCCTCACACCGAAAGCGGCCTCGATGTTCTCAGGCGACAGCACGTCGCCCGGCGCGCCATCCGCAACGACGACGCCCTCGCTGAGAAGCACCATCCGATCGCAGAAGCGCGCCGCCAGCGACAGATCGTGGATCGCCGCCACGGCCGTCATGCCGCCATCGACCAATCCGCGAACGATGTTGAAGAAACGTGCCTGGTGATTGATATCCAGGTTGGAAGTGGGCTCGTCCAACAACAGCAATCGCGGTTCCTGCGCCAGGGCCCGCGCCACAAAAACGCCCTGGCGCTCCCCGCCGGACAGCGTCTCAAGCGTGCGGTCGGCGAGCGATCCGACCCCGGTCGTTTCAAGCGCTCGCTTCACCACCTCACGGTCCACAGCCCGTTCAGACTGCAACCGCCCCATGTGTGGATAACGGCCCATCATCACCACTTCCAGAGCGGTGAATCCTTGCGCCAGAGGGGCGAGCTGGGCGACGTGCGCGATCGACTTCGCCCGTTCGCCGCTGTCCATTCGGCGGACCTCGTCGCCGTCCAGAAGCACCGCGCCGTCACGCGTCTTGAGCAGCCCGCCGATGGTCCGAAGCAACGTCGTTTTGCCGGCGCCATTAGGCCCCACCAGACCCACCAGTTCGCCTTCAGCGACGTTGAGGTCCACACGGTCAAGCAGGCGCGCCGCATCGACCTCGTACACGACATCGCGTGCCTCGAGCCGCCAGTCGGTTTGCTCTACGGTATCCGTCATGAAGCTACTTACTCGGTCTCGTTACTCCCAGTTATTCGGATGGAAAGCTGAACGACCCGAACGTTACGTCCGCCAGTTCCTCAGGCCACAGATCCCTGGCCAGTGCCTCTGCCCCTTTGAGGTTCCAGAACGACAGCGTCGTGAAGTATTTGGGGTCCGCCATGAACACCCGTCCGTCTCTTATCGCTGCGACGCTTGCCAGGGTTGGGTCTGCGAGCATGGCGCCCCGGAACTTCTCGCCACCCCAGGCTGCTGGCTGCGGGATGAAGATAACCTCCGGATCCATAGCGATCAGGCTCTCGTAACTGATAACCGGGTTGTTCTCCAGTCCCGCTTCATCGGCCACGTTTATGCCGCCCGCTATGTTGATGATCTCGCCCTCGGTCGATCCGGCCCCGGCAGTGTAGAGGGAGTCAGAGTAGAGCGTCACAGATAGCACCCGCACGCGCTCGCCCTCGGGGTTGCTCTCCCAGACCGCTCGTAGCTCGGCTTCAAACTCCTCCACCTCTTTCACTACCACGGCGGCGCGCTCCTCTTCTCCGTAGGCGTAGCCGAGCAGCATGATGTCCTGGCGCCGTCCGTCGGAGTCGTTGTGCAGATCGGTTTGCAGGACGACCATGCCCACGCTCTCCAGCGCTTCGATCAGTTCAAGGGAGGTGAACGGCGATGCGATCACGATGTCCGGGGACTGCGCCACGATCACCTCGGTATCGGACGTGATCTCCGGAAGATCGGCGGCAAGGTGGGCGACGTTGGACTGGTCCGGGCTCTGCGTCATAACGCTGGCGGCGACGACGCGGTCCCGCGGCACCAGCGCAAAGGTCACCTCGTCATGGCCGAGAGAGATCGTCACGATGCGCAGTGGCTGCGCGGGGATTGTTACGCGCCCGTTCAAGCCTTCTACTACGCGCGGCCAGTCCAGGTTGGTCGGGTCGACGATGCCGTCCACGTTTACCAGAGCGGTGGACGGGTCCGGCGTCGGGGTTGGCTGCGGCGTGGCGGTCGCTGGGATCGACGTCGGAACGATCTTTTCTACGACCGCATCGGAGCCGCAGGCCGCAAGCACGAACATCGCCGCAAACAGGCCGGCGACTATCGCCAGGGAGGTCTTGTTGAAGCCGGTCCTCGTACGCAATTTCACGGACTTTTCTCCTGGACTGTGTGGGTTAACAATTTCCAGTTCATAGCGAGGCCACGCGGCGGTTGTGCCGCAGGAGCAGGAACAAAAAGAAAGGCGCGCCGATAAAACTGGTGATGATTCCTACGCGTAGCTCGGCCGGCGAGATGACGGTCCGGGCGATCTCGTCCGCCAGCACCACGAACGCGGCGCCGCCGAGGGCGCTCAAGGGCACGAGGACGCGGTTATCCGGGCCGAAAATCAGCCGAAGCATGTGCGGCACGATCAGGCCAACAAAAGCGATCATCCCGCTAACCGCCACTGCGACTCCGGTAATCAGGGACGCCACCGTCAGCAGCATGGGCCGGATCACACGTACGTTGACGCCGAGCGAGCGGGCGTCGTCGTCGCCCATCATCAGCAGGTTCAGGTCCCGGGAGAAGGCGATGATCACGCCGCCTCCGACCAGGATCAAAGGCCCGGAAAGCCACACGTGGTCCCAGGACCGGGAGCCGAGCCCGCCGGCGAGCCAGAACAGAATGCCCCGCAGCGTGCCCTGCTCCGGTACGGCGATGATGACGAGAGAGATGAGGGCATTCATGAATGCGCTGACGGCGACCCCGGAGAGGATCAGCGTGGCGACCGAGAATCGGCCGCTGGCGATGGCGATGCCGTACACCAGGAACGCCGTGCCGATCGCCCCGGCCAGTGCGATCAACGGCAGGGCGAGGAAGAACAGCGTCGATGCGCCGGTGGCGATCGCGATGACCGCCGCCGCCGCGCCGCCGGACGCCACGCCGATCGTGCCTGGGTCGGCGAGTGGGTTGCGGAACAGGGCCTGCATTGTCGCCCCGGCTATCCCGAGCGCCATGCCTACAAGCGCTCCTACGACGATACGTGGAATGCGGATTCGCTCAACCACTAACTCTTCGGTACGGTCGTAGTCCGTCAGATGGACCCCGGTAGGCTCTGCGATGATCGCGACGACATGAGATACGGGGATGGCCAGCGGACCAGAGCTAAGCGAGACGAGGACGATTGCGGCCAGCAGAACGGTTAGCGCGGCGACGCCCGCGGCCAGCCGTGCGCCGAGCGCGGCTTCACGTGGCGGAATGAGCCGGGTCACGAGTGCGAGTGCCATGTCCGAGACGGGATCCCTTCAGCACTTCGCTTAGTGGGACCCGTGAGCGCGCCTTTCGGCCGTCTCATACGGTTGGTTTGCGCTATTCCGTTTCAGGAATAAAAAACCCAGCGATATATCGCTGGGGTCGTGGCGGCAAAGCCGATGGCGACAATGAATCTCTTAAGGGTTCAAAGCCGACGGACCCCTTATTGAGCGAAGAGTAGTCCGTCGTCCAACCAGGCAGGTCTCCTGGCTTTCGGGAGGTGAATCCCGATTTACAGTGGCGCTTCCGCGGCGGCTTTTCACCGCCTTCCCTATTCTCCCCGGACGTGATGTGAGGGGCACCGGGTCGGACGAATATTTAATTTTCCAACAAGTGGCAAATGACTCTACCGGAGACAGGTCAAAGGGTCAACGGTGAGGTTGTTGAAGCCGGTGTATGAGGTGACACCGTAGGGGCGGATTGGTATCCGCCCTTCCCCTCACCCTAGCCCTCTCCCGCAAGAGGGAGAGGGGGCGATCCGTGCTGCAATCCCGCGATCAAACAGGCCAATTACGGCGTATTGTCATCCTGATCCTTCCACGGAAGGATCAGGATCTCCCGGCCAGCACTCCGCCACGTCGGCCAACGTCGAACAGTCAAACGCCCGCGCCTGTCACCCCGCCACTGGCCGTTCCCAGACCGCGATAAGGTTCCGGCTTTCGCTCGTGTACAGTTCTCGATTCCATCCTGACCAGCGCTGCCGTAACTTCATCCCGGACAGCTTCGCCATGAGATCAAGTTCCGACGGCCAAACGTAGCGAAACGGGATCGAAAACCGCTCCCATCGTCCGTCGTTCAGTGTGAAGTGATGGGACGTGAGGCCCTGCGCTGCGACGTCGTACTCGTCGAAGCCCAGCCGGTTTTCGCTGACCCGGAAAGGGTGAACCGTCTCGCCGGGAGGGAGGCGCTGGAGGTCAGGGGTGCTCACCTCTATGACGAAGCAACCGCCGGGTTTCAATTGCGCCGCAACGTTGCGGAAACAGGCGATCTGCCTTTCCTGGGTCGTCAGGTTCATGATCGTGTTGAAGACGAGATATGCGAGATCAAACGGCCCGCCCGCCCGGGCGGTGGCGAAATCGCCGACCGTGACTTCGATGTCTTTGCCGCCGGGTTTGTCGCGCAGCCGGGAGACCATCGCCGTCGATAGATCGATCCCGTGCACCTGCACCCCGCGCTCGGCAAGGGGCAGCGCTATCCGCCCCGTGCCGATGCCAAGCTCAAGTGCGCGCCCATCCCCGGCAAGCTCAGCCAGAAAGTCGACGGCGGGATCGACGATAGCGGGGTCGAACATCTCCGCCGACGATTCGTCGTACCGAGAGGCGACGGGCTCATCGAAATATCCGTCATCGTGCATGGCATGAGTCTACCGGGCGGTTCATCCGGCGATCAACGACGAGTTTACTTAGCCTTGAGAGGAAACTCCATATTGTGCCCGTCAGATGATTAAAGAGCGCGCCGTTTCACCCCGCGCCTACTTCCAGCCCAGCGCCTCGGCGTGAGTTAACGAGAAGTAGGCGCCTGACGCCTGGCCCCAGTCATGCAGCGCCGCGCCGACATGCGCCAGCTCGTCAACGCTTGAAATCCCGGTCTCCACCGCCACCGTGGCGATGTTCGACTCCTGGATGCGCGATCGCCACAGGTCGCCCCACTGCGCGGTCGCAACGGCATCGCCGAACGGCCACACGATCGCCCCGATCTCTATCCGCGCCAGCCCCAGCGGCTCCAGCATGGAGCGCAGGCGCCGTCCCATATCCGGGTCACCGCCGTTGTGGATGGCGACCGCGTCGTAAATCTCCAGGAAGCGGTCCGTCTCCGGGGAAAGCGGCCAAAAC
This sequence comes from Chloroflexota bacterium, assembly GCA_002730555.1. Taxonomy (GTDB): domain Bacteria; phylum Chloroflexota; class Dehalococcoidia; order Lucifugimonadales; family Lucifugimonadaceae. The sequence continues at coordinate 181,224 of PCAM01000005.1, forward strand.
ACGGCGGTGTCCCAGACGACCTCCGTGATGCCGATCACGCCGCCGGGGGCCAGTACGCGCAGCGCCTCCCGCATAGCGCGCTCCGGTTCCGAGAGGTGCTGTAACACCTGGTGCATATATGCCGCATCAAACGATCCGTCCGGAAACGGTAGGTCGTAAGCGTCTCCGATCTGGTATTCGAGAAGGGCCAGATCGGCTGTCTCGGCATCGGCCCTCGCCCGTTCCAGCGCGGCCTTGGAAGTGTCCACTCCGACGGCGCGTCCTGGCGCCACGGCCTTTGCTAATCCGGCCGTGATGCTGCCCGGTCCGCACCCGATATCGAGCAGCGACATCCCGGGTTTGAGGTGGGGCAGCAGGTAGGCGGCATTGCGTTGTGCGCTGCGCCTCGCGTGCTCATCCACCACCACCGGATGATGGCCGTGAAGATAGGTCTCGTCTGTGTGTTTCATCGGGCCCTTTCGTGGATATTGGTGTCGATACGATCAAATCTCCCCGTCGGTTGGCGGAAAAAAGTGGAGGAAACCGCACAATATTTACCCTTTGTAGTACAAAAAAATGGGGCGTTTGTAAAAATATTCACATGCCGCTGGTTTATTAATGCAGCAGCTCCGAAACCCGACCAGATTCGCACAGCAATCCTGGCCGGACTCACCGTCTCACTCGCGCTCGTCACTGAGACAGTCGCCTTCGCCTTTGTAGCGGGCGCACACCCGCTTGTCGGTCGGTAGGCCGCGTTCATCACCTCCCTGATGGGTGGCCGCCCAGGGATGATTTCCGGCGCGACGGGCGCACTTGCCGTGGTAATGGTCGCGCTTGTGAAAGACCACGGCGTCGAGATGCTGTTCCTCACGGTGATCCTCATGGGGATCATCGCGATGGCCATCGGGGTGTTGAAGCTGGGCGGACTGATCCGAATGGTGCCGTCCCCGGTCATGCTCGGGATTATGGCACTGACTATGGCGGGGATCTTCATCGTCCCGAGACTCACTTCAAAGTTCCCCGCCGCCCTCGCCGGAATTCTGGCCGTCTCCGCCATCGTTATCTTCGGGAACGTCGATTCACCGACCGTTGGCGACCTATCAAGCATCTCCGACGGACTGCTCTCGGCCGGCGCGCCGGACGTGACCCTCGATTCCGATCCGGATCACGGACCCTCGCACAGGGTCACGGTTTCAGGGCCGGGCTGCGCCAGCGGCGGCGGGCCCTAACGGGGACATGTCAGTCCGGCTTTCGCGTACGGAGCGCTCTCTGCAACGCGCCTGCGTGACGTCCTTCTACCGAAAGGCCCTTTCATCCCGCACCTTCTACCGGAAGGGGGAAGAGAATCAGACATTGGCGTGCGTTGATCACACCATCGCACTAAACTTGCGGGCGGCTGCCGCGATGAAACCTGAATCCAACTCCCGCCTCTACGGGAAGAAAAGATCGGCGCATGAAACACCCGCTCAGCGTGTTGGTGAAACCAACATCGAGCCGGTGCAATCTCAACTGCGGATACTGCTTCTACCTGCGCAAGGCAGAGCTGTACCCGTGGGGCGATCACCCCAAGCTCACGCTCGATACGTACGAGGCATTTCTGCGCCAGTACGCCGACGGCTTCACCCCGCTCTACAACTTCGCATGGCAGGGCGGCGAGCCGACGATCATGGGGCTGGATTTTTACCGCTCAGCCGTTGAGCTGCAGGGGCGTGTCGCGAGCGAGAACAAGCTGCACCCCCGGCTCGCCATGTCGAACGCCATTCAGACGAACGCCACGATGATCGACGACGACTGGGCGCGGTTCCTGAGTGAGTCCAACTTCTTGGTCGGCGTCAGCCTAGACGGACCGCCGGAATTGCATGACGTACACCGCGTCGACTGGAAAGGGCGGCCGACGCACAGCCGCGTGATGGACGGCGTGGAATATCTGCGGGCACGGGACGTACCGTTCAACGTGCTCGTCGTGGTCAACAGTGCCAACGTGGATCACCCGCGTGAGGTGCTGAACTGGGCGCATGAACAGGGCTTAGACAACCTCCAGTTTATTCCTTGCGCCGAGCCGGTACCGGCGGATTCAAGCGTCGCCGAAACGGGCGAAATCAGCCCGGGCTCGATCACGCCGCAGCAGTACGGGGCTTTTTTGCGTGGGCTGTTTGACGCCTGGGTTGATATCGGCATTCGGAAGGTCAGGATTCGCTGGTTCGACAACCTGATCCAGATGCTTTGGGGGCAGCCGGCCGAGATGTGCGAGATGGCCACATCGTGCGGGTACGTGGTGCTTGAACATAACGGGGACTGCTACCCGTGTGACTTTTTCGTCGAGACCGACTGGCTGCTCGGAAACGTCCACGACACGACGCTGTCGGAGATGATCGATTCCGATAAGTTCAGGGAGTTCAGTGGCCAGAAAAGCAAGCTGAACGCCCGGTGTCAATCGTGCAGTTGGAAGACACTGTGCTACGGCGAGTGCCCGCGCTACAGGATTACCGCCGCCGGGTCGTCTGACGGCACGCTGCCTTACTTCTGCCCTTCGTTTACAGAGTTTTTTGACCGACGTTTTACGAAGCTGGAACGGCTGGCGGTGAACGCCGGTCGGCAGCTCGGGTTTCCGGTACCGGGCGGCCGGTTGACGGCGAGCAAGCGAACAGCGACGCAGCTAGTGCAGGGCCGCCGCTAGGTTTTGGTCGCGGACGGGTGTTGTCGCCGGTGCGCGTCCTTCGAGGTCCTCAGGGCGCGTTGGTGGCATTATTACGTTGGTTTGGCATCGGGGCGTGTATGCGCCACGCAAGGGCGCTATTTTTCACCTCTGGCGCGCACTGGACGCAAGGATCGTCATCCCGAGCGAAACGGGAGTTGAGAGCGTCTGGATACCCGCGCACCGTACTGATACTCTGCCCTCGGATATGACCACTACTGACCACGATCCTGACCGCACGGCCGACGTCTTGATAGTCGGCGCTGGCGCTTCCGGCGCCGCGGTCGCCGCATCGCTCTCCGAGGCCAGCTTCGATGTCGTTTGCATCGAACAAGGCCACTGGCAAGACTCGTTTAAATATCCGTCGGCGGATCCCGACTTTGATTTGAAGGCGATTAGTTCGTGGTCGATCAACCCGAACAAACGCCGGCTTCCAGTGGACTACCCGACAAACGTCGAAGACTCGGCGGTCGACCCCGTGATGTTCAACGGCGTCGGCGGGAGCACCATCATGTGGGTGGCGCACACCCCACGCCTGCATCCTTCCGATTTCCGAGTCAAATCCCAGGACGACGTCGCCGATGACTGGCCGATTTCGTACGAAGACCTGGAACCGTGGTACGACCTTAACGACCACGTGATGGGCTGCTCCGGAATCTCCGGAGACCCGGCCAATCCGCCCCGCTCAACGCGCCCGATGCCACCCATTCCGATCGGCCGAGACGGCGAGATGATCGCCGGCGCATTTGATCGACTCGGCTGGCACTGGTGGCCGTCTGACGCCTACATCAACTCGACTCGATACGGCGAAGGACGTGACGCCTGCAACTTCTGCGGGCACAACATGCTGGGGTGCTACCAGCGCGCCAAGGCGTCGACCGATCTGACGTACTGGCCGCGCGCCATCGACCAGGGAACCGAACTTGTGACCGGCGCCCGGGTCAGGGAGATAACGACCGACTCTACGGGTAGAGCCACGGGTGTGAACTATCTGGACGCCGAGGGTATCGATCGGCACCGATCTGCGAGGGCCGTGGTGATGGCGGCCAACGGCATCGGGACCCCCCGCCTGTTACTGCTTTCCGACTCTGAAAAAAGCCCGAACGGCCTGTCGAACTCGTCGGGACTGGTCGGTAAAAACCTGATGTTTCACATGTTCGGCGGCGCCTCGGGGGTCTTCCCGAACCACCCGGACCCGTGGGTGGGCCCGGTCGCCAACATCATCCTCTCGCAGGAATTTTATGAGACCGACTCAGACCGGGGATTCCTGCGCGGCTACACCTTCCAGATGGGGCGGGGGCAGGGACCGGGCGCGATCGCTCGGGGCGTTGCCGGCCAGCGCGCGCCATGGGGTAACGAACATCACGCCATACTGGAAAGACGTTTCCGTAACACCCTGAGCCTCGGCTGCATCGGCGACGATCTGCCTGAAGAACATAACTCGGTCACGCTTGATAAACGCTTGACCGACAGTTCCGGCCTCCCGGCGCCGAAGATCACCTACAGGGTGAGCGAAAACTCACGCGCTTTGTTGGACCACGCCATCGCACAGGGAACGAAAGTGCTGGAGGAGGCGGGAGCGACCGAGATCCTGATCAATCCGCAGTCGAGAGAAACCGGCTGGCACTTGCTTGGGACGGCACGCATGGGCAATGACCCGGAACGGTCTGTAGTCGATAAGAACGGCCAGTCACACGATGTCGACAACCTGTTCATCGTGGACGGCAGTGTTTTTGTAACCGGGGGCGCTGTGAACCCAACGCCGACCATACAGGCGATTGCGCTTCGCACGGCGGACTACATCATTAACGAGCGCGGGGACCTGAAAGCCTGATGGTGATTAAACCCGATGCCGACCTTCTGTCGGCCGCCCTAGACCGCGTTGTGCCGCCGGTGGGAGACCTGCCCGGCGCCGGAGGGATGGGTCTGTCTGAAGAGGTGATCAAACGGTGCTCTGCCGATGATCGTTTCAATGGAGCTCTGAACACCGTGCTTGAGGCGCTGCCATCGCCGAACGATTTCATGGCGCTGGACGACGGGGGGCGGGACGGCGCACTTCGCGCCGTCGAGTCTTCCCACCCGGCCGCCTTCGGGCTTTGGCTGGATATCGTTTACACCATCTACTACATGCAACCGGATGTACATGCACGGTTGAACTGGCACGGCCGCTCCCCGCAGCCGGATGGCAACGAAATGCCGCCGTGGGACGAGTCGATCCTTAGCGTGATACGGCAGCGTGAGCCGTTCTGGCGCAAGGTGTAGTCGGCGGCGGACGCCGTGACCAGCGCGATCTGTCCCAAACACTGTGGCGGCGGATTGGCATTCGTTCACATCCATCCTTCGAGAGCCTCTGGAAGCGGGCGTGACAACCCTCCCCTGTCATCCTTGGCATATACGCCAAAAATGTGTGGTTTTGGCCATTTTGCTCATCCTGAACTCGATTCAGGATCCGGTTGAGTGCCGGCACGATTACTCCGGTTCATGAAGGGGAGTTACCGGGGTGGTAGCGCCCATGAGCGGTGGAGCTAGATGAGCGAATTCTGAATCAAGTTCAGGATGACAGATTGATTGCGAGCGGTAGCAGGCCAATGGACCGACCCTGGGTAACCGATAGTCCGGCAATAACCCCCCGAATTCTGTCAATCGTACGATGGTACCGTTATCCGACCCGCACTCATGCCTCCACGTTTGTCACGGGGAACGGGAACGGCCTGGAGCCGCCCTCGTAGCCGAACTCGGTCTGCATGGCCATTCCTCCTAGGTCTGCAAGTCGGTCGTGCATGGAAAGCCTGATCGAATTCATGATCTCCTGATCGAGCTCTGTGCTGAGCTCGTTCCTTAATTCTCGATGCGCCGGGTCGTCTGCCAGATTGACCTGCTCTTGTGGGTCGTCGTGCAGGTTGTAAAGGGTCACCTCGCCCGTAGAGTAGCGCGACAGCCGCCACTCGCCATCGTAGATCATCCAGCCGTCCGAGAGCATGCCGTAAATGCGCTCTCGCGCCCGTTTATTCGTGAGGCCCAACCCCGGCAGGGGACGTGAGTCCATGTGCCCCGGGATGGGCACCCCGGCTGCCGACAGCATCGTCGTAGTGATGTCCCGGACCTCCACCAGATCGTCTGACACCTGTCCCACGGGCAGCCCCGGCCCCTGGATCACCATCGGGATGTGGATCGCGGCCTCATAAAACGACGCCTTGCCGATCAGGCCGTGGTCGCCCAGGTAGTCGCCGTGGTCCGTGGCCAGGATCACCACGGTGTTATCCAGCAGTCCGTTGCGACGCAGCGCGTCCAACACCTCGCCGACCTCATGGTCGACTTGCTTCACAAGCCCGGCGTAGTGCGCCCGCACCTTGGCCTTCTGGGCGCCCGTGAAGTCGGAGATATCGACGCCGTTCCAGTCGTTCTTGTTGCCGTTGATGTTGCCCTGCCGCAACTTCGGTGTGTCGCCCGCATCCGGAGCCGGGGCGGGCATGTCGGATGGGTCGAACTTCCAGGCATCCTCAAAGTCGGCCGCCGGGTCGTACGGACAGTGCGGCCCCGGGAATCCGACCATCATGGCGAACGGGCCATCGGCGCCGTAATCATCCAGGAACCTGACCGCCTCCCGGCCCACGAACCGGTCCCACGAGTGTTCCCACGGAAGCTGGTGGACGATAGCACCCTGGTTCTCGAAGTAGCCCTCATGCTCGTTGCCGTGCAGCTTACGCAGGCCGCGCTCACGAAGGTACTGGAAGTAGTCGTCCCGGACGTTGAGCCAGCGCTTGTCCTCGCAAATCACCCGGTGCCGGAAGCCGAACCGGGCGTCCCACGGGTAGAAGTGCATCTTGCCGATGGCCGAGGTGTAGTAACCGGCGTCGCTTAGCAACTCCGGCCAGGTCTGGATTCCGGCGGCCTGGTAGTCGAGTCTGATGCCGTGGTTATTGTCCGTGATGCCGTTGCGGATGGCATTCATTCCGGACAGCAGGGCGTTACGCGCGGGGACGCATATCGGCGATTGCGAGTAGGCCTCGTTATAGCGGGTGCCGTTTTCGGCGATGGAGTCGATGTTCGGCGTGTCGATGAAGGCGGCACCGTAGCACGACAAGAAGTCGCGCCGTAGCTGGTCTGGAAACAGGAAAACGATGTTGGGTCGGTCGGCCAAAGTGGGCTCCTGGGTATCTTGGTGGTTCGTGAACTGGGATTGTATCGTCCGTGTGGGTGCCCGTAAGAATGCGGCGACATTTATGTCAAAAAAGCGAACATATGCCACGTCCTAACGTCCTGTTCATCATGTGCGACCAGCTCAAGGCGACGGCCATGAGCTTGTACGGCAATCAGGTCTGCAACACGCCGTCTCTGGAGCGATTGGCGGGTGGGGGTGTGACATTTGAAAGCGCGATCACACCGCACCCGTTATGCGTACCGGCGCGCACGGCGATCATGGCTTCCCGCTATCCGCACCAGCTCGGCACAAGGCGCAACGAGACGTTGATGCCGGCGGGCGTCACCCACGCGTTTGACGTGTGGAAATCGGCCGGTTACACGACCGGGTTGATTGGTAAGAACCATTGTTTTGATCGCTCTGAGGACATTGACCTGCTGGACGTCCACGGTGAGCTGTGGCATCGGGGATTGCAGGGTGACGCACCGTTGAAGGGTATGGAGTGGGTTCGGCCCGTGGCGAAAGTTCGCGCCGCCGAGACTGTGCGCGCGAATATGCCGCGCCAGAGTCCCCGTATCTCGTACGCCGTGACCGACTTTCCCGAGGAAGATTACGGCACATCGGTCATCACCGCCCAGACGGAAAAATATCTAGAGGACCACGCCGCAGCGGATAACCGGGGCGGCCGCCCCTTTGCACTGTGGGTGTCCTACCCCGACCCACACGAGCCGTACGAGGCCCCGCGACGATACGCAGATATGTTCCCGCCGGAGTCGATCGATCTGCCGCCACGGCGTGACGGCGAGTTCGACGAAACGGCCCCGGAGCGCAATCGAATCCTGCACCGGATCCTCGGGCTGTCCGATGACAGTGAAGAGGACATTCGGCGTGCCATCGGCGTCTACTACGCCATGACACGCTTCGTTGACGACGGAATCGGCCGCATCCTGGACACGCTGGAGGCAACGGGGCTCCGGGAGAACACGATCGTGGTGTTCACGGCCGACCACGGCGACTTCATGGGCGAACACGATATGATCGTCAAAGGCGGCGTGTTTTACGACTGTCTGGTGCGTGTCCCATTAATCGTCTCGTGGGCTGGCCATCTGCCGGAGGGCGTGACGGACGACAGCATGGTCAGCACCATCGACATCGTGCCGACGCTGCTGCATTTACAGGACATCGATATCCCACCCGAGTTTTTGGGTGAACCGCTACCGACAGTCACTGACACCCCACCTCGCGACGCCGTGTTCTCCGAATACGGGAGCGGAGGACCCGCGTTCACGATGCCGGACCTAGAGGTGATGCCGGAGCCGTACGGGTACGAAACGCTAATCGGGAGCCTCCAGTGGCGTGAAGCGGAGGGCGACCGGCGCATGGTGCGCAACCGGAGCTGGAAGTACGTCCACGACCCGCTGGCGCCGCCCGATGAGCACGACGAGCTTTATGATCTCGTGGCGGACCCGGCTGAGTTGACCAACGTGTCGGGGGATCCGGCCAACTCGGCGGTAGTGGCGGAGATGCGGCAACGGTTGGAGTCGTGGCGCGCGGCTACCGGAGACGGGCCGGCGGTGTCGTTGCCCGGGCAGGAGCACTACGCGGCGGGCGGCAACTTCCGACCGCGGGCTAGGAGGTAACTTCACACGCCGAACAGCGTTATGGTCGTCCTGACGTCTGTCGTTGTCATGCTGAATCGAGTTCACGATGGGCATATATGCCCGGGATGACAGGGTTCCAGTATCGCACCGCCCCTGCTGGCGTTGAGCGTACAGCCCGGCTAGTATCCGGGCTCTTGAATGACGGTAGTGACCCACGTCACGGGAGGACACATGCGGCTCGACGGCAAGGTGGTGCTCATCACGGGCGCGGGCAGCGGTATCGGCGCGGCAAGCGCCCGCTACATGGCCGAACTCGGCGCATCGGTGACGCTGGCCGGGATCCCTGCGCAGGGGGTTGATGAGGTGGCGGCGGAGCTGGCCGGGCGCGGCGCCAAAACGCTGGCAATCCCGGTCGATGTGACCGTCGATAGCCAGGTGAAGGCCGCGGTGGTGCACACGGTTGAAGTATTCGGCAGGCTGGACATCGTCGTGGCCAACGCCGGGATCCAGCGTCACAACACCGATGTGGACCTATTTGAGATGGAGGAAGAGGAGTGGGAGCGTACCCAGGACGTGAACCTGCGGGGTGTCTTTCGTACCTGCAAACACGGGCTGGCGCAAATGATCAAGCAGGGGGACGGAGGAGCGATCGTGATCGTCAGTTCGATCACCGCGCTCCAGGGCCGGACGCCAAACGTCTCGTACATGACCGCGAAGACCGGATTGCTGGGCCTGAACCGGCACATCGCCGTTCACTACGGCGATAAAGGTATTCGGTCCAATGCCGTGTGCCCGGGCGCGCTGGAACGGACGCCGGACTGGGATGAGCACCCGGACCCGGATGGGCGGCGTCAGACGATGTTATCCGCCACTCCGCTTGGCCGACTCGGCACGCCGGAGGACATAGCGCCCTGGATAGCGTTCCTAGCCTCAGACGACGCCGGATTCGCCACCGGCGGGCACTACGTCGTTGACGGCGGCATTACCATCACCTGAGATTCCGGAGTTACCCGCAAGCCAGTCTGGACTCCGCGATAACGGTCCCGAGTCGTTTACTTGTTGTCCCGGTTTGGAATAATGCCTTTACAAATAGATCAATGCTGACCGCTGGATCACCGGCTTCCATTTTCGCTACCCGCGACTGACTGGAATTCATACGCTTGGCAAGTTGTTCCTGGGTCAATTCGACCTCTGATCGGTTCGTTCGGAGTAGATTCTTAAGGATGAGTTTGAGTTCGACGTATTGACGTTCCTGCTCCGTTAATCCTAGGAATTCAGATACGGACACATCTTTCCACGCTGTTGTTGGTTTCGTTACAGTCTTGAGAGATTTCACAGTATTTATACAGTGGCGCGGTCTTCGCCGTACATCGAGAACCGCCGCCGTCAAATATTCAATATGAATTTAGATGTTTCAGTAGTTTTTTGTCAAGAATGACAGCGACTAAAATTGCGCCGCCATCTGTTCGGTAATTAATCCTCCATGTCTGACTTGCGTCCGTGATCCTCAATTCATGACACCGTCGATCTATCGATGGCATGGGCAAGGAATAGGGCAACCCGATGGATTCGCCGCACTGCAATCTCTAGAGGAGATACTCTGCTTTCATGCGGGCGCCATCGCTAACAGGGGACAACTTGATCTCGTCATGTCATACAACAGGCGCAAATGACATGATAGGCATACATAGGGGGTACTGATTTCCATGGTCAATCTCCACGGCGACGACCCGCATCCCGCATTCGTAGGATTGCCGACATATCTACACCTGCCGTTCGCTAAAGATGCTAAAGAGCTCAAGTCGTCCAAAGCCGATATCGCCATCCTCGGCGCGCCCGTCGATATGGGCGTCGTGTACCGCCCAGGCACCCGCTTCGGTCCCCGCGCCATTCGTGAGGCGTCCTACTTCACGGCGTCCCGGACGCTGTACCACCTCGGACTGGATATCGATCCTCTTGAGTTCCTGAAAGTGATCGACTTCGGTGACGCCAACTGCCCGCCGTCCGATCTCCAATTGAGCCACGATGCCGTCAAAGCGAAAGTAGCCGAGGCGCTGGACGCAGAAACATTGCCGATCGTCCTGGGCGGCGACCACTCGATCACCCTGCCCTCAGCAACGGCGGTTGCCGACAAATACGGCCACGGCAACGTCGGGATCCTCCACTTCGACGCCCACGCAGATACCGGTGAGTCCGGCTACGGCGGCGTCCTGATCGCCCACGGCAACCCGATGCGGCGTCTGATCGAATCGGGCGCGGTGCCCGGCAAGAACTTCGTCCAAGTCGGGCTTCGCGGCTACTGGCCGCCACAGGACACGTTCGACTGGATGCAGGAACAAGGGATGCGCTGGCACCTGATGTCGGAGATAGAAACGCGCGGCTTTGACGAGGTCATCGCCGAGGCCATCTCACAGGCGTTGGACGGCGCGAAACACCTGTACCTGTCTGTTGATATCGACGTCGCAGACCCGGGTTTCGCCCCCGGCACCGGCACGCCCGAGCCCGGCGGCCTCTCCGGGCGCGAGCTGCTGCGTGCTGTACGTCGCATCGTTGGTTCAGACGTTCACCTGGTTGCGATGGACGTCGTCGAGGTGTCGCCTCCTTATGATTCCGCCGAAATCACGGCGCAACTGGCGCATCGCGTCGTGTTAGAGGCGATCAGCGCACTGGCTACGAAAAGGCGTGACGCCGGCGGATAGGCCCGCCCCCCGGTTCATCGTACTAATTCATCCTGAACTTGATTCAGGATCTGTTCGTATTCGGCAGCGCGGGCATCGGGACTTACGGGCGGCGTGGTACTGAGTACACAATCGATATCGTCACACTGACCGATCCTGAATCAAGTTCAGGATGACAATTGCGGAATGCCGCCCCGTTCTGCGCTATCACCTATAACCGCGGGTAAACTTTCTCCAACCCGAGCCCTTCACACCTTCCTACCAATCCCGGAGAACTGAATGTCGCCTCTGAAAGACAGGTACGACGTCGTCGTAGTCGGCGCCGGCAACGCCGCCCTGAGCGCGGGCATCGCCGCCCATCTTGACGGGGCGAGCGTCCTGGTTCTTGAGAAGGCGCCCGAGGCGGCGCGCGGCGGCAACTCGTACGTCACCGGCGGCGCAGTCCGCTTTCCGTACGAAAACCTCGATGACCTGATTCCCCTTCTCGGTGAAATCTCGGACGCTGAACGGGCGCAGATCGACGTCGGCTCATACCCGCGCAGCGCGTTTTACGACGACCTGATGCGGGTGACAGGCGGGAAGTCCGACCCGGAGCTGGCGGACGTTCTCGTCAACAACGCCCACGCCACCGCCGTGTGGCTCCGTGAGCAGGGCGTCCGCTGGGGCCTCATGTACAGTCGCCAGTCGTTCAAGGTAGACGGCGTTTACAAGTTCTGGGGCGGGCTTGCGTGTGAGACCATCGGCGCAGGCAAAGGGCTTGTCGATTCTCTCTTTGACCGCACCGTGGAGCTCGGGATCGACATCGCCTACGGGACGATGGGCGATCACCTCCTGATCGATCGGATGGGCGCGATACGCGGCATCGCCATCCGTGGATCGGACGGCCTCTCAGAGATCGTTACATCATCGGTCGTCCTGGCCTGCGGTGGTTTCGAGGCCAACGCCGAGATGCGCACCCGCTACCTCGGTCCCGGCTGGGACATGGCCAAGGTGCGCGGCACCCGGTACAACACCGGGGACGGCATCCGCATGGCGCTGGAGATCGGCGCACGCTCGCATGGCCACTACAGCGGCTGTCACGCCGTGGCGTGGGACGCAGGTGCGCCGGACGAGGGCGGTGACAGAAACATCGCAGACCTGTTTCAGAAGCACTCGTACCCGCTCGGGTTGATCGTGAACACAGAGGGTAACCGATTCGTAGACGAGGGCGCCGACTTCCGCAACTACACCTACGCCAAGTACGGCAAGGAGATACTGAATCAGCCGAACCGGCTGGCGATCCAGGTGTTTGATTCGCAGGTCACCGACATGCTGCGGGACGAATATCACATCCGAGAGACGACCAAGTTCGAGGCGAACACCATCCGGGAGCTGGCGGTCGGCCTGGATATCGATGCGGAAACGCTGGAGAAGACGGTTTCCGACTACAACACCGCAGTGCAGGACACGCACTACAACCCGGCGATTCTTGACGGAAAAACCACCGTCGGGTTGACGCCGGAAAAAACTAACTGGGCGCTACGTCTGGATCAGCCCCCGTACACCGGGTACGCCGTCACATGCGGTATCACGTTCACGTTTGGCGGCCTGAAGATCGATACCACCGGCCGGGTCATAGACACGCAGGACAGGCCGATACCCGGTCTGTATGCGGCGGGCGAACTGGTCGGCGGCATCTTCTACGAAAACTACCCGGGCGGCTCCGGCATCACTAACGGCTTCGTCTTCGGCAAGATCGCCGGGTCGGGCGCTGCCGAGCACGCCGCGGTATGAGCCCCGGGTCGGGAGCCAGCGTCGTCCGGGCCGATCTGCTGCGCTGGATGCCCGCGATCGCTGTAACGGCACTGGCTGGGACCCTGTTCACGCTCGTCATCAGGAGCAACGATCTCCTGGCTGGCGAGCGCACGCTGACGCGCTGGTTCAGCGAGCTGGACGTTGTCGGTGTGCGGACGGTCGTCGATGTGCTCGACTTTATCTCGGAAGACGCGGTCGCCCTGGTGGTGTTCGTCCTGATCGTGCCGGTCGTGTGGTGGGCATGGAGCCGATATGCGGCGCTCACCTACTTCGCCATGGGAGGACTGGCGGCGCTGACCCGCATAACCGATTTGGCATCTCGCCCGAAGCCGAACGCGGAGCTTGAGTGGACCGACGCTGTGTTTGGCTCCGGCGGCTACCCGAGCGGGCACGTCGTATACGCCGTCGTGGTGTTCGGCATCCTCGCCTATCTGGCGGGCGTCTACATGACGCCGAGCCGTGGCAGAACCGCGCTGCGGATATTCCTAATGGTGCTCGTCGTCACAATGGGGCCGGCACGGATAATCGAACTCGACCACTGGGCGATGGACGTCGTTGGATCCTACCTGCTGTCCGCACCGTTCCTCCTGGTAGCCATGTGGCTGCACCCACGCCTCCCAGGCTGGCTATCGCGAGCACCGAGGCTGCGGTCGCTGATAGGAGCCGATAGCGCGTTTTGATCATGGGACCCCTTCTCCCAGCGGGAGGTGAGCCGTCGCCCGTCGCGCGCCTGTCGCTGTCCAACACTGGTCCACTAAGCGCCCGCCACTCATCCGCCTGCCAACGAACTGTCATCCTGGGCATAATGACGAAATCACGCGGAATGCGCGAAAACGCCTTTCCCAACAACTCTTGACTCCAGGGCATGTCAGCACGCCGAAACAAGGGGATTCTGAATCGAATTCAGGATGGCGGTGAGAAAATAGTTCAAGGTGATGAAGGTACGACCCTCCCCCTCCCAGCGGGAGAAGGCGGGGATGAGGCAGAAGATCCTCAATCATCACGGTCCGGATTCCATTTCTTCTCTCACACGGCGACAAAACCACCTAAACTCTCCCCCCTACGCCGCTCGACGCCCTAGAAAAAGGATCGCAAGTGACTGATCGCAGAAGTTTCTGGGCATGGGGCATGGAATCCCAGGAACCGACGCCCGCAAAGCGTGAGGCCGCTGCAAAGACCATGTCGGAACGCTTTGGAGTATCGCTCGATACCGTCCAGCCGCACTCTCCCGATCAACTACAACTGCGCCCGCCCCGCATCACTCCGCCGGTCACCCTGTCGGAAATCACGACTACCGATACCTACGAACGCGCTTTTCACACCTACGGGCACAGTTTCCGGGACCGCGTGCGCAAGTTCGCCGCCGACTTCCCGAACCCGCCAGATGTCGTTGCGTACCCGCGAAATGAAGCCGATGCCGTCGCGCTGCTGGATTGGTGCGGCGGCGCCGGATACACGGCTACGCCGTTTGGCGGCGGCTCATCGGTGGTCGGCGGTGTCGAAGCGCCGGACGGTTACGACGGGATCGTCACGATAGACATGACGCGCATGGACCGCGTGCTCGAGGTCGACGCCACTTCCAGAGCGGTTCGGGTGCAGGGTGGCACCCTCGGTCCGTTGCTGGAGGCGCAACTCAAGCCGCACGGTTTCACCATGCGCCATTTCCCGCAGAGCTTTGAGTACTCGACCGTCGGCGGCTGGATCGTCACACGTTCCGGCGGCCACTACGCCACCAACGAAACGCGCATCGACGAGTTCGTCGAATCGGTCCGCATGATTACGCCGTCCGGCCCCTGGGAATCGTTCCGGCTTCCCGGCAGCGGCGCCGGACCAAGCCCGGACCGGCTCGCACTTGGCAGCGAAGGCATCCTGGGTATCGTCACAGAGGCTTGGATGCGGATACAGGGCCGTCCTCGCTTCCGGGCGTCCACCGGCGTCTCGTTCCCGTCGCTGGAATCGGTCTCTGAGGCCGCCCGCTCCATCGCGCAAGCCAAGCTCTGGCCCGCCAACCTGCGGGTGCTCGACCCCGGTGAAGGCCAGGCGATGGCCGGGTTGGACGGCAAGACCGCCATTCTGATCATCGGGTTTGAGTCTGCAGACGTTCCGCAGGATGCATTCATCAAAGAGGCCGTATCGATCGCACGCGACGCCGGCGGACAGGTGGACGACGACGAGATCGTGATCTCGCCAACTCCGGCCGGGGCAAAGGCGAGCAGCGACGCCGCCGGGCGGCAGGGAGCGGTGGGCGCATGGCGTCAGGCATTCCTCGACCTGCCTTTCGACTGGAACGACATTACCGGCCTCGGCGTCATCGCCGACACCTTTGAGACCTCGATCACATGGGATCGATGGCCGGAGTTCGACCGCGTGGTTCGTGGGGCGGTGCAGGACGCGATGGACCGTGTCTGCGGCGACGGTACGGTGACGGCCCGATTCACGCACATCTACCCGGACGGGCCCGCGCCTTACTACTCCTTCACGGCGCTCGGGAAGCCGGGCTCGGAACTGTCCCAGTGGGCTGAGATCAAGCAGGCGGCGTCGGAAGCCTTGATCGCAGCCGGTGGAACCATCACCCACCACCACGCCGTCGGCCGCGACCACCGGCCCTGGTACGACAAGCAGCGACCTGAGAGCTTTGCAACAGCCCTCAGGGCTGCCAAGAAATCGCTCGATCCATCAAGCATTCTCAACCCGGGAGTTTTGATCGACCCTTAGACTTCAGGCCTCCGGAACAACGTAACCTCACCCCTGATCCCATAAAGGAGCCCAGAGAATGTCCATCTACTCCGTCTCAGACATCACCGTGAAAGACGCTGAGGCCTACAAGGAATACATGGCCCTGGCCGCGCCGCTGGTCGAGAAATTCGGCGGCCGGTACCTCGTGCGTGGCGGCCAGGTGACCCCGGGCGAAGGCGGATGGACGCCCAACCGCGTTGTCATCCTGGAGTTCCCGGATGATGAGTCGATGGTGGCCTTCCGCACCTCGCCCGAGTACGCACCGGTCGGCGAGATAAGACATAAAGCCGCCGATACAAAATCGTTCAAAGTGGAAGGCATCTAGCGCCGGAACGCCGCAGGGACGGGTAGCGGCCCGCCCACGCCCGTCCTTTGAGAATGAGAACCTCGGGAAGTGGGCGCAGCAGAAATTTCGCGTGGACGAACCACAAAGGATCTCGATATGTCCGTCTACACAATCGCCGAGATCACGATCAAGGGTGAGGCCGCCTACCCTACAAGGAATACCAGGCCCTGGTGCCCGCGACCATCGCCCAGTACGCCGCCCGCCCGGGCGGCGATCACCCTCACCCTCTCCGGTCAAGGGAGAGGGTGCGAGCGACATCACCGTAGGGGCGCGCTTGCTCCGCCCGATTTTGGTTCTGCGCAATACCCACGCAGTCACACCCAACTGTCATCCTGAGCCGAAGTGAAAGATCTACCGGTCAGTAAAGCCCGACAACATCTTTCGTGTAGACATCATCTGGCGGTGAGATTCTTCGTTGCAAGCTCCTCACAGTCACAGTACGTTGGCCCGGGTTTTCGATATCAACTCGTGTTGGAACAAGAACACTGTAGGGGCAGGCAACGGCCCGCCCACGCCCGTACCTCAAGAACAGCCGCTGGAAACGGGTGTCACTGGCAGGTAGGGACACAGACTTTGAAAATCTCTTTCAGACCACTCACCATGTCCGATCTCGACAATGTCGTGCGATGGTCGCTGGATCGAGAAGTCGCCTTCTGGTGGCACGAAAGCGACACACCTGAGGAAGACATTCGATCCAATTGGGAATCCCGTGCTCGGGGCGGGGATGAGAAGACACGGATCTTCATTATCAGTCTCGACTCCACTGACATCGGCGTGATCCAGACGTACCGCGTGGTGGACTACCCGGACCACATGGCGGAACTCCAAACCGACGATTCCGCGGGGGTTGACGTCTTCATCGGGTTGCCCGAATGGCGCAATCGGGGAGTCGGGTCCGCGCTCATACGGCAGTTTCTGAGCGAGATCGTATTCGCTGACCCGTCAATCCAGCGCTGTGTGATCGACCCAGAGCCGGACAATCGTCGTGCCATACGTGCTTACGAAAATGCGGGATTTCAACACGTCAGGTCGTACCGATCAGAGGTCAATGATGTTGACGTTTATCTGATGGTGAGGGAACGGTCGGCAGGGTGATTGTCGGCATATTGCTCTCCGGGGACACATGGCTACATGTAATTGTCATCCCGAGCCGAAGCGAAGGATCTCTCGGCTAATTGAGCGCGAAAACGTCGATCGTGCAAACGTCATTCGGCGGCGAGTTTCATTGTCGCAAGCTCCTTAAAATGACAATACATTGTTCAGGCACGCTTAGAGGTTCCTGAAGGATGTACACGTAACCCCTCTCCCGGTGGGAGAGGGTTGGGGCGAGGGAGGTTCAAGGTCCTCGCCTCATTGGTATGTCTACGGCGAACCTTCTTCCGGTGAAGGTTCGCCGGCTACGTTCGGAATGGCCGGGCAAGCGCTTTGGGAATGCACCCTCGCGCGCCCTGAGGCTCTCGTCGTGTGACCCGTGCGGCCACGTCCCCCGGATCACTCCCGGTCGAAATTCACATGTCGCAGATCGCGCGTCGGGAACTCCTTACGTGTCAGATGCCCTTCGATTACCGGGCCTCCAGACCGTTTCTCCGCCTGTCGATGATCGTATTTCCGCCCCAAGTACCCGAGTAACAGCGGGAGTCCCCACCGCAGTAACGGAAACAAAATTATGGGGACCAGGATGCGGAGAAATACGCCCATAGTTGGTCCAGTTCAGCCCCTGGATTCAGCTGGTGCCAGCGTCGCGTCTCGCGCGCTCCGGTTCTTTTTCAGATACGGAGACGACGGCATCCGAGTTCTCGCCGTCTATCTGAACACGGTACCGCGCGACGCCGCCCAGGTGGTGATCCAACGTGTCGGCTTCGATACTCTGCACCACACCGATCCACCCTTCGTACCGGACGTGCTGGCCGGTAACGTTCGGGTGAAGGACCACCCGGTCGCCCGCTCCGTACTTCGCCATTGAAACACCTCGGGCCTAGCGCCGGAAACACGAACGGATCGACGCGGGAATCGTCGTCCGGTCAGCCCCAATCTTAGCCCGGGCGATCTAAATTCAACCCGGAAGGATTAGCCCGGCAGCTGGTCGATCCGTTCCTGTGCAAACTGCAGGATATCCCGGGCGATCTCCAGCGCGCGTTCGGAATCGTACGCCTCGTACACTTCCGCAGGAACGCCGCCCGGTAGCCCGCCCGGGTAACGAGCGCCCAGGTAATGCTTGTCCAGCAACGGGCCGATCGACTTCATGAAGTCGAACGACGGCTCCACCGCCATGGCGTCCTCGCAAAGATCGGCAAGCGAGTGACCCCACACCATCTCGGCACCCCGTGCCAGCAGATAACCCGTTACCGCTTTCTCAGCGGACTGGTGACAGAGGAAACACGCCAGGGCATGCCGGCCGGAAGCGGCGACAAATTCTGCGTCCGACAGGTCGATGCATGATTGTTTCACCCATCTGCCGGAGTTCTTGAGAGCTGCCGATTCAGCCAATGATCACCTCTCCATCGCGTTCGACCGCCATGAGCAGGGGGTCCGTATCGACCAGTTCCTCGTACTCCTCCGGCGTGTAAACGAAAAAACTCGTATCGAGCCTTGGCCGGAGATGCGTCGTCCAGAAATCGGCTCGCCGGCGAAACGGCTGATCCGTGGCCTGGATCACAACAAGCTCCAGCGCGGTCTCGGGCGTGACGCGGTTGACCGCTAGGTCGCCGGTGAGGGAGACGCGCATCGCGCCGAGCGGCGGCATCTCGATGCTGAGCCGTTCCAGCTCCACCTCAAGCAGTTGCTTTCGCTGCGCTGCGAAGCCGTACATCATCGGCAAATGGCTGGCCTCCCGTTTATTCGAGCTAAATCGAAAGGCACCCCGTTATCAGCGGGACGCCCCTCGCCAACCGTTTTGTTTTGGCGCTCAGACCGTGTAAAGCGTTGGGTGGTTCGGGACCGGAGCGATCTCTTCCGGCGTCAGCTCGTAAGCCTGCTTGATGTAGACCTGGATTCGGTGGCTTCCGAAGTCCGGGATGTACATCCGGCCCTGGTTGTCGAACCGTACCGACGCCGCCCCACGCATCCGCTTCTGCTGCTCCGTGTTCGCCATCTCGCGGTTTCGCAGCACGGCAGGATTCGCCCTGACGTAGGTCTCGCCGCTCTTGGAAAGCGTGGCGTCGCCGATGAACTTGTCGACGTACTTGCCCGCCGGGTTGAACAGCTGGACCCGGTTGTTGCCGCGGTCCACAACGTAGATATCGCCGTGGTGGTCGACCTCGACACCGGCCGGGCGATGGAACTCGCCGTCGCCCGAACCGGAAGAGCCGAACTCCATGATGAACTCACCGTCCGCAGTGAGTTTCTGCACGCGGTCGTTGTGCCAGTCGGCGACCAGGATGTTGCCCTCGCCGTCCGCGGTAATGCCCCACGGCATATCGAACTCGCCCGGGCCGGAACCTTTGGTCCCGAACCTGGAGATGAACCTGCCGTCCTTGTTGAACTTCTGAACGCGGTGGTTGAGGGTATCGACCACCCAGAGATCCTCGTTGGCGTCGAAAGCGATGCCGGACGGGCGGTTCAGCTGGCCCTCGCCGGAGCCCTCCTCGCCCCATTCGCCAACAAAGGTTCCGTCCTGCTTGAACTTGATGATCTTGTGGCTGCCCTCGTCGGAGACGTAAAGCGTGCCCTCGGCGTCACGGATCATCTGGACCGGCCAGAGCAGCTTGCCGCCGCCCAGCGTGTCCAAGTCGTCATCGTTCCAGTTCGTGCGGCGGATGTTGCTGCCGCCCAGTCCCGGACTGTCCGCACGGCACAGGACGAATAGCTCGTCATTGTCGCCGATGACGATATCCATGCAGTAGGTCGTCACCCGGCGCATTCCGAGCGTCGTCAGGAAGGGGTAGCCGGCGCGCAGCAGTGCGTACGGCGGTGTGCTGGGCTTCGTGACCGATTGAAGGGTCATTGTCGTTCTCCGGAATTCAGGTAGGTCTGGCGGTAGCTGGATGTCGAATAAATCCGCTTACGCCGATGCGGTCTCTTTGTACGGGTGAAGCTGCTCGTAGACGCCACCCACGATCGGCTCAGGGTCGACCTTCAGGTGTTGCTCAAGCATCGTGCCGTAGACGCCACGGAAGTCGAACGTGTGGGCTAGGTCTTCGTCGCGTTCCCAGTCCGCTCGCTCCAGGGACGGGTACTCGGCGTACAACCCGCCATCGATGTTGTCGCCGATGATGAACGCGCCGCCGCCGGAGCCGTGATCGGTCCCGGAGCCGTTGTCCTTGATGCGACGGCCGAACTCCGTAAACACGAGCATCGACACGTTGTCGGCGGCGTCGTGCTCACGCAGGTCCTGCCAGAAATCGCTGATCGCGCCCGTCAGTTCTGCGAGCAGGCGGGCGTGGGTCGGCACTTCCTGCGCGTGGTGGTCGTAACCGCCGTGCTGCGTGTAGAAGATCCGTGTGCCGAGGCCCGCCGTGTGGACCCGTGCGACGTCCCGCAGCGATTTGGCGATCGGGTTGTTGGCGTACTCAACCGTGGAGGTGTATTGCTGGGGCGCCACCTTGATCAGGTCGGCTCCGGACAGCACGCTCTGGCCTGTGTCCCCGAAGTAGTCCATCACGAGCCCAGAACCGACGGCTGGTGTGTACATGCGCTTGAAAATCGCAAGGTCTTCTGCACGACGCTGATCGGCCTCGACGCTGGTCAACAACCCGTAGTTGTCCAGGTCGTCAACGGATGTCGCAACGACGCCCGGGGCGGCCATCGCGCGCGGCAGACCGCGCCCGAAACTGACACCCGTCAGGGGGTTCTCAGAATTCGGGTCGAACTGCTTGATCACCTTGGCCAGCCAGCCCTCTGTTGCGATGATTTCCGGCTCACAGGTGTGCCAGATGTCCATCGACCGGAAGTGTGACCGGGAGGCGTTCGGGTACCCGATGCCCTGGACGATCGCGACCTTGCCGTCCTCGAACATGCCTTTCAGGGGCGCGGCGTCCGGGTGGAAGGCCAGCGTGTCGTTGATCGGGAGGGACTGATCTTCCGGGATCCCGACCAACGGCCGGTTGTCATAGTACATCCCGGCCGTGTACGGGATGAGCGTGTTCATGAAGTCGTTGCCGCCCGAGAGCTGCACGACAACCAGTACGGGATCTTTCTTGGCCCCATTGTTTTGGCCGTTGGCACTGTTTCCATTGGTCGTCATGTCTGCAGGATCCTCCCCTGGTTTGCGCTGCCCCGGCCCGTCCGGAACCGTTCATTAATGCGTCTGGGTTGGCCGCTCGCTCCGTTCAGCAGGCGACTGATAAATCAATTAAGCGAACTGGTACTCCCGGGACGCCACTGCAAGGGCCAGCATGCGTGCGATCCGGTCTTCGTTCTTGGTGCGGTCTGCGGAATTGCCAAAGGCAAGGTCGCCGTCAAGCTCTGCCAGCTGCAACAGCGCCGTACGCGTCTCGTCCGCCACCTCGATAGGTCCGGCCAGGTTAAGCACGCCGTCCACGAGTTCTGCGGGGGTGATCGGGTCGCCCGAGCCGGAGAGCCGATCGATGATCGCCTTCGTGCCTGGCGTCTCTGGGTTGCCAACACGAGCGGTGGCGAAGTTGATGCGCTCCGTGAGCGTCCCTCCGTCGATCCATTCCTTGCCGGTGTGCCAGCCCTCGACCGTCGGCGGGTCCATCAATTTCTGGCCCATCACGACGCTCGCGGCGTCCAGCGTGGGCAGCCCGGGTTCGATCTCCCGGAACTCGCCCGTCAGCTTGATCGTGCCTGCTATGAACTCTGCCGGGCACTTGACCCGCTTTGCCCGCGCTGCCTTGAAGAAGTCGGAAAGGAACAGGGTCTTCATTACGGTGCGGATGTCTGCATCCGAGTCCATGTACGCTTTCACGAGGATGTCGATCGCCGCTTCATCTTGCGGCGGCGTCACGCTCCAGGCCGGGATCTGCGGCTCGTCCGCAACAAAGAAGTTGTAGATGTGGCGGCAGACGAACCGGGCGTTCGCCTCTTGCTTGACGATGATGTCGATTATGTCTGCGCCATCCAGGTTGCCCGTCACGCCCAGGAAGGTCTTTTTCGTGTTGTCGTGGTCCTCCGGCCGGAACTCAAACCTGGCGTTGTAGTGGCCAAAGGGGTAGAGCGGGAGCGGCTGCTCAAAGGTCCAGCCCGTGAAGGCGCGTGCCGCGTCCTTTACGTCCGGTTCGTCGTAGGTGCCAATGCCCATCGAGAACAGCTCCAACAGCTCCCTGCCGTAGTTCTCGTTCGGCGTTGCGCCGTGGTTCTCCGAGTTGTCCAGCCAGAAGCTCATGGCCGGGTCTTTAGATAGATCGAGCAGCAGCGTCCGGAAGTTGGCGAGGCCGTTCTTCCTGAGCATTTCGATGTGGTCGACCATAGACGGCGTGTGCTCGCTCTTGGTCCAGCCTGTGGCGAACACGTGGTGCCAGAACAGGGTCATCTTCTCTTCCAGTGGGCGCCTGGTGTTAACCATCCTCCAGAACCAGCGGCCGTTCCACACGCCCGGGTTGTCCTTGTTGGAGAAGATGTGAGGGTAGAACCGTTCCAGCGCGTCCTCGTCTAGGGGCTCGAACCGTTCCGGGTTCACGAGGTCGTCGACCACCTCTTCGTAAGGCCGTGCCGCGTACTCCTCGAGTTCGTCACGTGAAGATCCAAAACCTGCACGTCGAAGCAGGTGAGCCATCGTCGCGAGTCGCTCATCCGCCATCGGTTCCTCCTGAATTCTTCACGGTTGCGAGGCCGGGCACCGATGCCTTGATACGGCATTCTGGGCCGATGCGCGGGTAATCTCGTTGAGATTGCGCCAACTTTACCCCAAGCTCAAGCGCCACGGTAGACGCGCGAGTCCGCCGAGGTGTCAGATCGGGAACGTACGGACCGTGTCTATCGGAAGAGGTTGCTCAGTGCGGTGGGACTTAAGCCAGAGCTAACGGTCGAGTAAAGCTTCATCAGGGGAGGCGGCCAGTAACCGAACCAGACGCGCCCCACCACGTTCTCCGCGGGCAACTGGCCCCACGTCCGTGAATCATTCGACCGACCGCGGTTGTCGCCCAGCACAAATAACATGTCCGCTTCTACCGAGAGCGGATACGTGCCGCCGTTCACTTTTGTCACCGGGAAGTTTTCGTCGCGCGGCTCGCCGTTCACCCAGACCTGACCGCCGCGGATATCGATCTCATCGCCGGGAATCCCGATCACCCGCTTCACGAGGAAATCAGCGTTAGGTCCCGTGGGCGGCGTGAACACGATCACGTCGTCACGTTGCGGCGCATGGAACAGATACGAGCGTCCCCCATCGTCCCCTTTGATGGTGTGCAGGATGTCGCCAAATAGCCCGTCGGCTGCGCTCGCGTAAACAAACTTGTTGACGAGGACGTGCTGACCGTCGGCCATCGTCGGTTCCATGCTCCGTCCGTCCACTCGGAAAGACTGCGTCGAGATCTGGAGGACCACGAAGATGAGCACCGCCGTGATGGCGGTCTCCGATATTTCGCGTATTGATTTCAAAAGGAACGGAAGCTTCCGTAGTCTCAGAAAAACCCTGAGATCAAAACAATCTGGATCGAATGAATCGATTATAGATATCTGGAAGGCGTCCACCTTCGTGGCCCTACTCAACTCTTCCCCAACCTTACATACGATTGTCAGGCGAACATGGTTGGCGTAGGTCCGACCGAACCTGAATCCACTCGACTCAAACGATACCCCGGGCGTGAAGCGCTCACGATTTGTCTGAACAGGATCCACACATCGGGAACAAATGTGGATCGGTGAGCGTCTCTAGTACTGCGGGACCGAATCAACGGTTATCGACCCCCGACACACGCACCCCAAAACAGGCCGCATACGGCTGTCAGGAGAAAGAAAAATGCTGAGGAAGATCCGGAACAGGAAGTTCGTCTTCATCGCCGCCGCCGTGGCCCTCATGATGGTCGCCGCCGTCGCATGCAGTTCAGATTCAGAAGTCGACGACGGTGGACTGGCTACGGTCGCACCGGTCAGTCCCATTACCAACGTGCCCTCGGGAACCATCTACGCCCCGTCCTCGGAGGCGATTCCCATCGGGTTCAACGATTTCGCACGTGTCGCCGCCAGCCAGGCCAGCGGTGGATTCCAGCAGGTTGGGATCTCCGTGTCCGGTCACGGAACGGTTCTCGTCGACCCCGACATCGCGACCCTGAACCTGCGCGTGGAAGCGCGTGAGCTCACAGTCAGTGAAGCCCGGCAGGTTGCCGCCGAGGCGATGGTTCGGGCCCGGACCGCCCTCACGGGCGCCGGCGTTGCGGAAGACGATATCGTCACCCGCAACTTCAGCATCCAACCGCAGTCCACGTACGTAGAACGCGACTCGGCGCTCGGCAAGTACGGCGAATCTGTGATCATCGGTTACATCGTGTCGAACTCCGTCGAGGTCACCATCCGCGACCTGGATGAAGTCGGCAACGTGATCGATCAGGTGTCCGAGACCGCGGGCGACGAAGTACGGATCAGTGGGATCAGCTTCGGGCTCAACAATCCGGCGCTTCACGGCGACACGGCCCGTGACCTTGCGGCCCGTGATGCTCACGACAAAGCTGAGCTTTACGCACGGATCCTCGGTGTTGACCTTGGTCCGGTCGTGTTCCTGCAGGAAACCAGTGGGACTTCCCCGGATCCCACGTTTGCCGTCGCACAGTCGGCATTTGCCGAAGACGCCGCACGTTCGTTCGCACCTACGCAGATCAGCTCCGGCGACGTGGACGTGACGGCCAGCGTGTCGGCAGTTTTCGCCATCGTGATCCCTGCGGCCCAGTAGTTCATACAAACCTGTAAGTGGTACTTAAACACCGCTGACCCCTCCTGCCCCGTAGGCGCCCGTCACCCGACGGGCGCCTACTTTGTTTCAGGCGTGCCCACGACCACAGTAGGGGTGTATGGCAATACGCCCACGCCCGTCGCGCGATTACGTACCATGAACGACGCTGAACGCGAACCCGCTCCAGTAGAATTCCGGCCGGGCTTTGCACACTGAACCCTTCACTCAACCACCCCGGTAACAACAGATTCAGGAACACAAATGGTCCTCAGCGACCGTTCAATCAAAGAGGAACTCTCGGCCGGCCGAATCGTCATCGATCCGCTGAACGAGCGCGACATTCAGCCGGCCAGCATCGATCTTCACCTGGACAATGCGATCCTGGTCTTCAGGAACTCCAGCAAGCCGTATATCGACGTCCGTGAAGACCTGTCTGACCTGACGGAGCGCCAGGAGATTCCTGATGACAAACCGTTCATCCTTCACCCCGGCGAGTTTGTACTGGGAAGCACGATGGAGCACATCGAACTGCCGAACGACATCGTGGCGCGACTGGAGGGCAAGAGCTCCCTGGGTCGGATCGGTCTCGTGATCCACTCCACCGCCGGGTACATTGACCCGGGCTGGGAAGGCAATCTGACGCTTGAGCTCACAAACGTGGCACGCCTTCCGATCACGCTCTATTTCGGCATGCGCATCGGCCAGATATCGTTCCAGCGCATGACGACAGAGGTTGATCGGCCTTACGGATCGAAAGAGCTTGGCAGCCGCTACCAGGGCCAGTCAGAGCCCACCACGTCCCGGCTCCATATCGATTTCGACGACCGCCGAGCGGGCAAGGGCGGCTAATGACGACCTTCGGCACAGCAGATCATCGACGATACATGGAGCGCGCCATCGAGCTTGGCCGCGCCGGCCTGGGTGAGGTATCACCTCGCCCGTCTGTGGGTGCTGTGGTTGTTCGGGACGGTGAGGTGGTCGGAGAGGGTCGGACAACGCCGATACCGGGCCCGCACGCAGAGGTGATCGCCATCCAGCAGGCCGGCGAACAGGCGCGTGGGGCCACCGTCTACACCACGCTCGAACCGTGTTCACACACCGAGTACACCGGGCCATGTGCGGACGCCCTCATCGCAGCCGGGGTCGATAGAGTCGTTTGCCCGGTCGGCGACCCGGACCCGCGCGTAGACGGCGAGGGATTTCGCAAACTACGCGACGCCGGCATCCAAGTTGTGATACCCCTTGAAGGCGACCTGATCGAGGGCGCAATGGTGTCCCTTGAAGGGTTCCTCCACCACATCGCAACCGGCCGGCCGTTCCTGACCGTGAAGTTCGCCGCCAGCCTGGACGGCCGGATCGCGACAAGGATCGGCGATTCCCAGTGGATCACGTCCGAAGCGGCGCGTGAGCGTTCACATCTCATGCGTGCGGAATCCGACGCCGTGATCACCGGAATCGGCACGGTGCTGGCGGACGATCCCCGTCTTACGGCCCGGTTGGAGGGCCTGTCTGGGCGCCCGCGCCTCCGTGTGATTGTGGACAGTGACGGCCGGATGCCGCCCGGCGCGGCCCTGCTTGGTGAGCCCGGCGATGTGTTGTGGGTCCGGGGCGATGGATGTGAATCGACCATCGACGCGCCCAACCTGGAGGCCGTTGAGCTACCGCGCTCTGAAACCGGCGGGATCGATTTCGCGAACCTGCTGGAACATCTGGGTGAACGCGGATGTGTGAACGTGATGCTCGAGGCGGGCGCGGGCCTGACCGGCGCCGTCATCGATGCCGGACATGCCGGGAAAATCGCCGCCTTTATAGCGCCGCTGATCATCGGCGGCGTCGGCGCATTGCCCGCGGTCGGCGGGATTGGCGTGGCAGAGGTCGCAAGTGCGCTTAAACTTGATCGTGTTCGGGTAGAACAGATCGGCCCGGACATCCTCGTTACGGGCTATACCGGCCAGTAATCGGGAACCGATCACACGACTGTCGTTGTTATTGCATGTTTACCGGAATAGTTGAAGAAGTGGGCGAAGTCATCTCGTTTGAAGGGATGAAACTCACGATCCACGCCCCGGAGGTTACGCCGGGACTCCAGGAATCGGAGTCGATTTGCGTTGCCGGCGCCTGCCTTACGGTGATGGCGCGCGAAGAGGGCGAACTCTCGGTAGAAGTCATCCCCGAGACGCTGAGCCGCACCAACCTGTCTGATCTGAAACCGGGCGGGCGCGTCAACCTGGAACGCTCATTGGCGGAGGGTGGGCGCATCGGTGGCCACATGGTGCAGGGACACGTGGATGACGTTGCCGAGGTTTCGGCCGTCGAGAAGGACGGCGACTCGATCGTCATCCGATTTCTCGGCGACGAATCTATAATGCGTTACATCGTTCCGAAAGGGTTTATCACCGTCGACGGCGCGAGCCTCACCGTGGTGGACCGGGACGACGACGGTTTTTCCGTCGCGATTATTCCTTACACATATGCACACACGACTATTGCAGAACGAACAATGGGCTCAAAAGTAAACATCGAGGTCGACGTCACCGCAAAATACGTCGAGCAGATGGCCCGTCCTTATCTGGAGAAGTTGCTTGCCGACCACGCCGGAAGCTGACCGGGGCGACAATATGCCCGATACCGACGAAGCGACCAGGGCTGTAGAGACCGCAATAATGCGGTTCAAAGCGGGCCGAATGGTCATCATCGTTGACGACGAGGACCGCGAGAACGAAGGCGACTTCGCGATGTCGGCCGATTTCATCACGCCGGAAGCCATCAACTTCATGGCGACCATAGGCCGCGGGCTGATCTGCGTGCCGATGCTGGGCGAAGACCTTGAGAGGCTCGACATCCCTCTCATGGTCAACCGCAACACGGCATCACTCGGCACCGCGTTCACCGTATCTGTGGATGCAGCAGACGGCATCACAACCGGCATCTCATCCGCAGACCGTTCCTACACGGTCCAGTTGCTCGCAAACCCAGAGTCCGTGCCGGAAAACCTGGCGCGACCCGGCCACATCTTCCCGCTCAGGTACGCCCCCGGAGGCGTGCTGGTCCGCGCCGGTCAGACCGAGGCTTCCGTGGACCTGGCCCGCATGGCCGGGCAGCGTGAGGCGGCCGTTATCTGCGAAGTCATGAACGAAGACGGCACGATGGCCCGCCGCGCTGAGCTTGAGACCCTGTCTACAGAGTTCGATATCCCGATCGTCAGCGTCGCCGACATCATCGAGTACCGCTTCCGGCACGAAAAGCTCGTCGAGCGCGTCGCCGAGACACGGCTTCCCACACCGGAAGGCGATTTCACGGCCATCGCGTACCGGAGTTTTGTCGATCACGACGAGCACGTTGCCCTGGTCATGGGAGACGTCTCGGACGGGAAACCGGTACTGGGCCGCATCCACTCCGAGTGCCTGACGGGTGACGTTTTCGGCAGCCTGCGCTGTGAATGCGGCCTGCAGGTGGGGATGGCGCGCAAAGCTATCGCCGCCGAGGGACGCGGCGTTTTGCTTTACATGCGACAGGAAGGGCGGGGTATCGGCCTCCACAACAAGTTGAAGGCGTACCAGTTGCAGGACGAGGGGCTCGATACCATCGAGGCCAACGAGCAGCTAGGTTTTGCGATGGACCTCCGCCACTACGGCGTTGGCGCCCAGATACTGGTCGATCTCGGCGTGAAACAGTTCAACCAGATGACCAACAACCCCCGAAAACTGGTCGGGTTACAGGGCTATGGCCTTGAGATCAACCAGGTCAGTCTGGAAGCTCCATCCAATCCAGAAAACCGCCGCTACCTGAAGACGAAACGAGACAAGATGGGCCACACGATTTCCGGCGCGAGCCTGGACTAGCGCCGGCCGTAGCGCGGGTATGCCAAGAGAACTGAACGGCCACAGCGACGGGGCCGGTCTGCGGATCGGCATTGTGGTTGCGCGCTTCAACAGCTACATCACCGGCCGGATGCTGGCATCCGCGCTGGAGACGCTGGTCGAACTCGACGTGTCCGACGCCGACGTGACCGTTGCCCACGTGCCCGGCGCCTTCGAGTTACCCGTCACGGCGGCTGCAATGGCCCGGTCAAACAACTACGACGCAGTGATCTGCCTGGGCGCGGTCATAGAGGGCGAGACGGCGCACTTTGAGTACGTCTCCAAAGAGTCTGCTGACGGCATCGCGCGCCTGTCCGTAGATACTGGCGTTCCGGTGATATTCGGCGTCCAGACGACCTACACGACGGACCAGGCCTTCGCCCGCATCGGACACGCCGCCGGATACGCGGAAGCGGCCGTTGAGATGGCGAACCTGCTGCGTACTCTGAACGACGCCTGACCCCGACAGGGGTTTGATTTGGCGGGCGGGGTTGGCGCGCCATTACAGGCTGGGAATCTTTGATTCAACCCACCACAGGAGATGGAAGAATGATCTGGAGCCGCGGCATCATATTGCTGATAGCGACGATGGCGTTCCTGGCGACCGCCTGTGCCAATACGGACGTCAGTTTCCAGTTCGGGTGGACATACGAAACGGACCGTCTGGTGAACGTCTCTGGAGACGCCAACAAGCACGTCCCCGGCGAGCAAAGCTCGTTCCAGATTGCCCTGAACAACCTCGATGGCGTTCGCTGGCAGGAAAGCTACTGCATAGCGCTCGTCGATGAGGAGCGGCTGGTCTCCATCTTCTTCGAGGGCGAGTTCGATCTGGCGCCGGGAGAGCAGGCCACGATGATCGCCACCGGAACTTTCCCGGAAAGTAAGATCGGCAAGCGCTACGGGATCAGGTTTGTGATCCCCGGCGAGGCTATCGCCGTTCCTTCATCCGTATGGTCTGGCAACAACGACCTCCACCGGAGCGCTGACTGGTTTGAAGTGGGGGACTGCACGCCGCCCTCTTAGCCGGCGCGGGGGTCCCAGCCTTGCCGGGCCGGACACACGGGCTTGGTGCCTGACCGGAGCGGTGCTAGGCTCGGAGCCAGAGCTTTGAGCCATTCAGACGCCTTGTCAGAGCCGAGGAGGCCACCAGTGGCCGCCGAACGGACCATCTTCCACGTCGATATCGACGCCTTCTTCGCCGCCGCTGAGCGATCGGCGAACCCGGACCTGATCGGGAAATTGCTCATCATCGGGGGCACGGGAGGGCGTGGCGTCGTCGCCTGCGCATCTTACGAGGTCCGCCCCTTCGGCGTCCGATCCGCGATGCCGATATCGCGCGCCCTCAGGCTCTGCCCCAACGCCCTTGTGATGAGCAGCAGTCACGGCCTTTACGGGAAGATATCAAAGTCATTCATGGCGATACTCCGCGACTACACGCCGGACGTGCAGGTGATGAGTGTCGACGAGGCGTACATGGACATGACAGGCACCGAGGCGCTTTACGGGCCTTCTGAAAAAGCCGCGCAGATCATTAAGAATCGAGTGCGTGAAGAGCTGAAGCTTACGGTGTCGATCGGTATCGCCCCTTCGCGATTGATCGCCAAGATCGCCTCGGACGAACGCAAGCCGGACGGCATGTTCACCGTCTCTCCCGGAGACGAAGCGGCCTACCTGGCGCCGATGCCGGTCCGAAAACTGCCGGGCATCGGCCCAATAGCCGCTGAGAAACTGGGCCGGCTGGGCATCCATACGCTGGGGCAGCTCGCCGTCTTCCCGGAAGGACCGTTACGCCGGGAGATGGGCAACCAGTCCGCCAGGCTGATCGAACGGGCGAGGGGTATCGATGGTTCAGAACTCGCATCGGGCGGAGGGGCGAAATCTATCTCGGCGGAGACGACCTTCCACGAAGACTCATCCGATCGCGCTTTCTTGGAACAGACGATAAAGGAACTTGCCGAAACGGTCGGGCGCAGACTCCGGCGCGCCGGCAAGCACGCCCGCAGCGTGAGCCTGAAACTCCGCTATCACGATTTCACAACCCTCACCCGGCACAACACCCCACAGGTATCGTTTGACGGCGACGGCCGCATCCATGAGATCGCTACGGCACTTCTCGATGCGACGCTTAAGCAGCGTAATTCGCCGGTACGCCTGATCGGCGTGGGCGTTGAAAACCTGACGGAACCGGCGGCCCAGCTATCGCTTCTTGATTCGTTTGTGGCGGAAGATTCTGCCCTGTCATCGACACTCGACCGAATTCGGGATAGATTTGGAGACGATTCAGTTAGCCGCGGATCCAGTTAGCCGCGTTTTGTACTGGGATCGGTGCGACCCGAGATGTGCGAGACCGACTGAGCCTGATAAAATCAATACGCCGATGGCGATTCGTTCAACGGTAGGACAGCGGACTCTGAATCCGTCAATCCAGGTTCGAATCCTGGATCGCCAGCCACGAGGCCCCTTCGTCTAGCGGCCAAGGACACCGCCCTCTCAAGGCGGAGATCACGGGTTCGAATCCCGTAGGGGCTACCAGTAATTTTCGGGCTCCCGCTCCGGCGGGGGCCCTTTTTGTTGGCCATTTAGACTGACTGGGCTCAGGGGGCGGCAAGCCTGATGAACGCGGCCTTGATGCCGGGAAATCCAGTGCTGAGGGCCATCTCATGTTGACTGCTCAATCCGTCCCTTTAGGCGGTTGATGGCCTGCGCCGCCAACACCGCAGTGAGGGGTGAGCGAGTACCCGGTTGGGGGCTGGCCACGTACACGTTGAGGCATGGGAAACTCTCTGAGTGGATAGCGTTCCGGATAGCCGGAAGCGTTGCGAACTCAGAGATCCACCGTGCGGTGGCTGACAGTGAGTCGCGTACCCGCGTCGTAGTGGAAACGGCGGCGGCGGGAATTATGACCACCAACGACAATCTGGAAATCCAGTCAACCAACGGCGCTCTGCTTAATATCTTCGGCTACCCCAGATCTGTACTGCCGAGACGTCGCGTCTCAGACCTGGCCGGGGAACCGTACAAGAGCGATCATCACATGTTTGGAGATCGTTATCGGAAGACGGGCGTACAGCGAAGGTTCGGAGCGCTCCGTGAAGTCGCGGGGCAGAGGAAAGACGGAACTACTTTCCTGATAAAGATTGAGGCCACTAGGACTGAATTGGAACACGGGGTGATGTATACGGGGGCCATAAGGGACATTACGGACCGGAAAAACGCTGAAGATTAAGTTGCCATGCTGACATCCGGCCTGGAGCGGCGCGTGCTTGAACTTGCCGCGCAACTCTAGGAGATCCACTCAGAACTGGGGGAGTTTTCGTACACCGTCTCGCATGACCTGCGCGGCCCGCTGGCCATGCCCGCCCGCCTCGCTTCCCGGCTGCTTGAGCTGGATCAGGGGGCATTGTCTGAAACTTCACGACAATACGTTGAGTTGATAGCGCGCTCGTCTCAAGAAAGCTTTGAACTTGTGGCGGACCTGCTCAACTTCGCGCGCCTCGTCCATCAGGCGCTGGAGACCCAACGAGTAGATCCCGGCGAGATCGTCGCGGCCGTCCACGCGGAGTTGAGTCAAACGAGTCTCGGCGTTCGTTGGACGCTCAAATCATTGCCACAATGTGATGCCGATTACAGCCTGCTTCGATTGGTTTTGCCAATCTGATCGGCAACGCCTACAAGTTCACGACTCATCAGTCAGACCCCCGGATAAAGGTGGGGACGATGGGCATCTACGGCACACCCACCTAATACGTACGTGACGACGGCGTTGGGTTTGACATGGAACAGTCACATTTGAGCGGTTACAGAGGCGTGAGAATTATCCCGGCGCCGGCCTGGCGATAGTTCGGAGGATAATCGAGAGGCACTACGGTCAGATGTGGGTGGAATCAGGGGTCGGAAAAGGCGCGACGTTCTTCTTTACGCTGTCATCCAACGAAGACTGCCAACGAAGACCGAAGGAAAAGAGCGCCCGTAATCATCGCCTGGTCCGATGGCATGGACCGTCAAAGCGGGCACCGATCTACAAGACGGTCGAGTTATAGACCGAGGGCTTATAGTCCCGATCGTAATGTCGCTGGCCCGGTACCCGCTGCTGCGGTCGAGAACCCCGTGTCAGAACACCGTGAATCGGTCCCCGGCGACACATCTCACCGAAAGCGCTTATCGATCGCCGTGTCGATATGAGCAGGTCCGGGTCCATTTTTCGCCGGCTGATGGCGCCTATCACGCCCACCGTCCCGAACGATAGTGCGATCACAACACCGCCCGCTACGGCGTCGAGGAAGTAGTGGTTCCCGGTGACGACGATGGTGAACAGCATCATCGACGGATATATGAACGCGAAGATCCTGAGAGCTCGGTAGCCGGAACGGAAGAATATCGTTCCGAAAAGGACGCTCCAACCGAAGTGCAGGCTGGGCATCGCAGCGAACGCGTTGTAGAAGCCGGCGCCCTCAGCGGCGGAATAGATCGACGGACCAAATATCGCCATCGTATCCACAAAATTCTTCGTGAGCATCCTGGGCGGGGCCAGTGGGAATATCGTGAAAGCTATCAGCGCGAACAGGAACGAGAACAGGACAACGTTACGGTAGTACAGGTAATGGTGCCTGGACTTTATGTAGAGGATTACAGAGGCCGTCACGATGATTGGATAGAACGAGAGGATGTAGGACCAGTTGAAGAAGACCACCAGCCAATCGGACGTGTTGATCGCCCACTGCTGCAAAGTGGGCTCCCAGAACAGCCCCAGATCCTGTTCCAGATCCACCACGCTTTCCGCGTGAATGAACGCAACAAGCTGAATATCCGCGGCAATTATCTGCCGGATAAGCAGGTACAGAAGGTATGCGCCGCTCACCAGAACGAACTCTTTGAGGTGTGGCGAGCGGTGCCACGACGCCGGTAGACTGCCGGTGTCGACTGGTTCAGCGGAGTGGTCTGGTCTGCGCAATAAGTGCATGGTTCGCGTCCGCGGGCGCCAAGTACCCGCCGATGGCCTGATTCCGGATACCACTACGCGCAGCCTATCACTTTCCTACGTATTGAGCACCCCGGGTCTGGGTAACGAATTACGTTCTTAAGCGGCCGTTTCCGCACACGTGAATCCCTGCCGAATGCCGTCTTGAATGGCGGCATGCGTGAACCCAGAGACTAGCCCGGGCGCCTCTGCCGCCAGTAGCGATTCGTTTCATCCTCCGTCCGGTGGGCTCCGTCTATCTGCTCCTTTGGCTGTATTTCCCTGTTCCCGTACGCCACCGATGAGCCCTTCGGCTCACGCAATTGAGGCAGAGGACTCGGGCCGATGAGCTGTTTGGGGCGGTGCGGATGAGAACTCCCAACCCACTATGTGGGTACGCACCCAAACGACCTCAAGTGGGGGCTCCACCGCGTGCTCAATTGGGTGAGGCCTCGTGGGTATCCGGCCCCCGGTTCGCTCGTTCGGGTTTACGCTAGTACCGCGCGCCGCTCTTTTTCACGACCGATCTGACTCTCCTGCGGCGCTCCTGAAGCGACTCTCATGGTGCAAACAGGACATAGCGGCGGCGGCCGGATGGGTTTTAATCGGGCTCCATCCGAAACGCCCGATCGCCCGATCAAGCGCGACACGCTGTTTCGCACGGTCGCCCTGTACCGGCCCTACAGGCGTCGGCTGGGTGGCGTGATCGCATCCGTCCTGATCAACGCTGGATTTGGCATCGTGCCACCGCTCCTCGTCGCCACCATCATCGACGATGTAATACCGAACGGCGATACAGGCAAGCTGTTCACCATCGCCGGGATCATGATCGGCGTCACCGTCGCCTCCGGCGGATTCAACCTGTTGCAGGCGCACCTGAACACCCGGGTCGGGCTGTCGGTGATGCGTGACCTGCGGGGTCGCCTTTACAGTCACCTCCAGCGTCAGCCCGTCTCCTTCTTTGCAGGCACGCGAACGGGCGAGATCCAGTCTCGATTGACCAACGACGTAACGAACACCCAGCTCGTGCTCACGGACACGATAAGCACGATCGTGTCCAACGCCGCCATCGTGATCGCGTCCGTCATAGCGATGCTGATCATCTCCTGGCAACTCTCGCTCGTGGCGCTCGGCGTCACGCCCATCTTCGTGTTCTTCACCGTGAAGGTCGGCCGCAGGCGCCGCCGGCTGACCCGTCAGGCGCAACGGGCCGTCGCTGAACTAACGGCGAGTGCAGGGGAGACATTGTCCGTGTCCGGCGTGATGCTCGCCAAGACCTTTGGACGTGAGCGCGAGCAGCTCGACCGGTTTGACGCGACCAACGAGGATCTGACCCGGGTTTCAGTTCGGCAGCAGATGACCGGCCGGGGATTCTTCGTCCTAGTCCAGACCTTCTTCGGGATGGCCCCCGCGATCGTGTGGGCCTTCGGGGGCTGGCTGCTCTTTCAGGACCGCGGCGGGATATCGACAGGTGACATCGTCGCCTTCACCGCTATCCAAACCCGGCTGCTTTTCCCCCTTGCCGGTCTGCTGAACCGCGGCGTGGACGTCACAAGCGCGCTGGCGCTGTTCGAGCGGATTTTTGAGTACCTGGACCTGGACCCGGAGATCAAGGACCCTGTCGACCCGGCCCCGGTCGACAGGGCCACGGTGAAGGGCGAGGTTGCTTTCCGAAACGTTGGCTTCCAGTACGACGCTGCCCGTGGGATCGAAGACAGCTTTGGGCTGCGGGACGTCACCTTCACCGCCGCCGCCGGCCGATTGACGGCGTTGGTGGGCCCGAGCGGTTCGGGGAAAACCACGATCGGCTACCTGATGTCGCGGCTCTACGATGTCGATTGCGGGAGCGTTAGCATCGACGACGTGGACCTGCGTCGCATGGCGTTGCGGAATCTTTCGACGCTCGTCAGTGTCGTGAGCCAGGACCCGTTCCTGTTCCACGCCTCGATTGCCGATAACCTACGCTACGGTGACCCGTCTGCTACCGACGACAACCTGGTGCGGGCGGCAAAAGCGGCGCAGATATACGACACGATCTCCGCGCTGCCGGATGGCTTTGACACGATAGTCGGCGAGCGCGGCTACCGGTTGTCAGGCGGCGAACGTCAGCGTGTCGCTATAGCGCGCGCCGTGCTGGCCAACCCGCGCGTGCTGTTACTGGACGAGGCCACGAGCAGCCTGGACACGAAGTCTGAGCGTATGGTGCAACGTGCGCTCGGGGAGTTGATGGAGGGCCGGACGACGGTCGCAATAGCGCACCGGCTGTCCACCATCATCGCCGCAGACCAGATCCTGGTCGTGCTGAACGGCCGCATCGTTGACCGAGGCACCTTCAACGAGCTGGTGTCGCGGTCCGGCCTGTTCAGGCAGCTGTACGAAGAGCAGTTCACGACCATACCGACCGATCTGCCGATGCTGGACGGAATTCCGCCGGACGGACCGGTCGTGCCTGAACAGGGGCAGGCGCGAGATACAGGACGGGTTCCCGAACCCGCCGACTGAGCCGGTAAATCCCCGACCGGCAAGTCCATGCGACGATCCCGTCATATCGGAGGTTTACATGCTGTCGCGTGCCAACCGTCACTTGGCGAAATCGCGCGTCTCTTCTTCAAGCTGGGCCTGACCGCCTCCGGCGGTCGCGCCGCACACATCGCATGATGCGGGAGGAGGAGGTCCGACGCCGTAAATGGACGACGGACGACGCGTTCATGGACTTGGTCGGCGCAACTGTCGTCATTCCTGAACCGAACTCCACCGAGCTGGCGATACATCTCTCAGACAGGCGCGCCGGGTGGCCCGGACTGCTGATCGACGGTGCGCCGCTCACCATCCCGGCTGCAATATCGTTGCAGGCGATCATCTGGGGCTGAGCGACCGCTGGGGCACGCCGCCGGAACTCGGCTGGGTGCTGTACGGCATCAAACCGGTCGCCATCGGCATCGTCGCCTTCGCCGTCCTAGGACTGATCAAATCGCCGGAGGTCGCTTGTCCGCCCACGGTCTGGCTTCCTCGAACGCCGCAGAGGCGGCCAACACTGTTTCCTCGGCCCCGAACCCGCCGATCAGGTGAAGTCCAACCGGGAGCCCGGCCCGATCGAACCCGCATGGCACGCTGGCCGCGGGATGTCCGGCGATGTTCACTGAGTAGGTGAACGGGCTCCATGTCCAGAAGGCGCGATCCGCGTCCATAGCACGGCCGCCGATCTCCAGCGGCGGGCCGTCGTCAACGCGAAATGCGGTCGTTGCCAGCGTCGGGCTTAACACGAGATCGTATCGCTCGAACAACCTTCGGAAGTAGTCACGTAGCTTCGCAACAAAGGCCATCGTCTCGTGATGGTTTACCGCCGACAGCGTCGTCGCGTGCTCCATCCCCTCTCGCACGACATCGCTCAGCATCCCGGACGAATCACGGAGCAGGTGGCCGTACGTGACCAGTACTTTGAGATCGAAGTAGTTACAGAACGAACTCCACATATCGTCGGGGTCGATCTCGAAATCGAACTCCTCGACGCTCGCCCCGAGCGCTTCAAACGAACGGGCGCCGTGCGCTGTTAAATCGGCCACATCCGGATCGACTGCGTTGCCGCCCATGTCCGGCGTCCAGCCGATGCGCAGCCCCTGAACTCCGCGCCCGAGCGCCCCGGAATAGTCCGGCGAGGGCTCTTCGAGGGTCCCGGGCGCTGCATCCTCACCGGGACCGGTCAGGACAGACATCAAAAGCGCGGAGTCACGCACGTTGCGGCTCAACGGGCCACTCTGTGCCAGGTTGTACGGATGCCACGCTGCGCCGCCGCCGCCGGAGCGCGGCACACGGCCTTCACTCCCCTTGATGCCGTACAGACCGCACAGCGAGCAGGGGATTCGTATCGACCCGCCGCCATCTCCGCCCTGCGCCAGCGGCGTGATCCCCGCCGCCACAGACGCCGCCGCTCCGCCGCTCGATCCGCCGCTCTCACGCGTCACGTCCCAGGGGTTCCGGCAGTCCTCGCCAAGCCTGTTGGACGTGTATCCGAGATGTCCGAACTCCGGCGTGTTGGTCTTTCCGAGGATCAACGCGCCGGCCGACTTGATCCGGGTCACCACGATATCGTCTTTATCAGGGACGTTATCAGCGTAGGCGAGCGAGCCAAACGTCGTTCGGATTCCGGCGGTCGGCACAAGATCCTTGATCGGAAACGGCAGCCCGTGGAGCGGGCCCAGTTCGTCGCCCCGCATCACAGCGGCTTCTGCGATCCGGGCCGATTCCATGGCGTGGTCGGCGGCGACCGTCA
The DNA here is from genome assembly GCA_002730555.1 of Chloroflexota bacterium. Taxonomy (GTDB): domain Bacteria; phylum Chloroflexota; class Dehalococcoidia; order Lucifugimonadales; family Lucifugimonadaceae. The sequence continues at coordinate 219,066 of PCAM01000005.1, forward strand.
AGTAGGCGTGCAGTGTGTCGTTAGTCTCGTTGATACGCCGCAGCGTCCACTCGGTCAGTTCGACCGGCGACACTTCGCGCGTCGACATCATGCGCACCAGCTCATGAGCCGGAATGAACGCAAACGAATCCTCGTTGGGCAAATTTCCTGCCTATCTATTTCAAGCCGGGTTCCGGGGAAGGGACACTAGCCCTTGATCTCGATCAGGATCACCACGGCATCGTTATCACCGGTGTTCGTCGTGGCATGTTCGAATGCAGGTGTCTCGATCCCGTGGCCTGCTGGAAGCTCCAGGTCCATCGACTGACCATCCGAGTCGACGAAGCGGACCTTGCAATCCGTGACCGCGTAGGTAATGGCAGTCGGGTGTCCGTGCATGGCCGTTACAGAATCGGCCGCTCCGAAACATTCAAGCATCCGTACAGCATCGTTCTCTGCGATGGCCTTGTAGAAGTCACCGGCGACCGGAACTGCACCGCGGGCATAATAGCCTCTTGACTATCTGGATATTCGGCAGCCGATGCACTGTATCACGTGGCTTCTGAGCGCCCGACTGCCCACTCACAGCGACTCCCAGGCGCACGCCCGCTGCGTTTGCATTACCCTTGCGCCGCGCCGCCACTGGACATACGACACCTTCCACACATTTAAGGGAACACCGCCGTGAAGATCATCTCCGTAGAGGCCATCCCTATCGAGTCGGGCCCGCTGCTGGTCCGCGTGCATACAGATGAAGGCATCGAGGGCATCGGAGAGGGTCAGGCACGCTACTGGCGCTCCATGAAACCCTTCATCGAAGAGGACCTTGGCAGCATCGTCATCGGTATGGACCCGCGAGACACCCAGCTCATCTGGGATGCCATGTTCCCGCCCACCAAGTGGATAGGCCCTGGCGGCATGCAGATGATCTGTATGGGTGCCATCGACATCGCCTGCTGGGACATCGCCGCCAAGGCCGCAGGGCAGCCTTTGTACCGCTACATGAGCGGCGCCGCTCGGACACACCTTCCCGTCTACTGGAGCACCGGCATCGGGTGGACGGCTCGGGCCACGTTGGGCAGAGAGGGCGATCCCGGCACGCCAGAGGCGCTTGTGGAACGCATGCGTGAGGGCCGGGACGCCGGATTCACGGCCTTCAAGTTACGGCTCGAGTGGATGCACCAGCGACAGGACGTAGACCCGGAGGGCGACATCGCCCGGTTCAAGGCCTGCAAAGATTTCCTGGGCGACGACTGCCGTTTGAGCATCGATATCAACAACGGATACTCGGTTTCGACCGCCATCGAGCAGGGCCTGAAGTTGCAGGACATGGGGGCGGCTCACTACGAAGAACCGCTGCCGCAGTACGACTACGCCGGCCTCAAACAGGTGGTCGATGCGTTGGACATGCCGGTCACTTCCGGCGAGTTGGAACATACCCTCTGGAATATCCGGGACCTGATAGAGATAGGCGATCCCGACATCCTCCAGCCGGACCTGCTGTTCGTCGGCGGCATCACGCCACTGCGCAAGATATTCACGCTGTGTGAGGCGTTCAACAAGCCGGTCCTGCCGCACGGCCCCGGAGCCGGTATCCAGAACGCCGTCAGCCTCCACGTCTTCTCAACGCAGGTGAACGCCACATTGCCGCACGAGTACAGCTGGGAGTTCACCGGCGGCCTGGAGAACGCCACCCGGATCTACGAAGAGGCGATCGTGCCAACTGACGGCTTCGTCGACCTGCCGGACCGCCCGGGCCACGGGCTTGTGGCGGTGGGCGAAGCGGTTGAAGCCTACCGAATTGACAAGTAACGGCCCTTCGTTCGCATCTCTTTCAGAAAGACCCCTCTCTCATGAAAATCACATCAGTCAAAGCCACACCCATCAGGTTCAGTTCGGACAACGTCTCAAGCTCCTCCGTCCCCCTGATAATTCGCGTCCAGACGGATGAGGGCATCGAAGGAGTGGGCGAGTGCAGCGGCCGCTACTGGCAATCGCTCAAGCCCTTTATCGAAGACATCGCCGGGCCGCTCATTATCGGGTTGGACCCGCGCGATACACAGACGGCGTGGGACGCAGTTTGGACCGATACAAAATCGCTCGGCCCGGGCGGCCTCCAGAGCACCGGCATGGGCGCCATCGACGTCGCCCTGTGGGATATCGCCGGCAAGGCGGCGGGGCTGCCTTTGTACAAGCTTCTGGGCGGTGCGGCCCGCACACACATCCCGGTTTACTGGAGCTCCGGTCTGGGCTGGCAGAAGACGCCCGACCAGATGCTGGACCGAGTCAAAGAGGGCTGGGACCTGGGTTATCGCGCCTTCAAGATTCGGATGGACTGGTACAACAACCGGCTCGATTCCGACCCCGCGAAGGACCTGCGGTTGTTCGACGCCTGCCGAAACTTCCTGCCGGACGATGCCGCGCTCAGCTTCGACGCCAACAACGGCTACACCGTGCCCACGGCCATCCAGCAGGGTCGCTACATGGAAGGGCAGGGTCTGGCGCACTTTGAGGAGCCGCTTCCGCAATACGACTACCTGGGGTTGAAGCAGGTGGTCGAGGCGCTCAAGGTGCCGGTATCGTCCGGCGAAAACGAGCGTTCGCTCTATAACTTCCGGGACATGATCACGATCGGTGACCCCGATATCGTTCAGCCGGACATCGCCATGGCGGGAGGCATAACGGGACTGCGCAAGGTGTACACGCTGTGCGAGGCATACAACAAGCCGATGATGCCGCACTGCCCCTCTGCGGGCATCTCAAGCGCCGCCAGCCTGAGCCTGTACGCCACCTACCAGCACGCCGTCCGGCCGCACGAGTATTCGTACGAGTTCAGCGGCTCTCTTGAAGCCGTCGCCGGCCTGTTCCAGGAGTCGATAATCCCCGAGAACGGCTTCATAAACTTGCCGGACCGCCCCGGCCACGGCCTCGTCCTGGACGAAGACGCCTTCAAAGCAGCCGAGGCTGCTTTTTAGGCGCGAGATCAAGTGTTTGGTTTGATTGATCACATGCAACAACCCCAACAGTTAAACAGGAACACCATTGAAGATCACAGACGTCAAAACCTACGTCCTCAACACCACCAGCATCTTCGTCCGCGTCTACACGGATGAGGGCATCGAGGGCGTCGGCGAGTGCAGTCCGGTCGTGCAGTCGGACGTGACGGCCGTGTACGTCCAGAAGGCCCTCAAGCCCAAGCTCATCGGCAAGGACCCGCGTGACACGGACCGGCTCTGGGACGATATGTACTTCGGTACTTTCAAGATCGGCGGCATGGGTGCAGGCCCGAACGCCATCTCGGGCGTCGACATCGCCCTCTGGGACATCAAGGCCAAGGCTGCCAGCATGCCGCTCTATCAGCTCATGGGCGGGGCCACGAAGAAGACCTTCAAGATGTACAAGAGCATCGGCGGCGGCTCCCAGGACACGCCGGAGGAGATGCGCCAGAAGGTTGAAGACGGCTATAACCAGGGCTTCCGTGCCTTCAAGATCCGGATGGACTGGCAGTATCAGCAGGACAAGCGGCTCAAGACCGATCTGGAGATGTTCCGGGTCTGCCGCGAATGGCTGCCGGACGACATCCCGCTGAGCTTTGACGTGAACAACGGCTACTCGGTGAGCGCTGCGATCTCGCAGGGACGGGAGTTCGAGAAGCTCGGCATCTACCACTACGAGGAGCCGGTGCTGCCCTACAACTACAAGGGCATGCGAGAGGTTGCAGACGCCCTGGACGTGCCGGTCTCGGCGGGGGAGCACGAGTACACGCGCTGGCAGTTCCGAGACCTGATCGAGGTCGCACGGCCGGACCTGCTGCAGCCGGACGTGACCAAGTGCTGCGGCATCACGGAGATCATCCGTATCGGTGCGATGGCCGAGGTGGCGGACATGCAGATCATCCCGCACATGACGCAGCCGTCCATCGGCAACGCCGCGTCGCTGGCCTTCTGCTCAACCCTCCAACACCCGGAACGACCGCACGAATACACAGGCCCGCGTAGTGACCTCGAGGCTCTCTTTGAAGAGCCGATCACGTTCGACGGAGCGACCGGCACCATCACGTTGGTGGAGCGGCCTGGTCACGGGCTGGTGATCGACGAAGAGGCCTTCAAGGCCGCCATAGTGGCGGCGTACGAGTAGGGATTGATCATGCGTGCCTGAGTCTGGAAAAGGATTCTTCGACCTCATGCGAATAGTCAGAGCCGCGCGTTACACGGCGCGCGGCTTCCGGCACGCGCTCGCCCGCGACACGTCGTTCCGGCAGGAGTTTGTAGCCGGGCTCATCCTGGCGCCGGCCGGCGTCTGGCTGGGCGACACCGGGGTCGAACGAGCTCTGCTCATGCTGCCGCTCATGTTGGTCCTGCTGGTTGAGCTGCTGAACGGCGCAATCGAGACCGTTGTAGACCGCATAAGCACGGAGCAAAACGAGCTATCAGGCCGAGCAAAAGACCTGGTATCCGCAGCCGTATTCGTAGCGCTGGTCAGCGTGCCCGTGATCTGGGGCCTGGTGCTGCTGGGCTAGGCGTGATGTGCTGCAACGCCGTAGGGACGGATCAGTATCGCGCCCATTGGATGTCGTCGAATCAGCGCCCGATCCTCAATCAAGTTCAGGATGGCACTATTGGGCGCAGATCGCGAAATAGCGTCGCTGCACTACGCGACCCACCCCAAACCTCCTCCAGAGAGGAGGCCACAAAAAGCCCTTTCCGAATGTAGGAGGGAGTTCGGGGGTGGTTAATTCTTGCGATTACGCAGAAGTACCGCGGTGGCGCAGAAACACACAAACAAAGGGGCCGGTCCCAATCGGAACCGGCCCCTTCACTAAATCACCTGTACACGAGAACTAGCCGGACTCGCGTGCCCAGATCGTCTCGTACTGGCCGCCGTGGATCAGCGCCGTCAGGTCCTGGCTCTCGATAGCCCGCAGCTCGTTGAGCGCGGCTTCGGCGGCGCTCAACGCATCGACCGAGTCCGTGGACTCGATACGCTTCATCACACGCTCCCAGACGCCGGACCGCACCATGTTCTCCACATAGATCGGCCACGGGATTGCGACGATCTCCGTCGCCTTCGGGAGGTGCGGGCGTGCGCGCTTCAGGCTGCGGAGCCGCGCATGCAGTCCGCGTGCCATCGGCAGCACCCTGATGAACGGGCCGTCCTCCGGCCCCTGCCTCATGTCCAGGACGAGCGATCGCCTCAGGCGAGGGAAGAAGAAAGAAAGCGTCGGAGCGCTGTCGATGTGTCCGACAATGGCGTCGATATCCAAACCGTACTCTCGGTCCAAATCGCCACCTTACCTTTCGATTATCTCTGGTGAGTTATAGCCCGTCGACTCACTCTGCGTCGTTTCGGAATTAACTAAAATCGCCTAACCTGCCAGGTCCCGCACAGTGGCCGTAAACGACGGGAGAACCTTCGCCCAGTCACCTATGACACCGAACCTGGCTGATTTGAAAATATTGGCATCGCCATCCTTGTTGATGGCGACGATGTTGCGTGCGCCGGACAGGCCAGCCATGTGTTGCGAAGCGCCCGATATACCGATGCTCAGGTAGACGGTCGGTTTGACGCTCTTGCCGGTCAATCCGATCTGGTAACTGTGGTCCACCCAACCCGCGTCGCAGGCGGCGCGCGATGCGCCGACGGCCCCGCCGAGGATGTCCGCAAGTTCCTGAAGCAGCTCGAACGGTTCCGGTCCGCCCACTCCCCGTCCTCCAGAGATGATTACGTCGGCGTCCTCAAGGCGGACGCCTTCGCTCTCCTGGACAACTGTCTCGACCAGCGTCGTGCGCGCTCCAGAGACGACGCCGGATGCGTCGAACTCTTCGATCAAACCGGAGCCTTCTCCCTCGATCGGGTCAAAGACCCCCGGCCTGATGGTCGTTATCTGGACGTTATCGCCGTCGAAGCCATACACGGCCAATGCGTTTCCGCCGAATACCGGCCTCGTGACCGTAACGCGGCCTGTCCCGGATTCAACCGCTACATCGATACAGTCCTGTGCTACCGGAACGCCCAGCTTGAAGGCTAGCCCTGGGCCGACCACAGCGCCGAAATCCGATTTGGCGAACAGGATTACGTCTGGAGAGATGCTTTCGGCCAGCGCTGCTGCCGCAAGCAGGGGCGCGTCGTAGCCACCCGTCCCGCCATCTTTGAGGGAGGGATGTGAGATCGTGATAACGTGGTCGGTGCCGGGCGCCTGGGCCGCGGTTACGCCTGAGAGATCGTCGCCCATGACGGCGATGCTGATGCCTCCGTCCACGCCCTCATCGGCCAGCTTGCCGGCTGCCGCCAACAACTCACCGGACACAGCGGAGATCGCACCGTACTGGACCTCTCCGAATACGAGAATTCCGGCCATTTAAATCAGATTCAACTCTCGGAGACGGAGGGCCAGTTTCCGGCCTGCGTCCGCCTCATCTTCGCCTTCGATAAGTTCCACCTGGCTCTCGCTCTCCGGGATGAACAACCTTCGGAGCGTGAGAGCGGGTTTCAGCGCCTCGGCGTTCAGGCCGAGATCGTCCAGCGTCAACCGTTCCGGCTGCTTGCGGGACGCCGCCATGATGCCGCGCAAAGTCGGGTAGCGCGCTTCACCTAGTTCGTTGCTGACGGTTATCACGACCGGAACAGGCGCTTCAACGACCTGGTAGCCGTCGGTCAGTGCTCGTTCGACTCGTACAACCCCATCGCCGGGGTCGATATTACGTGCCAGTGTGACGCACGGCAGCCCCAGCTTTTCAGCGAGACCAAGCGGCACATGCGCCTGGTCCCAATCCGACGCCTGTCGACCGCCGAGGATCAGGTCAAAAGGCCCTGACTTCTCGATCATGGCCGCCAGCACATTGACCGTGCTCACGGCGTCAAGATCGTCAAGAACGAGGTCTTCCGCAAGGACCAGCGCGTCCGCACCCATGGACAGCGGCTTCTTCATGACATCCATGACAAAGTCGTTGCCGACGGCGAGAACGATGACCTCGGCGTCACCGGCGTCTTTAATGCGCAATGCCGCCTCGACCGCGTGAAGGTCAAAGCCGTTTACAACTGGAGGCACTCCCGGGGCGGGGACGACGCGGTTGACGGATTCGTCAACCTTGAACGCCGATGCGGGAGTTTCCGGGTCCGGTACCTGCTTCACGCAAACTGCGATTCGAAGCGCCAACCGCACCTCTCCAACTCGTGATCTTTATCTGTTTGACCGCGGGGCAAATCGCCCACGGAGGGGACTTCATTAGGAACATCGCGTTAGCGACTTTCGAGACTCCAAAATATCACCGGTCTGGGGGTCAGTCAATCGGGAATGGCAACCTGAAAGCGTGCCCGGATAGTCTCGATTTGACCGTAATTCGCACCGATTACACAAACTGCGACGTACTTCGCCCACGGTTTGCCCCGGCCGCGAGCGTATCCTGAACCGCTACGCTCATACGCGATGGCGCACATCACCCGGAAAACGCAGCACCAGAACCGTCATTTCTACGCCAATGCCGTCTGTCTAACACCAGCACGGTCAATCCCACGCAGGTGGGAATCCAGAAACGCTAAATGTACGGACACATACCTGAACGATGGTGACCGTCACCGGTTTCCCGGCTCCTCGGGAATGACGGGATTATCTTTGTTCAATTCTCTACACGTTACTGAACCACCCGGGAGACCCCACTGGAACGCCTAATCGAACAAGCCGGCGCCGCCGGGATACATATCAGCAAGGACCAGTGCCGAGCGTTCGCCACCTATCACGAACTACTGGAAGAACATCGGCAGAGGGCGAACCTGACCGCCATAACGGGCCTCGAACAGGTTCGGGACGAGCTGTTCCTGCGCTCGTTGGAGATCGCCGCCGCCTTGAATCCGGCCGAACGTGCACGGTGGTTCGGGGAAGGCGCCCGGCTGCTGGATGTTGGGACCGGCGCTGGCTTCCCGGGCCTTCCGCTGGCGATAGTATTCCCGGGCACGCGGGTCACGTTGCTCGATGGGACACGCAAGAAGACTGATTTCTTATCCGTTGTTGTTGAGGCGTTAGGCTTTGAAGGTGTTGAAGTTGTGAATGGACGGGCTGAAGAGTTGGCGCGGAACCCGGAGCACCGTGAGAAGTACGACGTCGTCGCCTCCCGGGCTCTTGCCGGGCTGCCGGAGCTGGCGGAGTTGACGCTCCCGTTCTGCAAGATCGGCGGAATGTCGGTCGCTCTGAAGGGCGCTGACGTGGAGGCGGAAGCGAAGAGCGCGGCTTCTGCGGCGGCGCAGATGGGCGCATCTAAGACGCTGGTGCGGTCGATCAATCTGGGTCAACGCCCGCAGGCCGATACCGTGGTCGTCTGGCACAAGACATCACCGACGCCGCGCGCTTTTCCACGCCGCACCGGAATCCCGCACAAACGTCCGCTTGCCGTCCCGGCCCCAGCCGCAAGGAAAGCAGCGACGCCGGAGGCAATAACCTCGACCGCTCCTCCCACCAAGGACAGCACGTGAGCATGTCCGAAGGCCAACCCGGGAGCACCCCCCCAAATCCAGAGCACGGCGCGAACATGGAAAACGGGGGGAACGGATACAGGCCACGGCTCGGCGACCGGTTGTTCTCCCGGAAGACCCTGGCGGTCAGCGTTGTAGCGATCGCCGTGCTCGCTGTAACGGCCTTTCGTGTGCTCGACATCGACCGGGACGAGATGTGGGACCAGGTGAAAGGCGTCGACCCGGTCACCTACCTGTTCGCAGGCGTTCTTTACTACATCAGCTTCTGGTTCAGGGGCATCCGCTGGCGGCTCATCGTTCGCGCGTCCGGCCTCAACGAAAACCCGAACGTGGTCCAGATCGGGAACGCCAAATACTCGGCGATCATCCTGATGGGCTGGTTCGCTAACTCCGTCGCGTTCTTCCGGTTGGGAGACGCCTACCGGGCCTACGCGCTGGGCCGAGAGACCGGAATCTCGATGGCGAGCAGCCTGGGGACACTTCTGGGGGAGCGTGCGCAGGACATCCTGATCGTGCTCGGGCTGCTGGTGGTCGGGGCCGCTGGACTGCTTGTAACCGGCGAGGTCACGTTGCCCGTATACGTGCTTGCCGCCGCCGCTGGTGTATCGGGCGCAACCCTCCTGGCGCTCATGGTGATGCGCACCTACGGTGAGCGCCTCGCTCGCCACCTCCCGGACCGGCTGGAGGAGATATATCACCCGTTACGGGCCGGCGCGCTCGGCAGCTTTAAGGTCCGCCAGCTTCCGGTGCAGTTCACGCTGGGGATTATCGGCTGGGGTCTCGAAATCGGCCGCGTCTATTTCGTTGCCGAGAGCCTCGGGCTGGACATTGGTTTCTTCGTCATCATGTCCGCCGCGCTGACCATCGCCGTCCTCTCCACGATCCCTACCCCGGGCGGTTTCGGGTTCGTGGAAGGCGGGCTCACGGGCGTCCTGATCTTCCTCGGTCTGGGCGATACGCAGGCGCTGACCCTGACCATCGTCGATCGGTCAATCAGCTGGATCAGCATTATCGTGATCGGTGGGACGCTGTTCCTCACATGGCAGACCCTGACGGCCCGTCGCGGTCGTTCCGGCAACGGACGCCCGGAGACGCCTGACGGAGTGGCCCCGACGGTGGCCGACTCGGAGTGAGTGCCGATACAGAGAGCCAACCAACGTCGCCCGACCCTCAGCCAACGTCTCCCGAATCTCAGGGGAAAGCCGGAAATGTGATCACGCGCGGCGCGCGTTTCGTCCGCGACAACCGGACGATGACCGCCATCGCGCTGGCCACGACGATATCGATGATGGGGCAGGGCGTTATCGCGCCCGTGCTGCCGGAATACGCCCGTGATTACGACGTGGGGACAACGTCCATCGGTTTCGTGGTCGCCGCATTTGGTTTCTCACGCCTGTTCCTGAACATCCCCTCCGGCGTTCTCGGGGCGAAATACGGCCGCACGGTATTGATGTCGGTTGGGCTCGCGATAACTGCCGTCGGCAACGTGGGCAGCGGGTTCGCGCCCGAGATCATCCAGCTGATCGCCTGGCGGGTGCTGGCGGGCGCGGGTTCGGCCATGTTCATGACCGGGGCGATGGCCTACGTAGCCGATATATCGACGCCGCAGAACCGGGGCCGGCTGATGAGCATCCAGCAGGGCTCACTGCTGCTAGGCGTCGACCTCGGCCCGCCGATTGGTGGTTTTGTCGCCGACACATGGGGCCTCGCCTGGCCGTTCTTTCTGGCGGGTGGACTCGCTGCTACTGCCGCGGTGTGGACCGCGTTCCGGCTTCCCAACAGGCCCCCCAGCTGGTCCCGGGAGGGAGCGCGCTCTGTCTCGGTTACGACCTCGCAGACGGTAAGCCAGCCCGGCGCGAAATCGCCCACGATGACGATGCTTGCCAACCCCACCTTCATCGTGGTCGGGTTGTTCACCCTGATGGTGTTCCTGACGCGCACCGGATCCCGACAAACGCTGGTCCCCATCATCGCAGTCGATGAAATAGAGATGAGCCTCACCCTGCTCGGTGTGATGCTATTCGTGATGACCACAATCAACTTCTTCATCGTCTTCCCGGCCGGTTGGCTCGCAGACCGGTTCGGCCGCAAGCCCGTGATGGTCCCGGGCATCCTCCTCGCCGGAGCCGGGTTGCTAATGTTCACGCTTGCCGGCGACGTGACGATGATGTTCCTGGCCGCGATCGTCATGGGTGTCGGAACCGGAGTGGCGGGCCCTGCCCCCGCCGCCTACATCGCAGACCTCGCCCCGCCCGGGCAGACAAGCCTCGCCATGGGCCTCTACCGAACCTTTGGCGACCTCGGCTTCATAATCGGCCCGATCGCCCTCGGCTTCATCGCAGAGCAATCGGGCATGGCCACCGCCCTGAACGTCAACGTCGTATTCCTGGTCGGCATCGGAATAATTCTGGCCTTTGTTGCCCGTGAGACGGCAGGTCGAAAAGGCAAATCCGAGACACCGTAGGGAGGAATTGGTATCCGCTGCCACCTGGTTTCTTAAGGACCACAGGAAACGAGCCGGACGCCCGATCGTCATCCCGGGCGAAGCCGAGGGACCTTCACCAATATTCCGTCAACTCCAAACACCCGGAATCCGCAATTTCTCGGTCGATCGATCGCGCCGGTCGCCGACAACATCCGCCGCTTCGTAACCATCCCCACACCGCCAGGCCCCGTGATACGATTTCCTGACGGGGTGCGTCGGCCAACGCCGGACATCGCAAGTGGGGCTGTAGCTCACTCGGGAGAGCGCTTCAATGGCATTGAAGAGGTAGCGGGTTCGAATCCCGCCAGCTCCACCAATCCGGACTGATATACCGGCGCCTTTTCCCAGATATCGGAGAAGGCGCCGGTAACGCGTAGCGGAGTGTCGCGACCCGGACGGCCTCCAACAACGTAGGGGCGGATTGGTATCCGCCCAGGGAGGGGCCGCTGCCTGCCCCTACCCTGTCGTGGCTGGACGCTGTGATTGCGGATCACGGGTGTGCCGGTGTGCTGGCCGGGAGATTCCTGAATCAAGTTCAGGACAACCTCTTCGCCCTCGGGCTCAGGATGACAAAAGTTTGCTCACGCGCTATCTATCGGCGCACGCAATGCGCTGTAGGGGCGTATGGCGACACGCCCACGCCTGTTCTTCAGAGAACATCAGGAACCGCGAGAAAAGCTTGATTACCAGTCGACGGCGGGACGAGATGGGCTATAACGCTCCGCCCTTAAGCCCGTTCTTCCGCGACCTCCTGCGCTATCTGTGCCCAGGTGGACAGGACGCCCGGCTTGCCCATGACCGTCTCAATCTCGCCCAGGACAAGGTCGATGACGAGGTCGCCGGCGATGTCCATGGCCCGCTCCAGCCAGGCACGCATCTCGGCGGGCGTCTGGCTGTAGATCGTCTCCGGGTGCGGCACCACCTCCATCACGAAATCCCGCCCCACCAGCTCGGCCGCCCTCTCGAGATCGGTCCATGGCGAGATGTGGAGGCGTCGCAGATTCGGCAGCTTGAGAATGCTCGGGATCTTCTCCGTCAAATCCTCGCATCCGTGGTAGTAGACCCGATCCTGTCCGAGGTGCTGAGTGAGCCGGGCGTGGTACGGCTGCACGAACTCCTCGTACAGCGTCGGCGAGATGCCGCACATACTCTGCGCCGCCACCAGCGGCCAGCAGGACGACAGGCGATGCGGGTCAGCATCGGCCGGCAGATCCTCGTACGGCACACGATAGTTCCAGCTCTGTTCATAATCGACGCCGCCCGCCGCCTGGCGAGCCAGCTGATACTGGACCGTGCCCTCGGTGACGAAGTCCATGATCCGGTGCATAAACTCCGGCCGGTCGATCACGCCGAACAGCATCGCCTCCATTCCCATGAGGCTGATCATCGTTTCGGTCGGCGAGTAGCCCACGGCGTCCGTCGCCACCTTCACCGGGAGCCGACCGCCCACGATCTCCTCGGCACGCTCACACAGCTCCCTGGTGGCCGCTTCGTCGATCTGGAACGGCGGCCAGTGCAACCTGTCCAGGTCGCTGTCTTCGACCACGGCCGGTTGCACGGCGTACGCTCCGCCGGGGCCGCCGATGCGCGTCTCAACAAAGGGGAGGCCCCAGAGTGGCCCAGAAGCAGCACCATCGACATGATCGACGTCAAAGCTGGAACCTATCCGGCCCGAGGCCACGTCTTTCGCCTCGCCGTCGGCGGCCGCTCGGACGGCTCCGACCCAGACGGTCGTGGACATAACTTCGTCGTCCGGGATGTTGTCGTGCTTGTAGAGCTTCTGCCTGAGTTGCAGCTCGATCTCACGCTCAAGCCGGTCCTTCGAAAGGCGTTGCTCAAACGGGATCAGCTCTGACCATGTGACCGGGTTGGCGTTTGTGCCGGAACCGCGTTTCAGGCAGACGTAGACCGGTGTTTTTGACGTCTTGTCCAGCCGGTTGTGGCGCGTCCACATCTCTTTCCGGGCGACGTATCTGGGATCCTGCGATGCCTCCAGCACCCGACCCACAAGGGCGTGCATATGGGTTGATGGGCGGGTGGTGGATCGGAGAGTGTCGGTCATGTGTCGTTCCATGCGTTTGGGACTCGTAGAATGATCGGTCGTCGATGCGTTTGACGTCTGTGCTGGAGAGACGCTTAAGAAATAACTCCGGAAGTACCGGCCAGGAATTCTGTCATGCCCAGCCGTTCCAACGTGCCCCCCGTCGGCATGCCCGTATCGATGTCCCAGCCCATCTGGCGGTAATACTCGTCCACCATGGCGGGCAAATACGGTGCGATGCTCTGTCCCGCGGAGGGCCCGGTCGGCGGCGGCTCAAGGTGCTTGGCAGAGACGTCCAGCTCGTCCTCTTTCCGGAACCCGCGCCTGCCGTACACGAGCCGCATCAGGTTGGTCACGCGCTCGCCCACCACAAGCGCCTCTTCCGAGTCGAAATCGTCCCACCCGACCGCACGCGCCAGACATTCACTGCTGAGCCGCAACGACTCCGGAACACCCTGCATGCCGAAATTGCACACCCCGAGCGAGTCGCAGAACATCTTTGCGTACTGGGTCTCGCGTACCGCATCCACCTTTGAAACCGCCTCGTTCTGGTTCTGTGGGATGTCCGGCGTGGCCTCCGGATAGCCGAGATCCGGCCGTCTGGCGAGGTCGATCCCCTGCCCCTGGATCGCCGGGCCTGCGCCGGAGATGATCTCGCCGAAGAACACACTCCAGAACTGCCTGTGGTCGTGCATCACCACGCCTTCGCCCTTGATGTCCAGCACCTTGCTGCGCATCTGTTCCTCCAACCCCTTCTCTCGTCCCAGCGCCTCCGGCATCGCCTTCACGCCGTTAGCCAGCTTTACGCCGATGCCCTCCTTACGGATGGCCTTTCGCACGAGTTCCATAGCCGATTCCCAGTTGCCCCACGTCAGGTCCAGTCCGTCCGTGTCCTCCAGCGTGAGAATGCCGTCGGCGAACGCCTCATACATAGCGCCCAGGATCGTGCCGAACTGGCCGGACTCCAGCCCCATCGCATCGAAAAAATCGGTCATCACCACGACTGTCGCCGGGTCGTCCACGCCGATAATGGCGCAGGAGCCCTCCATGTTTTCTGCGCCGCCACATGGACTGCCCACGAACCCGGACATCGGCCCGTCCGTGATCTCCACGTCGTACGCGCATTCGATCTTGCAGTTGTAAGAGGGTCTCGAAGTGATGCGCCACCGTGCACAGGCCTCGACGTACTTGCGGGCGAACTCCGTGCCCCACGCCGGGTCGGTCATGTTCTTGGCCGCCACACGCATCGGGATACCGAGTCGGTCGTGGTAGTTGCGGGTGATGCCGCCGTTCTGGAGACCAAGCGCAGACGGCGCGTCCTGCCCGAGCCCGCCAAGGAAAAGGTTCTCTTCCCACTCGGCCGCGGCGCTCACCACTCCCGTTGCATCGGCCAACGGCACGACGCCGGTGCCCCGGACGGCGATCGCTTTCAGGTTCTTGCTGCCCATCACTGCGCCCGGACTGCCCTTCCCGGAGCCGTGGTTGCGGTCCGCCTTCACCATCGCTCCCGGAAGCCCCGCCTCGCCTGCCGGACCGATACTGGCGACGCTGATATTCACCTCGTCGCCGAGTTCGATCTTGAGCCGGCGCTCGGTCTCACGTGTGTCGAGGCCCCACAGGTGGCTCGCGTCCCTTAACTCCACGTGATCGTCGTCGATCCACAGGTAGACCGGATTCTCCGCCGCTCCGGTGAAATACAGGCCCTCGTGCCCGGCGAGCTTCAGGTACGCACCCCAGAAGCCATGCCCGTGTCCGATGCCGGCGGAATACGGGATGAGCAGGTTGTAGCAGATGGTGGTCCAGTCGGACGAGTTGACGGCCGGCGTTCCCGTCAACGGCCCCACCATGAAGATGAGCGGGGCATCGGGGTCGGTCGCGGCCGCCCGAGGCGGCGCGTCCCTGAGCAGCAAGTAAAGCCCCAGCCCCGTGCTGCCGACGTATCTGCGCAGGACCTCTTCGTCCGGCAGCGGCTGACGCTCGATGCTGCCCGTTCCCAGATCGACCCGCAGGGTGTGGGGCCGATACCCGCCGGCGATTGCCATGTTGACCGCTCCTGGTTCGGGACGAAGCCCGATAAAGGTCCAACGGCAGCCAACCGGTTACGGCGCCAGTTTAGTCGAGGAGGCTCGCTGGCGTCGGGAGTCGGGAATGTCAAACGCCTACCGGTGTCAATCATCATGATTCACGTGGGCGTAATCGTGTGGGTGCTGACCACGCGCGGAGCCGTCTAGCGGCGAGTGGAGCGCTCCCGGTAGTAGCACCGGGGCCGAAGCTCAGTAGTTGGTGTTGCTGCAAGTCAGCAGCATCTGGTTCAGACGCGATGGCCTGCCCCTCTTCTCGGCATGTCTAGAGGCCTGTCCAGGCTGAATCGATGCGGAAGTGGTTGGCGCAGCATGATTTGTCACTCGTCCAACCCGCGGACCCCAACTCTGGGTGGCCCACGCGGCCCACCATAGAACGCTAAGTGAAGAGACGGTGAACTTCTGGGTTGCCGTCTCTTCGCGTCAGGGGGCAGGTCAGCAACGCGTGACCAACAACCGGGGTAGGGGAGGTCACGAACGGACCTCGAGTCAAGCAGAATCACCCGCCGAAGAGCCACCTGCGGAGCCACGAAACGCTCCGGATCTCTCGGATTCAATCCCGACCGATCGCTAACTCGGCCTTTCAAGGAACAGATCTACGGCCTTCTCCGGCCCGCGTTCGATCGTGTACGCAAAACATGGCATGATCTAATTGCCGGGACGGCAGTTGTTTATCAGTGACGGTGCGGAGGCATCGAGGTGCTTTGTTCCAATTGCGGGTATGAAAACCCGATCGGCAATCGTTTTTGCACCTCCTGCGGCACGCGAATCGATGCGCAGGAGATAGACCCGCGCCCGGGCCGATCAGCCGGCTCGAACCAGAGTTGGCTCGTGGGCGAAGTGGAACGACTCAGGGCCGAGATCGAACGCCTCGCAACCTTTGTCGATCAGGCCGGACAATCAGGAACGGCCGAAGAACGAGAGACGCCGCCCGCTCCGGCCATCGTTCCCGGAGTGCATACCGGTCCGGTCGTTTCAGAACGGCAAACACCTCCGCCGGAACCGATGCCTGCCGGCCCCGAGACCGGCGTCTTCGAACGCGCCTCCCCGGGAGACGACTCTCGCATATTCAAGTCCCGGTCAAGCGGGTTCGGCTGGGAGCCGCGCGTCGGCGCTCGCTGGCTCGCGTGGGTGGGCGTGCTCGCCCTGGTGCTGGGAAGCGCCTTCTTCCTCCATCTCGCCTACGACAGCGGTTGGATCCAGGAAGGTGGTCTCGTCGTCCTCGGCGTGGCCTTCGGCCTGGTACTCGTCGGACTCGGTGAATACTGGCACGCGCGTTACCCGGTCTATGCGGCCACTCTGGCGGGCGGCGGTACCGGCATCATTTACCTGTCGATCTTTGCGGCTCACACGCCGTTCGACCTGGCGTCGTTGGGCGTGGTTCTGCTCCTGCTCTTCCTTGTCACCGTCATGTTGGCAATCCAGGCGGTGCGGTACGAACAGCTCTCGCTCGCCGTCATGGCGATCGGCGGCGCTTACCTGGCCCCTCTTGCGCTCACGGTAGCGGGCGACGGCCCCGGCCGGGACAACTCCGACTCGGAGCTGATATGGCCGGTGGTTTACCTGGTGATAGTCGGGTTCGGCGTGTTGTATCTGTCTACCGTCCACAACTGGCGGTGGCTTGTCGGGATCGGGCTGGCCGGTTCTGTCGTGGGCTATATGCGCTGGTACCTCGACGTTGACGACCTGATCGGCGTGGGGGTTGCACAGTTCTCGCTCACAGCGATCTTCCTTCTCTGGGTGAGTTCGACGGTCTTGCATCACTTTGCCCGTCGCACAAAACCCGACGGATTCGACGTGGCCGTCGTGGTCGGCAATGCTGTGTTTTTCGCTCTCATGAGCTACGCCTTGATGTGGGACGAATATCGCGGGTGGATGGGGTTGTACGCGCTGCTGCTGGGGCTGTTCTACGCCGGAGTCGGGTACTCGCTGTATCGACGGAGCGAGGACAACGCGCCACTTGCCCATGCCATGGGCGTGATGGCGGTCGTGATCGGTACTATCGCCGTGCCCATCCAGTTGACCGGTCCGTGGGTGACGGCCGTCTGGTTTGCCGCCGCGCTCGCCTTCATGGCGGCCTCCGCTGCAAGGGATTCGAGCGCGACTCAGACCCGATTTGCTGGTCTGGGATTACTGGCGCTTGGAACGGCCTGGGTGGTCCTGAACGACGTTCCGGAAGCACGTGATCTCGGGATCGACCCCGTATTCAACCGTTACGTGCTTTCGTTCGCCTCGGGCGCTGTCACAGCTTACGGGTTCGCAGGATTGATCCGCCGATTCCCGGCGATCGCTCCGGAACGCGGAGTTGTCACGGAAGTAGAGATCGTGTCGGGCCTGGTGATGCTGGGTTCGGGATTCATCACGCTTGGGATCTGGACGCAGATTCCTGACGAATGGTTCGCGCTGGCGGGGGGCGTTGAGGCGGTGTTACTGGGTGCGCTCTCCTTCGGCATCGGACTGCCGGAGATGCGAAGGACGGTTTACGGTGTGCTGGCGATTGCCGCTGCCCGGGCCCTGGCGTTCGACAGCTTCGTGGACGCCGACGGTTACGAGGTTTTCTGGAACAACCGGACCCTGGCGTTCGTGCCCGTAATCGTCGCCATCGCAGCGGGCGTTTACGTGCTGCGGAGGTGGTCGGACGGGGTGTTTAGATGGGAGTCCACATGGGTGATCCCGGTAATGGCGATCGCCGTCAACGGCCTGGCCCTCTGGTACCTGAGCGCTGAGGTGATAGGCGGGGTTTCCAGCGCCGCCATCGATGTCGTAGAGGAGGACGAGGCCAACGTGATCAGCCTGAGCCTGAGTGTGCTGTGGGCCGGGTATGCAGGAATAGGGCTGTTTATCGGCGTGGTAAGAAAATCGAAACAGGTGCGGCAGGCGGCGCTGCTCCTCCTGGCAGTACCGGTCATCAAGCTCTTCGTGTTCGATACCTTCGCACTCGATAGCGGCTACCGTGTGGCCGCCTTCATGTCGCTTGGCCTCCTGCTGGTCGCCGGTGGCTACCTGTACCAGCGCTACGAAGAGGCCGTGAAGGGCTTCCTGTTTGAAGACGACGATGAGAGGTCGGACGCGCAGGGGTAGGAATCCACTCCAGTTAATCCTCGTTCTCCAACGCACAGCTCAACTCCTATCCAAATAAACGCCTAACAGGGCCTCTGGCATAAGATGTGCGGCACGACGAACCCACTGCGCCGGCAGTGCGCATCTTATTAGCGCTGTGAGGCATGCCCGCCTTCCTGCGGGAACACCTGTGCATATGGGCGTGGGTTAATAAAAGGAACAACCGTTATGAAATTCGGTCAATTTGAACTCGTCCGGTGGCACCAGGACGTTAGCTACGCGGACAGCATCAATCGCGCCATGGAGAAGATCGAACTCGGCGACCAGATGGGCATGGACGAGATCTGGCTTGCCGAGCACCATTTCTCACGCCACGGACTCGTCTCCGGCATCTTCTCCCTGCTCGGCAACGCCGCGGCACGTACAAAGAACGCACGCATCGGCACCGCCGTCGTCGTCCTGCCCTTCCACCACCCCATCCAGGTGGCCGAGGAAGCTGCAACCATCGACATCCTCTCGGGTGGGCGGCTGACGCTGGGCGTGGGTGTCGGCTACCAGCGCATGGAGTTCGAGGCATACGGACTGGACATCGGGGAGGCCCGTCAAAGATTCCGGGAGTACCTGGAGGTGATCAAGAAGGCCTGGCAGCCGGAGCCGCTGACCTACAAGGGCGACTTCATCGATGTCCAGGGCGTCAGGGTGATGCCGAAACCGCTGCAAGAGGGCGGGATCCCGATCCACATCGCCGTCAGTACGAGTCCCGAGAGCGTCGATTTCGCCGCCAGCCAGAACATGCCGATCATCGTCGGAGGGCCGACCGCCGCCATGGGGCAGGTGCCCGAAGTGCTGGGGCTGTGGCACGAGCGGATGGAGCATTACGGCAATCCCCACGAGCACATCGATCTGGCGGTTGCGGTGAACATTTATGTTGCGCCGACCCAGGAGCTGGCCGAGTCCGATCTTGCTGGGCTGGAGGACGAGATCGAGAAAGAGTTCGCACGGGTCGGCAACCCTCGAACCGCTGACGGGAAGACGCCTGACGATTACAAACACTGGGCCAATAGAGACCGAGACAGAGCAGCCGCCTCAGAGAACGCCCGCAAAGCCGGGATCCTCCCGTTGATAGGAACGCCGGAAGTCGTAATCGAACGAATCGAAACTCTCCGCTCCCTCGGCATCAACTCAATCCGAGGAGCCTTCGGAGCAGCCGGCCTCGATCAAACCAAAATGCTAGACAGCATGAAAATGTTCAGCGAAGAGGTAATGCCCCACTTCGCAGAAAAGAGCGTTGGACCCAGAGTGTAGTTAAGAGGGGGGGTAGCGGATTTGAACCTGTGACCTCCTGTCCCCGGTAAGGTGCGTAGCATCCTCGGTAGTCCGTCCCGATCTTTTGATGTTCTATTGAACGTAACTTGTCCTTATCCTGGCGATTAGCGTCCGTGTACGGTTGCCGTCATCCGCCCCAGTTGCTGTCAACACTGCTGTCAATTAACAGCCACCACGGCATCGAACGCCGCGGCCACTTGACCTGCCTCCTCATCTGATCAATCCTGGATGGGATCGCTCGACGCCTCTCCCATATGTCCCTCACCCCTCTACACTAGTCCCTGGCGCGCCCGCGTACTCGCGCGATCCGCACCACACGCGCCAACGCGAAAAATCGATCGTGAGCGGGGGTGTTCACTCGATGGACTATGCAGGACTGTTCTCTTCTAACATGCCGTTGCTGGTGGAGATGCCGGTGGGCCTCCAGGCCGACACGAAGTACGTCTTCTCGGTCACGTACGCCGATAAGGGCGTGTTCCCGGCAGAAGGGCTGATCGACGCCCTGAGCAAGGCGATTCGGCGAGAGGGCGAGACCCTCTCCCAGTACCCGCCGCCGCAGGGGCACCTCGGCATGCGGGAGCTGATCGCCAGCACTCTCGCCGGCCAGCGCGGAGCGCCAACCGATCCCGAGTCCATATTCCTGAGCGGTGGCGCCGGTGGTGCTATCGGCGCAGTCCTCGACGTGTTCATCGATCCCGGCGACGCGGTGTTCGTCGAAGAGTTCAGCTACCTCGGCACCATGCGCATGCTGCTGGAGCACGGCGCAGACGTGCGGCACGTCCCGACGGACGTCAACGGCATGGACACCGAAGCCCTCGATGAAATGATCGAACATGTCATCGCGGAGGGCCGGAAACCCAAGCTGATCTACACCATCTCCGTTTTCCAGAACCCCCTGGGCGTCACCCTCAGCCACGAACGCCGCAGGCACATGGTCGAGATATCGCAGAAGCATGGCGTCCCGATCTTCGAAAACGAGTCGTACGCCGACTTCCGGATCGACGGAGACCCGCTCCCGCCGGCGATGCTCGGCATGGATGACAGCGACTGCGTCATGTACGTCTCCGCCTACACCAAGCTCATCGGCTGCGGCTTGAGGCTCGGCTACGGAGTCGTACCCCCCCCCGTGATGGACTCCCTCAAGACGATCCGCTTTGGCGGCATCCCCAGCCACCTTGCGGCGATGGGCGTCTACCAGTACTTGGCCGACAATCGGGAAGAGTACGTAACCGATGTCGCGTCGTCCCTTCGGGCCAAGCGAGACGCCATGCTCGGCGCGCTCGGCACGCATTTTCCGTCTAATACGACCTGGTCAAAGCCGGACGGCGGCATGATGATTTGGGTGAAGCTTCCGGAAGGGGCCGACACGATGGCGGCGCTTCCGGCGGCTGTCGAGGCCGATGTGAAGTACAACCCGGGACCGGTGTTCCGTGCGGAGCGCGATCGGGCCAACTACTTGCGGCTGACCTACAGCCACAACTCGCCGGACGAGATACGAGACGGCATCGAGATCCTGGCGGGGGTGTTCCAGCGCGAGGGGCTGTTTGGGTGGGGATGATGCCCGTGCGCCCTTTGAGAACCTCGAGAATCCACGATCTGAGTGATTAGGGTCGGCGCCTAAATCGATTAGCTGGCGCACAGCCTCCAGATGCGCATACGGGGGACCTGGTCTGGCGATACGAGCCCAACGTCGATGCCGACGTGTGGTTCAGAGCATCTGCAGTTGCGGATGGCGTAGTGAACGTGGGGGGCAATCACTACGGTGGGTTGCAGCGCTCCATCTTGTACGCGTTGTTGGCATCATCAACCAGGTAGCCCCGCGGCCGACGCTCAGAAAGGATGTCCGATTGTCACATTACAGAGACGGTGTGAACGATTACGAGACGCTTCTCCTTGGTGACTTTGAGTTTCAGTCCGGGCAGGTGTTGCCCGACACCAAACTTACGTACAAGACATACGGATCACTGAACTCGGACCATAGCAACGCAATTTTGATCGCGGTCCCAGTGAACGGCACACACGAAGACGCAGCTGCCATCACTCACATGGGGCGTTTAGAGCAGTCGGCTAGTCGGTGAAATAGGGGCTAAACCTCTGTGGTTTAGCTTTATCAGGCCTAAGCTCAGCGGTGAAAAGAGCAGTCGGCTCATAACCAACTCCCCATTAACTACCCTGCAGCCGTCCTATCCATATTCCGACAAACACCAGCGAGAGGCCTATTGCGTTGTTCAGGACCATGTTGCTAGCGGCCCAGATGTAGCGGTCGTCTCGAATTAGCTGGGATGTGTCGAAGGCGAAGGTTGAGAAGGTGGTGAATGCGCCGAGGAAGCCGACCAGGACGGCTATGCGCAGTTCGCCGGTGAGCAGGTTGTGCTCTTCGGCCAGTGTGTAGAGCAGGCCGACGGCGAACGAGCCGATGGAGTTGGCGACCAGGATGCCCCACGGGAACTCGGTGGTCGCCGCTCGTTGTACCCAGGTGGAGACGGCATACCGGGCAAGCGTACCAACGCCGCCCGCAGCGAACAGAAACAGCAGTCGTTCCATCAGGCCCTGCTCACAAAGGGCTTATCGACAGGGTGTGTAACAGCAGGATGCCAATTCGCATTGCACGCGCTTTTAGAGCCATTACCCGTGGGGGTGCATGCAAAACCCGAAACCCCGATCACCAGGGAACTGAACGCCAGCACGTCCAATCCGGTTATCCCTCGAACCTTAGGCAGCTCATCGTCCGCGTGATCCCGGGGATTGAATGTATCCGGTCGTGCAGCACGGCGCCCAGGTCGTCCAGATTGTCCGACTCCAACACCACGATCACGTCGTACGGCCCGGTAACGCGGTCGGCCTGCACCGTTGCTGGCATTGCTCGGACGGCGTCCAGCACACTGTTCCCGGCGCCCGCAGATGCCTCGATCAGAAGGTATGCCCGGATTTTTGTGGTCATTAACACCAATTCCAGCCACCAGCCACCAGACAGTGGCTGGACATTATTTGGAGTTCGATTTGCGGTACGACAGCAGGTTGCCCGCATTATGCCGCATCGGGGCGGAGCGGCGACTGTGATCGTTGATGGCAACACTCATGCTGGCGTGCGGGTGCGACTTCTGCCCCATCCTCGCCTTCTCCCGCTGGGAGAAGGGATTTATCACTCTATTCTAGGAAAAAGGAACGTGCCCCTTCTCCCAGCGGGAGTGGGTTGGGGTGAGGGAGAAGAGTGTTCCGACGGGTTCGGTATGTTTACCTTGCCAACCCTGTTGGTGAAGGCCCCTCGGTTACGCTCGGGATGGCGATGAAAGATGCGCCACTCTCACACCCGTAGGCCTCAAATAGTCCTGACGCGAGCTAACAGCCCTGTCGATTCAGCCCCCTAACGGAGCCTCCCAGAAGAGGTACTCCTGGTGCAGGCTCTCCTTGAACAGCGTCGCCATTCGATCCCGCACCTCGTCCGACGCCTCCGACGCCAGGTCGTCCGTGAAACCCCGCAGCCAGGCCGTTATCTCCCGATACTCCGGGTCGTTGTAGCCGGCCACCCAGCGAGCGTGCAGCGAGCCCTCGGGCGCGGTCAGATTCGCCGCCAGGCACTGCCCGGCATCGTCGTAACCCCACTGGCAGGGCAGCAACGCCGCAGCGATCTCCGCGATCCCATACGCGTACGCCGTATCCACCAGGTGCTTCGTGTAACTCAGCGTCGCCGGAGTCGGCGTAGTCGCCGCCAGCTCCTCCTCCGTGATCCCGAAATCGACGCAGAATGAACGATGCAGCGACATCTCAGAATTCAAAGTCTCGTCCAGCAGCTTCGCCCAGTGGCCCATCGAATCCAAGTCAGGAGATTTTGCTGAAGCGATGGCGATGGCGCGGGAGTAGTCGACCAGGAACAGGTAATCCTGCTGCATGAAAAAGCGAAACCGGTCCAGCGGCAACGTGCCATCGCCGATACCCACAACGAACGGGTGATCATGGTGCGTCGCCCGCCATTCGGAGTCGAACCTGGCCCTCAGCTCATCCGTGAAGGCCATATCAGGCCCTCGAGACCTCAACAACCGTCCCCGGCTGCACCGCTCGCAGCACCGTCGGATCGCCCTCAAGCATCCCGAGTACATTTACCGCACTCGCCGGCCGAATCTCACCGCCCTGCGACATCGGCGTCGGGCCAAAAAACAGGCAGAGCGCCGACCCCGGCGGCCAGTACGCGATCGCGCCAAGATCAACAACCTCCTGCGCCGTATCGTCCTCCTCCGCCGACATGTGGATCGCGAAATAAATCTCATCGCCCCACGTGTTTGCGACCGCCTTGATCGTCAGCGCCTCCCACACAAGATCCGCCGTCGCAGAGTCGTTGAGCTCGCCATTGATCGTCACATCACCGGCCCGGATAGTGATCCTTCTGGACATAGTCATCAGGCTCGGCCCGCCTTCCAGCGCTCCCACAGTTTCTTCGTCTCGTCGTTAAACGGGTAGTACGACTTCGGCGACTCGCCGGTGCGAATCGTGTGCTCCAGAATCGCCTGCTCCATCTCGTCGTGTTCCACCGCCCACGGCAGGATCTCCTCCGCAAGCTGCGAGGGCAGCACCACCACGCCGTCATCGTCGCCCATCACGATATCGCCCGGCCACACCAGCACGCCGCCGCACTGGATCGGTTCGTTTACCTGGTAGGGGAGGATGTGGTCTTCGCCCACGATCGAGGTCGATCCGCCTGCGTAAACCGGGAAGCCGTACTCCGCAACGGCCACGCCGTCCCTGACAGCCCCGTCCGTCACAAGTCCGGCGCCTTTGCGGGTCAGGATGCGGGAGTAGACGACATCGCCGCCCGTCGAGACGTTCGACAGCCGCATTGCATCCGTGACCAGCGCCCAGCCGGGGCCGACGCTATCCACCGCCTGCCAGCGGGGCGTTTCGTTGAACCCGTCGCCGGCCGATCCCGTTGCGATCCGCGCCGCCAGGTCCGGTCGCACCGGCAGACTGCGCAGCGTCACCGCCCGGGCGCACAGGCGTCGTCCCGTGGCGAGCGGTTTCACGCCATCCATGAACACCTTGTGATAGCCACGCTGCCGGAGCGCGCTCAGGACCGTTGCGTTCGATACCTCGGATAGCCGGGACAGCAGTTCGTCCGAAACATGCACGGTGGGTTCGCTCACTTCAACTCCGATCCTAGGGCTCGAGGAGCCTGTTATAGGGTTCACGGTTGTACCAAATGGCGACCTTCACGGGGATTTCAGGGCCGCTTAACGCCCGGTTGACCGCCCTCATTTACGAGAAGCGGAAGTATAGCAAGCGACCCTTCTATCAACTTTTTGCACACCCTTCGTTTGCTAAACTTACCACTCGAAATTACACCGACGCGCACCCGAAATCCCGCTCGGCTATCAACGACATTTCGGAGGCCCCTTTGGCCCAAAGCGAAACGGCCGGCAAACCACGAAACGCGCTGCGCACCTTCTGGGACGACACCCTGGACCCGCGCAGGCGGTCGCTGGTCGGGCTCGGCGTCATCGCCCTGATGCTGCTTGGGCTGATATCAAGCGGCTTCGCAAACCTGACAATTTCCGGCGCCGGAATGTCGGTCTACATAGCGCTTGTCGTCACGTTGATCCTGGCGCGCCGCGGGTACTACGCCGACCGCGTTTCTGTGTTCATTGACCGTGATGGCGAGCGCGTCGAGACGCGTCAAAAACTGCGACCCGTCCTGAAGCGTGACCGCATCCAGCCGCTGTATGAGCCATCAATCATGACCGCGGAAGAGGCCATTAAGGCGTATCCGCCCAACACGCGGGTGATCGGGATCGTCAACGGCGGGGACGTTCGGGCCTACCCGCTCGCAGTACTTAGCTACCGGGAGATCGTTCACGACGTGATCGGCGGCGCAGCGATCGCGCTCACATGGTCG
Organism: Chloroflexota bacterium; assembly: GCA_002730555.1. GTDB lineage: Bacteria > Chloroflexota > Dehalococcoidia > Lucifugimonadales > Lucifugimonadaceae. The sequence goes on from PCAM01000005.1 coordinate 244,388, forward strand.
CCCTTCTGCTACACCGCCCGGGCCTTCCTGGTCCCATCGGATGCCCCTGTGCGATTCGGCTCCACCGGGCGCGTGGCGATCAACGCCCCGGTGATGTACGACGTCGATACCGGAGTGCGCTGGATCCAGTACCTGGGCGCCCCGCTGGAGGGCCCGGATATCGGCTCCCGGCTGGACGAGATCCCATCGCTCAATACGACGTTACAGGCGTGGATTGATGCCCATCCGAATACCGAGGTGCTCGACGACCCCGTCGCACCAAGGGCAGACATGTTCGACAGGTACTACGCCGGTGGCCGCGCCGGGATGCACGGCGTTCCACATCGCGACGCCCGGTGGCCGGCGAAGGAGATCGTGGGCGGGGTTGATACAAACGGCGACGCCTGCGCCTTCCCGATGTCGTGGCTCCAGATCGAACCGGTCGTTAACGAGACCGTCGGCGGGACGCCGCTCGTGGTTGCGTACGAGGAACACAGCGCTTCCGTGATGGCATTCCGGGCCGAGACGGCTGGCGGCCGCTCACTGACCTTTGAACCCGGTGTGTGGGAAGAGCCTGAAGACGATGAAGATGATCTGTACCACGCCGACGTCGATTCCGAAGAGCTTGCGTTTGACGATGATGAGGACCGGGAAGAGGAGGAGGAGCCCGAATACGAGCCGATGATGCTCTACGACGCCGAAACCGGGAGCCGGTGGCAGGCCACCAGCGGGACCTGCATCGAGGGAGAACTCGTTGGAGAACAACTCCAGCCAGTGGCCGCCGGACTGTCGTTCTGGTTCGCTTGGACCAACTTCCATCCGTCCACCCGTCTGCCCCCGCGGCCAGATCTGAGCGGGCTGGCGCCGAAGACCGAAGAACCCGGGGAATCCCAGGGCGGCGAGGACGAGGATTAACGTGGCAACGCGCTTAAGCAAGCCTGGTCCAAATAAGCGCCCGACAGGGCTCGTGCTGGCTGGCGGCTCGTCGTCACGCATGGGCCGTCCAAAGCCGCTCGTAACCCTTGGGGGCCAGGTTGTTCTGGCGCGCATCAAAGAAGCGCTGGAGCGTGTGTGTGACGACATCGTCCTAGTGGTCGCTCCCGACCAGGACGACGCAACGCCCGACACGGGCCTGGCGCTGGGCATGCACGTCGTGACTGATCGGCTGAACGCCGCCGGTCCGCTTGCCGGAATCGAGGCCGGATTAAAGGCCGTCGGCACGCCACTGGCATTTCTTGTGGCGGCGGATCACCCGTTCCTGTCGTCCAGCCTGATCGCCGCGATGGCCGATGTGGCGACCCACGGCCCGTACGACACCGTCGTGCCGTCAGTCGACGGCCGCCTGGAGCCGCTGCACGCGATCTACGCACCGGACGCCTGGTTGCCGAGGATCACGACGGCACTGGACGCCGGGCAGCGATCGATCTACGACCTCATCAACCGTGGCATCGAGTCGGGCGCGCCCAGCGTGAAGATGATGGGCGACGCCGAGCTAGCGACGTACGATCCCGACGGTCGCAGTCTCTTCGACATCGATACGACGGACAGCCTCGAACAGGCACGCCTGATGCTTGGCACGACCGGAGTCGTCAGGCCGGACATCCGTCCCGGCGGCCTCTAGAGCCGGGAGCGCGCCCTCTCTCCCAGCGGGAGAGGCCCACGTACATCGAGCGCGAGGGGGAGTTAATTCTTGGGCAGCCAGCGCCTACCCGCTGGAACATCTGCCGGTGAAAGTTCCTCGGCGACGCTCGGGATGACGGGGATGGCCGCCGCCGCTTCGAGGCTATTCGAACCTGAGCGCCTCTGACGGCGTGATCCGTGCGGCCTGCCGGGCGGGAATGTAGGTCGCAAGCAGCGACGCCGCCAGCGCTATCCCGACGATCGTCATCACTGTCAGCCACGGGATGTCGAACGAGATGCCGTCCAGGTTGTCCCCGATTTCGTCGATGATGTTCCAACTGATCAGCGAGCCGAGTCCGACGCCAAGCGCCGAACCAAGGCTGGTGACAAATATAGATTCAAGCAGGAACTGGATCTGAATCATACGGCTCTTGTAGCCGATGGCGCGCATCATACCGATCGCATGCCGGCGCTCCACCACGGCCCGGAAAGACACGACGCCAAGCGATGCCACGCCGACCACCAACCCGAGGCCCATGAAGCCCTGGAACAGGCGGCTGAAGGCGTTGTTCTGTGAGATGCCGAGCTTGATCTCGGCCAGCGTGTCTGTCGCTTCCATGCTGTTGTCCAGGAACGCCGTCTCCATCGCCGCCGCAACTCGCCCTGGATCCGCGCCCTCGTTCAGGCGAATCCTAAAGGTCGTGAACGGCAACGTATCCCCGGAGATATCAGTGAAGATGTCATCGCGCGTGACAAGGTTTGCGGCCGCGCCGGTATCCGACTCAAAGGTTTCAGCGAACAGGTCTATTGCGCCGATAACGGTCCGTGAGGTCACCGTTCCGCGACCACGCGCCTGACGTAGCTGCACATCGAAGGCCACAACGGTGCCGTCTTCGTCCTGTGACCACGTCTCCACCGAGAACCCCACTCCGCCGAACCGGAATGGGCCGCCATCCATCTGCAAAATGTCACCGCTCACCACCGCCAGCGATGGATCACCCGCCAGAGCGGTCCAGACCGCCCGTGACACCGCTATCGGATCGTCAAGCGGCGTGTCAGGCGGAAGGTGCGACGGGTCAAAATGCGTGATGTTTAGCAGCGTCTCTCGCAGATATTGCGACTCAGCTCCGCGAACACTCAACTCCAGAAATCTCTGCTCCATCGCGCCTGACTGGCGCGCCTCTGCCGGAATGTCCGTATGCGCTGCGATCACGTCAAAGTCCGCCGCGTTCAGATTGAGCGCTCGCTCGATGGCCGCCTTGATTTCCGTCACGGGCAGATCGATGTCCGTCTCGGCCCGGATATCAAACCCGCCGGTCACGCGGTCAGGCGTTTCATCAAGATCGCTTCCGATGGCGTTGAGGATGGCGAACACCATCATCGTGAAGATCACCAGCGAGAACATGGCGACGGTCAGACCGGTCCGGAACTTGGCCATCATCGGGTAGGCGATCGCCGGCTTGAGGATCGCCTTGATGTGAGGCGAATTGCCAAAGATGGCCAACAACCCCCGCGTGAGCAGATCGGCGTTGTACATCACGAGCCAGACGGCGGATGAAACCATCCACGTTCCGGAGAGGATGAACATCTCGATACTGCCGTTCAGATCCCCAACGAGCCAGTTGAACGTGTCGAATGGCAGCGCCCAGAACACGAGGACGGTCGCGCCTATGAACGTGTAAGACGCTCGATCTGCTGCCGATTCGCGGAGGCCACCGCTCCGGAGTGTCCGACGAATAAAGAGGCCGATCCCGACCAGTACCAGGCTGACTCCGAGCGTCCAGAACGCGGCGAGATCGGTCAGCAAGCCAAGCGCCGCAAGAACAACGCCGACGACCACCAGCGGCCAGCCGATGGCGAGATAGGGCTGGAATATCTTGAAGACCGCGATCACGAGAAGGATGAACCATGGCAGGACAAGGAGATGTAATACGAGCAGTACCAGCGGAAGAATCGCGCCCTCACGGCGACGACGCGCGGTGATAACCCTGTAAAGCTGGTAGAGAGGTCCGAACAGCGCCTGTCCAACCCGTAGCAGCCGGGTCTTGAGTGGCGGCGTATCGGAGGGGACGAACTCCTCCGGGAGACCCCGGATGGCCACCACGATGTTGAGCCGGCTAACCCGGTATGCGGAGATCGCCACTGTCGCCAGCGTCAGCAGCATGCCGGCGGAGAACGCGGCCACCACCGATGTCAGCGTGAAGCTGTGTTTGAACGCAAACGCCGAGTTTTCTTCCTCAGCTATAGCCCCGGAAAGCAACCGCACGAGCACCAGGCTGGCCAGGATTCCGAGGATAGTCCCGATTAATGCCGCGCCGAACGCGTAGGCGTAACCCTCGTACGTGAACATCTGGACCAGGTGACGCCGTTTTGTGCCGACGGCGCGCGCTATCCCCATCTCGGTCGACCGCGCCGCCGCCAGCATCACGAAGACAAGGAAGATCAGAAGTAAACCCACTATGATCGAGAACGACCCGAAGATGGTGAAGAAGGTCAGGAAGATGTTGCCGACGGACTCCGCAAGGGCAAGGCTGTCCTTCTTCAACTCGTCCACCGTGAGGATCTGGAGCCCGGAGAAAAGGGGCGTTACCACCACGGCGAGATCACGCCGCCCGGGAACGTCATCCGAACCGCCCTCAAGCGCCGCGAGGATGTGTGCAGCAAGCGCCGAGTTCGCAGCTTTGGATCGGAACACGTCCGTTACCGTTACCTCGGCCGTTGGGGTGAACGATCCCTGCGGCGAAAGCGTGTCCGCAGCAGCCACGAGCAGGGCGGAGGTGACGGCTGGGATGTCGGCCCCGTTCGCCTCGACATAGGCGCTGATATCGTCGCCGGCCCCGAGGTCCACGAGCGAATCTATGAGAACCTCCGCCGTTGCGAGGCCGTCACGGGATCCAGCAACAGCGCCAAGAATATCTTCCGGGCTGGCCACTCCGGCATCAGCGCCGGTCCCCTGCAAAGACGTTGCCGCGGTCGCGAACTTGTCGCCGATCGCCGCCGCCAGATGTGCGGAGGCGTCCTCGTCGGACAACGGGAGCATCAGCGCGCCGACCAGGGAGGCCTGGCGGGCCGTGGCCGTGTCGCCGGGCGTCAACTCTCCTATCAAGTCACGTAGATCGGCCTCGCCTCCCGAAGTCAGCAGGCCGTTCCCACCGCCATCTGCGTATGCGGTGAGGATCTCGATAACGTCGGGGGAGCGCAACACGTCGAAAAGCTGTTGCGCCACGACCGGGTCCGTGAACTGGATGCGCAGCGTGTCCGCCACGTCTTCTGCGGTATCCACACCGCCGGTGATGCCGCCGTTTGCCGACAGATCGATCCGGTTGACCTGGCCATCCCTCTCCATGATCCGTTGCATAACGGTTAACGAAATAATCGTCCGGTGATCGTTGGCGGCAAGCCCGCTGTCGCGCACGACCCCTCGCACGGTGAGAGAATGTCGGCCGCTCGGGGTTACGATCACGATCCCGTGGCCCGCGGCCGCTTCAAGCTCCCCCGCAGCCGCCTCATTTATCAGTGCCTCGTCGTCGCCCAGTTGGTCGAGGCGCAGCGCCTCCCCATCGACGCTCCGGATATCTCCAAACCCGTCCTGGCGGGACGTATCAAACCCGACGACCGTCATCCGTGACTCGGTCAGCTGGGTGGCGGCGTTCAGGACGGGCAAAACTTCGCGGATCTGCGGCATCACCCCGTCGATCCGAGCATCGGCGTCGACGACCTGGATCACCAGGGTCAGCGTCTCAGGGTCCAGATACCTGTCCACGAAAAATGCGGTGCCGTCCGGGTCGTCGGCGAAGATCGCGCTCTCAGCGTCGCCACCGGCGATCGGCGTCCTGAGGCGGAGGTCCGTGTGGCCAAGGGCGTCCAGGACGACGGAGCGTATCGATCCGGTGACGGTATCCCCGATGGCCAGCGAGGCGGAAATGATGGTTGTGGACAGCATCAACCCGATCACGATCAGCACCGTTTGAGCGGGCCGTCTCGGGATGTTACGGAGGGCGAGTTTCATCAAGATGCGGTTGCGCATCGCCATCACGATGATCGCCAGGCTCGCCACCGCCAGGATTCCCGCAAGGCTCGAGGCGAGCCACACCATCGGCAGACCGAACAGGGAATCCAAAGAGCTAGGCTCCTGAAACGGTCAGGGGCGCCCGATCCTCGATCAGTCCGTCACGCATGTTGATAGTGCGATGGGTTCGGCTGCCGACTTCATCCGCCTGGTGGGTCACAAACACGAAAGTCTGGCCGTGCGCCTCGTTCAGCTCACAGAGCAGGTCCATGATCTGGGCGGTGTTCTCGGAGTCCAGGTTCCCGGTCGGCTCGTCCGCCCAGACGATCGCCGGATCGTTCGCCAGCGCCCGTGCGATAGCGACCCGCTGGATCTGGCCGCCGGACAGCTCGTTCGGGTTGTGGTCGGCCCAGTCGGCCAACCCCACCTGCTCCAGCTTTTCCATCGCTTTCTCACGCGCCAGCCCCGCCTTGACTCCGGCGAGCACAAGCGGAAGTTCAACGTTTTCACGAGCAGAGAGCACCGGCAGAAGGTTGAACGCCTGGAAAACGAACCCCATGGACCTGGCCCGGTACTCGCTTAGCGCGTCGTCGGACATCCCCTGCAGCGGCTGGTTATCGATGATGATCTCGCCGGCGTCCACCACGTCCAGTCCGGAAACGCAGTTCAACAGCGTGGTCTTGCCGGAACCGCTGGGTCCCATGATGGCGACCATCTCGCCGCTGCCCACCGATAGACTGACGCCCTTTAACGCCTCGACGACCACGCTGCGAGAGCGATAGGTCTTGAAGACGTTTCGGGCCTCTATGATGTCGCTGCCAGTTGCCAAGTATGGCCCTCGTAGAGGCTGCTCTGCTCAGTTTTCGGCTGGATCAATCGTCCTATTTTCGTACAAGGCGAGACTTAACGCTATAGTGCCGTTCCGGCCATTGGACAAAACCCCGTGAGTCTTTCAGGATTATCGGGTCACCGGTGGCGATTCGGTATCGCTACTTGCTCAAGTGGCTTACGCTCAGAACCCGATTCTGGATTGGTTTCGACCGATATCAGAACAGTTAAAGAAAGGCGTCAGGCAGGGTTTCGGGCGGTGTCCGTTATCCGAACTATTTTATGCCGGATTTGATCCTCATCCGACACGGCGAAACAGACTGGAACGTGCTGGGTCGTGCACAGGGCCAGAACGATCAGCCGCTAAACGAACGCGGGCTGGCGCAGGCCGAGAAGGTTGGCCGTCACGTTCGGGATCATTTCGACCTCCAGACGACATGGTCCAGCGACCTGTCGAGGTGTACGAAGACCGCCGAAGGGCTCGGGGCGCCGGTCCAGCTGGCGCAGACCATCCGGGAGGTCAACTTTGGAGACTGGGAAGGGAAGCGCTGGGAGGAGATCAAACATTCCGACCCGGAGCAGATCAGCCAGTTCACGTCTGGAGACTCCGGCTTTCGCCCGCCGGGCGGCGAGTCGATGAGAGACGTGCTGGCAAGAGCGCGGTGCTTTGTTCAGGAATCCGGCGTACTTGAGGCGGACGGGGACATCGCCATCGTGGCGCACGGCGGGTCGCTCAAATGTCTGATGGTCGTGCTGCTCGAATTGCCTGAAACAGCACTCGGGCGGTTCCACTTCTCAAACTGCAGCCTGAGCGTCGTGGGCGCGGGCAACGGCCCGGCCACACTGATGAGCTTGAACCAGACCGCACACCTCGACGGGACGGCGCCGATCACCTAGCTCGTGACGTTGTCTTTCCCGGAACCTCTGCCGATCACGTATCTGCAGATGGGATCGCCATCCGTCAGGCATGCGACTCGTTTAACCGGGGCCGAGGCGACGGCGGTAATTACGGCGACATCGTAAGAGCACAACACCGGATTTTGCATCGCCACGGAACGGAACGGGCAGTTCATAAGACTTAGCGTCACTTTGCCGTCCTCGCGGTTTATCTCGGGGGAGAAGTCCTGCTCACGCAGGAGCTCCGCCAATCTGGTGATCCCGTCGTTGTCGCCGCTCTTATCAACAAATTCCCGGGCCATCTCCAGGAACATGCCTTCGAGTATCTGCTCGCCGGACTGCCCTTCAAGAGAATTGGACTCGAGTGAAATCAGCTTCGAGATGAGTTGTCCAAGCATGTCGCTGTAGTGCTTCGGAAGGGTCTCGTGTCCACGCTCGGTCAGGGAGAACGAGAACTCCGGCCTTCCCGTGCCGCGCCGGACCTCGGTGAAGGCCACCATGCCGTCGCGCTGGAGGATGTCCAGGTGGCGCCGAATAGTCGCGGGCGCCAGACCGAGCTCTCCGGCGAGTCCGATCACCGTTTCCGACTCGCGGTTCTGGATGATCTGGATGATCGTGTCCCTGGTGGAACGGGAAGGCATATATTTTGTGCCGATCTGATCTAACGGCGCCTCCTGCAACCCCGCAGGCATCCGTCAAATTCGTCATCAAAGAGATAATGGCAGCAAATAGCGTATTAAGCTATTCAATCGTAACACGCACCGTGCCACAACCGGGGTCCTGGACGGACCCCGCAATCAGGTTGTAGGCGTGGTGTTGGTTGGGGCTTACTCAATCGTGAAACCTGTTAGAATGGGAGGCTGCCCGGTCGTCCATGTGCACTAGACGGTGGGGTCCTTTTTTCGTAACTTGCACGTCCCGAACGAACACCGGGACCGCAACCCCACCCGACCATGGCGGGGAAATCAGACGGGAGGAACGCCTTTTGGCGAAGAAGAAGTCCACAACAGCCTCCGCCAAAACCGCTCCAAAGGCGAAAGCCGCTGCCAAATCGACGGCCAGATCCAGGACCACAGCCAAGACGGCGAAAGCCAAATCCGCCGTCGTCGAGGTTGTTGAAGTCGTCGATCAGGTCGTCGAAGAGCCGGAGTCCGATTGCAAGCACGCCTGGCTTATCGAGCCGCCGAACGGCCCAACGAGCGACGGTTCCTGCACTATCTGCGGCATGAAACGTGAGTTCCGCAACTCATACGAGTACACCCCGTCCTGGACGGCACGCTCCGGCAAAGCGGGCGCAGCGAAGGCGAGCGCGGCCAAAGCCGCCGCCGCTAAGACCGCCGCCGCCAAGACCCCGGCATCCGGTAAAGACTCCAAGTAAAGCCCGGAAAACCCGGCGCCACCTAACGGAACAGATCGGTTTCGCGACTGCGTTGAAGCGCGCCTGCGCCAGCTGATTCAGAGACGGTGATTAGCGCACCGCGAACTATCGCAGCCGGGACGCCGCCGAACTCCCCCATCACCAGCTGAGCGGCGGAAGCGATTTCGTCCGCTATGGCCACGACGGTGGCACGCAACACCCGGCCGTGATCGTCACCTCGGCCGCGCGCGTCTTCCAACGGCTCGAAACCGGAGATGCCGATGGAGACGTTGGTGCTGCCCTCCCGCCAGGGCCGTCCGAACGAGTCGGAAACGATGACCCCCAGGGGGAGCCGTGCGCTTGATTCAAACGCGGACCGTATCCCACGTGCCGACCTGTCAGGATCCTGCGGCAGGATGATCACCTGATCGTCCTGCGCCGAGTTTGAGCTATCGACCCCAGCGTTGGCGCACACCAGGCCATGTAAGGTTTCGGTGATCAGCACACCTGGCGACGCACGGATGATCCGGGCGGACTGTTGCAGTATCACCTCGACAAGCCGGGGATCCTTCTTTACCGTCTCCGCCAGATCCCTCGCCCGTTGTGATGGAGAGATTGAGCCCAGATCCACGACCGCGCCTTCAGCCTTGGACACTATTTTTTGCGCCACCACAATCACGTCTCCCGCCTCCAGCGGGGATTCCAGTTCTCCGATGGCGTGATAAACCATGGCCGCCAGATCATCGCCCTCCCGGACTTCCGGGAGGCCTGTGATGGCGATTATTTCAATACGGTGTGACATGTGATGGACTCGATGGGCGCCTTCGCCTTTAGATACGGCGATTGTGGTTCACTTGTGCGCCGGGCATCCCGGACGTTGCCGGGGCGCGTTTGCCGGGCAGGGGAACCATTATCACCATCCCGTCCGCAACTGTGGTTCCAGATTTACGTCAATCGAAAACCGACAACCGACCCGGAGTACTCGAATTCATGCGTTTAGTTCCAAGAAGCGTCCTGTTCGTGCCTGGAAACAGACCTGACATGTTTGAAAAGGCAGCGGGCGCGCCCGCCGGCGTGATCTTCCCCGATATGGAAGACGCAGTTCCTTGGGGGGAGAAGCGGGCGGCGCGACGCGATATCGCTGCCAATCTGGAAAAGCTTGGGAGTGCGGGGGTCCCCATTGTCCCGCGGCTGAACTCCCTGGATACCGGGCTATTTGAGGAAGACCTTGAGGCGGTGATCGGGCCGCTGATCGTCGGCGTGTCCGTCGGTAAAGTGCGTAGCGCGGGCGACGTGCGCCGCATAGACGCGATTATCACGGCGTCAGAGCGCCGTAACGACCTCCGGCCGGGGCGCATCTCCATCTACCCGTGGATCGAAACGGCGCGCGCCATAGCGCGGGCCTGCGAGGTCTGTGGCGCTTCCCCGCGTATCGCAGCCGTGTGTTTTGGCGCAGAGGATTTCTCCGCCGATGTCGGCATCGCCAAAGACCTGGGCGGATGGGCGTCTTCCACATCTTCGGACGATCCGAACGGACCGTCCGTGGCGCACGCACGCGGCGAAATCATCGCCGCTTCGGTTTCTGCCGGTGTGGGTGCGTTGGACACACCATACGTCGCTTTCAGGGACCCGGAGGGGTTGGCCAGGGAAACCGCGGTCGCGCGCTCGATGGGGTTTAATGGTAAATGTGCGATCCATCCGGCGCAGCTTGAGATTATCAACGCCGGATTCACGCCCAGCGAAGAAGAGATAACGAACGCCGGACGGATCGTCGCCGCATCCGATGAAGCAGAGGAACGGGGCAGCGGCGCAACATCTCTAGACGGAAAGATGATCGATCGGCCGACCGTCGTCAGGGCGAAGAACCTGCTGGCGAGCCTGGCCGACTGACACGTCCCGGTCGGGCTTAACGGGGCTCGATCCTCATGAGCACCCCGTCCTCTACGAGCCCCAACTCTGGGAAGGTGGTACTTCTGGTGTCGGCCTCGTAAAGGGGATTGATGCCCAGGTTGTGATCGACGATCGCCCGGGCGCGGTCCTGAAGGCCAGCGGGGCGCGTCTCCGGCATCCTGTCCGGGAACTGATCAGCGAGATCTTCCCAGTACCAGTCGAAAGCCAGGTGAGGAACCGACACCGGCATTACCGCCTGCTCGGCCTCAGCCACATAAGACTGGTACCAGAGGCTGAACACGGTCCGCTCGGTCCGGGTGAACACTATCGAACCCGAATCCATCGTTTCAAACGCCGAAACGGCGTAATCGGAAGCCTCGTGGTCGTCGCTCAGATCAAGTCGATCGTAGTTTGTGGCGATCGAGAAAACGGGCACCGCCACGACGGCGATGATGATAATTGCGCCCGCGATCACGCGATGGGTGTATGACCGCAGGAAGGGCGCAATTTGACGTATCTCGTCCGTACTGGAGAGAAGCCGGGCCATCCCCGCCCCGATCCATGTGGAAAACAACATGAAAACCGGGATCAGGTAGATGAAAGAGTCCACCGTGCGGTAGGTCAGGGCGTACAGGACCATTAGGACTACGGCGAACAGGTGCGCCAGTGCCAGATTTCGCAGGCGCCCCCATATGAAGGTCAGGCCGGCGATACCCAGCAGTACGCCTATGAAAGCGAACTGGGCGAAAACCAGATCAGTGGACGTCACCAGCCGGTCCCACAGCTCCCGCCCCCCCACGCCGAAGGCGTAACCCTGGTACACGGTTCCGCTCACCATCCACCAGAAGCCCTGAGCGCTGTCCGGGTGCCCCCAGTTGAGCGCCGGCCCCTGTGACGACGCCAGCGGGGCGTACAGGTACACACCGAGGCCCAGGAGGAGCCCCAGCGCCATCGGCGCAATGTGTGTCAGCCGGAGGGCGCGAACACCTCCGCCAAGCAAGCCCCAACCGAACAACGGGAATATCAGCGCCGCGATGGTCAGATGGTTGCCCAGGGCAACCCCGGACAATAATCCCACTGCCAGTCCGTAGCGCCAGCCTACGCCTTTGTTGTTGGGAATCCCATCCTGTCGGTCGCGTAATCCCAGGGCGGCGAGAAAAACCGCCGAGACGAACAACGCGTTCAGCGCGTACACCTCGGTGACGGTGGCCTGCGACCAGAGCTCTCGCGACGCCGCCATAGAAAGACTCGACAACCCGGCGGCGATCAGGATGTCCCGATCGGCGAATCGCCCGGGGTGCTCGGAAGGATTCAGCCTGCGCAGAACCGTGACGGTTGCCATGAACAGCAGGCCCATGGCGGTCGCCGCCGTGAGCGCTGAAAAGAGATTCCCGTGAAACGCCTCACTGCCGGCCGGGATGACAGTCGAGAACCCGCGTAACAAGATCAGGTATGTTGGATATCCGGTCGGGTGCGGAATCCCCCACGTGAAGGCCGCCGTGAGGAGATCGCCTCCGTCCGATGCCGAGTTGCGCCAGGTCAGGCCCGGGGCCAGCGTGAAGGCGTAAAGTGTGAAGGCCATCACCGCCACGCCGAGCGCTATAAGGGCGACACGGTGTCGGTAGATCAAACCGGACCAGAGTCCGGGCTGTGGCGCTGGGTCGGACTTCATCAATTTGTCCGTGGCACTGGCGTCATTCCATCCATGACGGTGGATGCACAGTACATTCGTTGCTTATAAAGATCTGACCACCAATGAAAAAGGGGCGCAGATAAACCGCGCCCCCTTTTCGAGATTCTATCTGTCGACGCTCTGCGTCCAACGATTAGTCGACTTCCGTCGCCCTTCGCTGGCGTCGAACGTAGACGCCAGCGCCCACGATCAACAGCAGACCAAACCCCGTGATGAGGAGTGCCTGTGTCGTCGTCGGTGCGACGTCACCCGCTGATGGGAGTACAGCTACAGCTGCGGCGGGAGCGGTTCCGCCGTCGCGGATCTCGAACCCCAGCCGGAACACCGAGAAGTTCATCACATCACCCGCAAACACGACATCGCCACCAACAATCGAGAACCTGGTATTGACCTTCACCCATTCCGGTGCGGTGATCGACGCTGCTTTGTACAACGAGACACCCTGGATGTCCGCGCCGGAAGATTGAACCTTCGCAAGCGGCACNGTCATCGTTACGGTCGCAGCGGAGACCAACTGATCGATTNTAAGTGGAGCACCTGACTTATCCGTCAACTCAACCGTAAGCACGGAGTCGCTNATCGAAACCGTGTCGGNCGGCAGAGCTGTGACTGCTGATGTGACCGGGGTAATGTCAACACGGACGGCCGCAGCTATCGAGTTGGAAATCGAACCGGCCGGGAAGCCGACCGACGCGGTTTCGCTTGTGGCGGCGGCTCCCGTTACAGCCAGCGAAATCGCTCCTGACGAAGGCTTGAGCACGGTCGCTGCTGCGGTGCCTGCCTCAGCGTCACTGATATCGGGGAGGTCTGGTATCTCTGACGCCGGCGGATCGACAGACGGCTCAGGAGCCGGATCTGCTGGCACTGCGAAGTTCGTAACGGCCACCGTGTCCGTCTTCACAATACCGGTCGCAGTCTGCGTCAGGGTGGCCGTGACAGTCGCGCTGCCGGCGGAAGAAGCCGTGTAGGTGGTCGACGTCCCGGTCGTGGGACTAACGGAACCGTTTGCAGTTGAACTCCACACCACGGTGACGCCGGTCGTGATGACCGTCGAGCCACTGTCTGCTCCTTTGGCCACAACGCCCAAGTTCAACGTACCGCCCACCTGCACATTAGCGGTCGGCAGGTTGACGAAAGCCGAGCCCAACGTTGCCGCAGCACTCGCCGGGGTCGTTACAGATGATGCCGCCACTCCGGAAGCCGGGACGGTGCCGGTTGAAGATGTGAAAACGCTGCAAACGTACGCAGTGTTTGCGGTCAGGCCGGTGACTGTTGCCGTGGCCGTGCTAATTCCTGCTACGGTGACGCTCACGGTGCCGGGTGTTCCAACACAATCAACCGTGTAGGCGTCAACGAGGCCCGTGAGCGAGCCGCCGTACGACTCCGGGACGGTGCTACCGCTTTCCGCTGCAGTCCAGTCGACCTGGATGCTTGTTGAGGTCACAGCCGTTGCGGTTACCGATGTCGGCAGTGTCGCCGCTCCGGCCCACGGACTGGCCGATGTCGCGACCATGACGGCAATCAGTCCCAGAGCGAAGATACCCAGTATCCAGCGCTTCGGGACTATGGATCCAACGGATCCCAGCATCGGCTACCTCCTGCGATCGGCAACATATTGAGCCTGTAACCAAGCACCGTGCTTGCGATGGCCCCGAGAGTTGAAAAGCGACACTCTCGTTATCGTTGATTCGAGTGTTCTCTAAAGACGTTTATAGTCCGGACGCGCGTAGTTCGCGAACGGGATCACGATACACCACGGCTTTTCAGACAGTCAAGGTACGGGAGACCGTGGAAAAGCCATATTTTCAAGTTTAATTCCCGGGACACAGGGGAGGGCGGGTCGGCCTGCTCGTGCTCTTTCTTGATGACGCTCCGATTGAGCGCCTCCCAACGGCCTCTTAACAGCTACGATCATGTCCACCCGGGGGGTGGTCGGTACAATCCGGATAATCCGCTAGAGGCGAGCGGTCAAACCACGCAACTACCTACCTGTTAACGGGTGACCGCTTCGATTTCAACTCGCCGAAATATGGGGGAAACAGTTTTGGATCTTGGCATAAACGGCAAAAACGCACTCATCACCGGCGGAAGCCGCGGTCTGGGACGGCAATCTACCCTTTCGCTCGCACGGGAAGGCGTAAACGTGGCGATCTGCGCCCGCGGGCAGGAGCGGCTGGAGCAGACGGCCGCCGAGCTTCAGGATTTCGGCGTCAGGGTGGCTGCTATCAATGCCGACATGTCGCTCCCCGAGTCGGCTGCCAACGTTTTCGCAGAGGCGGAGTCGGCCCTTGGGTCGATCGATATTCTTATTAACAACGTCGGTGGGAGCCTTGGCACATCCAGCGTGCTCGCCACGTCGGACGAGGATTTCCGGGCGGTGTTCGAGGTCAACCTGTGGGCGGCGCTCCGGTTGATGCAACTTGCGTCACCCGGGATGCGTGACCGCAAATGGGGCCGGATCGTCAACATAGCGTCCATCTGGGGGCGCGAGTACGGCGGCAGTGCACCTTACATGGCGTCCAAAGCGAGCCTGATCGCCGTCACCAAGCACCTCGCCATGCAACTTGCGCCGGACGGGATTTGCGTCAACAGCATCGCCCCGGGGTCGATCGAGTTTCCGGGCGGTGGTTGGGAGCGATTCAGGAACTCCAATACCCCCGAAGATGTCGCCGAATTTCTGAGGTGGAACCTCCCGGCGGGGAAGTTCGGCTACCCGGAACCGATCGGCG